>NZ_JBFRCX010000017.1:0-113660 GCF_052113285.1 Rhizobium sp. YAF28 | reverse complement strand
ACCGAGTTGGCGCATCATCTAAACTCACAGCCTCGCAAATGCCTCGGATACCGGACCCCCGCCGAAGCCTTTGCTGCCTATTTGCGCGAGGGTGGCTGATGCCCTACCCTCCAAGGCGGCCATGATGCACTTGGGTTAGCTTCTCCACCACATTATGCGGGCCCGGGTGGATTCTAGAATGAAGTGCGACTTGCGAATGATGCCAACGGGTTACCAATCGCGAGGACGACGCAATGAAGCGCACCTACTCTCAGATTGGATTGGACGAACGCCGCAAGATTGCTCACTGGAGAACGGTTGCCTGAGTGCTGCTGTCACAGCAATACGCGATACCCACTTCAATTAAGGGACGCTTTGTCATCTGAAACAGGCAGTCCGGCGGCCTTCAAGCCGGCAAGGAAACGCTCCTGGTCCTCGGCCCGGGCCAGCCGCTTGGCGACTTCTCGCCTGACGTTCGGGATCAGTGCGGGTGACCGAAGCTGGATCCAATCGAGTTGCTCCTTTGCTTCGGCCGTCTTTCCAAGGGTGCCGAGAATAGAGAGCAAGACGAGGCGATGCATCGGGTTGTAGTTCAAGTCCGACATGCGCGACCAAAGTTCCGCGGCTTGCGTGTCACCCCGCATGAAGGCACAGAGCGCCATCCCGACCTCGTAATAGCCGCGCGGCCCGGCGTTCCTGCTGATGGCCTCGGAAATCAGTTCACAGCCTCTGCTCCATTCTCCCGACATCGACAGACGCAAGCCGTATTCACCTGCCACTTCCGTGTCATTCGGATTGCTGGCATAGGCGGCCTCGCCGGCGCGCAGGGCTGCGACCATGTCATTGCTGAAAAAGTTGGCGAGCATTAGCGCTTGAAGGGCGCGCGCATTCTTCTGGTCGAGCTGCACGGCGCGTTCGGCAAGCTCCTTTGCAAGATTGAGCGTGGCGGCGGTCGGCTTGGTATTCAATTGATACGGAAAGCGGAACTCATCGAGATGAACCAGCGAAAGGAAGGCAGCAACATTGGAGTCGTCGGGCGTCTTCTCGACGGCCCGCTGCAGACAGGACTTCGCAACCTCATGGGCCTTCACGGTCATCTCGCTGCGATAGCTATAGTAGGACAGGATGCAGGAAAAAGCGTCCGGACCTCCGGCAATGCTTGCGGTGTCCGCCTTGAACATGACGCCGAACGGCCGCGCCACTGCCGTCGCGATGTGTTCTGCAAGGCTCGCTTGCGCTTGCAGGATACCCAGCACTTTCATGTCGGCATCGTAATTGTTTGCCCAGATGACAACTCCATCCACCCGTCGCACGAGCCTTGCCGTTGAGCGCAAGGTGTTGCCTTCCAACCGCACGCTTCCCTGGAGAGCATAGAGTGGCTGCGACGACGCCTGGCCCGCTCGATTGCGCGGCAGGGGGGCGACCACGATAATATCGTTGAAAGGGACGAGCTTTTCGATGATATCGTCTGTGATACCTCGAGAAATATCGGATGCATGCCCGCCATCAGAGGCACTTTCAAAATGCTCGACAACGATCGTTGGGCGACTGGTTACTCCCCTCACCGCTTTGGTTTCCGTGTCGAACAAGTTGGCATGCTGAAGCATCGCTGCCATCAAGACAAGGACGATCCCCACGCCTCCCGCAAGAAGCCAATATCGGAGGCGCGAAAGATGCCTGCCCGCCCCGGCTCGGCTGGTCGTGTTCCTGATGACATTGACCTGCTCAGCGTCATCTCGTCCGGATATAGGCCGAGGGGCTCGTCCGAAGCTTGAGATATCCGCGTGCTCGATATCCTGTCTGACGTCGAAGACCGGTACATAGCCGCCGCGGGGAACCGTGATGATGATCCGGTCAGTGCTGCCGGCGGTTAGGTAATAGTGTTCCAGCTCCCGCCTCAGCCGGCCGGCCTCGATGCGGACACAGGGATCCTGCTGGGCATCGAAGTTTGCATCCCTGCCGAAAACAGCCTGTGCTATGGTAAAGGCCTTCAGATACTCGCGCCGGCCCGCAAGTGTTTCGTTTACAATAAATTCAAGGAATCGCCCCGCCCGCTCGGGAAGTCGAAACTCCGGGCTGGATAGAATGCGCTCAAGTTGCTGCAGCACCTCCTCCTGCGAAGATGCGCTGCCGCAAGCTCTGTCAACGCCTGCATTTGCCATCGGTCCCCCCGAATCCGATTGATCACAACCTGCAGTATGCGGTCGTCGACGATAGTCCCATGTCGCCATGACGGCAACGACATTTAGTAGAAAAGGCTAATTTAAGGGAAGGATTTCGGAAATCGATCGCATGATCGTTAGGGTGACTACAGCTGGACATAAGCCAGCGTAAAATACCGTATCCTACCGCAATGGACGTGTATTTTACTGCCCTCGTCTTCCCGTGCGCTCTATCATCATCCTCATTCTGGAGGAGCCGGCGATGACATTAAGTGGGACGCCCACATCCCAATCTATGACGAGCGCAGAGGACCTGCGCAAACATGCTCTGGAACTCCAGCTTCTGGAAATGGAGCGCAACGAAAAGATCAGAGCACGTGAGGCAAAGAAACATGCCGAATTCGTCGAGGATTTTTTCCGCAAACAGATCGGGGAAACGGAACGCGCGGTCGTTAAACGGCTGGTTACGAAAGCGGCCGCAGACGGTAAATACGAGGCGCTGATCTACAGTTTTCCATCGACTTTCTGCACGGATAGCGGTCGCGCCATCAATAACAACCTGCCCGGCTGGCAGAAGACATTACAGGGCAAAGCAAAGGAGCTTCTCGAACTGTTCGAGGAGGTCGCCAAACCGCAGGGTTACGGGCTCAAGGCGATGATCATCAATTTTCCCGATGGCATGCTCGGAGATGTAGGCTTCTTCCTCACCTGGGAACCGCCTGTCAACTGACCGGCAACAGCAGGCATGAGCGAAGGAATATCGAATTGAAGGCGACCGAGATCGAGCGAAAGTTCCTGGTCCACAACGACAGCTGGCGCGTTTGCGCCGGCGAGCCGCATGTGCTGCAACGGGCCTATCTTTGCCGGCGCGATCAAAACCCTATCCGTGTCCGCCTGATCGATGGGTGCTCGGCGCGCCTAACGATCAAATTTCGTGCGCCGGGCCTTGCCCGGCAGGAATATGAGTATGAGATTCCGGTCGAGGAGGCCCGCGCGATCTCTTGCTCCGCGCGGGAGGCCGTATCATCGAAAAAACCCGCTATCGCGTTCTCCATGATGGCAAGAGTTGGGATGTGGATGTCTTTGCCGGCGCCTATGAGGGGCTGACACTCGCCGAGACCGAAAGGCGGTCGAGGATGAGCAACCGAACCTGCCTCAATGGCTGGGGCTCGAAGTTGCGGGCAAGAAGCGATACTCCAACCGCGCCATGGCGGCTGCCTTGCGTCTTTCGCCGGCGGCGCAGAGCCGTGCCGGCTGAATTCTATTCGCTTACCACGGTCCAACTGGCGTCCGGGTTGAAATCCTTGATCGCTGCCGCGCGCGCGTCCGTTTGGGCCCCAAGATCACTCTGGTAGATGACGTTTGCGCCATTGACCATGAATGTCTGTACGCCCGTGACCCTGTATTTGACCGGCCAGGCAATCAGCGCAAAGCCGCCGGTCATATAACCGTTGATGACGTAGCTTTGCTTGCCACCAAGTACGTTGTCACCCTGAGATGTTAGGATGCGGTAACGGTAGCCGAAATAGCCCTCCCCGCGCTTGGCGGCACCGAAGGCTGCCGTCTCGACGAGCGCGCTTGCCGGACTTTCCTCAGGATAGAGGTTCGGATCCCAATACAACCCGTCAAGCTTGCCAGGACTGCTGATCAATTTCTTTGCGAATTCATAGATGCCATCGCCGTCGCGATCCTCCGATGCATATTGATACTGGGCCGCCACATATTCATGTATGGTGTCGATGGTGGCGAGTTCGTTTTCGCCAATGCGGCGATTGACGATCTCTTCGAGGCCGCGCTCAGTGTCGAAGGACCATTTGCCGTCCTTGCCTTCGGTCAGCGGAAACGGCAACGGCCAGAGCCGATCGCCGATCGCAACAATCCTCATGCCTTCGAAATCCCGCAAGACCGCCTGCCGCTCGGCGCCCTCGCGGATCAATCCGTAAGCGATCATCGCCTCGTTGCTGGAGCGCAGCTTGTCCGCCTTAAGGCCCAGCAGAGCGGCAAGATCGTCGATATTGCTGGAGCCCAGCACCGATTTCAGCTTGTCGAGCGCGAGCTCCGGACTGTCGAATTTCGGTGAGGACGTTGCCGCTTTGTATTCGGCGAGATTTGTCTGCGCTTGCGAAAGCGCCGGCGCAGCTGGCATCGCGCAAAGCGCTGCTGCCAACATGAGCGGAATTATGGTCGATTGGCGTCTCATCATGTAGCTCCCTGAGCTGGAAAGAGGTCTCACCGCCGTCCGCCACCACGGCCGCCACCGCCGCCACGACCGCCGCCACCCTGCGGGCGCGGCCGATGCTGGGCGGGGCGAGCTGACTGGCGATGGGCGCCCATGCTCTGTGCTCCCCGTTTCGAGGCGACAGCTTCACGGCGACCGGACTGGACGTTGCCAAGTGCGCTTGGTTGCCGACCGCGATTGTCGGGTCTGGAGGCCATTTGCGGCTTGTTGGGCTTCTTGACGGATTTCTGCGCAGGCTTGGATGGACGATTGGCTGCTCTCTCAGGACGAGCCTCGGGTCGATTTGCAGCCGTTGGGCGATTGGCCGCCGCCGGTCGATTTCCTGCCGTTGGCCGATTTGCCTGCGGTCTATCCTTCAGGCCCTGCGCCGTGTTTTTCCGAATATCCTGCGCACGTGCCGCGTTGGCCCGATTGCCGGGCAACTGGCTCGCCTGGATGTCCTTGGCCTTGTTGCGCAGCTGGTTGCGATTATCGCCTTGCAGGCCGGACTTGATCGCCGACCGGTCGATTTTCGCAAGTTGGTCCTTGCTGATGTTCAATTTGCTGCGGTCGACATTGCTCCAGTCGACGTCGTTCCACTTCATCTTTCCGTTGAAGTTACGGTCGTTTAGGCAATTGTTGCAGTCAATGTCGATATCGCCATCCCAGCGGCCGCCCCATACACCCCAGTCATCCCAGTTAACGACGGCCGCCCAGGCAAGGCCGGTCACAGCGCCCGCAAAGAACGCCGCCCCGGGGTAATAATAGTTGTCGTAATAATCGGGATAATAGGAGATCGGCGCCGACACATAACCCGGTTCATACAGCATTTCTGGCGGATACTGCGGGATATAGATCTTCTCCGGATCGGTCGGCCGGATGATGATGTTGTCGTTTTCGGTGACGACGGTGACCTTGTCATCCGTTTTGATAATGTTCTTTTCCACCGCTTCGTCGCGAAGCTGCTGGATGGCGATCAGGACATCCTTCTGCTGATTGGTGAGCGCATCGGCAAGGGACTGGGTCCAGTCGAGATCCTCGCTCATCATCTTGACGATGTCAGGATAATTGAGCAGCGAGACGACGCTGCCGTCCCAATCGCTCTTGGGTTTGAGGTCAGAATTTTTCTTCTTTGCCTCCAGGAAGCGCTGCGCCTCGACGATCTGCAGAGGAAAGAGCGAGGCTGCCGAAATTGCCGCAACCAGCTCATCCGGATAGAGCGCGATCCGCGCTACGAGCACTTCAAGCTCGTCATCGGAAAGAAGCGCAGCTGCGGGCTGGTCGGCACTCGCCTGCGCGGGAGCCGCCGTTGGTAGAGGGACCTGCGTCTGTGCTCGCGCTGGGAGCACCGGTTGCAACGCAATAATCGCCAGCGCAGAGAATCCACCAAGCAGTTTGCGGGATATTGCTTTCATCACGCACGTAACTCCCTTGGACCATTGAATGATAGATACGCTTACGAAGATTTGGGGCCGGTCTGCGGGAACGGCCTGAGCACCACAATTTTCGACTGGGCAATCGCCTCCCCCATCTCTTTCAACAGGGCATCGACGAGACCCGCATATTCCAGCCGCCGCGCTTCCCGAAGCTCCTCCGGTAAGCGCTCAACGTGCGCCAAAGCCTGTGCCGCAGCAGTGAGATCCTCACACATGCTGTGAAATTGCTCGTTTACATAAAAAAGCCGCTGCACCAGCCGCTTCTGGTCGGGAAAATAAGTCTCAGCCGTCTCCAGGGCGGACAAAAATGTCGAACCTTGTTCTCCCGGCACCATCCCCGCCCCGCTGTCAAATTGCGCTAAGCAGACGAGAAAAAGTATATATCAGAACGATCGGCAGCAGACGTAAAATACACGATCTTACGTTAGCCGGCTTTCGAAAGGCTGCCGGCATCCCCGGCGCGAACGCCGCCATGACCGCTGCCTCTTTGATCCCGCCCTCTTTCCCTTCACGCAGAGATGATCTCCGCAAACGGCAGAACTTCCAGTGCTTCAATAGAGCTTACGCGATGCTACGGGCCTCAGCACCAAAACGAGCTTAATATACCGCTGTCGATAGCGATCAAACGGCTCGGCAAGGCCAGCCCGAAGGGAGCGACTGTGTTTCTCGACTGTTTTGCCTTAGGCGTGCTGGTCTTTGTCGTCGTCACTCTTTCCTACGCGGTGATCGAAATCCACGACATTCCTCAACTCATGGCTAAGGCAAGAAATCATCCCCATGAGGCCGCCATCCGTGTCGCCGGATGGGTGAGCGTGTTCATCCTGCATGAAATCTGGCCGTTCCTGTTCATCTGGCCCGCCTTCCGCCGGGAGGATCGCAGCTGGGAGGCGTCGATCGTTTCTCCGCCAGCGATTTGATGCCGGAGAAGCTTGAGGAAGCAAGAGGAGTCCGCGGTGATAAGCAGTCTTCCAGTGTTGCGAGGCTTGGCCGGTTTCAACAAGGCCTGGTTCCGGAGCGATATCCCGGCCGGGCTGTCGATCGCCGCCGTCGGCCTGCCGAGTGCGATCGCCTATCCTGCCATTGCCGGTCTGCCTCCTGAGACCGGCATTTATGCGAGCATTGTCGCGCCGATCGCCTATGCGATTTTCGGGCCTTCCAGGCTGCTGATTGTCGGGCCCGATGCTGCGACGATGACTGTGCTTGCGGCGGCGATGGGCACCATCATCATAGCCGAACCCGCAGGGACGGATGTCGACCGGGTGGCCATCGCTTCGGCGCTTGCGCTGGGGGTTGGCATCTGCTGCATCGCCGCGAAGCTACTGAGGCTCGGTGTCCTCGCAAGCTTCCTCTCCCGTCCGATCCTGGTCGGCTTTTTCGCCGGCGTGTCGCTTTCAATCCTTGTCGGACAGATCGGCCGGTTCACCGGTGTAAAAATCGAATCCGAGGGATTGATCTCGCCGCTGGTCGAATTGTTTGCCAAGAGCAACCTGATCCACTGGCCTTCGCTCACTCTCGGGCTTGCGATGTTCGCTTTGCTCTGGATCGTCCGTGGCTTTAATTTGAAAGTTCCAGGCCCGGTTCTGGTCGTCGTCGTCTCGGTCATCCTGTCAGCGATCTTCGACTTTCAGGGCCGTGGCATCGCTGTCGTCGGCGACTTGCCGAGCGGGATGCCGAGCTTTTCGCTGCCGGCATTCTATAAGATGCCGATCGACAAGATCGTGCTCGGCTCGGCCACGATCTTTCTGGTCAGCTTCGGCGCCGGCATCGTAACGGCCCGCAGCTTCGGGTCGCGGACCGGCGAGGAGGTTGATGCCAATCAGGAACTGATCGGACTCGGTGCTGCCAATATCGCGCCTGGCCTTTTCGGTTCGTTTCCGATCAGCGCGTCGGATTCCCGCACTGCCATAAATCTATCGACGGGCGGCGTTTCGCAGCTCGCCGGGCTCGTTTCGGCAGCTACACTGATTGCGGCGCTGGTTTTCCTGAATGGCGCATTGCGGGTTCTTCCGATTCCTGCGCTTGCGGCAATTCTTGTGGCGGCTGCCATCAGCCTCATCGATATTCACGAACTCAAGAAGATCTGGCGTATCAGCCGCATGGAATTCGTCTTCGCACTCATAGCCATGTGGGGAGCGATCAGCTTCGGCGTTCTCAACGGCGTGATCGTCGCCGTCGCCGCAACCTTCGCCTACCTACTGCGTCAGACCATGTTTCCACGCGACGGCCTGCTTGGCCGCATCGAAGGTCGGCACGGTTTCTTCGATCTTCAGCGCTACCCGGAAGCCCGCCCCGTCCCGGGCGCCGCGGTTTTCGCGGTCCAGGGCAGTATACTGTTCTATAACGCAGATTATGTCCGTATCCGGCTGATGTCAGTCGCAAAGGCGCTTCCCGCCGACACCAAATGCCTGGTGCTCGACGCCAGCGCCATCACGCAGATCGACAGCACCGGCGCGACTGCGCTCGAAGCCGTCGCCGAAATCCTCGTGACGCGAGACATCATCTTCGCATTCGCCGATCTCAGTGATGAGAGCCGCGCCATTCTCGAACGGGCCGGGGTCCTCAAGACTGTTGGAGCCGAGAATATTTTCAATGGCAGAGAAGAAGCCCTGCGGACGCTGATTGGCGATATCGACCAGATCGGCGATGCCGCACCGGCGGGTACTGCCCCTTAATGACAGGAGGAGGGAGACATGGACGAGAACTACGAGGCCAAACTAGCCGATGGTGAAGCATCCAGCACCGGCAAGGGCAAAAAGAAAAAGAAGTCGTGGGATTACGAGAAGGAAATCACCCGTCTGCAGGTGGAACTGGCCCATCTTCAGGCCTGGGTCAAGAAATCCGGTGCACGGATCGTCATCGTCTTCGAGGGGCGCGATGCCGCCGGCAAGGGTGGGATGATCAAGCGCATAACGGAAAGGGTCAGTCCGCGTGTCTTTCGCGTGATCGCCCTGCCCGCACCGACCGACCGTGAGAAATCGCAGATCTATATGCAGCGCTACATCGCCTATCTGCCGGCCGCCGGCGAAATCGTGATTTTCGATCGCAGCTGGTATAACCGCGCCGGCGTCGATCGGGTCATGGGCTTCTGCAGCGATAAGAAAGCGCAACGCTTCCTTGAGCTGGCACCTCGTTTCGAGGCTGCAATCGTCGAGAGCGGCGTCATTCTGCTCAAGTATTTTCTGACGGTCAGCGAGGAAGAGCAGGAACGGCGTTTCAAGCGCCGGATCGACGATCCGCTACGGCAATGGAAGCTCAGCCCCATGGATGTCGAATCCTACCAGCGCTGGTGGGACTATACGCGCGTCTATGACGAGATGCTGAGGATGACGGACAGCAACCACGCACCGTGGTGGATCGTACCTTCCGATGACAAGAAGCGGGCGCGGGTCAACTGCATCTCGCACATCCTGCAATCGATCCCCTATGAACGCGTGAAGTTCGAAGCGCCAGACCTTGGAAAACGCCAGAAACGCCCATCGGCCTATGTCGAGGATAGCGCTATCCGGCATGTGGTCCCCGACACGACGTCATGACGATGGGTCCGGTTAGACAGGCCGGGATGGATGCAGCCATGGAGCATGTCAACGATGAAACCCCGCAAAGGAGCGGTGCGGGCCAGATTTCGGTAGAGGCACGCGTCAGCGACCTCGTCCGACTGGGCATCATCGGGCTTTTCGCCTATTGGACCCTGGAGCTTATCGCTCCCTTCGCGTTGATCGTCATCTGGTCAGCCATTCTTGCGGTGGCGCTGTTTCCAATGTTCGATGCACTCTCGCGGCTGATCGGCAACAGGCCAGTGATTGCGGCGGTCGTCATCGTCGTTGGTTGCCTCGTCCTGATCATCGCGCCGCTCGCCCTGGTCGCGGTCAATTTCGCAGACACTGTGCAGGCGTTGATCAGCAAGGTGTGGACGGGAGAGTTCACCTTGCCTGCAGCACCGCTAGCCATCAAGGAATGGCCCGTCATTGGGGAGCGGCTTCACAATACCTGGAACCAGATTGCCGGCGACATGGCGTCCACTATCCTCAAGTTTCAGGCGCCCATTCGCGAGGTGATGGGCGCTGTCGTCGCAAAGCTCGCCTCGATTGGCGGCGGTGTCTTGAGCTTCGTCGCCTCGATCATGCTCTCCGGCCTGTTTCTCACACGGGCCACACGACTGGCGGCCGCAACGCAGCTGCTGGCAAACCGGATCGCCGGCGAGAAGGGTGTCGGCTTTGCCAGGCTTGCAGGAACGACAGTGCGGAATGTCTCGCGGGGCGTCATCGGCGTCGCCTTCCTGCAGACGCTGCTTTGCGGATTGTGCTTTGCCTTCTTCGACATTCCGGCACGCGGTGCGCTAACCTTCGCGGTCTTCATGCTCTGCGTGATGCAGCTGGGTCCCGGGCTGGTGCTTCTGCCCATGATCATCTGGGCATGGTTTTCCTGGCCGTCGGCCGTCGCTCTTGTCTTTACCTGTCTCGCGATACCGATCACAGTTGTCGACAATGTCCTGAAGCCCATACTGATGGCGCGCGGTCTCTCGACCCCGATGCCCGTCATCCTGATCGGGGTCATCGGCGGCACGCTCTCGCACGGGCTTCTCGGCCTGTTCCTGGGACCGGTGGTCCTCAGCGTCTTCTATGAATTGTTGCGAGCCTGGGCCTGGCCTGCGACCGCAGCAAGCGGAGCAGGGCATGATCCTGCCACCGGTTTCGACGGACAGGTTCAGCGGTCAGCGCAATAGACGAGAACCTCCCGCTCTATTTCTAGGCAAAGCTGCTCATATTCGGTAATCAGTTTGTCTTCTCCCGGATGCTGGGTTCGGAAACGGTCCAGCGCATCGACGGCAAGATCGTAGGCCTCAAACATTTCCCCCAGCGTCTCGCTGGTTATGCCAACAAGATGATGACGGATGTCGGGAAGTCGGAGCATCAATTTCCTTCGTCCACGCTCTCGGCTCATAAAGTAGCTCCGTATATCTGCTCACCCCCTGCAAATCGTACGAACTCAGTGGAACGCCGCTCATTCCTGATGAACTGCCCTTGTTATTCGCAAGGACGGTTCGATTGGATCACTTCACACCAGATTGAATTGCGCGATCCCGAGGGTAAGAGCGCAGCCGAACGCGGAATCAAGGTTCCCAATCGTCGGCATTCAAAGCTTTTACAGTGACGGCAGCGACAATGCCGGTCAGCACAATTCCCGCAAAGCCGATCACCAACGACAATATTCGCGACGAAACATGTTTGGGGGTAAAATCGCCGTAGCCGATGGTCAGGCCCGTGACGAAAGTGAAATAGACAGCTTCATCGATGCGCCAATTTTCTATGCGCCAGATTATAAGCCCGGACACGATCATCACCGAGACGATCCCCGACAGGATTGGCCAGATCACACGAAGCTGCCTTGCGAGCGCGACGAAGAACAGGCGCCGCATCTCCCTGTGGGTCAATTTATGGTCAGGTTTTAAGGGCACGTCGTTGACCTCCCTGCGGTTCGGGCCAGGGATAAGTGTAGGTTGCGGCACCAAATCTTCCGCCCTAGTTTCACGGGTCTATCTGCTGAGAGGCCATTTCACATACGACAGTTGCCAAAGGCGCGTCCACGACCGCCCCCTCCCCGCAGATGCGCCCCATTACGTTCGGTCGGGCAAAACATACAGCGTCATGGCGAAGATCATATAAACCATCAGCACTAACACGCCGATGAACCATGCCGAGCGCCCGCTATTGGTGACAAACATCGCCGTGATTGTCGCCAGGAAAACCATGACCACGACGCCAGGTGCAAACTGCAGATCCATCGGTGTCGGACCGATCAGATAGCTCAACAATACCAGCACGGGGGCGACAAACAGCGCGATCTGCGACGCGCTGCCGAGGGCAATACCCACGCTCAGGTCGAGGCGGTTCTTGCGCGCACCGGAAAATGCCGAAGCCATTTCGGCGGCGCCGCCGACCAGTGCGACGACGATGAAGCCGACAAAGGCAGGCGTCATCCCGAAAACCTTGGCTGCCTCCTGCACGGACTCGACGAAGATCTCGCTGACCAGCGCGACCAGTATCGTGACACCGGCAAGTGTGGCGAGGGCCGTACCAATCGGCCACGGCGCTTCCTCCGCCTGGGCGTGCTCGGCTGCGGCAAAGGACTCGCGATGTGTTTTGAGAGTGAACAACAGCCCCAACCCATATCCGACGATGAGCAGGATCGCCAGGCCGAAGCTGAGCTTTTGGATGACTGCAGTCGCCGACGCCGAATCCATCGAAGCAACCGCCGACGGCATCAGCAGGCCGATCGTGGCGAGGAAGAGCAGACCCGCCTGAAGGCGCGCATTGGCTCGATTGAACTCCTGACTGTGATGCTTGAGGCCGCCGAGCAAAAACGACGCCCCCAGCATGAACAGCGTGTTCGTGACAATCGCACCGGCGACGGATGATTTTACGAGGGTATACTGTCCGGCGCGAAGCGCAGTCAGCGCTATGACGAGTTCTGTCAGGTTTCCAAGCGTGGCGTTGAGCAGCCCGCCAGCGGCGTCGCCCGTTTTTGCCGCAACGGATTCGGTCGCGTGGCTCAGGAGACCGGCGAGCGGTATCACAGCAAGCACCGACAGGATGAAAAGCAGAGTATGAGCCTCGGGGGCGACGCTGGCAGCGACAAAGACCACGGGTACCGCGACGAGCAGCCACAGCATCGGATTGTCACGAATTTCTTTCCAAAGGAGGCTCACCCCACCACTCCCATCCGGTAATCTGAATCCATGTTTGTAGCTTCGGCATACAGACGGGTTACAAGTCAGGTTGACCTGCTCCGGAGCGCGCCACCCTCTTCGACCGTCGATGATCGGTCGCAATGCGCAGTGCTATTCCGGCAGCGCCGTCTGCCGGAAGAATGTCACGGTCGCTTCATCCGGCGGCCCGAACCAAGTGGTGAAGAATGTCCGGAAATCCTGCGCGGCATAGGCTTGGCTCAGCGCACGGTCGACGGCGAGACGAAAGTCCTCGTCGCCGCGTGCCAGCTCGAGACCAAGCGGTTCGTACGTGAAATGACGCTGCAGAACGATGAGGTTGCCGGAATTGTCGCTGCGGGCGGCAGCATCCATGAGGATCGGCATGTCACCGAAGAGCACCGCCGAACTGCCATCCAGCACGCGTTCGATCCCCTGCTGGTAGCTATTGACGGGCGTCGCCGTTGCAGAGAGCTGGAAAGTCTTGATCCTGTCGGTCAGCCAGCCTTCGCTCGTCGTGCCCGCAATCGAGGAGAAGGTCTTGTGCTCCAGGATCGTGCGGGCCGGTGAACCGCGCCAGACGGGACGGCTCGACGGTTCGCCATATTGCAGCACTTCGCGTAGCGCCAGCGGAGAGCTCGCGCTGAGGAGCGCGCCGGTACCGCTCGGGAAGATAGGGATGGAGAACGAGACCTGCTGCCTGCGCGTCAGCGTCACCGGTTCCGCGCCGCAGACAAGGTCCGCCGCGCCGCTCTCTATGGCTTGCGTTTTGGCGTCGCCCGACAGGGAAACCCATTCCACATCGAGCTTTGACAGGTTTAGCTGTGCTCGCAGGCTATCGGCAATCTTGTTGCAGAGGGCAACAGCGTAGCCGTCGGGCTTGCCCTGTTCGGCGTTGAAGGAAAATGGCCTGGCATCCGCATCGTAGCCGAGCTTCAACGCACTGTTTGTTCTGACGCGGTCAAGCGTCTGCGCCCACGCGGGTGTGCTGATAGCAGCCGTCGCGGTGAGGACAGAGACGGCAATGACCGTCCAACGACCATTTCTTCTTGACATGTCTGGTCCTCCCTCCGTTACTTGGTCGGCGCCCCGCTCACGCCATTGGCGAAACGCGGAGCGATCAGGCCGTAAATGATGAAACCAATACCTGTGACGATCATACCGCCGAGCACGGCGTCCTTGCCGGAGGCGTAGATGGCAAACACGCTATAGGCCATGCCGATAAGTGCGATCGTAGCGTTCAGCCGGTATTTCGCCTGAGGCACACGGGCCGTCTTCATCATGACGAACAGCGCCGACAGAGCGATGATGTAAGGCAGCACATTGGTGACAACAGCGAGGTTGACGAGCGCGGAAAACTGCTCGCTCAGCGTCGGCGATATGGTCATCAGGGCAAGACAGGTCTGCAGGATGCCAAGAATGATCATGCCGCGCACAGGCGCTCCCATTTCGTTCACGCGCGAGAATATCGATGGGAACATCCGCTCATCGGCAGCGGTTTTCGCTGTCTGGGCGATCGTAAACTGCCAGCCAAGCAGCGAGCCGAGGCAGGCCAATACCGCCAGCGCCATGACGATCGAACCGATCGTCGAATTGAACATGGTGGCATAGGCGAGCGCAAACGGCCCGGTGGAGGTGGCGAGATCCGCATTCGGCACGATGCCCTGAATGACCGTCGTCGACAGGATGTAGATGACAGCAGCACCCAGCGTGCCGAACATGCAGGCAAGCGGCACGTCGCGCTTCGGGTTTTCGACGGCATCGGAATTCTGTGCGGCAGACTCCATGCCTAGGAAGGCCCAGAGCGTCAGCGAGATGCTCGATCCCATCCCTTGCCCCAGCGTCAGCCCTTTCGGATTCCAGGCTGCGGCAAAGGTGCTGGAACTGAACCAAAGCCAGCCGATGATCGACAGCAGACCAACGGGAAGGATGACACCCCAGACCGTGATGGAGCCGATGCGGCCGGTGATGCGCGGACCACCGAAATTGGCGGCCGTGGTCAGCCACAGAAGCACGATCAGCGCCAGGCAGGTCATGATGGGTGTCGAGGTCAGCACCGGAAAGAACCCCGCCAGATAACCGACGGCTGAAATGCCGATCGCCACGTTGCCGACGGCAAGTGAGAGGAAATAGAGGAAGAACACCATGAAGTAGCCGTCTTTCCCATAGGCATCTTCCGCATAGGCGGACATGCCCCCGGGGCGCTGATTGAACAGCCCGGCCTGAGCGAAGCCATAGGCGATTGCCATCGAGCCGATGGCGGTCACGAGCCAGGAAAGGAGCGAGATTGCGCCGACCTGCGCCATGTTGGCGGGCAGCATGATGATGCCCGATCCCATCATGTTGACAGCAACGATGAAGGTGAGCTGCACGAGGTTCATCTTCTTCTTGGCCGTAGCGTCAGTTGCAAGATGCATGGTGTTGTCTGTCATGATGAAATCCTCCCCAACCCCTACTCGCGCACGACATATGTGTGGAATTTGATCCGCCCATCGATCCGCTCCTGGAACACGCCCTGGACCTCGTAATTGAAGCCCGGAAACCGGTTGAAGGATTCTTCGAAGGCCAGGAAATAGTCCCGCATCGGCTGCGCTCTGTCGTCCCAGCGCTCGCCTGGCACGATCACGCCGATGCCCGGCGGATAGATCAGTGCCAACGTCGCGGAAATGCGGCCGGCGGCCTCCGTCAGCGGCACATAGTCGACATTGTTGGCGACCAGCGCCTCATAGGCCCGCTTGGGGGCGATTGCCGGCTCCGGGAAGCTCTCGGAGCGGAAGCAAAGGCGCTGCAGTTCCTTGACGCCGGCCTCTCGGTAAAAGGAATGCATCTCCAGGCAGACCTGACGGACCGTATAACCGGCATAGCGCTCGCGGTTGGCCGCATATACGGTCGGCAGCACTTCCTGCAGCGGCGCGTCGCGGTCCCACAAGTTCTTGAACTTGACGAGCTTGGCAACGAGCGTGTTCAGCTTGCTTTCGTCCTCGGCCGGGGTCAGCAGGAACAGGAGACTGTTCAAGTCGCATTTTTCTGGCACGACCCGCTGTTCGCGCAGATAGTTGGCGACGACAGTCGCCGGGATACCGAATTCGCGATAGCCGCCAGTCTTCCGGTCAATGCCGGGTGTGAGTATTGTGAGCTTGTTGGGGTCGACCATGGTGTAGCCGGGCGCATAGCCTGCATAACCATGCCATTTTGCCTCCGGATCGAACCGCCAGCATTGCTGCTCGCGTTTCAGTATCTGCGTTGGGACATCTTCCCATCTGGTGTCGGCGAGATCGCCGGTATGTTTCGAGCCTGAGACCGAGACCCTGTCTGGCACGAAGGGATCGAAGAACCACTGTTCTTCTGCGCTTGCGGCTTTGGTCTCGTAATGATCCACGAAGCCGCGCAGCTTCTTGCGCACCTCGATCCCGAGTTCGATGCAGCGGTCCCAGAGCATCTCACCGGCCTTGCCCTCATGCACCTTGGCGTTGACATCGAGGGAGGCGAAAAGCGGATAGAAAGGAGAGGTCGATACATGCATCAGCAGCGATTCATTGAAACGCTTGTGTTCGACGAACCTGCGCTGGCCGCTGATATGTTCGTCCCGCTTGTGGATCTGCGATGCCTGGGAAAAGCCTGCGCCCTGCTTGTGAACCGACTGGGTGGAAAACAACCCCGGCATATCAGCCGACAATTCGTTTAGCCGCATCGGGCTATGGCCCTCGAAGAGCGGGTGGAAGGCATTGTAGCCGATCCAGGCCTCGTCCCAGAGCACGTAGTCACAGAGATGGCCGATCTTCTCCATCACTTGGCTGACATTGTAGATCGTGCCGTCATAGGTCGCGAGCTGGATGCAGGCCAGGCGGAAAGGTCGTTCCGCCTTCGCACGGCTCTTGTCTGCGACGAGCGGATGCTCCTCTATCTTTTGCCTCAGCCATGCCTCGTCCCACGCCGCCCAATCGACGGCGCCGATCATGCCGAAGGAATTGCGGGCAGTCGGCAGATAGATCGGGATAGCGCCAGCCTGCACAAGAGCGCCCTGATGCAGGGATTTGTGATTGTTGCGGTCGAAGAGCACGAGATCGCCGCTGCGCAGCACCGCGTTGGCAACGACCTTGTTGGAGGTGCTCGTTCCGTTGAGGATAAAATAGGTACGATCCGCCCCGAAGATGCGGGCCGCCTGTTTCTGTGCTTCGACGGCAGGGCCTTCATGGATCAGGAGATCGCCGAGATCGACATCCGCGTTGCAGAGGTCGTTGCGGAAAATGCTCTCCCCGAAATACTTGAAGAAGAGCTGTCCGGCCGGCGACTTTCGATAGAACTGGCCGCCCTGATGCCCTGGACAATCGAAGGCGATGTTCGCCTCGCCGTCATAGGCCATCATGCCGCCGAAAAACGGTGGCAGGAGCGACCTGCCGTAGTTGACCGCGCTGGAGACGATCTGCTTGGCATAGAAGGTTGGCGTCTGCTGGCCGAGATAGACGAAACCATCCACCTCGCCCGCCATTTCCACGACATCCATATCAGCAATCGTCAGCGTATCGGCCATCGCCCAGATCGGCGTGCGAAAGCCGATATCCCTCACGGAGCGAAGGAAGCTTCGTGCCGCCGGTAACTGCCCGCCTTCGACCGAGCCGATATAGGCACCGACGTCAGCATCCTCAGATACGTCGGCCGAATAGTCGTCGCGCACCTCCACCTCGAAACCCTGGGCGGTGATCTGTGACACCAGCGCCTGAGCCTGAGAATTATCGCGATCTATGACAGCGACGATTTTCAGCATCTTGTGAAACGGTATGGCAACCGTCGGAGACTTCACGTCGCGCGGGATCATTGCTGCTCCTCCCCTGCGATGCAATCGACAAGATAGCGACGTCCGCCGTCACTGGGCGCGAAGCGAAGGCCGTGAATATCGGTTTCGAACCCGGGGAACTTGCTGTCGAAGTCACGGGCGTAGAGCAGGTAGTCCTGAATGGACTTCGTCGACTGCGTGATCCGCTCGCCTGGCATGATCAGCGGGATTCCGGGCGGATAGGGAACGATCATGACAGCGAGGATGCGATCCATGAGATTGTCGATCTCGACACTCTCGATCCCGCCCTTGACCAGTCGATCGTAAGCGTCGGCGGGCCGCAATGCCATTTCGGGCAGGACGGTGTACATCTCACGCTGCGCCTTCGGCACATCGTCCTTGCGATAGATCGCATGAATTTTCTCGCAGAGATCTTTCAGTCCCATGCCGGCATAGGCTTCCGGATGGGCAGCTGCCAGCGCCGGCAGCGCCCGGGTCAGTGGCGCGTTGGCGTCGTAGAGATCCTTGAAATTGAGCAGCTCGGTGACGAGCGTGCTCCACTTGCCGCGGGTAATACCCATGGAGAAGAGCACGAGAAACGAATAGAGGCCGGTCTTTTCGATCTCGATGCGTCGAGATGACAGGAACTTAGTAATGACGGCGGCCGGTATGCCATGTTCGTCCATGACGCCGCTTGCCGAGAGGCCCGGCGACAAGATGGTAACCTTGATCGGGTCAACCATGACATGATTTTCGGCAAGCCCGGTAAAGCCATGCCAGGCATCATCCGGCTTCAGAACCCAGTCGGCATGGGTATCGCTCGGGGTCTGCTCGGCAACCGTCGGCTCCCAGACGTCGAACCACCAACTGCCCTCTGTTTGTTTTCTAACCGCATTCATCGCCCGGCGGAAGCTGATCGCCTCGTCGATCGTCTCCTGCACCAGGGCACGTCCGGCCGGCTGCTCCATCATGGCAGCCGCGACATCGCAGGAGGCAATGATGCCATATTGCGGCGAGGTCGAGGTGTGCATCATGAAGGCTTCGTTGAAGCGCGTACTGTCGAGACGCTTGTTCTCGGCATGCTGGATATGGATCATCGATGCTTGAGAAAGGGCGGCCAGCAGCTTGTGAGTCGACTGCGTTGCAAAGGTGATGGCGTTTTGCGAGCGCGCGGGTTGGTTCGACGAAATTCCGTGGAAGCCATCATAGAATTCGTGGAAATTGGCATAAGCATACCAGGCCTCGTCGAAGTGCAGCACCTCGACCGCGTCACCCAGCGACGCCTTGATCGCATCGACATTGTAGCAGAGCCCGTCATAGGTCGAGTTGGTGATGACCATCAGCCGGACCTTGCCGCTCGTCTGCCCTGCAAAAGGACTTGCGGCGACTTTGCTGGCGATTGCCTCGGGCGTGAACTGGTCCTTCGAGATCGGACCGATAATGCCGAGCCCGTTGCGAGACGGCGTCAGATAGATGGGCGTTGCACCCGTCATGATGAGAGAGTGCAGGATCGACTTGTGGCAGTTGCGGTCGCAGAGCACGAGATCACCGCGCCCGACCATGCCATGCCAGACGATCTTGTTTGCGGTCGAAGTGCCGCCAACGACGAACAGGGTCTCATCCGTGCCGAATATTCGCGCCGCATTTCGCTCACCCTCGGCGATAGGACCGACATGATCGAGAAGCGAGCCAACGCTGCCCACCGATACGGAAATATCGGAGCGCAGCGTGTTCTCGCCGAAGAACGTGTAGAAGAGCTGGCCGACCGGGCTTTTGCGGAAAGCGACACCGCCGCCGTGGCCGGGTGTATGCCAGGAATAGGCGCCTTCCAGCGTATAATCCATCAGCGCCTTGAACATCGGCGGCGGCAGCCGGTCGAGATAGTTGCGGGCGGCCTGCGCGATCGCGCGCGCCATGAATTCCGCGGAATCCTCGAATAGCCGGAAAAATGCATTGGCGTGGCGCAGCACTGAGGCCGGAACGTCTTCGGCGGTTGTATCGTCGCCGAAGAGGAAGATCGGCAGTCGGTCATTTCGCTGACGTTTTGCGGCCAGGACCTCTCCCAGCACCTGCCAGCGCGTGGCCTTGTCCTCGGTTCCGTCCACGGAGACCAGCCAGCAGGATTCGGTGTTGAAGACATGGACCAGACGACGAGCGTCCTCGTAGGAAACACCGGAGACGATCCGGAATCCTTCCCTTTCAATGGCTGCGGCGAGATCGCGCATGCCACGGCCGGCAGCGCTCTTGCCGTCAAAATCCTCATCAATAACAGCGATCGGAAATGCCGTCTGGAAATCCATGCGTTCCTCCAGAACCCTGATGTCAAAGGCTGCGGCCGCCAAGCAGTCGCATGCATCTCAGGTCGGAGGGATCGTACATGACGGGTAGTGCAGCGTCGTTGATTGCAATCAACGTGACGCGAAGCATTTCAACGCCGTTGGTGGCGCGTGGATGCGCGCACCGGCTACTCCGCCCATTCCTGATCGGCGGTGAAGGCAATCGTCAACCAGCGATTGGCACTCTCGTCGCCGATCGCATGCCCGATCTCGTCGCGGAGTGCGTCCCACTCCTCCACGGTCTTTGCGGGAAGCCCTTCGGGCACGATGAAATAGAGTTCGATCTGCTTTGCGCGGCCGACCTGGGCGACGTAGGCACGGTGCGACAGGAAGCCGAGGCGGCGAACCGTGTCCGAGGCAACGCGATCGACGTGTTCCTGCAGATCGACAGGGGCAATCAGCAGGATTTCGCTCAGCGCCTTCCAGACGGTACTGATCGGGAGCGGGATCATGACGAGACAGACGAGAGCGAGGACCGCCGGATCCATGTAGCTGGCAAGCCAGGCAACTGATGTCGCCTGTACGGCCATGCCGATCAAAAACGCGATGAGCAGCGCAAACGCGATCCCACCCGACATGATCCAGGCCTTGATGTCGAGCGAGATGAAATCGGATTTGATGCTGCGGTTCAGGCTGATGCCAATGAAGGCCATGACAGCGCATACGAGCATGGTTGCCGCGGAATAGGCCACCGCCATGCCGAATTGCAGTTCATGGCCGCCATTCAGGATGCTGATGATCGCGCCGATCAACGCGTAGACGCCGACCGTCATCAGCAAACAGCCATTGAGCATGAGGACAATTGGCTCCAGATGCCAGAAGCCCATGGTAAAACGGTTACGAATTCTGCCAGACTCGGCATCGCTCTGCGTCGATTTGATGATGAGGCTTGAGACCCAGAGCGCAAATCCGGTCATCACCGCATCCGCCAGCGAATAAACGCCATCGAAGGCGATCGAGAACGAGCCCGAGAGTATGCCGAAGACAACGCCGAGCGTCGCGACGACGACGGTCGCTGCAATGGAGATCCTGAGAAAACCCTGCTCGCCCAACATCATCGCTTCACCTCCAGCCCCGTCATTCTAGCTGCTTTATCTCGATGGTGAAGGCTAGACCAGTCCGGCAGACTACGCATTGATCCGGATTGCGGCAGCCCGTTTTTGCAACGACAATCGCAGGCCGAAGAGCCATCGGCTCCCGGAAGCCGACTCACGGGAGGGGCGTCATGACAAACTCGTCGAATGGCAAAAGCCTCGGACTTGCCGCCTGCACCGCTATCGTGGTCGGAAACATGGTGGGATCGGGCTTCTATCTTTCGCCGGCAGCAGTGGCGCCCTACGGCAACCTGGCGATCATCGTCTGGATCCTCATGGGTGCCGGCGCGATCTGCCTCGGCCTCACCTTCGCCCGGCTGGCGAGACTGGTGCCCGCTGTCGGCGGCCCCTACGCCTATACCAGGCTCGCCTACGGCGATTTTGCCGGCTTTCTGATCGCCTGGGGTTACTGGATTTCGATCTGGACGTCACTGCCGGTCATCGCGATCGCCTTCACCGGCGTGATGGTCGACCTCTTCCCTGCCCTCAGTAACCGCTTCACTGCGACTGTGCTGACGCTCGGCGTGATCTGGGCGATCGTGCTCGTCAATCTTCGCGGTGTTCACGCGGCGGGTCTGTTCGCACAGGTGACGACATATGCCAAGCTTCTCCCGTTCGGCGCCGTTGCCATCATCGGCCTTCTCTACATCGACACATCGCATTTCTCGGAATTCAATCCGAGTGGCCAGCCGCTGCTGCAGTCATTTGCAACGCTGGCGCCGCTGACAATGTTTGCCTATCTGGGGTTGGAATCGGCGACCGTTCCTGCCGGCGATGTGGAGAATGCAGAACGGACCATTCCCCGTTCAACAGTCCTTGGGATCTCGATCGCCGCCACTCTTTACGTACTCGGCACCGTCGTGGTGATGGGCCTCGTTCCCCGCGAAGAGCTCATTCACTCCGTCGCGCCCTTCTCTCAGGCTGCCGGAGTCATGTGGGGACGGTCGGGTGAATTGGTGATCTCGATCGCGGTGCTGGTCTCCTCGATCGGCGCGCTGAACGGCTGGACCCTGCTGATGGGGCAGGTTCCAATGGCGGCTGCGCGCGATGGACTGTTTCCGCCGCTGTTTGCCCGAGTGTCCCAGCGAGGCGTGCCGGCATGGGGGATGGTCATCTCTGCCTCGTTTGCGACGATCCTGGTGCTCGTCCAGGCGCTTGGCTCGGAAGGTTTTGCCGCGGTCTATCGTCTGATGGTCGGGTTGAGCACGATGGCTGCCGTCGTTCCCTATGCCTTCTGTTCGCTTGCCAGAATCCTCATTGCAGGCGCGACGGATGGGCGGATGCCAAGGGTCAGCGTGATCGAAGTCATCGCCTTTGTCTTTGCGATCTTCACCCTTTACGGCTCCGGCGCCGAACCGGTGCTGTATGGTCTGGTACTCTTGATGCTCGGTATCCCCGTCTATGTCTGGCAAAGGCGAAATGCTGCTGAAGCGACAGACAAAGGGACGGCATCAGGCGCAACAACACACCCGGCCGTCTCAAGATAGGGCATCTTGAAGGATCAGTGCCAGCTCAGGCCATCAAAGCCGCCATCGATGATCGTCCCGCGCTCGCCGCGCACCATTCCGGCAATGTCGGCAAGTGAGCCTATCGCCGCCGCCTTGCCGTTGGCACGGGCGAAATGACAGGCCGCCTCCACCTTCGGCCCCATCGAGCCGGCCGGGAAGGAAAACTGCTTCAGATCATCGGGACGAGCGCGATGGATCGCCTTCTGGGACGGCTTGCCCCAATCGGTATAGACGGCCTCGGCATCGGTCGCCATGATCAGGAGATCGGCATAAAGCTCGCGGGCCAGAAGCTCCGAGCAGAGATCCTTGTCGATCACGGCTTCGACGCCGATCAGCTTCCGATCGGCACCCTTTTCATACATGGTCGGTATGCCGCCACCGCCTGCACAGACAACAATCGTGCGCTGTTCCAGGAGCCAGCGGACCGGGCGGATCTCGAAGATGCGTTTCGGCGCCGGCGAGGCGACGACGCGACGCCATTTTTCGCCATCCTGCTTGAAGACCCAACCCTTTTCCGTGCGTATCCGGTCCGCCTCGGATTTGTCGTAGACCGGTCCGACGAATTTTGTCGGGTTCTGAAAGCCGGGATCGTCAGCATCGACTTCGACCATGGTGAGGAGTGTCGCCAGGGGCTGCTCGAACGGCAGGAGATTGCCGAGCTCTTGCTCCAGCATGTAGCCGATCATGCCTTCGGTCTCGGCGCCCAGAACATCGAGCGGATAGGCTTCCTCGGGTTTATAGGCCGCCCCCTGCAGCGCAAGCAGCCCGACCTGTGGCCCGTTGCCGTGTGTTATGACGAGCTCGTGTTCAGCCGCCAGGGGCGCGATCGCCTCAGCCGCGGTGCGCGCATTTCGCCTCTGGGTATCGGCAGTCATAGGCTCGCCGCGCCGAAGAAGCGCATTGCCGCCCAGCGCAATGACGACACGCATGTCAATCTCCCAAGGTAGCCACAAGCAGGGCCTTGATCGTATGCAGGCGGTTTTCCGCCTGCTCGAAGGCAACATTGGCCTCGGACTCGAAGACGTCGTTCGTGACTTCGAGGCCGTTCGCCATGCCGTAGTCTTCGGCGATCTGCTTGCCAAGCGTGGTTTCGGTATCGTGGAATGCCGGCAGGCAATGCATGAACTTGGTCTGCGGATTACCGGTCGCTTTCATCAGGTCCTGATTGACCTGGTAGGGGGTAAGCAGTTTGATGCGTTCACGCCAGACATCTTTTGGCTCGCCCATCGAAACCCAGACATCCGTGTGGATGAAATCGACGTCCTTGACTGCCTCTCTGGGATCCTCGGTGACCAGCAGGCGTGCGCCCGAGGCCTGCTGCAGATCCTTGGCGATCTTCATATATTCCTCAGACGGCCAAAGCGATCTTGGGCCGCAGATGCGCACGTCCATGCCGAGCAGGCAGCCCACGATCAGCAGTGAATGCCCCATATTCGAGCGCGTGTCGCCGACATAGGCATATTTGATGGCGGCGATCGGCTTGTCGCTGTGTTCACGCATGGTCATGACGTCGGCAATCATCTGCGTCGGATGATATTCATCTGTCAGGCCGTTATAGACGGGCACGCCGGCGTAGCGTGCCAGCGTTTCCACACCCTTCTGCTCGGAGCCGCGATATTCGATCGCATCATACATGCGGCCGAGCACCCGCGCCGTATCCTTGAACGATTCCTTGTGCCCGATCTGCGAGCCGGACGGATCGAGATAGGTGACGTTGGCGCCTTGGTCCGAGCAGGCGACTTCGAACGCGCATCTCGTTCTCGTCGAGGTTTTCTCGAAGATCAGGCAGATTTCCTTGCCTTTCAGATGCTCCTGCTCGGTGCGGGAATATTTGGCCCGCTTCAGATCGCGCGCGAGATCGAGGAGATAGCGGAACTCCCGCGGGGTGTAATCCTGCACGGTCAGAAGCGAGCGATTGCGCAGATTGAAGCTCATGGTCTTGCTCCGTCAGTCTGTTTGGTGGGTGAAAACGTCAGTAAGCCGGGTCGCGCCAGATAGGGCACGTCATGCAGTGCCCGCCACCGCGGCCGCGACCGAGTTCGGAACCGCGGATGGTGATGACCTCGACGCCCGCCTTGCGCAGCAGCGTATTCGTATAGGTATTCCGGTCGTAGGCGACGACGACACCGGGTTCGAGCGCGACGACATTGTTGCCGTCGTCCCATTGCTCGCGTTCGGCCTGATAGGAATTGCCGCCTGTTTCGACCGTGCGTATTAGCGGCAGATCGAGCGCTTCGGCGACGACATCGAGCATCGGCTGGCTTTCGGGATGGATCTCGAATGTGCCGTCGTCATCTACCGGATACATGCTGTAGCAGCGGATCTGATCGACGACCTCGGCAAAGAGCGTGACAAGATCGCGATCACAAAAGCTGAAAACCGTATCGAGATGCATGGCTGCGCGGCTCTTCGGCATCAGGCAGGCGATCACTCGCTTTGCGGCCTTGTTTTTGAACAGGGCCTGCGCCACCTGGCCAACGGCCTGATAGGTAGTTCGTTCGCCCATGCCGATCAGAACAGTGCCATTGCCGATCGGCATGACGTCACCGCCCTCCATCGAGGCATTGGCAAACTGATTATCGGAATCGCCCCACCAGATCCGGAAATCGCCGCCGTGGAATATAGGGTGAAACTTGTAGATCGCGCGCTGGATCAGCGTCTCGGCGCGTCTGGCCGGCCAGAACATCGGGTTGCAGGTCACCCCGCCATAGATCCAGCACGAGGGGTCGCGCTGGAATAGGGTGTTGGGGATCGGCGGGATGACGAAATCGGTTTCCGGAAGGGCACTCAGCATCAGCGACTTCGCTTTGACGTCGGGCAGGTCGGAGATCGCAATGCCGCCGATCATGAAGGCGGCAAGCTGTTTGGCCGGCATCTCGTCGAGCCATGGCCGCATCGCCTCGGCGATCTGGGAGCCGAGCACGTTCGGGGTGATGCGTCGATCCAGTATGAAATCGCGCGCTTGTTTGTTTGAAAACGTCTGGTCAAGCAGGTCATGGGTCTCAAGAACTTCGACCCCTCTTTCCTGCATCTTCAGGACAAAATCATAGTGATCCTTCTGGGCCTCATGCACCCACAAGACATCGTCGAAAAGAAGGTCATGGCAATTCGCGGGCGTCAGCCGCTGGTGCGCCAGAGACGGTCGGCAGACCATGACGGTTCTCAGCTTTCCGACCTCAGAATGAACACCGAAACCACGCATGAGGTCCTCCTTCCAGCCCCAAAGGATGACGGCGCCGCCGCCGGCCCTTGAACACATCCAGCCTGTTTGAAAGCCTACTTGGGCAGACACGGCGATGTCATTGATTGCAGACAAGGTGCGGTGCAGCATTTGCAATTTCCGACCATCCGGGATGAGGAGAATGCAGCCTGTTCAGTGAAGGTCAGACGTGTTGCATCGCTGCATCTGCCATGCGCGCCAATGGGTCGGGTGGAGATCGAGCATCTCGCCGGTCAGGGCATTTGCCCATCCGCCAGGCAGACGCTGGCAGGGAAAAACCAAGGCATGGACGCCTTCGTCGTCAATGACGGCGAGTTCTATATCCTCTTCGAACGGAGCTTCGACGACCAACCGCCACATCACCGACCCTTCCCGACGATGCACGAGTGTCGACCGACAAGAGGCTATTGTTTCGGCGTGCCAGTCACTCGGCCGGCGTGATTTTCCTAATAGCGCGGATGCCGCAAAGACCTCCGCTACGACCTGCCTTTCGATGGATTCGCGACAGCGCGGCCTTCTTCGTGGGAACCCTGCGTGCCCGCTCATTCGATGTAGAACGTCAGATTGCCGTTGCGGGCGCGCGTCACCCATTCGATCTGGTTGGGTGTCAATTTCTTGGCCTTCAGTTGCTGAACGAGCCATGCGTTGGAGCGGATGGCCGTGCGGATTTCCTTGACATGTTCAGCGCTGCCCGGCCTCGGCATCGCGCCGACTTCGACTGCGGTTCGAAAACTGACAATGGAGAACCGCTTGTCGTGATAGGCTCTGATGTGCTCCGGCAGGTTTTCGGCCCAGTTCATGCGCCGGAATTCCTTGCGGTTCTCCTGGGCGCCGACAGGGGTCACGACCGACGCAGCGGTCGCAATAGCAATAGCAAGAGCAAACTTCCTCATCTTCCAGCTCCCTCAAAATGGCTGTAAACCCATCGCGTCCCAGAGTAGCGGAACAACGAGCCAGAGGCATTGAGCCGGATCAATGGAGATGAGGCCGGCCCAAAGCGCCGGCTCGCCGGACTTTCAGCAGGTCCCGTTGAAGAAAAAGACCAATAGAGTCTACGCGATACTACACTGATCCCCCATCCAAAGATGGTAAACTCTTGTCATTGTTGAGGAGGAAGGGCCGTCGAGGCACTGGATCACTTCTCAAAGGGCGGAGGAGACCATCATGTCCACCAAGATGGAGGCGCCGCATGTTACCGAATTCAGTTCCCTTGTCTCAAGCCTGACGGGACGAACCTCGTTCATCGGCTCGCTAACAGCACGCCATAAGTCCGCGCGAGGTTCGTGCAAAAAGAACGGGCCACAGGCGAACTGGATTCGACAACTCTACGAACACATGCCTGACGCAGTGTTTTTCATGACGGACAACAATAGAATTTCAGCCTGTAATGGGGCTGCGGTGACCCTGTTCGGTTATGAAGAAGGTGAACTGCTCGACCGCAAGATCGACTTTGTCTGGTCTTCAACGCCGGATGTTCAGATCAAGGGACGCTGGGCAGACCAGGGCGCGGTGCGTGCTGGTCTGGCGACGACCAAAACCGGCGTTCAGTTTCCAACTGCCCTGACCATCATCCGAGAACAAGGCGAAGGACGAACCTTCGTTGCGGCGATCTTTGAGGACTTCCGGACAGAGCGCGAGACATTGCAGCAGGTTCAGGAGCTTCAACGTGAGCTGGCGCGTCTTGCAAGAATAGTCGCGCTTGGGGAAATGACAGCGACGCTGGCACACGAACTGTCCCAACCGCTGTCCTCGATCGCCGCTTACTCTGAAGGTTGCAAGCGCCTTGTGACGAACGACTGCCGGCGGCACGGCGTGGAGCTTCGTGAGGCCTTGTCGGAAATCACGCAGCACGCCTTGTGGGCGGGAACGATCGTCGAGAACGTCCGGGAATTTGCAAAGCGCGGCGCCGGCGAGAAACGACTGGAGGCGATGCACGCGTTGATCCCCGAAGCGACGACGCTTGGGCTCACCGGATCGGCCCGGAAAGGCCTTCACATCGATTTGCGGCTCGAATCCGAGCGGGACATCGTGGTCGCAGATCGCGTCCAGATCGTCCAGGTGCTGATCAATCTTCTTCATAATGCCGTGGAAGCGACCGACGGCGTCGAGCAGCCGACTATCGCGATCCACACCAGGACCGACGATTTCTCGCATCTGTTTGTCGACGTATCCGACAATGGCTGCGGAATTGCCGCCGAGATCGAAGAGGCGCTGTTTCGTCCCTTCGTGACCAGTAAACCGCGCGGACTTGGCATGGGCCTGGCATTGTCCAAACGCATCATCGAAGCGCATGGAGGCCACATCAGCGCGCGCAAGGGAATACAGGGAGGCTCGATCCTCTCATTTTCGCTTCCGCTGGCGGAGACCCCAATCGATGGCGAATGACCTTACGATCCATCTCGTCGACGACGAGGAGTCGCTCCGGCGCTCTCTAACGTTTTTGCTGGTGTCGGCAGGCTTTGCTGTTCGCGCACATAGCTGTGCGAAAGCCTTCCTAGAACTTCTGCCGCTGTCGGGGCGAAGTTGTCTGGTCACTGATCTGTGCATGCCGCATATTAACGGCATCGAATTACTCTATCGCCTGCGACGTCTCAGTATAGACGTGCCGGCGATCGTCATTACCGGCCAGGGAGATATTGCCGCGGCTGTACAGGCAATGAAGGCGGGGGCATTCGATTTCCTGGAAAAACCTCTGAAGGAGGACGTGCTTATTGCCGCCATCAACGGAGCGATGGGACAGAGGCGGGCCGGCAGCGTTTTACCTGATTCCGGAAGCGTCGCCACACGGCTCCGCCAGCTCACGGAGCGCGAACACCAGGTTCTGATCAGCGTACTCGATGGCTTACAGAACAAGATGATTGCGTATCAACTTGGGATCAGCTCGCGCACGGTGGAGGTCCACCGCGCCAATGTGATGGCTAAAATGGGCGCGCGCAATCTGGCAGAGCTCATGCGCATGGCCATTACCATTGACGCTGCGACGCAATCGCCTGAAACCGCAAAGGCTTTGCCGATCGGCAGCGGGTCAACTTATATTCGATAGCCTTAAAGCAAATCTTGCAACCTCGGACTTGTGGGGTATGATGCGTTAGAATTGACTTATATAACTGCGTGATCTTTGTCGTAGGGTCGATCATGAGAAGCGCAAAGGTCAATACTTTCCGCAGTTTTGGGCCGACGACGGACGAAGTTTGCCGACAGGTCGAACGAATCCTTACAAGCGAGGAGTTTCACGCGCCGAAGCGCGGGCGAAATTTCCTGGAATTTGTCGTCAACGAGACGCTTGCCGGTCGATCGGACTTCTTGAAGGCATTTACGATAGCAAATGTGGTGTTTGGCCGGGAAGCTTCATTCGATCCGCAGAATGATCCTGTTGTCCGGATCGAGGCCGGCCGAATACGAAAGTCGCTCGAGCGTTATTATCTCGTCGCAGGCGAGAGGGACGACGTCGTCATTACTGTGCCCAAAGGCGGATATGTCCCGCATTTCGAATATGCGCGGGGTGCGCTTGCTCCGACTGAGCCCATCGAGACCTCAGACAATCCGCAGAATGTTGAGTACCAAGATCAAAGTCATTCGCTTGAGGAAACACGTCGGCCGGGATTGGTCACCCTTATTGGTCTCGGGACTGCGCTGGCCGTCGTCCTCGCTCTTCTTCTTCTAGCCCTCACGTTCGCATTGTCTTTGCGTGATGCTCCGACCGCAGCATTGCCGCCGACACGTCCTGAGCCAAAGGTGATCGTCGAATTCTTTGCCGAAAGCAGCCCTGCTGACGTTGGCTCGGATATCGGGCGAGGCCTGAGGGACGATATTATCGGACAACTCGCCCAGTTCGATGACATCGTTGTCGTCGCAGATCCGTTCCGTGATGAGCACGTCTCAGTTGCCGACTACATACTCCAGGGTAATGTCCAGATCGATGGAAGCAGGCTGCGTGCTGCTGTCAGGCTGGTGCACCAAGTGGATGGAGCCGTCATCTGGGCCAATAATTTCGATGGGGACCTTCAGGACCAGAACCAGCTTGTGATTCAAGGCAATTTCGCACGAAAAATCGCCAATGCGATCGCACAGCCCTATGGCGCCATCTTTCAGACCGACACGGATATGATAGCGCGAACGGCACAGATGGAAGACCGAAGTGCCCATGAATGTACACTCGTCTATTCCAGCTATCGTCAGACCATGACAGGGCAAAGTCACAGCGCGGCGCGCGAATGCCTGCAACAGGCCACCCGGCGTTTTCCCGACAATGCGACGTCCTGGGCGCTGCTGTCCATGGTCTATCTCGACGAAATCAGATTCCGCCATACGCTCGGTACATTATCGTCGACCCAGCCTCTCGCGCTGGCGAGCGCTGCGGTGAAGCGGGCAGCATCGCTCGCGCCGCACAATCCACGCGTGCTACAGGCGCAGATGCTGGTGAGCTTCTTTAGAGGGGATACCGACGAAGCCTTAAAGGCAGGCACCGCAGCCTATGCTGCAAACCCTGATGATGTGGAAGTCGCAGGCGAGTACGGCTTGCGATTGGCGATGTCTGGGAAATGGCAGTCAGGCTGCGAGTTGCTGTCGATCGCCCTCAATAAGGGTGTCGGTACCAAAGGTTACTACGAGGTCGGTATGGCTTTGTGCGCATTCATGGAAGGAGATCTAGAAGAGGCGGAGAAGTGGTCGCGAAGGTCCGATCTCGATGATAATCCCATGCATCGCCTTGTGCTGCTGTCCATTCTCGGTGCTGCCGGAAAGACTGATGAAGCCATGCTGGAAAAGGATTGGCTCAATATTCACGCGCCCATTTTGATGACTGACATACGCCAGGAAGTCTCGCTCCGCCTGCAGCGGCCGGAGGACCAGGAGCGGTTCCTGAACGGGCTGCGCGCCTCGGGATTGGTTATCAGCCCCCTGTCAGCAAGATAAGGCAGCTACGGGTCGGCGCCCGCGTCGTTCAGCCCGTGGTTGTTCGAAATAGTCACCGCGATTTGTGTGGCGATCTCGTCCTCGACGTCGAGAATGGCCTGGCCGCGCAGGTCTCGATCATATTGATTTGCCCAGGTGACCGCGCCATCGGCGGCATTTATCAGGCGGACATGCAGATGAAGGATCGTACCCTCGATGAGAGCGCTTCCCTGCAGGCTGAAAAACGAACCGGTCATTTCCGCCCCGGATCGGCCTGGAGCAAGCACAGTAAGGCTCTCCACCTTCATGAGCTTTGCAATCAGCTGATCGGCCAATCCCTTCACGAAATCAGCTCCCTGCGCACTGCCGCCGAGAGCGACGAAGGGTTCGACCGCAACCCTGACCTTGCTCTCCGACTTTGATGCGGCAGGCGCCGGCGACGTCTCTGGTGGGGAGAGATAGGCTTCAAGCGGACGAACAAGAGCGAGTATGGCCATTGCCCCGAACAGCGCGGGGACGCCGATCGGCAACAGGAGATCACGATAGCTCACCGCCCGCTCCTGCCCGGGGGCGCGCCGCTTGCTCTCGCGGTTCTGCGGGGCGGAAATTTCTGCTACATACGAACTGTCTTCTGCGCTCGAAAAGTGCGGCGCATAACCTCCTTTGGGGACAGTAATCCGGATTGGATCACTGCTTCCGCAGACCAGGTAGTATCGTTCGAGCGCTCGACGGATCCGCCCCGCCTCGATGCGGACAACTGGATCATTCTGTGCATCGAAGGATGCATCACGGCCAAAAACCGCTTGTGCAATCGTATAGGCCTTGAGCTGTTCGCTGCGCCCTTCAAGTGTCTCTTCAACGATATATTGCAGGAAGCGGCGCCCGCGCTCCGGGGCAAGGAATTCCGGACTGGCGAGTATAAGGTCAAGCTGCGCACGCACGCTTGCAGAGTCTTGAAGTGCGCGGTTTTCCCCTCCCTCTTCCGATACCATCCAGACCTCCCTCGATACCTTCGTATCGCTCTCATCAGGGGGAATGGCTTTATACACCTATTGGTGGTTCTGGGCTTCCGTAGCGATACGTAAGGGATATCTCGAATACCGGGGCGGACAGCGATTGCCTATGCTGAGATACGAATGGGAGCGACGCATATGCTTCAAAACCAAACGATCGCAAAGCACACGACGTTTCCTGGCCATCGCTATGGCAGCGTTGCCGGAACGGCTAAGGATCAATCGATCCGGCTCAAGGCCGACGAGACGATCTATAGCGAAGGTGAACACGCGTTTGCGATCTATCAGGTCGAAGCGGGCGCGGTGCGGATTTACCGCCTCACGGCAAGCGGGCAGCGATATATTCTGTCCTTTTGCGGCAAGGGTGAATGGTTCGGGCTCGAGACGGGCAATGTACGAACCGATTTTGCAGAGGCAGTCTGTGAAACCTGTATAAAGCCCTTTCGCGCCAATCAGGAGGCAGTCGTCCCCATAGACCTTCTCCACATTGCCCTGACGAACCTCGCGAAGGCACAGCACAAACAGCTCGTCATCACCGAGCAAAGCGCGCTGAAGCGGGTCGCCGCCTTTGTTTATGAAACGGCTGATCGTTATCCCGGAGATTGCGAATTCGATATGATGATGTCGCGCAGCGATATTGCCGACTATCTCGGGCTGACGGTCGAGACCGTCGCCCGTTGCTTTACGAAACTACGCGAAAAACGAATTCTTTGTCTCAACGGCAAACTGCAACGCATTGTCCGACTTCTCGACCGTGATGCGCTCGTCGCACTGACGATCTAGCTGCAGCGGATTTCGAAGGTCGATCTTGAAAAAGGGGATTGAACGATGACGCATGCATCCGGTCGAAGATTGAACGCATCAGCCAAAGCGGTCCTCGCAAGCCTGATAGCGCTAACGGGCCTTCCACTCGCGGCCGCGGAGGCACAGACCTCTCCGTTTGACCAATTTCCAATACTTATCCAATGCAAGTACAAGGAAACCTATCACGTTTTCTACATATCACGTATTTCAGAGGACGGTGTCGCAACCTATGTGGCATCCGAACGCATGGGCGGTACGATCACCCTGGACGGTCAGGCGAAGGCAACCGGCGGCGCAAGTGGCGGCAGTTGCGTCGGCAAGACTTTGGCAGAGCTTCGTGCATCTCACCAAGCCTATGACTTGAAACCCTAAAGCCCGCCTTGTGTTCTCTCCGTCACGCGAACGCTGCGGAGTGAACCGCCGATCGCATAGTCTCGAAGCCAAAGCCGAAGGGTGTACTCGAGCCGCCCGATCTGATCTTGCAACCGGTCACATCGGGGGTGGAGCGGATTGATGAAAATTAATTTCATCAATCCGCTCTGAACCCCGTTTTCAGTTGACGGCCCTTGTTTTTTGTCCCAACTTGAAGAAAATAAATTACGAATTGGGAACATTGTTGGCATGAAAGTGGGAATCATAGGGCTGGGATTCCGGCTCGGCTATCTTGGCTATGTTTTCAAGGCTATCGACAGCAGCTTCGAGATCGTCGGTTACGTCGATCCGGAGCCCGCGGGACTTCCCGGACTGATGGAAAAGGGCGTCTCTGTCGGCAAGGCCTATGCTTCACCGCAAGAGCTCCTCGCCTCCGACAAGCTCGATCTCCTGATGATCGGCTCTCCCAACCACATGCATCTCGATCATATCCGCCTCGGTCTTGAGGCTGGTCTCAAGGTCTTCTGCGAAAAGCCGATTGTCACCACGATCGCCGAAAGCATCGAACTTGCCCATCTGATGGCCAAGTTCGGCCATGAGCGGCTGATGGTCGGCCTCGTGCTGCGCTACTCTCCTCTTTACAAGGATCTGCGCGCCATCCAGGCCGAAGGCAAGCTTGGCCATATCGTCTCCATCGAAGCCTCTGAACATATCGAACCCTATCACGGCGCCTTCTTCATGCGCGACTGGCGCCGCTACGAGCGCTATTCCGGCAGTTTCATGCTGGAAAAATGCTGCCATGACCTCGACCTTTATAATGGTGTGATCGGCGCCCGCCCCGAACGCGTCGCAAGCTTCGGCGGCCGCAAGAGCTTCATTCCCGCCAATGACCCGGCGCGCGAAGGCATCAACGATCTGGAACTCTTCCACCGCAAGCCAAGCGGCTGGATGGGCTCGGACAAGGTGTTCGACAGCGACGCCGACATCATCGATTATCAGGTGGCGATCGTCGAATACGCGAATGGCGTCGGCATGAATTTCCACACCAACCTGAACGTTCCCGACCAGTTCCGCCGCTTCGCCATCATGGGCTCGCGCGGCATGGCCGAGGGCGACTTCGTCCGCGGCTATCTCGATGTCCACGAGCAGCTGACCGGCAACAAGATCGTCGAAAACAAATATGCCGCGACCGAATTGTCGCAGCATTACGGGGCCGACGAGCAGATGGCGGCCGATATTCTGCAAAGCGTGCGCTCCGGGTCGGATCTGCCGGTCTCTACGCTGAACGCATTGGAGGCAGGCATCCTGGCACTTGCCATGGATGAGGCTCGCATGAAGAAGGCCGTGATCGACCTTCGTCCCATATGGGACCGGTTCGACGAGGCGCTACACGCCAGAGCGGCCTGAGGAGAACGGCAAGATGAGTGCTCAGAAAAGTGCCGTCATCTTCGCCTGGATCCTTCTCCTTCCGGCCGTCCTCTATGTGCTCGCGATCGTCGCCTATCCACTGGTCGATACGTTCATCCTGTCGTTCACGGATGCATCGCTACGCAAGGTCACGAACTGGGTCGGCTGGGTCAACTACGAGAAGATCTTCAATTCCACCTTTGCGGAAGTCATTGTCCGAACCTTCATCTGGACCTTCTTTTCGGTCGCCCTGAAGATGATCATCGGCACCTTCGGCGCCTCCATGCTGAACGCCGCCGTGCCCGGCCGTTCATTGTTTCGACTGCTCACCATGCCGCCATGGATCGTGCCGATGGCAATCGGCATCTTCATGTGGGGTTGGATGTATAATGGCCAGTTCGGGATGATTTCCGGATTGCTGCAGCGCTTCGGCCTCGTCGACGGTCCGGTCGCCTTCCTCGCCTATGGCAGCACCGCCTTCTGGGCAACGATCGTGACCGACGTCTGGATCGGCGTCCCGCTGGTGACGATCTACTTCCTCGCCGCGATCCAGTCGATCCCGAAGGATCTCTATGAAGCAGCATGGACCGACGGCGCCGGCCGCTGGTACCGGTTCCGCCGCATCACGCTGCCGCTGATGGTTCCGGCCATCATCACCATGTCGATGCTGTCGCTGATTGCGACCTTCAATTCCTTCGACATCATCTGGATCCTGACACAGGGTGGTCCGAGCGGCGAAACGACGACGATGATCATCGATACCTATCAGACGGCGATCGGCTCGAAGAAATATGGCGAAGGGGCAGCGCGCGCTGTGCTGATCTGCATCTTCCTGTCGCTCTTCTGCTTCGCCTATTTCCGCGTCACCCGCCGCCTCAATCCGGAGAAGCGCGCATGAGCAGCCGTCCCATGATCGATCGCTACAGCTGGTGGGAAATCATTCTCATTTACTGCGGTATAGCGCTCTTCCTGTTCTTCGTGCTGTCGCCATTCGTCGAAGGCTTCCTGGTCTCGCTGAAGCCGCTCAGCCAGCTCTTCTCCTCGCCCTACCGCTTCTGGCCGGAAAACGGCTCCTTCGAGGCCTACCGGACGATGTGGATCAGCGTACCGGGCTTCGGTCGCTACATCTTCAACTCGTTCTTCATCTCGATCATCGTCACCGTGATCGTGCTCTGCCTCGTCATTCCGGCATCTTATGCGTTTGCGAAGTTCGAGTTCAGGGGCATGGGCATCCTGCTCGGTGCCTTCCTGACGGTGAACATGTTCTCCGGCGCCGTCCTGCTCATCCCGCTCTTCCGCCTGATGCGCAGCATCGGTGTTTTGAACACCTATCTTGCGATGATCGTGCCGGGCGTCGCCTTCCTGATCCCTTCGGCGATCTGGCTGCTGCGCACCTACATGATCCGCATTCCACAGGAACTCAACGAAGCGGCCTACATGGATGGCGCCAGCCATTTTTATACGCTGCGTCGTGTCATTCTGCCCATTGCGATGCCGGGGATTATCGTCGTCGCGATCACCACCTTCATCGGCGCCTATGCCCAGCAGTTCATCTTCGCGCTGACCTTCAACTCGAAGACTGAATACATGCCCCTGCCGGTGGGACTCTTCGCTTATTTCGGCAAGCAGGAGGTCATCTGGAACGAACTGATGGCGGCCTCCTTCGTCGGCATTGCGCCGGCGATGATCGTCATCTTCTTCCTTCAGCGCTATCTCGTCGGCGGCCTGACCGCCGGTGCGGTGAAACAATAAGACCAACAATAAAGAGTGAACAGCTAACAACGAGAATGGGAGTAACGACGTGAGCATTACCATCAAGACTGGCCTTATGGCGCTCGCCCTGCTTGGTTCGACGGCACTGACCGCGGTCACGGCCCAGGCAGCCGACAAGGAAATCAGCTGGATCTATTGCGGCGACACGATCGACCCGATCCACACCAAATATATCAAGGAATGGGAAGCGAAGAACGCCGGCTGGAAGGTTTCGCCGGAAGTCGTCGGCTGGGCCCAGTGCCAGGACAAGGCAACGACGCTGGCTGCCGCCGGCACGCCGGTCGCCATGGCCTATGTCGGCTCGCGCACGCTGAAGGAGTTCGCGCAGAACGACCTCATCGTTCCCGTTCCGATGGCCGATGACGAGAAGAAGGGCTATTACCCGCATATCGTCGACACGGTCACCTTCGACGGTAACCAGTGGGGCGTTCCGATCGCCTTCTCCACCAAGGCGCTTTACTGGAACAAGGACCTCTTCAAGCAGGCCGGCCTCGACCCCGAGACGCCGCCGAAGACCTGGGCCGAAGAAATCCAGATGGCAAAGACCATCAAGGAAAAGACCGGCATTCCGGGCTTCGGTCTTTCTGCCAAGACCTTCGACAACACGATGCATCAGTTCATGCATTGGGTTTACACCAACAATGGCGCCGTGACGGATGCCGAAGGCAAGATCACGCTCGACAGCCCGCAGATCCTGGCAGCGCTGAAGGCATATAAGGACATTTCGGCCTCTGCCGAAGAAGGCCCGACCGCCTATGAACAGAATGAAGTCCGCGCCATCTTCCTCGATGGCAAGGTCGCGATGATCCAGGCTGGCTCAGGTGCCGCCTATCGCCTGAAGGATACGAAGATCAACTGGGGTGTCACCACGCTGCCGCTCGGTCCTGACGCCAAGGGTGCAGGCACGCTGCTGATCACGGACAGCCTTGCAATCTTCAAGGGCTCGGGCGTCGAGGACAAGGCGATCGAATTCGCCAAGTACATCACCTCACCCGACATCCAGGGTGAATACGAGCTGCAAGGCGGCGCAGGCCTCACCCCGCTGCGTCCGTCCGCAAAGGTCGACGAATTCGTTGCCAAGGACCCCTTCTGGAAGCCGTTCATTGAGGGCATCAGCTACGGTGGTCCCGAGCCGCTCTTCACCGACTACAAGGGCTTCCAGAATTCGATGATCGAGATGGTCCAGTCCGTCGTCACCGGCAAGGCCGAGCCTGAAGCCGCTCTGAAGAAGGCTGCAGGCGAGATCGAGGCCTTCAAGTAAATCGACGTCGAGGATCGCAGGTTGACGATCTGCGATCCTCACCGACCAATTCATGCGCGTTCAGGCCGGGACCGGAGACAGATTTTTGGGACAGCTTCAGCTCAACAAGGTTCAAAAATTCTATGGCGACTACGAAGTTCTCAAAGGCGTCGAGCTCGACGTCAGGGACGGCGAGTTCGTTGTCTTCGTCGGGCCTTCGGGATGTGGCAAGTCCACCCTCCTGCGCATGATCGCAGGTCTTGACGCGACAACCAAGGGCGACATCATCATCAATGGCGTCAGGGTCAACGACCTGCCGCCGGTCAAGCGCGGCATCGCCATGGTCTTCCAGTCCTATGCGCTCTACCCGCACATGACGGTTTTCGAAAACATCGCCTTCCCTCTTCGTGTGGAAAAGATGGAGGAGGAAAAGCTCAAGGCCAAGGTCGAGAATGCTGCACGTATCCTGCATCTCGAAACGAGGCTGCAGCAGAAACCCGGCATGCTTTCCGGCGGACAGCGTCAACGCGTGGCGATCGGCCGCGCCATCGTCCGCGAGCCGAAAATCTTCCTGTTTGACGAGCCGCTGTCCAATCTTGACGCCGCCCTTCGCGCCGACATGCGCATCGAACTTGCCAAGCTGCACCGGCAGTTGAAGGCGACCATGATCTATGTAACGCACGACCAGGTGGAAGCCATGACGATGGCCGACCGCATCGTCGTGCTGGATGCCGGCAATATTTCCCAGACCGGTGCGCCGCTCGAGCTCTATCACAAGCCCGCCAACCAGTTTGTTGCCGGCTTCATCGGCAATCCGAAAATGAATTTCCTGCCTGTCACCTGCACATCCGCAAGCGAGGCAGGCGTGACCGTGGACTATCGCGGCCAGACCGCGACACTGCCGGTAGCGCCGCGCGACGGCATGGTCGGCAAGCCGCTGACGCTCGGCATCCGGCCGGAACATATCCAGCTCAGCTCCGGCGACGTTTCGCTGACGGTGACACCGAGCGTCATCGAACGGCTCGGCGCCAATACTGTGGCTTATGCTGCGCTCGGTAGCGAGACAGAGAACTTCTGCGCCATGCTGCCCGGCAGTGTCGGCATCCGCGCAGACGCGCCGGTTGCCGTCGGCATCAACGCTACCGATTGCCATCTCTTTGATGAAGACGGTGTCGCCTTCGACCGTCGCGTCGAGCTTACCGATATCGACATGAACCTGCTGGCACCTGCAACGGCCTGAACGGTCGATTGATCAGTTACCAGACGAGCCCGCGCGCGGCGACGTCCTCGACGCGCGTGACGATGCCGTTGCGATGGAAGACCATAGTGTCGAACAGGTTCGACACCACGCATGTGTGGTTCGGGATGATGAAGAGCTTTTCGCCGATCTGGGGCCGCGCACCGGTGCAGGCCGAAAGGTCAATGACGCCGTGCTCTTCCGAGAGGCTGGTTATTTTCGCCTCGGGATATCCGACGACCAGGCCGAAATCGGCAAAGCCCTGAAGATCGGAGGTCAGCGCCTTCGAGCCTGCGTCGATGATGGCGCGATCGGCATTCGGCCGCGATACGACGGTTGCCAAGACGTGCATTGCGCAATCGTCTTCTGTGCAATGTCCCATCCGGATCATCTGACGGTCATTGTAGATATAGGTCCCTGCCCGATGCTCCGTCGCCGATTTGACCAGATGCGCCTGAAAGAGACTGGGCGTGCCGCCATTGCTGACGATCGGGCAGGCAATTCCCTCTTCCGCCAGCTGTTTCAGCGTAGCCTGGATGAAAGCCTCGACGGCATCGGCAGCCTGCGGCTTCGGATAGGTGAGGATACCACCGAATGTCAGCCCATCGGCCGCAACGATGCGTCCGGCGAGCGAGACCGCCTGTTCGGGCGTCTGGACGCCGCAGCGCGCGCCGCCGGTATCGCATTCGACGAGGACGGTCAGCGGTTTGCGGCCGGAAAAATGTGAAGACAGGCCGTCGACCGTCACGTCGCTGTCGGCAACGACCTTGAGACCCGAAATGCGATCGTTCAGGGCAGCGAGCCGTTTGAGCTTCGGGGTTCCGATTATATTGAAGGTGATCAGGATGTCTTCGAAACCGGCTTCGGCAAAGACCTCTGCCTCTGTCACCTTCTGGCAATTGATGCCCTTGGCGCCGGCCGCGACCTGGGCCGCTGCGAGCGCCGGTATCTTATGCGTCTTGATATGAGGGCGGAAATTCAGCCCATGCTCGTCCATATAAGACTGGACCCTGGATATGTTGGCGGCCAGCTTGTCTTCGTCGATGATCGGGCGGGGCGTGGAAAGATCGGCGATCCTGTCTCCAGCCTTGGCGATGACGGCAAACCGGTTGTCATGCATCTCAGGCAGCTCCGCGTTCGGTTCCATGAGGATCGGCCGCGATCGGCCAGATGGTCTTCGGCGCACGGCGATAGTGGGTCGTCGCCGGATTGTTGGGATAGGGGGTTCCTGCCGAACAGTACAGGATTTCAGCAGCGATCTTCGAGAAGGATGCGAAGAAATGGTTGGTCGATTTGATCACCAGGATCTTCTGCTTGGTCGGATCGATACCCATCACCGAAAACAGGCTCGGATCGAAGCTCTGCGCCCGCGTCGAGTTCAGAATGATATCGATACCATCAAGAACGATATGGGCCGCATCCCCGAAAGGTGCCAGGCTTTCGCCGAACTGCATTTCGGCATTCTTCACCAGTTTGACGACCTTCACCATCCCGTCGATGGGATTACCGGTCCCGGGCGCTGATTTTGCGCCAAACCGCAGGGGAATTTCGGCCCCCTCGCCTGCGGCAAAACAGATCTGAACGGCGATCGGATCCCAGATCGTACCGACAGCAGCACTTTGCACACCGCGGGCCAAAAGTTCTTCGAGAATGACGGTGGCGTCGCCGGCGGTGCCGCCACCCGGATTGTCCCAGACATCGGCAATGACGACCGGCCAGGCTTTGGCAGCCATCGCTCGCGATACAGCTTCCTTCTCGTCGATCTGCGGCACCATGAAGGTGCCGCGCTTGGAAAACAGCTCCATGCCGAGGTCGCGCGCGAGCGCCGCACCCTTTTCCGGATTGTTATCGGTGACGACAAGCAGCTTGGTGCCCATCTCGGGCACATCGCCGACCATGAAGCCGTGGACTACGGAGATCGACAGAATTTCCGGATCTTCCTTCTCGATCCGCATGATCTTGTCGACGAAGGAACGCATCGGATCGCGCGAGGTCGGGAAGACATCGATCATCCGGCAGTCGAATACGGAATTGACCGGCTCGACCCTGCCCTCAAGCGCATCGACGGCGATGCGCCAGAGATCCTCGGCGCGGTCGACGAAATCCGTATGCGGAAATTCCTTGAAATAAATCGCGAAATTCAGCGCCGCGATGCGCTTCCGGGTCAGATGGCTATGCGGATCGAGTTCAGCGCAGATCAATACGTCAGGCCCAACGATGTCGCGGATGCGCGTCAGGAGATCGCCTTCCGTGTCCTCATATCCCGCGGCCACCATTGCCCCATGCAGCCCCATCACCACGGCATCGACAGGCATTGCGGCGCGGAGCTGGTCGAGAATTTCGTCCCGCAGCCCTTCATAGGCCTGACGGTTGACGAGGCCGGCCGGGTCTGCCCAGGCTGCCGTGCCCTCGATCAGCTCCCAGCCCTTTTCAGCGGCGACGCGGCGACCGACAGTGATCGGCGCGGTGCAGAGTGTGGGCGTTTCCGGATGCTGGCCGGGTGGGGCATAAAGAGACGCTTCGAAAGCGCGGCGATCCACACAGATCGGGGAAAACGTATTGGTTTCGGTCGCCAGTGCTGCCGTGAAAATGCGCAAATGAGTTGGCCTTGTTTTGCGGTCCCGCCTCAACCCATCGGGTTCGGCAGGTAGCCGGTAAATCCGCAGATCTTCCACCGCCCCTCGTGGAGCCTGCAATAGTAGAGCGTCTGCCACTGCATAATATCGCGGGTGCCATCACTCTTCGTCAGGCCTCCGTCGAACTTCTTGCGGACAAGCGCCATGTCGCCCTCGATCTCGATGTCCTCGAGCGTCGTGGTGGTGAAGATCGCGGTGCGGGTATCCTCCGCGAAGCTCTGTGTGGCAAAATCCTTTGCCTGTCTCAGCCACTCGTCGCGATAGGCCGAAAGTGCGGGAAACGCCAGACGCCACCTGTCGGGGCTGACTTGCTTGCGGCCATCGATGCCGATGAAGCCTTCCTCAACGAAATCATCTTCGACCATCGACCAGTCGGCTGCCAGAAATGCGTCGATGTCGCGGGGCACTAGCATCTCCCAGATGGCGTGCCGTGCAGTATCGGAGGACGGAAAAGGATTCTTGAAAGGATCACGCATCTTCGCTCCCGATTTAAATTCTTTTCATAAATGGCGTTTTTCACTGGTCAAAATCTGCTTTCTATGGTCCCTTGTCAACTTATCAAGAAAATAATTTGCAGGGATCCCGACATGTCCATCAAGCGATATGGCACTGTTCAGACCGGCGCCGGCGGCAAGGCGCTGCCTTTCGCGCGCGCGGTCGAGGCTGATGGCTGGCTCTATGTTTCCGGTCAGGTGGCGATGGAAAACGGCGAGATTATCGACGGCAATATCATTGCCCAGACGCACAAGACGATCGCCAATGTGCTCGCCATTCTCGACGAGGCCGGATACGGCGTCGAGGACGTGGTGCGCGTCGGCGTCTGGCTGGACGATCCGCGCGATTTCTGGACATTCAACAAAATCTATCAGGACTATTTCGGCGCACATCCGCCGGCCCGCGCCTGCGTCCAATCGTCCATGATGGTGGATTGCAAGGTCGAAATCGACTGCGTTGCCTACAAGAAGAAGAGTTGACTGACGGATCGGCGGGAGGACAGGCTTGGATATTTTTTCCACATTGCAGGAAGACAGGAGCCGCCTCTCCGCCTCCGAGAGCCGCATCGCCGACATCATCGTCAACGATTTCGAATTCGCCGTGAATGCCTCGATCATCGAGCTTGCCGAACGCGCAGAAGTCTCGCCACCGACGGTCACACGTTTCTGCCGCCGCCTCGGCTGCGACAGCTTTTCCGATTTCAAGGTACAGCTTGCCCGCACCGCCCATGTCGGCGTGCGTTACCTGAAGCCGGAATCAAAGAGCAGCGATCCGGCCGATGTCGCTCAGGATATCATCACCAAGGCGCAGAACGCCCTTTTTCTGTTGCACCGCTCGCTGGACCTGACCGCAATCGAGGCCGCTGTTGCGCAGATCGCCAAAGCGGAGATGATCTACGCCTTCGGATCGGGCGGCAATTCTTCGATGATCGCCGATGAACTACAGAATCGGCTCTTTCGCCTTGGTCTCAGGATCACCTCCAGTTCCGACCATAGCATGCAGCTGATGATGGCGGCGGCAGCGAAGGCTGGCGATGTGATCATCGGCTCGTCCTTTTCAGGGCGCAACGCCGAGCTGGTGCGGGCCTTTGCACTGGCACGCGAGGCCAAGGTCAGGACCATTGCGCTGACGCAAACCGACAGCCCGGTCGCGAGAGCCGCCGGGATCGTCGTGCCGATCGATCTTCCGGAAGGAACGAACATCTTCCGCCCGACATCGACGCGTATCGCCTATATCGCAACCATCGATATCCTAGCGAGCCTCGTCGCCTACGCCATCCAACCGAAGGCGGCGACGACGCTGAGACGCATCAAGCAGCAGCTGGTCACACACCGCGATGGGGATGACAAGCAGCTGCTAGGAGACTGATCAACAAGAGGGAGCGACAATGACGCAATCAGTGGCCATTGTGACAGGAGCAGCAGGCGATATCGGCGCGGCGATCGCCGATCGACTCGCCGCCGATCATGACGTCATTCTGCTTGCGGATATCGATCCCGCCACTGCGGCAGCCGTTGCCGGCAGGCTTGGACCGGCCGATCGTTTCGTCGCCGTCGAATGCGATGTAACCAGCGAGACGAGCGTTGCGGCTCTTGCCGGGCGCGCAGCTCAGCTCGGCAGCCTACGCACGCTCGTCAACAATGCGGGTGCAGCCCGCGCCGTCAGCCTGCATGATACGACGCCTGAGATCTGGCGTGCCGACAATGCACTCAATCTCGAAGCGGCATTTCTCTGTTTTCGCGCCGTCGAAGACCAGCTGAAAGCGTCGCGGGGCTCCATGGTCAACATTGCCTCGGTCAACGGTATGAACGTGTTCGGGCATCCTGCCTACAGCGCCGCCAAGGCCGGCCTTCTGCATTTCACCCGGCTGGTCGCCGTTGAATATGGAAAATTCGGCATCCGCGCGAATGCCGTTGCCCCCGGAACGGTGAAGACGCAGGCTTGGGAAGTTCGCGCTGCAGCCAATCCCAATGTGTTCGAGGATGCCCGTCGCTGGTATCCGCTGCAGCGCGTGGTCGATCCGAAAGACGTCGCCAATGCTGTCGCCTTCCTGGCTAGTCCCCAGGCTGCGGCGATTACCGGCGTCTGCCTGCCGGTCGATTGCGGCCTGACAGCCGGCCAGGCCGAGCTTGCCCGTACTTTTTCCCAGTCCGAGCACTACTGAAATTCATAGGATACACCGAGAGGAACGAGATATGAAACCGGCCGACTATCGCCTGGAAAGCAGCTGGAACCCCAATGGCGGACCGAATGGCGCCTTTACTTTCACGCTTTTCAATCTTTCCAGCAAGGCGCTTTCCGGTTTCAAGCTTGTCTACACCTCGCTCACACGGGTGATCGATGCCGCCGCATGCGACAATGCCACCTTTCTAAGGCGCAACGCCAATTTTCATGAATTCGAACCGCCGGCCGGACTGATCCTCACTGCCGGCGAAAGCTGGATCTTTACGGTTGCCGGCCTGCATCGGCCGGCACGGCATTGCACTGATGGAGCAAAGTCCGCCTATCTCACATTGTCATCCGGTAAACATGTGCCGGTCGCCGTTTCCGATCTGCTGCTTGAGGGCCGCGCCAGCGAGCCTCCGCCCGCGCTTTTGCCCAAGGGCCGGCTCGATCTGCCTTTTGCGCTACAGCCGTGGCCGGCCGAAATCGATGCGAAACCGGGCGATAGTTTTCCGGTCATTCTCTATCCGGAGGGTGCCAGCGCAGACGAATTGTCGGCAATATCCGCCTGCATTTCGCTAACCCGCCGCCTTTTCGAAAGCGACCATTCAGTTTTCAATCTGGTCGCCTCGCCGCAGGGGCGCACCCTTACGTTCAGCAAGGACGCCTCGCTCGACGCCGAAGCCTACCGGCTGACCTTCTCGGCCGATCGCGTGACACTTTCCTATTCCGGCGCCGCTGGGCGCCAGTATGGCCTGACCTCGCTCGCGCAAATGCTGAACGGGGCGCGGGTCAGCAAGGGCAAATTCCAATTCCCGGTTTCCGGAACGATTTCCGACCGGCCCCGCTATAGCTGGCGCGGCTGCCATCTCGACGTTTCCAGGCAGTTTTATCCGGTTGATGACGTCAAGCGGCTGCTCGACATCCTTGCCTGGTTCAAGCTCAACATCTTCCACTGGCATTTGACCGATGACGAGGCCTGGCGTCTGGAGATCAAGGCCTATCCGCAGCTGACGACAACGGGCGTGTTGCGGGGCCCGGACGAACCGCTGCTCCCGCAGCTTGGCAATGGCGCGGAGCCTGTGGGCGGCTTCTACTCGCAGGACGATGTCAGAGACATCGTCGCGCATGCAAGCGCCCTTCATGTCGAGGTCGTGCCGGAGATCGACATCCCCGGCCATAACGCGGCGACTTTGGTTGCTTTGCCCGAACTGACTGATGGCCAGGAGGCACCGGAGAGCTACCATTCGGTTCAGGGCTATCCGAACAATGCGCTGAATCCGGCCGTGCCGCTGACCTACGAATTCCTGGAAAAGGTCTTCGACGAAATGGTCGAGCTGTTCCCCTCATCCTACATCCATATCGGCGGCGATGAAGTGGCGAACGGCTCCTGGCTCGCCTCGCCCCTTGCCAGGAGGCTGATGGCGGAACAAGGCATTTCCGGCACGTTCGGTCTGCAGTCCTACTTCCTGAAGCAGATCAAGACGATGCTCGATAAGCGCCGCCGCAAGCTTGCGGGCTGGAACGAGGTCGCTCATGGCGGCGGGGTCGCGGCAAAGGACAGCCTCTTGATGGCCTGGGAAAATCCTCAGGTTGGCATCGAGCTTGCCGAACAAGGCTATGACGTCGTCATGACGCCGGGCCAGGCTTACTATCTCGACATGGTCCAGGCCGAAGCCTTCCAAGAACCGGGCGCGAGCTGGGCCGGTACGGTGCCGCCGGCCCACACCTATGCCTATGAGGCAGCCGGCGAATTCCCGGAGGAATTGAAGCATAAGCTGAAAGGCGTCCAGGCCTGCATCTGGTCGGAGCACTTCCTGTCGCGCGGCTATTTCAACCGCCTCGTCTTCCCACGTCTTCCGGCAATTGCCGAAGCTGCCTGGACCCCGAAAGCGTCGAAGGATTGGGACCGTTTCGCTGCGATCGTGGCGCTTAGCCCGAAGCTTTGAGCTGGCAACGATGAAGATTGACATCGGGGTGATAATCGCCAGCCCTTACCGAGGGTTTGGTCGGTCAAGGCATCGAGTATCGGATGAGCATCAGGCCGCCCGCTTTGTCTTTCCCTTGAATCAGGATTTCGGCTACACGCCGCATGCGCGCCTTCCCACCCTCAGGCGCGACCGAGATTGATCATGACGATCCTTGTGCGGACGCGGTTTCCCCCTCCGCACAAGGATCGCCTCAAAGCCAGCTGGCGACGATAATGAACCGCTTGATACCCGACGTTTTCCGTAATCCTGCAATCCGGGTGAGCATGATCGCCATCTTCACGTTCGGATTTGCCGGAGCGACGACGACCCCCTATCGGTCCGTGGTCGGCATCCGCGAGCTCGGCCTGTCGAATGAACTCTATGCGGCGCTGATCTTCGCCGCAGCGGCGGTCAACGTGATCGTCAGCATTCTGCTTGGCAATCTTGCCGACCGGCTCGGTGAATATCGTTCGATGATGCTTGTTGCGGCGACCTTCGGCGTTGTCGGTTATGGCGCGGTCTTCTTCTTCCCGACGCAGGACATATTTGTCCTCAGCGCGCTTCTGCTACTGCCGGTCTATGGCTGCCTGAACTCGTTGCTCTTTGCCAATGTCCGGGCCGCAGCCCATGGAATGGCGCCGGCTGACGTGGCGACAGTCAATTCCGGCGTTCGGGCGATGATCTCGCTTTCCTGGGTCCTGGTTCCTGGGCTCACGGGGGTTTTGCTCTCCTCCTCTTCGACCATGCTGCCAGCCTATCTCTTCGCCGCGATTTCCTGTCTGGTCTGTGTGGGGCTCGTCGGCTTCCTATTGCCCCGTCAGAGCGGCACGGATCGCGCTGCCACCCACCATCTCTCCTATCTCGCCGCACTCGGCCAGGTGATTTCCCCGAAAATCTTCAGCCGGATCACGGCCATCGCGCTGATCAGCAGCACATTGCATGTGAACGATGCAATCTTCCCCCTCGTCGTAACCGGCGCCGCCCGCGGCACTGTCGCTGATATCGGTATTCTGGTCGGGATCGTCGCTCTCCTCGAGGTGATCTTCATCATCGTCTGGTCGCGCCTGCTGCGCCGCATCAGCCAACTCGCAGCCCTTGCAGCCGGGGCATTGATCTATGCCGTCTACCTGCTGCTTCTGGCTTTTGCCCACGAGCCTTGGCATGTCTATGCCCTCACCTTGATCAGTGGCATCGGCGCGGCGTCACTGATCTCTATTCCCATCACCTATCTGCAGGATCTGATTGCCGAGCGGCCCGGTCTCGGCAGCGCACTGATTTCCGTCAACATCTTCCTCAGCGCCGGACTGAGCGCCCTTCTCTTTGCCGCCGGCACAGCCATCACCAGCTATTCCGGCACTGCGGTGGTCAGTGCGCTCTCTGGTCTTCTCGGGATCGCTTGGCTGCTATTTCTCGAAAGACGCCGGTGCTCGTTCTGAGGCTGGAATTCGTCGGATTTCTCTTCCTCGTCCCAGAGCCGCAGGCCCCCTCGACCCCTGTTTCTCGATCGTTGCCGATGGCATCGCCAGGGAACGGCGACGGCGTTTGAGAAAGCTTCGGCGCCATCCGCATTTGCATCGCATTGGTCATTGAGAAACTGGAGACTTACTGGTCACCGGAGCAGATCGCCAGACGTCTTTTGGCCGACAGCTTCTCCACCGCAAAGTTAGAATGTCCTGATCTCGCAAAGTCGGAATGTCATCCTCCCCGCCTCCGCTGCACCCCCGGCCGAGGTGTTCGTGGCATAATTGCACGAGGGAGCCTGATCCCCTACCCTTGCAAACCGGCTATGATGCACTGCGATCAGATTCTCCAAACGTCATCAGGAAATCACGCAATTTCGCAGCGCCTCACATCGTCTTAGTGCGCGGAGAAATACCCGAACTACAACTTCACCACTGTGGGCTTCAAATGAACGAGCATATGAAGGCTGTTGAACTCAAGAAGGCCTTTCGCCTGATCAACCACGGGCCAACGATCCTGGTTTCGGCGCGCCACGACGGCATCGACAACGTCATGGCTGCCGCATGGTGCTGCGGGCTCGACATCGATCCGCCGAAGCTCACCGTCGTCGTCGACAAGAGTGCCCAAACGCGCACGCTGATCGAGGCGAGCGGGCGTTTCCTCATACAGGTGCCAACGGTTGCCCAGCTGTCGCTGACGCGCGAGGTCGGGAACCGCAGCCTGTTTGAGGAGCCGGACAAGCTGCAGAAGTCGGGGGTTTCTATTTTCGACGTGCCGGGACAGGACCTGCCCTTCGTGGAAGGCTGCTCTGCCTGGCTCGCCTGCAACCTGATCAATGAGCCTCATATCCAGCATGCCTACGACCTGTTCATCGGTGAAGTAACGGCGGCATGGGCAGACGATCGTGTGTTCCGCGATGGACACTGGCATTTTGAAACGGCCGGCCCTGAATGGCGCAGCCTGCACCACGTCGCGGGTGGCCATTTCTATGCGATTGGCGAAGCGCTTTCGGTTGAAGCCGAACCTGTCGAGCGCGCGCAATCCTCACTCTGAGCAGAAGGCCAATTAGCCCTTGGTCGCTCCTGCCGTCAGCCCGCCGACGAAAAGGTTCTGGAAGAAGAGGAACAGGAGAGCGATCGGCACCGTCATCACCATGGAGGCGGCCATAACCGCTCCCCAATCGGTGTTGAACTCGGTCGAGAATTCGGCAAGCCCGATCGGCAGGGTCTTGACCGAGGAATGCGTCGCAAATCAGAGCGCGAAGATGAATTCGTTCCAGGTGCTGCTTGGCGTCGGTGCTCATCCGGGTCTGCGCCACCCTCCCTCGTAACTTCATCGCCTTCGAATATACGACCGGCGATCCGGACTGGTGGTACGACATCGTCGAAGGGCTGCCGCAGGCGATCGTCAAGGATGGCTTTGTCGATGTGATCGAACGGCCGGGCATGGGCGTCGACCTCGTGCCCGAACGGGCAAGACAGTATCTCGCGGAAGAAGAGCAGATGTTCTTCGATTGATCGGTGGTCCGAGAGCCCTCACCTTTCCAACTTGAGCGCGAACAATACCGAAGGGCGCAGCCAATTGTTATTTGACATCGCAATTTTTTGATTCCTATAGTTGATCCGTTATGAACTGCATATAGTTCATATAGAAACAGGATAGCAGCGATCCGGAGGAGCGGAGCGCTGTCAACCTGAGGAGGAGGAGGAGGCTCATGGGAATCCGATGGAGCCGCGTCATTCCGCATCTGGCCGTTACGCCTGCTGCGCTGTTGACGCTTGTCTTTTTCATTGGGGCGATAGGCTGGACCGTCTATCTCTCCTTCACGGCATCCAGGCGCTTTCCCGACTATGAACTGGTCGGCTGGAAGCAGTATTGGCGGCTGTTTCACGATCCGTCCTGGACCCTGTCGCTTCAGAACCTCGTCATCTTTGCCATCGGCAGTCTGCTGTCGATCGTGATGGGCTTTATTCTCGCAGCCTTGATCGACAAGGAGGTGCATGGCGAAGGCATCTTCCGCACGGTTTTTCTCTATCCGCTTGCGGTCTCGCTGATCGTCACCGGCCTCGTCTGGCGCTGGCTCTTCAATCCGGGCCTTGGCGTCGAAAATGTTCTGCACTCGATGGGCTGGGAGAGCGCCTCCTTCAACTGGCTTGCGAGCCAGGACACCGTCATGTTCGGGGTCATTCTGGCGGCGGTCTGGCAATCGACAGGCTTCTTCATGGCGCTCATGTTGGCTGGCCTGAAGTCGATCAATACCGAGATCTGGCAGGCCGCGCGCCTCGATGGCGTGCCCTTCTGGCGACTATACATCGAGGTCATCATTCCCATGATGAAACTCACCTTCCTGACCTGCATCATCCTGCTCTGCATCGGCGTTGTGAAGGCCTATGACATCATCGTCGCCATGACCAATGGCGGACCGGGCGGGGCATCGGTCATGCCGGCCTATTTCGTTATCGATGCTTATTGGCAGAAGCAAAATCTCGGCTTCGCCTCGGCGGGTGCCACCGTCATGCTTTTGACGACACTCGTCCTCTTCCTGCCGCTCGTCATCATCACCGCAATCCGGCAAAGGAGGGACGCATGACGGCGATATCCGCTACATCGCAACCCGGCCGCGCGACGAAAGTGCGCCGGCGCCCGCTGATCCGGCCAAGCCGGGTGGTGATCTTCGTCTTCCTGCTGATGGCAGCCGCCTTCTTCGCGGTTCCACTCTATGTGGTCGTCGTCACATCCTTCAAGACGATGGATCAGATCCGCGAGGGACAGATTTTCTCGCTACCCTCGCCCTGGACGGTCGATGCCTGGTCTTATGCGTGGATGCAGGCCTGTTCCGGCATGAACTGCAACGGCGTGCGCGTCGGCTTCGTCAACTCGCTTTATATCCTTGCCCCCAGTCTGGTGCTGACGATCTCGCTCTCGATCGTCACCGGCTACGGGCTGGCGCTCTGGAACGTCAAATGGGCAAACGCCTTTCTTTTCGTGCTTTTCATCTGCGCCTTCGTGCCGTTTCAGATCATCATGTATCCGCTGATCAAGATCACCGGCTCACTGCATATCTACGGCACGACATTCGGCATCGCGGTCATTCACAGCGTCTTGTCGATGCCTTTCCTCACATTGATCTTTCGCAATTATTTCAAGGGAATGCCGCCGCAGATCATCGCCGCGGCAATGATCGATTCCGGCTCCTTCTGGCGGATCTTCTTCGAGATCGTCCTGCCGATGTCCGGCAATATCATGATCGTCGTGCTGATCCTGATGATCACGGGCATCTGGAACGACTTTCTGGTCGGTCTGACCTTCGGCGCGCAGGACACGCAGCCGATGACGGTCGTGCTCAATAACATCACGGTGACGACGACCGGTGCCAAGAATTATGCGGTCGACATGGCCTCGGCTCTGCTCACCGCGTTGCCGCCGCTGGTCATCTACTTCGTTCTCGGCAGATTTTTCGTGCAGGGCATCACTGCCGGCGCCATCAAGGGATAGAGGCATGCCTTCCATCGCATTCAACAATATCGTCAAGAAGTTCGGTGCGCTGACGGTCATCGAGAACCTGAACCTCAGCGTTGGCGACGGCGAGTTTCTGGTGCTGCTCGGACCTTCCGGCTGCGGCAAGACAACGCTTCTCAATCTTCTGGCCGGGCTGCTCGAAATCGACGACGGAGAAATCCTCATCGATGAGCGGGATGTGAGCTATCTCGATCCCAAGGATCGGGGCCTCGCCATGGTTTTCCAGTCCTATGCGCTCTACCCCACCAAAACTGTGCGCGGAAACATGAATTTCGGGCTGTCCTCCCGCGGCATTACGCGGGCGGAGGCGGATAGGCGGATCGACTGGGCGTCCAAACTGCTGCAGATCGAGCACCTGCTTGACCGCAAGCCGTCCCAGCTTTCAGGCGGCCAGCGCCAGCGCGTTGCGATCGGCCGGGCGCTGGTCAAACAATATGGCGTCTGCCTGTTTGACGAGCCGCTTTCGAATCTCGACGCCAAATTGCGCAACGAGATGCGCATCGAGATCAAGAAACTCCACAACCAGCTCAAAAATACCGTCGTCTATGTGACCCACGATCAGGTCGAGGCCATGACCATGGCGACCAAGATTGCGGTGATGAACAAAGGCGTCATCCAGCAATTCGGCACACCCGATGAGATCTACAACGAGCCGGCCAATCTCTTCGTCGCCGACTTTGTCGGCTCGCCGGCCATGAACTTGCTCGATTGTGTCGTCAGGCGTGACGGCAGCGATCTCGTTGCGGTGGATGAGAAGGACAGCATCCGCATCAGCCTCGGCGACTACAAGTGGAAGACAAAAGCTGCTGAAGGCAAGCCTGTCAAGATTGGCTTCCGGGCAGAGGAGCTTCTGGTCGAGGAGCGCCAGGATGCCGGCAATACCGTGCGCTTCGATTGCCCTGTCGAATATTTCGAGAAATCCGGACCTGACGCTTTCGCCTTCCTGACCATGTCGGGAAAGAGCATCGCCGTGCGCATCGATGGGCGCGATGCCAACCGCTATCGCGGCCAGCCGGCTCTGCCCGTTTATCTGCCGCTGACCAAACTCAACGTCTTCGATGCGCCGACCGGCCAGCGCCTGTGATCAGAACAATCTGATGAGATTACAAAGGGAGGAATGTTGCATGACAAAATGGAAATCGCTGAAGAGACTATCGCTCCTGCTTGCCGCGACCACACTTGCCGCGAACGCCTGGGCAGATGAAGTCGTCGTCTATCACACCTGGTCCAAGCCATCCGAGATTGCCGCACTCGGCGTTCTCAGGGATGCCTGGGCAAAGGACGGTCACCAATGGAAAGACCTGTCGATCGCGCATGACTCCGGCGCCAATGTCAGCCTGATGAACATGATCACCGGCGGCAATCCGCCTGCGATCTTCATGAATTCCGATCCCGGCATCTATAGGGATCTGAACAAGCAGGGCCTCGGCGTGCCGCTCACCAAGCTGTTCGACAGCATCGGCGCCACGAAGAACTTCCCGCCCTCGGTTCTCAAGAACATTACTGTCGACGGCGAGATCATGAAGGCGCCGGCAACGGTGCATATCGACGGGATGGTTTACTACAACAAACATGTCGCCGAAGCCGCAGGCGTCGACCCGAAATCCTGGAAGTCGCTCGACGACCTCTTCGCAGCCTTCGACAAGGTCAAGGCCGCCGGCTATATCCCGATCGCCCAGGGCGGCGATCAGTTCCAAAAGGCCTATCTGCTGCAGGCCCTGATCGCCTCGGAAGAAGGTCCTGACATCTACAATCGGTTCTATGGTGAAAAGCCCGACCGTACGGTGATCGATACGCCGGAAATGCGGGCGGCGCTGAAACGCTTCCGACAGATCGCCGACCACACCGATCCAGGTTCCCCGAACCGCCAGTGGAACGACACGACCAATCTCGTTATTACCGGCAAGGCCCTGCTGCAGATCCACGGCGACTGGATGAAGGGCGAGTTCATGGCCGCGCAGAAGAAGCTCGGCGAGGATTTCGACTGCATCAACATCCCGGGAACCAAGGCTGTCGTCGTTACCGTCGATTCCTGGGGCTTCCTCAACACCAACAATGCTGACACCGCAAAAGCCCAGGAAGACTTCGCCAAGCTCGATGTCGATCCAAAGCTCAATGCCGAGTTCGTCTTGAAGAAGGGTGCAAGCCCTGTTCGCACCGATGCCGATACGACGAACCTTGATGCCTGCAACAAGCTCGTTCTGGAGACGCTGAAGGATCCAACGAAGCAGGTTTCCAACCCCTTCAATATGGCAGATGCTGACTGGTATCGCACCATCTGGCAGGAAGCCGACAAATATTGGAGCGATCCGAAGCGGACGGATGACGAGTTCGTGCAGGCGATGCAGGACGCCTACGACCAGATCTTCTGACATCTCGCAACGAAAGAACCCGGCAGGTGACTGCCGGGTTCTCTCTCGTTATTTGCCACTACCGCAGAAACAGTTGGTTCAGACTGATTCTTTATGCAGTCTTTTGATGGCCTGCCGCTGAATGCAATCCGGCGCCATCTCCATGACCTCGATCTGCGTGCCATCGGGATCCTCGATCCAAGCGCCGCGATTACCGTCGATGCCGAGCTTGGTCGGCCTTGGCTTGCTGGGCTGGATGCCAACTTTCGCAAGCTCTTCGAACGTCTTGTCGATATCTTCGACGGTGAGGCAGATATGGAAGATGCCGATGACGTCAGGGCCGGATTCCGGCCTCTTCACGCCCTTCGGGAAAAGCTCGAGGTATTGATCATCGTTGATGCGCAGATAGACGATCCATGCCTCGCCCTGATCGTTGAGCAGGCGCGTCATCTCGCGAAAGCCGAGCTTCTGATAAAAGGCCAGCGACTTGTCGAGGTCGTTGACGCGCAATGCGATATGGCCGAGATGATTGAAAAGATCCATGGCTCAGCCCCGTCCATTGATGCGGCGAACGGCTGCCGTCTGCATCGCATCTGTGCCAAGCTGCATCAGTTCGATGCGGTTGCCTTCAGGGTCGGCGATCCAGGCCTGATAGTTGTTGTCGACGCCGAGCTTCTTTTCAGCCGTCAGGACAACGCCGCGGCTGGTGATATCAGCGATCGCCTCGTCGATATTCTCGACTTCGAGGCAAAGATGGTTATAGCCGACATTGGCAAAAGGCGGCGCGCTGTCGCCGACACCTTCCGGAAACAGCTCGATGAACTGCGTGTCGGTGATCCTGAGATAAACGATCCACAGGCGGCCGTCGCGCTCCAGTCGGAACATTTCGTCGAAGCCGAGCTTGTTGACATAGAAGTCGAGCGAGCTGTCGATGTTCTTCACACTGACGGCCACGTGTCCGATCGATTTCACACTCTTCATTGCATCCTCCTCCGTCTTTCCGTTTCACGGCGCGTACTGGCGCAGCCACTCGCCGAACCTCCCGATCCGGCATCTTTTCGGAACGCCGCGTGCGGAATAAATCGACGTGACGTTTCGTATTTGAACTGATATAAGTTCACGTAAGAATTTATCGGCATTCGCGTGCCGGAGTCAATCGAAAGGAGCCGCGATTGCGTGAACTCCACGCATTGCTTATGGAAGGCGAAGCATTGCCTGATGGGCCTAGCAGGATTTTCAATGACCGACATTAGTGAAGACGCCGCGCAGAAATATCGTATCCCCGTCATCGAGCAGATGGTGGAGGTGTTCGCGCTTCTGGAACGAACGCCGGAAGGCGCGACGATCCGCGACGTGGTCAAAGCGGTACGGCTGTCACGCACCACCGTCTACCGGATGCTCAACACGCTGAGCGCCTACGATTTCGTGCATCGCTCGCCAGCGGGAAGCTATACGCTTGGCCGCCGCCTCCTGACACTTGCGGCCCATGTCGCGCCGACCGTTGCGAGTTACGACCTGCTGGCGATCGCGCAGCCGCATCTCAACAAGATCTCCGAGCTTCTGGGTGAAGGCAGCAAGCTGACGCTACCATCGGGCGACAATATTCTGGTTGTCGCCTCGGCGCAGGGGCATGGCCAATATGCGCTATCGGCGACGGCCGGCCAGCGCCTGCCGTTTCATGCAGGTGCCGCCGGCAAGATCCTGCTTGCCTTTTCACTGCAGGAGGACATCGAGCGGCGCCTGACCAAGCTCGAGCGCTTCACCAACCAGACGATTACCGATCCCAAGCAGATGCTTGAAGAGCTTGCGCAGATCCGCAAGCAGAATTGGGCGCGGGACATGGGCGAGCAGATGTCCGGCGTTCACGCAATCGCAGCGCCGGTCAGGGATCATCAGGACACCGTCATTGCAGCTGTCAGCGTTCCTTTCGTCACAGGCGTCGACGAAAAGCGCGTAGCAGACATCAAACAGGCGGTGATCGCGGCAGCGCAATCGATCACCAGCGATATCCGATCCGCAACGCCCGCGGCGCCAGCGGCGGGGCTCGCCACAGAGAAGCCTGCACCAAAACGTTCGGCTCAGAAGACGGTGGCAAACCCGAAACAGCGATAGACGTCTAGCGGCCTAAGGCCTCTCCCTCGGCGGACGGTGCATTCGCGCATCGCCCGACCGGCCGGGAGGAGCCCTACGTGAACCTGCCTTCCTTCAAATGCTTCGGGATCGGATCTGGGCGCCCGCAGCTGCTGCGGATGGCAACCGGGCGTTTCGACTGGGCAGACCGTTCAAAGGCGGTCATCACCTCGAGCGCATGAAAAGCGAGTTCCGACGAGACGCGATGTGGCCTGCCGGAACGCAATGAATCCACCATCTCGGCAGCACCCAGTCCTCTCAGGCCGAGGTGACCGGGAACGCCTTCGACATAGGGATGGTCGACCGCCACCTCCTCCCAGGCCTCATTTCCCTCGGCGAAGATCTCGACCTTGCCCGTAAAGTTGTTCGGGTCCGGCGTTACCATCGAGCCCTTGGAACCGTAGATTTCGATCTGGTTGTGCTTGTGTTTGATGACGTCAAAGCTCGTGGCGATCGTCACCGTCGCTCCGCTATGGAACTCCATGACGCCGGTCAGATGCGTCGGCGTCAGCACCTTGATCGTCTCGCCGAAACGTGGCTGCGTCTTCACAGTCCGCTCTATGCGGGTGACCTTGGCAGCGCCGAAGACTTCGCGAACCGGCCCGAGAAGAGCAATCAGATTGGTGACGTAATAGGGGCCGACATCGAGCATCGGCCCGCCGCCGCGACCGTAGAAGAAGGCCGGATTGGGATGCCAATGCTCGTGACCAGGCAGAAGCAGCATGGCGGTTGCGGAAATCGCCGTGCCGATGCGGCCTTCATCGTAGAGACGCCGCGTCAGCTGATGACCGCCGCCAAGGAAAGTATCGGGCGCGCAGCCGAGCCGCAGATCGCCAGCGCGGGCAAGGGCCATCAGTTCCTCGGCTTCTTCCATGGAAACCCCGAGCGGCTTTTCGGAGTAGACGTGTTTGCCGGCAAGCAGCGCCTTCTTGCTGATCGAATAGTGAGCGGTCGGCGTGGTCAAGTTGATGATGAGGCCGATTTCGGGGTCGGCGAGCATTGAATCGAGCGACACCGACTGGACGCCGAACTGCTCGGCAAGCTTGCGCGCGGGCTCTTGGTAGAGATCATAGATCGACTTCACGCGAATGAAATCGAACATATGCAGCGTCGCGACATAGGTGGCGCTGATATTCCCGGCACCGACGATGCCGACCTTCATGGGGCTGTTCCCGCTCATTTGTGTTCCTCAGGCGATGATGATGTCGAGTTCGGCAGCGCAGTCGCGCAGGTAGCGGATGCCGCGTTTCATTTCGGAATCGAATTCCGGCGTGGCTTCCCGGAAATGGGTCCAGTGCGATGCGCCCGGTGCATCCTCGAGCTCCAGAGTGATCGGTCCGGAATAGCCGATCGTTCGCAAGGCCGCGAAAATCGCCTTCCAGTCGATCTTGCCACGGCCGGGGCGCCAGTGGGCATTGGTGTGCCCTTCATTGTCGGAGAAATGCGTGTTGTAGATCCGGTCTCCAAGCGACAGCACCACGTAATGTGGCATGTCACCGGCAGGAAAGAGATGGCTTGGATCGAAATTGAGCCCCAGATTGGGAGCGCCCGTGCGCTCGATCAACCGCAGCATTCCCTGACCTGAGCTAACCCAGCGATAGGGATGCGGCTCGATGGCGACACGCAGCCCGGCATCAGCGGCAATGGCGCAGGCTGCCGCGAAACCTTCGACGACGACCTCATATTCCTCCGCCCAATCCCATTCGGGCTTCACGACAGCCGACCATTCCTGGGCCGTCGGCCGCTGCAGGATCGGCCTGATATCCGATTGGAAAGGATAAGGCGTCATGCTTGTCATGATCGGCGTGCCGATCTTTGCCGCCAGCTCGACGCCGCGTTTATAAGCATCTAGGTCTACGCGAGAGACCGGTGCGTTATCATCACGCGAAAACGGCAGATTGTAGAAGAAGTTGGTCAGCGTCAGCCCTTCACCATCAGCGATCGACTTGAGTTCGCGGATCGTCTCGTCGGTGTAATAGCCGAGCATGTCGACCGACCATGCAGTGAGCTCGAAACCCTTGCAACCGGTGGCCGCCAGCCGGCGCAGAGGCGCCGCATAAGGCGGATTCCAGTTGAACGTCCAAATTGGCGAACCGAAAAAAAGTGCTTGAGCACCCACGCCGTCCTCCCATCATTGTCGTAGCGTCTTTGTCTTCCCTTTGGAGCGCTCCAACCCGCCCAAAAGTCAATTCGTAACGTTACGAATGCATGGCAAAGCTTATACTGTCAACGTCTCCCTCAACGAACTTTTGCCGCATTGCGGTAGGAAAAGACGAATTCGTAACGTTACGAATGACTTGACTCGCGCAATATTTCTGAGGGATTTTTAGCGCAGGCTGAATTCACTGCGGCGTTCGACAAAACTGGCGCGGACAATCTCGCTCAGGCCGGATGCCGGCTCGCCCTGCATCGACCTGTAGAGGAGATCGCTCAGACGCTGTCCGATGATGAAATTTGGAAAATAATAGGTACTGAGCGGCGGATTGTAGAAATCGTGGAGACGACTGCCGGAATAGGTCACGATGGAAAAATCCTCGCCGACCTTTCGCCCAAGATCGGCCAGAGCGGAAACGAAGCCGAGGGCTGCCTCGTCGCTTGCCACGAAGGCGCTCGTGACCTGGGGATATTTGACAAGCGCATCCACGGCAATCTTCTTGCCGCTATCAGGCGTGGTTGCGGTGAAGAACATCCGCTCGTCAGGAACAGTCAGGTTCCTACGGTTGAACTCAGCTGTCCAGCCCTTGATGAATTGCAGGCTGTAAGTGAACTGGCTGGAGGGCGCGACCAGCAGCGGCGCCTTGTGTCCGGCATCGAGCAGTCGCGCCGCCGCAGCCGCGCCGATCTCCTCGTGGTCGATATCGATGCTCGGATGTTTGCTGAGCAGCTCGGTGCGGCCGAAGGTGACGAAGGGCATGCCGACTTCCAGCAGATATTTCACCCGATCGTCCTGAGGCCTCGTATGAGTAAGGATGAGACCATCGACGGTCCCCTCCTCGACAAGATCCCGGACGGTTGTCAGCGGGTCGTCAGCCTGAAACTGTGGGGCGACCGTCGTGCGGTAGCCATGTTGTTTCATTGCGCCGCAGAAGCCCTCGATCAGTGAGGCTACCACGATATTCATCTCGCCCTCCCGATGGAACGGCATGATGACGCCGACGGCATGTGTCTTGCCTGTTCTCAGATTGATGCCGCCGAGGTTCGGTCGGTAACCGAGATCGGACGCGGCTTTTTTGACAAGGTCGATCGTCTCCCGGTTGACCTCGGGGCCATCCTTCAAGGCGCGGCTGACGGTCGTGACGGAAAGGCCGAGCGACTTCGCCACAGTGCGCAGGGTCACCCGTTGTGCAGCCCGGCGGGATGCCGCCAGTTTTGCTTGATCCGCCACGCAGATTTCCTCCAATTTGACAGCCGATGTCCTTGCTGGACCACGGCGATCTCTAGCCTATCATGGGAGTTTCGTCCAAAGGGAGCGGCGGAATCCGAAGCCGACATCTGCGAATTCTCGACGCCATCGGTCGTTGACAGCAACAGCTCCGGCTAGCCACGCGGCCGCCGTTCCCGTAATAAGCGGATAACCATTTAGTTATTTCGCAACCCCTGAGGTATTCATCATGAAATTCTATAGGCTTCCGCAGACCGACCTCGACGTGTCGAGCATCATCCTCGGAATGATGCGGATCGCCAATATGAGCAATGGCGAAATCCAGCAGCTGGTCGGCGGCGCACGCGATGCCGGCGTGACCTTTATCGACCATGCGGACATTTATGGCGGTGCTCCGCATCGCTGCGAGGCTCGTTTCGGCGAGGCGATTTCACTCACCGCCGCCGAACGCGAGAGGCTTATCATCCAGAGCAAGGTCGGCATTCGCAAGGGATTCTTCGATTTCTCTGCCGAGCATATTCTGGCCTCGGTGGATCAGTCGCTCGCAGCGTTGAAGACTGACTATATGGACGTCCTTCTGCTGCATCGCCCAGACACGCTTGTCGAACCCGAGGAAGTCGCAGCAGCCTTCGACACGCTCAAATCTGCCGGCAAGGTCCGCCATTTCGGCGTTTCCAACCATACGCCTGGCCAGGTCGAACTACTCAAGACCGCGGTCACGCAACCGCTCATCGTCAATCAGGTGCAGCTCAGCATCACCCATGCGCCGCTGATCGCATCGGGCGTTGCCGCCAATATGGCCGGGCTTGATCAATCGATCGATCGCGACAACGGCCTGCTCGATTATTCCCGCATCAACGGCATGATGCTGCAGGCCTGGTCGCCGTTCCAGAAGGGCTTCTTCGACGGTGTCTTCCTCGGCGACCGTGAAAATTTCGCCGATCTGAACGACGCCATCGACGAACTCGCGAAGGCCTATGGCGTCACGCCGACGGGTATTGCCGTCGCCTGGATCACCCGTCATCCGGCAAAGATCCAGGTCGTCCTCGGCACTACGAAGCCGGAACGTGTCGTCGAAGCCGCGGCCGGTTCTTCTGTCTCACTGACCCGCGAGGAATGGTATCGGCTGTTCCGAGCTGCAGGACATACTCTGCCCTAACCTGCCCCGAAGATGCGGCCGCCTGTCAATCGGGCGGCCAATACGAAGCGCCGTGGCTCATGTCGCAAGCGACATCTTCGCATATTCGCTCGGCGGGCAACCGACCCTCTGGCTGAATGCGGTGCTGAACGCACTGGCGGAACGATAGCCGACCTTCTCGGCAATCTCCTCCAGACTGCAGCGGGAGTAACGCAAAGCGTCCTTGGCGACGGCCATTCGCCAGCGCAAAAGATATTCAACGGGCGCGAGCCCCACCGCTTCCGAGAATCTCCGCGCAAAGGCCGAGCGCGACATTCCGGCCCGTTGCGCCAAGTCAGCGATTGTCCAGCCACGCCGTACATCCGAATGAATGTCACCGATCGCCCGGGCAAGTTGGGGATCCGAAAGCCCTCGCAGCATGCCAGGGTGAAGCAGCCTGGAAGCCTCCCTGCGAAGGGTTTCAATCAACAGCACTTCGAGCAATCTGGACAGGATGAGATCGCTACCGACGCGCGCGTTTTCCGCTTCGTCGCGGATATAGGAAATCAGGCCACCAAGCCGGGCGCCGATCCCCTCTCCCACCTTGACATGCACAAGCCGGGGCAAGAGCTCGGACAAGAGGTCGGCGTTGGTCGGGTCGCACAGGATGCAGCCACCGACGATCCTGGTGGCACTTCCTTCGCCGACATTGCCGATTATAATCTCGCCATCGGCCAGATGTCGGGCTTTGAAGTCGTCGTCGGAAAGAACAATCTTCTCGCCGGGTCTGCTGAAGAATGAATCCGCGATCGGATTGCCTGACAGGACGAAGTCACCGGCGCTCAAACCGGTGGTTTCGCCTTCGCCGGCGCGAAACAGGGCGCTTCCCTCCATCACGAAATAGAGCATGGGCCCCGGTTGGGGCGGAACCTTAATGCCCCAGCCCCCGAAAGCTGCCATGCTGCCCATCAGGACTGTCTTGGGCCTCAGCAGCTGAATCACATCCGTCAAAGCGTCCAATGGTACGATCCGTAATATATCCTATGCCCTTCATTATGGATCGCACTTTGCCGGCAGGATAGAGCTGCATGCTCGATGAGCGAAATTGGCACTGCTTTCCGGTGAAATGGTGGACGATCCATAATGCTTTATGGACCTTAAATTATTCATAGTCCCGCCAATCAAACATAATCTCCAGACATCAATGAACGGAGATGCAAATGACAAAGACAGTCCTGATCACGGGTACATCGTCCGGTTACGGCAAGGCGACGGCGGAACTCTTTCTTCAACGCGGATGGAATGTCGTTGCGACAATGCGCCGTCCGAATCCTACGGTGTTTCCTTCTCCATCCGACAGGCTGAAGGTGCTGCCTCTCGACATCACAAAGCCCGAGACGATCGAGAAGGCGCTTTTCGACAGCGTGGCGTTGTTCGGCTCGATCGACGTGCTGATCAACAATGCCGGGATCGGCATGGCATCCGCCGTCGAGGCGACGCCCGACAATACGATCCGCGAAGTTTTCGATACAAATACCTTCGGGGTTTTCAGTGTCTGCCGTGCGATCATCCCGCAGATGCGAAACCAAGGCCATGGCACCATTATCAACGTCACCTCGAGCGTGACAATCGGCGTTATGCCGCTCGTTGCGGTCTATGCGGCCAGCAAGTTCGCGGTCGAGGGTTACACGGACTCACTGTCCTATGAACTGGAGCAGTTCAATATCAAGGCGCGGCTGGTCGAGCCGGGCTACGCACCGACCACCCGTTTCACCGCCAATGGCGGTGAGCGCATGCAGGGTCTGATCCCTGCCGATTACGGCGCTTTCGCGCAGGCCTACTTCGAAAAGATGGCAAATTACCCGACCGCATATTGCACCGAAACGGAAGTTGCCGAAGCCGCCTATCTCGCTGCGACCGACGAAGGCACCCGGCTTCGCTATCTGGCCGGCGCCGACAGCAAGATGCTTGCCGAGCTTCGCTGGTCCACCTCGGAAGACCACTATCGCGCCAGGATGCGCGATATGTTCGCCCCTGATGTAGGCAAGGCGACGGATGCGGCCTGATCTGAGATCAACAAGACGGGCGCGGGATAACCCGCGTCCGCCCTCCCTCTCCTCCGAACAAATTGCTTGCAGCTCGTCATCGCGCTCCGGAGAGGCAGTCCGATCGGTCGGATTGACTTCAATATGTATTTGCTTTAAACAAATATAAATAGCGCGGCGGGAGGCTGCGCTTTGGGCCGGCCAACGCGGTTGGACGTGCCACAATTTTCAAGAGGGAGGAATTCATGTCGAAGTTCACGAAGATGCTCGCAGGTGCCATTTCGGCAGTCGCACTTATGGCGGGCGCTGCCGCCGCGCAGGATACGGTTGGCGTCAGCTGGCGCTACTTCCAGGACGAACGCTGGAAAATCGACGAAGCCGCCATGAAGACGGTCTTCGACAAGGCGGGAGTATCCTATGTTGGCATCGACGCCCAGGGCGATCCGCAAAAGCAGGCCGCCGACATCGAAAGCCTGATTGCCCGCGGCGTGAAGGTTCTGATCATCGTTGCGCAGGACGCCAAGGCAATCATTCCTGCTATTGACGAGGCGAAACGCAGTAACATCGCCGTCATCGCCTATGATGCACCGATCGATACGGGTGACGTTCTCTATGCAAGCTTCGATAACGTGGCGGTCGGCCGGGTGATGGGCGAAGCGCTCTTGAAGGCCGTACCGAAGGGCAACTGGGTTGCCATGGACGGCGATCCGGCCCAGACCATCCAGCAGGTCTTCAAGAGCGGCCAGATGCAGGCGATCCAGGCGGCCGTAGACAAGGGCGACATAAAGATCGTCGCCCAACAAAATGTCGAACAGTGGAAGCCCGATGTCGCCGAGGCGCTGATGGAGCAGGTGCTGACGGCAAACGACAACAAGGTCGATGCGGTGCTCGCCATGAACGACAGCATCGCGAATGGCGTGGCCGCCGCACTTTCCAGCCAGGATCTCTTGGGCAAGGTCGGCATTTCCGGCCAAGATGGCGACAAGAACGTACTCAACCGTATTGCCAAGGGTGAGCAGACTATGACCGTCTGGAAGGATGCGAACGCGCTTGGTGATGTCGCAGCAAAAGCAGCCGTCGAAATCATCCAAGGTGCCAAGATCGACGCCGTGACCGGCGTCAAGGCCGTCAAGACGGAGTCTGGCGCCTCCCAGCCCTCGATCATCCTCGATCCCGTGGCGATCACGCGGGACAATCTCGACCTCGTCGTCAAGTCCGGCTGGATCTCCAAGGATGTTCTTTGCAACAGCGTGACCAAGAATCCGCCCAAGGCCTGCGAATAAGCAGCCCCAGCAGGAGTTCCGCCATGACACCTGTCCTTCAGACTGCACTCAACTCCACAAGGCTCCTCCCTCGGCTGCTACAAGCGGCCGGGGGTGGCGGTCGGGACACGCGCCTTCTGGCGATGGTCATAGTCCTTGCCTTGATCTGGCTCTGCGCCAACGCTCTCACCGGCGGGGTTTTCCTGTCGCCCCGCAATCTCTTCAACCTGTCGCTCCAGGTGTCCGTCGTTGCCATCATGGCGTCAGGCATGATCCTGGTGATCGTGACACGCCACATTGACCTGTCGGTCGGCTCGCAAGTCGGCTTTCTGGGTGTGCTTGGCGGCCTCGTCCAGAGCACGTGGCTTCCCGGAAGCATGCATGCCTGGTGGCTCGCGAGCCTCGTCATGCTGGCGGGCGGAATGGTGATCGGGCTGATCCAAGGAGCGCTCGTCGCCTACGCGCGTATCCCCTCCTTTGTAGTGACATTGGGTGGTCTGCTCTTCCTTCGAAACGCCGCCTATGAACTCAACGACGGGACGACGATCGCGCCTCTCAGCGATACGTTTCAGGTCCTCGGCGGCGGACAGAACGGCGTGCTCGGCGGGCCGCTCAGCTGGACAGCTGCTGGTGCCGTAGCGGCCTACATCGCCTTCAGCCTGATGCGTAAATATCAACGCAAGAAGAAGCTCGGCATCCAGAACCCGCTGCAGGCATTCGATCTGATCTCTGCCGCGCTCTGGTGCCTCTGCGCGTTCGGCTTGGCTGCAGTCATGAACAGCTACAAGCGACCGGGAACGGATGAAGCGATGGGTCTCGCCTTCCCGGTTCTCATCCTCATTGCGGTCACGGCGCTCATGACCGTTCTTGCCAGGAGACACAGGTTTGGACGTCACGTATTTGCCGTCGGTGGCGATCCGCAGAGTGCCCGCCTGACCGGCATCAACACGCAACACGTCGTTCTCAAGGTTTTTGTCCTGATGGGGTTCCTGTCAGGGCTCGCCTCGATTGTCCTCACGGCCCGGCTGAACGCCGCCGCCAGCGGTGCAGGCACGATGATGGAGCTCTATGTGATTGCCGCAGCTGTCATTGGCGGCACGTCGCTTGCAGGCGGTGCCGGGACGATCCTCGGCGGATGCGTGGGCGCGCTGATCATGCAGAGCCTTCAGAGCGCGATGGTGTTGCTCGGCATTGCCAGCCCCTTGCAGAGCATGGTCCTTGCCGGCGTCCTCGTTCTCGCCGTCTGGATCGATACGATGTGGCGCGAAAGGAGGCCATCATGACAATCCCATTGCTCGAAGCGCATAACGTTAGCAAGGCCTTTGGCGGCGTTCACGCAGTGGAAAATGTCAGCGTGTCGCTGATGCCTGGTGAGGTCGTCGCCCTGCTCGGCCACAATGGCGCTGGCAAGTCGACCTTCATCAAGATGCTGTCCGGGGTCTTTCCCACCGACAGTGGTGAAATCCGTATCGATGGCAAGAAGGTCGAAATTCACTCACCTCACGATGCCCAGGAGCTTGGCATCGAGACGATCCATCAGACGCTTGCGCTGGCTGACAATCTTGATGCAGTCTCCAATCTCTTCCTCGGCCGCGAACAGACCGATCGCTTCGGATTTCTCGATACCGAAGCGATGGAGCATGGAGCCCGCCAGACGATTGAGCGGATGCGACTGAGAATTCCCTCACTGAATGCTTCGGTGCGATCGATGTCGGGTGGTCAGCGCCAGGCTGTGACAATTGCCCGAGCGTTGCATTTCAACGCTCGAATCCTGATCATGGACGAACCGACCGCAGCCCTTGGACCGGAGGAGACGAAAAACGTCGGCCTTCTGATTCAAGAGCTCAAAAAGCAAGGCCTGGGCATTTTCCTAATCAGCCATGACATGCACGATGTCTTCGCGCTGTCTGATCGGATCATCGTGATGAAGGCGGGAAAGGTTGTCGGCTCTTACCCGACACGCGACCTGACCCAGGACGATGCCCTTGAAATGATAATCCTCGGCCGCAAGCCGGCGCGATTTGCCGCCGCAACGGCGTGATGTAGAAAGCGAAGTGGATCGAACAAATGACCGTAAAAGCACCAAATTTCAGCCTCGAAGGTAAGGTCGTGCTCGTCACCGGTGCCGCCCGCGGTATTGGACGGGCATGTGCACTGGCCTGCGCGGCCGCAGGCGCCGACGTGATCGTTGGCGTTCGCAACGTTGAGGCGGCTGCGGATCTCGTTGCCGAGCTGGAAACGACCGGCCGCAGAGTCTTTGCGGTCACCATGGATATTTCCGATAGCCGACAGATTTCCGAAGCGGTTGCCCAGTCTATTCAGGCGTTCGGCAAAATAGACATTCTGGTCAACAATGTCGGCGTTGCGCCCGGCAATCTTGCGGAACTCGTCGAGGAAAAAGATGTCGACCAGATTCTGAACGTCAATATCAAAGGCACATTCCTCGTCACCCAGGCGGTTGCCCGCCACATGATCGAGAAAAAGAGCGGCCGCATCATCAATATCAGCTCACAGGCCGGAACTGTAACGCTGCGCGGAGAGGCGATCTATTGCATGAGCAAGGCCGCCATCAACCATTTGACACGCTGCCTTGCCGCCGAGTGGGCGCAGCATGGCATCACGGTCAATACCGTGTCGCCAACCTTCATCTGGACGGATTCCACGCGACCGGTGCTTGCCGATCAGGATTTCTATGATCGCACTGTTGGCCATATTCCGTTGGGACGGATTGGCGATACCGACGACGTCGTCGGCGCAGTCGTCTACCTCGCCTCGCCGGCCGCAGCTCTTGTCACGGGCGCCAACCTGCTGGTCGACGGGGGATGGTCGGTCGCGTGACACTGTGCTTGATGCCAATCTTTGCTTGCGGACGGGCATCTGGTACTTCGTCAGGGATTATTGCCTGCACCGATTCGAAAGGCCTGCTGGCATTCCCCAATAGCTCCTGATCGGCACATGGTGTCCCTGGGAGGAATATTGACGACGAACAGTGTCTTACGACACATGAATGCGGTGCGTTGCCTGCGCGTCCTGCGCAGGGACGCTGCCTTGTCGCGTGCCGATATTGCGCGCGAATTGAACGTGACGCGGGCGACGGTCGGCAACTCCATCAAGCAACTTCTCGCCGAAAAACTCGTCATCGATCTCAACGAGAGCGCGGAGGCGAGTGGTGCGGGCCGACCCGGCGCGCTGGTGTCGCTCAATCCGGGTGGCGCCTATTTCATCGGCCTCGACATTTCCTCGGCGGAAATCAACGCGGTTCTAATCGACTTTTCGATGCGTGTGATCGCCAAAAGGATCGTGTCGATCGCGGACCGTTATCACGCACCGGAACGCGTGATCGATCTGCTGGCGTGCCTGCCCAAGGAGCTTATCGAGATATCCAAGGTGCGCGCGTCCCGGGTGCGAGGTGTCTGTATTTCCGTTCCTGGCATCGTGCGCGACGGCAAGATCATCTCGGCGCCCTGGCTGAACTGGCAGGACGTGGACGTTGTTGCCGCCCTGTCGGAGGCAATGCAGCCTTCGTTGAAGGTCCATATCTGCAATGACGCCGTTGCCCTTGCGAGTGCCGTCGCGGCGGATGCTGCCGAAGGTGATCTCGGGGATGTTCTTCTGCTCCTCCTTGCACAGGGTATCGGCAGCGCGCACCTGCGGCAGGGCCGCGTCGTAGAGGGCGCTCACGGTCTGGGTGGTGAAGTCGGTCACATGGTGATGGGCAGCCAACCTGGAATGGCCGCGACCCATACATTTGAAATTCTTGCCGGCTATCAGAAATTTCTGCCCTTCATCGACCAGGACATTCCCATCCCCGAGGGATTGGCGAAACTCGCTACGCGCGACAGTTCTCCGGCGTTTGAAGACGCACTTGCCGAATGGGCGCTTGCGCTCGCTACCGGCGTCCTCAACCTGATCCATATCCTCGATCCGAAGACGATCGTGCTTGGCGGCCCCCTCGCCGTTCTCTATCCAAAGGTCTCCGCCCGCGTCGAGCAATTGCTTGTTGACAACCTCGTTCACGGCTTCCAGGTGCCGCCGATATCGGTCGCCCGCTTCGGTGGCGACGGTGCTGCGATCGGCGCTGCCGCGCTGTTGCGCGAAAGCCTTTTCGACATTCCCGAACTGCCATCAGTGTAATTCGGTTTTGGCCTCAAATCCCTTTGACAGCAAATTTGTATTTGTATAATACAAACGCAAATAAACCACCAAACGGAGGAACCCCATGCTGAAGCTCATTGATCCGATCCTGTCCCCCGAACTGCTTTACGCACTTCGCGCGATGGGTCATCGCCACGACATCGCCGTCGTCGATGCAAATTTCCCATGCGACGCCGGTGACGACAGGCTCATCCGCCTCGACGGCGTATCGGGTCCGCATGCGCTTGAAGCCATTCTTGGCATCTTCCCTCTGGAGGAACAGGAGCCCGAGGTGGCGTGGCGCATGATCGCCGAAAACGACCCGACCAAGATCCTGCCGGTCTTCGAAGATTACAGCGAGAACCTTCAGAAGACCCAGGGCAAGCCGGTAGAATTGACCGCTGTCGAACCAGACGACTTTAAGGATCGCGTGCGTGCCGCCCATACGGTCGTTGTGACCGGTGAGCGACGCTTCTACGGCAGTATCATCCTGCGCAAGGGCGTCATTCCGCCGCAGTGATGGGCCGTCGGTATCGTCATGCAGCCGATCTCTCGAAAGCTGTTATCTTCGACGCCAACCGGTGTTGCTCTCTAATTGCAGAAATAAGGAAACGTCAGATGCCAGCAAAACAGGAACGGCGCCTTCGCGTGGGCGTCCTCGGCGCCGGGCAGATCGCCCAGGCGGCGCATTTTGAAAGCTGCACAAAGGCGGTCAATGCTGATCTTTATGCCATCTGCGATGTCGCCGACGATCTGCGCGAGCGCATGGCGATCACGCATGGCGCTGAAAGGACCTACAGCAAGTACGACAAGATGCTCGCCGATCCGAATCTCGATGCGGTCATCATCGCCACGGCCGACGCCTTCCACGTACCCGCCTCGCTCCGCGCGCTGGAGGCCGGTAAGCATGTGCTCTGCGAGAAGCCGGTTGGCATAACCGTCGAAGAGTGCCTGCAGTTGAAGGCAGCCGTCGAGAAATCCGGCAAGGTCTTCCAGGTCGGTCACATGAAACGCTTCGACGCCGGCCTGCAAGCGGCAAAGTCCTTCATCGTTAATGAAATGGGTGAGGTAATTGGTCTAAAGGCTTGGTATTGCGACAGTACATACCGGTATCCGATGACGGACGCCGTTCAGCCGCTCATCGTTTCCAGCGCCAAGGCGAAGAAGCCATCGGAAAATCCGAAGGCTGATCTCAGGCGCTATTACATGCTCGCGCATGGTTGCCATCTGATCGACACCGCGCGCTATTTTGCCGGCGATATCGTTTCGGTCAACGCGCGGCTTTCGGAGCGTGCGGGTATCTGGTGCTGGTTCGTCGACGTCGAATTCGCCTCGGGCACGCTCGGTCACCTCGATCTGACCGTGCAGGTCCGCATGGACTGGCACGAGGGCTTCCAGATCTACGGCAAGAACGGCAGCATTCTCGGAAAGACCTATAATCCCTGGTACTACAAGACGAGCGAAGTCGATATTTTCCGCGAAGCCGATGGCGCCACCCATCGCGTGCTGGGGGCGGATGGCCACTTCTATCGCCGCCAGGTCGAGGGTTTTGCGCGCACCATTCTGGACAGCACACCCATGGAAGGCGCCGACATCGATGATGGCCTGGCTTCCGTCCAGGCCATGGTTGCCATTGCCCGGTCCGTCGAAAGCGGAAAGACCGTCCCACTCGCCGATGTCGAGGGCGGCGTGTGATGAAGCTCGGCATCTTCGCCAAGACCTTCGAAGGAACGGATCCCGCTACCGTTCTGAAATCCGTCGCTAAAGCCGGCTACACCTGCGCGCAGTATAACATGGCGTGTTCGGGCCTCCCCTCCATGCCGGATGAGATTACGGCGGCTGAAGCCCGGTCGGTTGCGGAGGCGGCCGAAAAGACCGGCGTTGAGATCGTCGCTATTTCCGGCACCTACAACATGATCCATCCCGACCTTTCTACCCGCGAGGACGGTCATCGTAGACTGGCGGTGCTGGCCCAACATTGCGCCACGATGTCCACTGGTCTCATCACATTGTGCACGGGCACACGCGATCCAATCGACCAGTGGAAGGAGCACCCCGACAATAACTCGCCCGAGGCATGGCGCGATCTGCTTGGCGCAATGGAGACGGCCATCGAGATTGCCGACCGCTACAATGTCGATCTCGGCATCGAGCCGGAGCTCGCCAACGTTGTCAATTCGGCCACCAAGGCCCGCCGGCTGATCGACGAGCTCAAGAGCCCGCGCATCAAGATCGTCATGGATCCAGCCAACCTCTTCGAGGTCGAGACACTCGGTGAGCAGCGTATGATCATCTCCTCGGCGATCGATCTGCTCGCTGATCGGATCGTCATGGCGCATGCTAAGGACCGCACGAGAGACGGTCGGTTTGCGACCGCCGGCAAGGGCGTGCTCGATTATGGCCATTATCTGCGCAGCCTGACGTCGATCGGCTTTGGCGGCAGCCTGATCACCCACGGGCTTTCGGCCAATGAAGCTGAAGGTGTTGAGGCTTTCCTCACAGCGAAGCTCAAGAATGGTGTCGGAGCCCAGAGATGACCGACATCAGGACCTTCACGACAAAGGACGGCACAAAGCTCAACGTCGACACGACAGACTATGGTCCTGCGGTTATCTTCCAGCACGGATTGTGCGGCGATGCCGGCCAGACCCGCGAAGCCTTTCCATCCGGGAGCGGCTTTCAGCGCATCACGATCGAGTCCCGCGGCCATGGCTCATCGCAGGCCAGTGATCCTGGTAAGCTGTCAATCGCCACGTTCACCGATGATATCAGTGATTTCATCGAGCAGGAGCTCGGGTGCCCTGTGGTGGTTGGCGGGATTTCGATGGGCGCGGCGATTTCGCTGCGTCTCGCCGTCAAACGTCCGGACCTCGTCAAAGCTCTGGTCGTCGCCAGGCCTGCCTGGGTAACTGCCCGCGCGCCGGCGAATATGGCGCCGAACGCTGAAGTCGGACGCCTGCTAAAAAGACTCGACCCGGAAGCCGCAAAGGCTGCCTTCATCGCCGGTGAAACAGGGCAGCGTCTCGCCGGCGAGGCTCCGGACAATCTGACCTCCCTGATGGGCTTCTTCGCACGTCAGCCAATCGAGGTCACTGCAGCACTGCTGACCGCCATATCAAACGACGGGCCTGGAGTGACGGAAGAGGAGGTTCGCGCTCTCCAGATTCCGACACTTGTCATCGGTCATGAAAGGGATCTCATCCATCCACTTTCCTACGCACGCGCCATTGGCGAGCTCATCCCCGGCGCACATTTCGCAGAGATTACACCGAAGGCTGAAAACCGGGCCCGGTATGTGTCTGACTTCCACGAAGCCATGCGCAATTTCCTGAAGGAGCTTTAGTCGATGTCTTCAGTCTCAAAGAACTGGATCGAGGATCTCCCGCGAGATCGCCTGATCGCCGAATTCTCCGTCTGGTCAGCCGACCTCGTGCGCCTTGCCGACGATCTTGCGCGCGTCGATCCCTATGTTGATATCCTCCATATTGACGTTGCCGACGGTCATTTCGCGCCCGCGATGTTGTTCTTCCCCGACCTCGTTGCCGGATTCAAGAGAGTTTCCGCGCGGCCCATTCACGTTCATCTGATGGCCGCCGACAGCATTCTTCTTTCGCAGATTGACCAGTTTGCCGATGCGGGAGCCGACCTGATCAGTATTCATGGCGAGAATGAAAGCGTCGCGGTTGAAGCGCTCGATCGTCTCGAACAGCGCGGGGTCGCAGCCGGTATGGTCCTCAAGGTCGAGACGCCGGTCAAGACGATAGAGGCCTACCTCCCGCGTCTGAGCTTCGTGACACTGCTGGGCACAGCCATAGGCGTAAAAGGACAGGGACTGAACGAAAATGCAGGCACCCGTCTTGCCGAAGCAAAAGGGCTGATCGCAAAGGTTAGGGCACCCCGGCGTATCGTGCTTGCCGCCGATGGCGGCATCAGGGAACATACGGTTCCGATCCTGCGCCGGTCAGGCGCGGAGACTGTCGTGCTTGGCTCCCTCGCTTTCAACGCGCCGTCCCTTGAAGAGCGGATGACGTGGCTTCGTGCCCTCTAACGCATGGTTCAGAAATGCAGCAGATTGCCATCGGGATAGATTTGGGCGGGACGCAGGTCAGGGCCGCACTTGTCGACGAAAGAGGAAGCCTCGTCGCCAGGCGCGAAGAGCTGACAGACGCCAATGGCGGCCCCGATCGCATCCTTTCGCAGATCCGGACGCTTTCGGATGAACTGCTGGCGACAGTAAAACCGTCCGATGTCGTCGGTATCGGAGTTTCTGCTCCCGGCCCCATCGATACTGTCTCCGGCATCGCAACAAGCATCCCGACGCTTTCCGGTTTTGTCGACTTCCCCTTGCGAGCCGAACTCCAGAAACGCTTCCCCTTCCCGGTCAGCCTCGAACATGACGGTATCGCAGCAGCGATCGGTGAATGGACGTTTGGCGCAGGCAAGGGCGTAGACAATCTGATTTACATAACCGTCAGCACAGGCATAGGTGGCGGCGTTATCGCCGACGGGCGCGTGTTGCGTGGTCGCAAGGGCATGGCCGCTCATATCGGGCATATGTCGGTGGTTCCTGACGGTGAACTCTGCCCCTGCGGAAACCGGGGGTGCTTCGAAGCCTATGGTTCAGGCACGGCGTTCATGCGGCGCGCCCGCGCCCGCGCCGCCGAGTGCAGCGACACGACGCTCGGTCGACCGGGTGAGGATATTCACAGTCGCGATGTTTTCGCGGCTGCAAGAGCCGGCGATGCGCTCGCCAACAGGCTTATCGATGAGGAGGCAGAGATACTTGGGCGCGGCTTCACGAGCCTCATCCATATATTCTCGCCCGACATGCTGGTGATGGGCGGCGGTCTCTCAAATGAATTCGAGCGGCTTCAACCCGGGATTCAGGGATGTATCACTCAGTGGGCGATGCCGGGCTTCAAGGATGTGAAGGTCTTGCGTGCGGCTCTCGGACAGAATTCCGGCCTGATCGGAGCTGCGGCCCTCGCCTTTCTTGCCGAAGGTATCCGTTTCGAAGGCCGGTCACTCGTTGCAAACCGCTGACAGAAGCTCAGGCATGGAACCTTTTCGCAGATCCGGTCGGTGAGATCAGCCGAGCATCGCCCGGCGGACCTCCTCGCGGTCGATCCCACCGTCCGAATGCTTAAATTCCAGGCCGGCGTATTCGATTAGCGCGCGGCCGCCCATTGGGCTGGCGTTTTGGGGGGGCGACTACGCAGTCCAACGCTTCGCGGCCATTGCACACCGCCCTCACGCCCGTCATGATGCCTCATCCTCAGCATATACAGGCAGCCATGCACATCTTTCTCGTTCGACACGGCGAATCTCTCGGCAACATCAGCGAGAGCGCCTACCGGCAGTTCGGCGATCACAATGTTCCGCTGACGGAATGGGGTTACCGGCAGGCGCTGGAAGCGGGACGCAGCATCGCTTCCTATCTGGCAGCGCTACCTGGTGTTACCAGAAAGGCGGCCATCTGGCATTCGCCATATCTGCGGACGCGCCAGACGAAAGACGCGATCATCGAGGCCTCGCCTACTGGCGCTATCGGCGATGTGCATGAGGACTATCTGCTGCGGGAACAGGATTTCGGCTTGTTTACCGAGATCTACGACCGGGCCGAGCAGCGGCGCAAATTTCCGGAAGAATTTGAGAAATGGGCGCGCCTTCGCAACAGTAGCGGCAAGTTCTATGCCCGCCCGCCTGATGGGGAGAGCCGCGCGGACGTTGCCCAGCGGGTGCGGCTGTTTCTGCAAACTGTTATGCATGACATCGGCAGCGGCAACGACACCGTAATCATCGTCGGCCACGGCGTCACCAACCGTGCTTTCGAGATGAATTTCCTGCATCACAGCGTCGAATGGTTCGAGCGCTCCGATAATCCGGGCAATGCCGATGTGACTCTGATCCACGGCACGCGTGTGGAAGGCTATCGCTCGACGCTTCTGCACAAGGCCGACGACCGTGATCCGGCCGAGGCGACCGAAATGCGCGGCGCCTACGGTTCGGAGCTGACGGTCGCACCGAAGACCAATATCTAGTCTCTATCGGCAGCGAGATTTAAGCCTTCATACGAGGGTAACTTTCTATCATCTGATCCAGAATATTTCAGCGTGGCATCGACGGGTTCGCATCACAAGTATCGCCTTGTTGTATCCCTGACGGCGCTGTAATGTATGCAGAACCAAACGAGCCTTGAAATCATGTCATCCAATTCCGACCGGGTGGATATCGCCCATCGCACACTTCGGCAGGCCATCATCGAGCAGGCGTTGAAAGCCGGTACCAAGCTCCCCGAAGACGAGATCGGTCGGCATTTTTCGATGAGCCGCACTCTGGTCCGCACGGTGTTGGCCAAGTTGCAGGCCCAGGGGCTGGTCGACACCTACCACAAGCGCACGGCCACTGTGGCCCAACCGAGCCTCGATGAGGCGCGTGATGCTTTTGCCATCCGCCGTGCGCTTGAGCGCGAGATGATGAAGGCCGTCATCAAGCGCTGGAACCCCGCCATCGAAAAACTGTTGCGGGAACATGTGCAGGAAGAGGAAGCCGCTCATGCCAAGGGAGATGTGCGCCTGTCGACCCGTCTTGCGGGCGAATTTCACCTGAAGCTTGCTGAATTGTCCGGCAATGCTCTGCTCGAGCGCTACCTCTCTGAACTCGTCTCCCGCTGCTCGCTCATCCTTGCCATGTATAGCCGGCCCCATTCGAGCGAATGCGCGATCAGCGAGCATTCCGGCCTCATCAACGCTTTGAAAAAGGGCGACTTGGCTGCGGCGGAACATCTGATGGACGAACACCTATCATCAGTTGAAAGCCGCGCCCTGATCGAAGACGATCTTGCAGCAGAACCCGATATCGGGTCGATCCTGTCGCGATTTTCCACTCGCGCAGCCGGGTGAACTGCCGGTTTTTCAATCACGTATACAAGATTCTGACTATTATGTAGACGTGATCTGCTTTCTACGCATTCTAGATTTATAGTCGCGCTTCCCGACAAGGCGGCCTATCGCTATTTTTCTCTAAACGAATTCGCGTGCTTAGCCTCTCACAGGCTTTAGGCTGCGATTTGCGATACATTCTGGCATCTATATTGCATACGTGATTTTCAGTATCATGTAGCCTGGATTTCGCTCATGTCGCATACCGTGTCATCATCGCCGGAATATCGTCTGGAGTTGCGAGGCATCCGGAAAGCCTATCCGGGCGTCATCGCTAATGATGGGATCGACCTCAGCGTCAACCCCGGTGAAATCCATGCGATCGTCGGCGAGAATGGTGCCGGCAAGTCGACGCTGATGAAAATCATCTACGGCATGGTCCGCCCTGATACCGGCGACATGCTGTGGGATGGCAGGGAGGTGAGCGTCGCCTCGCCCGCCGATGCGCAGAAACTCGGCATCGGCATGGTGTTTCAGCACTTTGCGCTCTTCGATACGTTGACCGTCGCCGAGAACATCGCCCTTGCCCTGCCGGGCAAGCAGAAGATCGAGACATTGTCCGCGAAAATTGCAGATGTCGCGACCCGCTACGGTTTGCCGGTCGAGCCGGACAGACATATTTACACGATGTCCGTCGGAGAGCGGCAGCGTGTCGAGATAATCCGCGCGCTCCTGCAGGATCCGCGCCTGCTGATCCTCGACGAACCAACCTCCGTCTTGACGCCGCAGGCGGTCGAAAAGCTGTTCGTGACGCTCCGGCAGATCGCTGCCGAAGGCTGCAGCATTCTCTATATCAGCCACAAGCTCAATGAGATCAGGGATCTCTGCCACAAGGCGACAATCCTGCGTGGCGGGCGTGTCACCGGCGTCTGCGATCCTTCACAGGAGAGCCCGGCCTCGATGGCGCGGATGATGATCGGCTCAGACCTTGCAGAGTACCGCCATCGTTCGCATAGCGTCGCCGGTGAAAGCCGGTTCACCGTCAACGGCCTTGATCTGCCGACAGCAGATCCTTTCGGCACCGCGCTGTCCGGCATCAACCTTTCAGTGCGGGGTGGAGAAATCCTCGGCATTGCCGGGGTTTCCGGAAACGGGCAACAGGAACTGCTCGCGGCTTTCTCGGGTGAAACCCGCCTGGCGAGAAACGATGCCATTACCATCGACGGCGCGCCGGCCGGCCATCTCGATCCGGCGGGGAGGCGCAAGCTCGGCCTCTGCTCGGTGCCCGAGGACCGTCTGAGGCAGGGTTCAGTTCCCTCGCTGCCACTATCAGAGAACGTGCTTCTCACCGCCAATAGCGGCGGCGCCGTCAGGGCCGGCCTCATTCATTTCGACCGCGTTCTTGGCTTTGCCGAGCGCTGCATCAAGGCCTTTGACGTTCGCTGCCCGGGACCGACAGCGCCTGCCGGCAGCCTGTCAGGCGGCAACCTGCAGAAATTCATCATCGGTCGCGAAATCCTGCAGGAGCCCGGCGTGCTCATTGTCTCGCAGCCGACCTGGGGCGTCGATGTCGGCGCGGCCCTCGTTATCCGTCAGGCTTTGCTCGACCTGCGCGAGCGCGGTGCCGCCATAGTCGTCATATCGGAAGAACTGGATGAACTGTTCGACATTGCCGACCGCATTGCCGTGATTGCCGGCGGCCGGCTGACCGAAGCACGGCCTCGCGCCGAGACAGATCGCAACGATATCGGCCTCGCCATGTCAGGCAGCAAAATGGAAAGGGAGATGGCCGATGCGCTTTGAACCGCGCCCGAAACCCTCCGCGTTGATGGTGTTCCTGTCGCCGGCGATCTCGCTCGCTCTGACGGCAATCGTCGCGATGATCATTTTCGCCTCCGCTGGCCTGGAACCATCAGGGGCGCTCGTTACCTTTCTCACCGCCCCGCTCGGCGATCTCTATGGTTTCGGCGAACTGTTAATCAAGGCTGCCCCTCTTGTGCTGATCGGCATCGGTCTTGCCATCGGCTTCCGTGCCGGCATCTGGAATGTCGGTGCGGAGGGACAACTGACCGTCGGTGTGATCTTCGGCGGCTATGTCGCCTTACATTTCGGCTCGGATGGTGGCGTCTGGGTGCTGCCGGCCATGGTGATATCAGGTGCCATTGGCGGCATGCTCTGGGCGGCAATCCCTGCCTTCCTGCGTGTCCGCTTCAACGCGTCTGAAATCCTCACAAGCCTGATGCTGAACTATGTCGCCGGCCTTTGGCTCACCTGGCTGATCTTCGGTGCATGGCGCGACCCGGCCGGCTTCAATTTCCCGCAATCCGAGCCACTCGCACCGGCCGCCCTCTTTCCGATCCTCATAGAAGGCACGCGGATGAATGCCAGCATCATCTTCGCTCTAATCGCGGTCGTCCTTGGCTGGATCTTTATGAAACGCAGTTTCATCGGCTTCCAGCTGAAAGTCACCGGCCTGTCAGCGGGAGCCGCGCGCTACGCCGGTTTCAGCGTCACGCGGGCGGTATGGATCGGAATGCTGGTCAGTGGTGCGGTTGCCGGCATCGCCGGTGTCGGCGAGATCGCCGGGCCGTTGGCGCAGATCTTTCCCAATGCCTCGCCCGGCTATGGGTATACGGCGATCATCGTCGCCTATCTCGGCCGGCTGAACCCGCTCGGCATCCTGTTGTCGGGGCTCTTGATGGCGCTGCTCTATCTCGGTGGCGATCTCGCACAGATGTCGCTCGGCATGCCCTCCTCGATCACCGGTCTGCTGCAGAGCACGCTGCTCTTCTTCCTGCTGACGGCAGATGTCCTCGTCCACCACCGCATCCGTTTCAGGACCTCCGGCAGAAAGGGCGTCACGGCATGATGAGCCAGCTTCTTCCCATTTTCATTGCCACGCTGATTGCCGGTACGCCGCTCGTCTATGCAGCCCTTGGCGAACTGGTCACTGAGCGCTCCGGTGTGCTCAATATGGGTGTCGAAGGTATGATGGTGGTCGGTGCGGTCATCGCTTTCATCACCATGCAGGCGACAGGCGAACTCTGGCTCGCCGTTCTCGCCGCCATGCTGGCGTCCATGCTTTTGGCGCTGATGTTCTCGGTGCTGGTCGTCAGCTTCCGCGCGCATCAGGTGGCCGTCGGATTGGCGATGACCATTTTCGGCACCAGCTTCGGTTCCTTCATCGGCAAGAGCTATGTCGGCATGGCGATCGTCATGGAGCCATCGAGGCTCTCGGCTTTCGCAGGCAGAATTCCGCTGCTCGGCGCCGTGCTCGGCCAGTTGCACCCGCTGGTCTGGCTTTCATGGGCGCTGTTTGCCGGCGTTTGGTTCTTCCTCTATCGCACCCGCTTCGGCCTCATCGTTCGCGCCGTCGGAGAATCGCCCTCCTCGGCCCATGCCATCGGCTACCCTGTCGTACCGATCCGCTATCTCTGCACGCTCTTCGGCGGTGCGATGGCAGGAGTCGCGGGCGCCTATATCTCAATCGTCTATACCTCGCTCTGGACCGAGGGGCTGATCGCCGGGCGCGGCTGGATCGCTGTGGCATTGGTGGTCTTTGCCACATGGCGGCCGGGCCGCTGCTTTCTCGGCGCCTATCTCTTCGGCGGCGCGACCATTGCGCAGCTCTTTGCCCAGAGCGCCGGGATCGGGCTGCCATCGGAGCTGATGTCCGCCCTCCCCTATCTCGTGACCATCGCGGTGCTGGTGCTGATCTCGCGCAACGCGACGCTGATGCGCCTCAACGTCCCCGCTTCCCTTGGACAGCCCTTCGTCGCCGGAGGCTGAACCTCACGCCACATGCCAACAAAAACAGAGAGGAACTGAAGATGAAATTCCAATCCAGACGTGATTTCCTGAAGACGGCCGCCGCCGGCTCGCTGCTCGCCGCAACCGGTGTCCGGCCGCTTCTTGCCGCCGATGAAGTGCTGAAGGTCGGCGTCATCCATATGGGGCCGATCTCCGATAGCGGCTGGGAATATTTCCAGGCCAATGCATGGCATGCCCTGGAGAATGCCTTTCCGGGCAAGGTGAAAGTGACCGCGCTTGAAAACATCGCCCAGATCCAGGATTGCGAGCGGCTCTTCCGGCAGCTTTCGTCCCAGGGCCACAAGCTGATCTTCGGCACCACGTTCTCGCAATATGCTTCGCTGAAGAAGCTCGCACCGACCCTGCCAAACTCGCATTTCGAATGCTGCGCCGGCATTGCCGCAGGTACCAATCTCGGCGTCTTCGAAGCGCGCGAATATGAAGGCGCCTATGTCACCGGCATTGCCGCAGGCCGCATGACGAAGTCCAACATTCTCGGCTGGGTCGGCGCCTTCCCCGTGCCGCAGGTCATCTACAGCATCAATGCCTTCCTGCTTGGTGCGCGCAGCGTCAACCCTGACGTTGTGGTCAAAGTCGTGTGGGCCAATGCATGGGTCGATCCGGCCAAGGAAAAGGATGCCGTCGCAGCGCTCGTTGCCCAAGGGGCTGACGTTCTCTCGGGCAGCCCCAACACGCCCGTTCAGGGCCTTGCCGCGGAGGAGAAAGGCGTCTGGTCGATCGGCAATACCGGTGACTTCTCGCGCTATGTGAAGAAGAAGCAGCTCGTCTCCTACGAACTCGACTGGAGCTCGGCCCATATCAACGCCGCCAAGGCGGTGATGGAGGGCAACTGGAAGCCGGAAAGCACCTGGCTCGGCCTTGGCGAAGGCGGCTATGTCAAGATGACGACGAGCAGCCCGGACCTGCCGGAATCCGTCGCCAAGGAAATGAAAGCGGCCGAGGACGCCATCGTCGCCGGCAAGCTGAAAGTCTTTGCAGGCGAGATCAAGGACCAGAACGGCAAGGCAAAAGTCGCCGCCGGCCAGGAACTGGCCGAGAATGACATCAAGGGCATGACATGGCTCATTGAAGGCGTACAAGGTACGCTGCCGCAGAACTGATCCTCCATCGCTGGAGAATAGCCGGACCCTGCATCGGGCGGGGTCTGGCCGATAATGGAAGGGAAAGGAACCATCAGTGAGTGCAGTGGAAACAGTCTTCACCAACGCAAAGCTTGCCGACGGTACGCTGAAAAACATCATGGTGCGGGACGGCCGGATCGCGGCGATAGAGCCGGCAAGCTCCAGCGAAGGCGCGAAAGATGTCGTCGATATTGGCGGAGCGCTCCTCGTGCCGAGCTTCGTCGAGGGTCATATCCACCTCGACACGAGCTTCTACGGAGACAAATGGATCCCGCACAAACCGTGCACCAATGGTTTCGACGTGCATGAGCGCGTCGCCTTTCAGGCTGAGAATATGGCTGCCGCAGCGCCCATGGACGAGCGTGCCCGCAACCAGCTCGATCTCTGCATTTCGAACGGCGCCTTGCAGATGCGCAGCCACGTGATGGTCGATGGGTCGGTCGGGCTCAAGTCGCTCGAAACCATCCTGAAAGTACGCGAGGAATACGCTGACATCATCGACATTCAGCTCGTCGCCTTCCCGCAAAGCGGTATCCTGAAGAGCCCGGGTACGCCGGAATTGATGGATGAGGCGATCGCAATGGGTGCCGATCTCGTCGGCGGGCTCGATCCGCTCTCCTTCGACCGCGACATCAAGGGTCATCTCGACGTGGTCTTCGGCATTGCCGAAAAGCGCGGCGTCGATGTCGACATCCATCTTCACGACGCAAGCACGCTTGGCGCGATGACGATCGAGGAGATCTGTGCTCGCACAACCGCCCTTGGTATGCAGGGGCATGTCGCCGTCAGCCATGCCTACGGTCTTGGCGATCTCGCGCCCGACGCCGCCAAGAAGATCGCTACCCTGATCGCCAAGAGCGGCGTCTCGATCATGACCAATGCGCCCGGCAACCACAATTTCCCTCCTGTCGCACTGCTGCGCGCTGCCGGCGTCACCGTCTTCAGCGGCAGCGATAATATCCGCGATTCCTGGTGGCCCTTCGGGGATGGCGACATGCTGCGCCGCGCAGAGATTATCGCCTACCGCTCCGGCTTCTACACCGATGCGGAACTCAGCGCCGCCTTCGACGTGGTGACATCAGGCGGCGCCAAGGCGCTGCGGCTGGAGGGCTACGGCATTGGTATCGGCGCAAAGGCCGATTTCGTCACCCTTGCAGCCGAGCATGTGCCGGAGGCCGTCGTCGCCATTCCAAAGCCACGCCGGGTCTTCAAGGAAGGCCGCCTCGTCGCCGAGAACGGCTCCGTGATACGCTGATGTCCAATCCAGTCACTCAGAATAGTCGAGCTGACACGTCGTCCCGCGGCGCCATGATTGTGACGCCGCATTGGCTTGCCAGCGAGGCAGGCGCGAAGGTGCTGCGGCGCGGAGGAAATGCCATTGAAGCGCTGGTTGCCGCCGGCGCAGCTCTTTCGGTCACCTACCCGCATTTCTGCGGGCTCGGCGGCGATGGCGTCTGGCTGATTGCGGATGAGACGGGCAAGGCACAAACCTTCCTAGGTATTGGTCAGGCGGCGGGCGTCATTCCGGATGGAGACATCCCACTTCGCGGTGCCCGCTCCACACTGACGAGCGCCTGCCTCGTCGATAGCTGGGAGAAAGTGCTTGCCCATTCCGTAGCCGAATGGGCAGGGTCGGAGAGCTTACCAGGCCTGCTTGATGACGCGATCGCCCTGGCGGACGACGGCTTCGAGGTCAGCCGCTCGCATGCCTTCTGGTACGAATTCCGCCGCAGTGAACTCGGTAGCTGGCCGGGCTTCACGAAGCTGTTCCGATCAACAGGCATTCAGCGGCAGCCGGAACTTGGCAAGACACTTGCCGCCATTGCCCGCCATGGCACCCGTGAATTCTATGAGGGCGCGCTTGCCCGACGGATCGCCACCGGGCTTGCAGAAGCCGGCTCGCCGCTTTCGGCCGCCGATCTCGCTGCAACGCGAACCGATCTCGCGCCTCCGCTCCGGCAGACTTATCGCGACACAACCCTGCTCGCACCGCCTCCCCCAACCCAGGGAATAACGACGCTCGGTATCATGGGCGTGCTCAATCATCTGGCCATGGCAAACTTTTCTCCCGACAGCGCGGCGTTCTACCACAGGCTTGTCGAAGCGGTGAAACAAGCCTTCCTCGACCGGCATGCGATCGCCGATCCCCGCTATTCGGCCGATGTTTCCTCGGCGCTGCTCGATCCGGTGCGGCTCGCAGCAAAGGCGGCGGCAATCGATCCCAGCCGCGCATTAGCATGGCCGCAGCCCTATCGGCATGGTGACACGGCCCTGCTTGCCGCTGTCGATAGCAAGGGGCGCTGCGCATCGCTGCTGCAAAGCCTCTACTTCGACTGGGGCAGTGGCGTCGTGGTCAGCGATACCGGTATCCTCTGGCAGAACAGGGGGACGGCCTTCAGCACCGACCCCGCCAGCCCCAATGTCGCCAGTCCCGGCAAGCGACCGTTCTACACGCTCAATCCCGGGCTCGCTCTCAAGAACGGTCGCCCGCATCTCGTCTACGGTACCCAAGGAGCCGATGGACAGCCACAGACTCTGTCGCTGCTCCTCAGCCTGCTGATCGACCATGGGCTCGATCCAGCCGCCGCGCTATCCCGCCCGCGCTTTCTGCTCGGTCGCACCTTCTCCGATAGCCGGGATAGCCTGAAGATCGAGGAGAATGCTGGCACGGAAATTGTCGCCGCGCTCGCCGCCATGGGCCATGAGATATCGACGATCGACAGCTTCAGCCCGCTCGGCGGCCAGGCCGGCGTGATCCGCATCGGGCAAGATGGGATGATTGACGGCGCCCACGATCCGCGCAGCGACGGAGGCGCGATCTCGCTGTGACGATCACCAACCAATTGTTCGATCTCGTTATCCGCAACATCCGCATTGAAGAAAATGACGCTCTCGTCGACATAGCCGTGCGAAAGGGTCTGATCGCTGACATCGGATCCGATATACGGTGCGAGGCCATAGAAAGCGTCGATGGCGAGGGCGCTTTCGCCTTCGGTGGATTTGTGGACACGCACATCCACCTGGACAAGGCCTGCATTCTTGACCGCTGCACGATTTGCGAAGGCACGCTTGCCGAGGCGGTGCGGGAAACGGCCAGGGCCAAGGCGGGCTTTGAGGGAGAGGATGTCTATGCCCGGGCCGCACGCGTCGTCGAGAAGGCGATTTCGCACGGTACCACGCGGATGCGGACCTTTGTCGAGATCGATCCCCGCGCTGGCTTCCGCTCGTTCGAGGCAATCAAGCGCATTCGCGCGGATTATGCCTTCGCAGTTGATATCGAGATCTGCGCCTTCGCCCAGGACGGGCTGACGAACGAGCCCGAGACATCAGGCATGCTCGATGACGCCCTTTCCAATGGTGCGGATCTGGTCGGCGGCTGTCCCTATACGGACCCCGATCCCAACAGGCATATCGAAATGATCTTCGCGCTGGCACAAAAACATGACTTGCCGGTCGATTTCCATCTCGATTTCAGCCTCGATCCTCACCGAACCGATCTGCCGGCAGTGATCGAGGCCACGCTTCGTCACGGTTGGCAGGGTCGCGTGGCGATCGGCCACGTCACCAATCTCTCTGCCATGTCACAAGCAGAGGTCGTCGCCATCGCCGACAGGCTGGCTGAAGCCGGCATTGCACTTTCCGTTCTGCCGTCCACCGATCTGTTCCTGAACGGGCGCAGCCATGACCGGCTGGTGCCCCGCGGCGTTGCGCCCGCCCATCTGCTGGCAGGCCGTGGTGTCACCACCTCCATTGCAACGAACAACGTGCTCAATCTCTTCACCCCCTATGGCGATGCCTCGCTGATCCGAATGGCCAATCTTTTTGCCAATGTCGCCCAGCTCTCGCGGGATGAGGACATGGCGCTGGTTTTCGACATGGTGACAGAAGTGGCGGCACGCCAGCTCGGCGGCATGAGACGGTTGCAAGTGGGCGCCGAGGCGACGATCGTGCTGCTCGATACTCCTGGCCCGCGTGCGGCGGTACGCGAGATCGCCCGCGTCATTGCCGGCTGGAAGGGCGGACGCAGGAGTTTCGATAATGGCAGACCGCGCCTCTATCGGCCGGGCTGACGACGCTCGATTTACGCAGGCTGCCCTCTAGCTCAACGCGTCAGAGCAAGCCTCAATCGCACAGCCGCTGCCTGAGGTTGGTGATTTCCGCTTCGCCCAAGCCTATCTGCGCGAGATAGGAACCAACGCGGCCATAATGCCCGGCAAGGTACCCGAGTGCCCGGGCCATGCTCTGCGGTGCCGAGGCGAGTATCAGGTCTGCAAGATCAGAAGGTACGCCGCGTGCGATTGCCCGTGCCCGGAAGTCGGTAAGCAAGGGCGCGAATATCGAGCCGGTCAGCGCATAGTCCTCGATAATCGTTGCTTCATCGACGCCGGCGTGCGCCAGCATCAAAGCGGCGATGATGCCGGTGCGATCCTTGCCGGCCGTGCAATGGAAGAGAACGATCCCATCGGGTGCGTGTGCGATCGCCGTCAGCACCCTGGCGATCGCCGGCTGGCAATTGTCGAGGGCGTGACAGTAACGGTCGCCCATGTCGAAATCGGTCGCTTCCGCTGCCATCAATTCGACCGGCGCTAGGGCCGAAAACAACGAGACGTTTTCGTAGTAAACGCGCGGATCATTCAAGAACGGATTGGCTTCACGTGCGAGTTCCTGAGAATTGCGCAGGTCGATCACCGTCGTGACCCCATGGGCGATCAGCGCCTCGATGTCGGCTTCGCTCAGCGCATGCAGGGCGTCGCCGCGCAGGACCGAGCGCCAGCGCGTCTGCCTGTCATTGCCAGCCGGATAGCCGCCAAGGTCGCGCACGTTATGGGCGCCTTCCAGCGCGATAAGTCTCTCATAATTTTGCATGATCAGCGGATTCCGGATTTCATGAAGGATTCGATGACGTGGCGCTGGAGCACGAGATAGATCAGCAGGATCGGCAGACTGGCGAGTGCCGCCGCCGCCATCAGCGGCCCCCAGAGGTTGCCCTCCTGGGTCATGAACATCTGCAGGCCTATCTGCACGACCGAATTCTCGGGCTTTCGCGACAGGAGCAGCGGCCAAAAATATTCGTTCCAGGCGGAAATGAAGGCGATGATCGACAAGGAGGCAATGGGCGCGCCCATGTTGGGCGTGACGATCTGCCAGAGGATGCGCAGGCTTCGTGCCCCATCCATGCGGGCAGCCTCCAGCACTTCGGTCGGGAAGGCCCGCATGGCATGATAGAGAAGCAGGATCGCAAAAGCGTGGGCGGCATTCGGCACGACGAGGCCCGTCAATGTGTCGAGCAGCCCTAGCCTGGAGGCGAGCACATAATTCGGGATCATCGTGACCTGGAAAGGCACGAGCCAGGAGAGCGCAATCAGACCATGGACGACAGACGATAGCCGCATTCGCCAGCGCACCAGCGCGTAGGCGGCAAACATGCCGGTCACGACCTGCAGCAAGGCAGTCGCGGCTGCTACGATCGCCGTGTTGAAGAGCATCTGCAGCATCGGCACGCGCGTTAACACGAAGAGGTAATTGTCGAAGGTCGGACGGGACGGCCAGAGTGCAGTGGAGAAGATCTCGTTCTCCGGTCGCAACGATGTGACGATCATCCAGTAGATCGGAAAGATCGAAACGAAGGAAAGGAGCACCATGATGGCGTGCACGCCGAGTTTGCGCACCAATCCGCGGGACGGAGCCGATCGGCTCGGCCTATGATCGTCGAGTCTGTCAGTTGTCATAGAAGGCAAACCTCTTCGTCAACCACATGCACAGCGCAGCAAGCACCGCGAAGCCGGCAAAAGCGATCATACCGGCGGCCGAGCTCCAGCCAGCTGAAAGCGTCTGGAAGCCGTATTCCCAGAGCAGGTAGAAGATGTTGGTCGTGGACTTCAGCGGGCCGCCATTGGTCAGCACATTGATATAGGCAAAGCTCCACTGCGCGCCGAAAAGCACCGTCATCATCGACAGAAGCAGGATCGTCGGCGAGAGCAGCGGCAGCCTGATATCGCGGATGATGCGCCAACGGCTGGCACCGTCGATGCGCGCCGCCTCGATATAGGACGGGTTGATACCCGCATTGGCGGCGGAAAAGAGCAGCGTCGAAAAGCCGATCAACTTCCAACCGGTGATCCAGGTCAACGTCGGCAGGGCATAGGCGGGATCGGTCAGGAAGCCGATGCGGCCGAGGCCAAGACCCTCGAGAGCGAGCGTTATAAGCCCCTGGTCTTCGTTCAGCAGCCAGCGCCACAGGATGGCGGCTACGACTGGAGCAATGATCATCGGCACGAAGATCAGCGACCTGTAGATCGTCCGGGCGCGGCCGCCGAGATCCTGCGTCCAGATCGCCACGAAAAGCGGAATGATTACCGACATCGGAAACAAGCCGATCGTGTAATAGAGCGTGTTCCAGAGAGCGTTGCGCATTTCCGGCAGCGCCAGCAACCGCTGGTAATTGGTCAGTCCGACAAAGCGTTGCGGCGACGTCGGCAGCATGTTCCACTGATAGAAAGACAGGCGGAATGTCTCGGCAAGCGGGATGTAGGTCCAGACCATCAGCAGGATGAGCGCAGGCGCCAGATAGAGCCAAGGCGCAATGGTAAACCGTTCGCGGGTCATTTCCGACCGCACCGAAGCCATTTTCGCTGTGGCGGGGCCGGCCACTTCTGCCTGGATATCTGTCATTGGCGAAAGCTCCGATCGACTGTCGGCAAAGGGCGGCCCTCGTCGCCGCCCCTCACCTTCCTCGTGAAGATCAAGATGGGCTTATGGCATCAGGTCCTGACCCTGCTCCTGCGCACTCTTCAGCACTTCGACCGGGTCGCCGCTTCCGAAGACAGCTTCGCGAACACCGTCCATCATCATCTTTTCGACCTGGCGATAATTCGGTCCGGGAAAGGCGATATTGGCGGTCAGACGGTCGAGCTGTTTGATGTTGGCCCGAAACATCGGATTTTCCTTGAGCCAAGGGCCGAGATAGTTCGGGTCGTTGACGATATCGAGGCGCAGCGGCAGGTAGCCGATCTTGCTGGTGATGATCGTGTAGGCTTCCTTGCTCGTCAGATATTTGAGGAGCTCATAGGAGGCGCGCTGCTTGTCGGGGTCCTTGCTGAAGACGAAGAGTGCACTGCCGGAATTGGTCGGCGCCGTCGGCTTGTCGCCAAAGGAGGGCATCGGTGCGAGCCGCAGCTCGAACTTGCCCTGGGCCGACTTCTTGACGCTGGACAGTAGTGCGCTCGTATAGAGGAACATGCCCATGTTGCCGGCGGCAAACGTATCGGATGCGCTCGCCGGATCGATCTTGGCATGCGCGCCGCTGTCGACCATGTTGCGCAGCATCTTCACGGCGTCCGCCGCGTCCTTGTCGGCAAAGGTCAGCTTGTCGCCGTCGCGCACCTTGCCGCCATTCGACATGACGATCGACTGATAGACGAAGGTGCCGTCGGTCGGGCCGTAAGCGCCGGGGAAGAAGCCGCTCTTGCCGGTCTTCTCCTTGATGGCCTTGCCGGCAACGTTGATATCGTCCCAGGTCCTCGGGGGCTTGTCCGGATCGAGGCCCGCCTGCTTGAAGAGGTCGGCATTGTAAAACAGGATCGGCGTCGAGAACGTATAGGCAAGGCCATAGGTCTTGCCATCGACCTTGCCGAGTTCGAGGCCCTGCGGGATCATGCCGGCGAACTGATCCTTTAGTTCGTTTGCATCGACCATGTCTTCCAGCGCGTTGGCGCCGAGGTCGCTGGCGATGTAGATCAAATCGCGGAACACCAATTGCGCCACGTCCGGCTGCTTGCCGGCGACGATATCGGCCTGCACGCGCGACATGATCTCATTGGACGGGACGGCGACGGTCTCGACCTTGATGTTGGGGAATTTCTTTTCGAAACCGGCAATCAGTTCCTTGGTGGCATCGGCCCCGGCGCTCGCCGAGGCGAGATTGTAGTTGTAGAAGCTGATCGTCACCCGCTTGTCGACGGATGCAGGCATTTCGGCGAATGCGCCCAATGGTAAGAGCGAAACGGCGGCGAGTGCTGCCGTGAACTGCGACATGGTTCTGCGCAACATGGACATCTCCTGGAATTTATTCGGCCGCGACGGGCACAGCCCGCGCCAACAGCATTTCGAGTGGATAGGTGTTGAGTTCGGCGCGGTCGGATGGCAGCGGCACGAAGGCCATGGTCAGGCCGGACGGACGGATGGTGCCGATGCCGAAGGAGGCGCCGCGCACCATGCGCAAAATGTCGGTTCGCAGAATGTCGGTCGCTGCATGCTGGCCGGTGCCGACAATGACAGGGATGCCGTGCCAGACGGACACGCGGTCATGATGGATGTGGCCGCTGAGGATGCCGATGATATTGCGACCCTTGAGCAGCGATCTGAAGCGTTCCGACTGCGGAAAATGAATGGTCCGCCAGTGGGTTGTATCGGGTTCTTCACCTAGAGCCGGCGGATGATGGACGACGATCAGCTTCGGCAGATCGGGATGCGTATCCAGTGTCGAGGCCAACCAGTCGAACTGTTCCGGATCGATCGTGCCGCCGATCAGTCCCGGCGTCGAGGAGTCGATCGTGACGATGTGGATGCCATCGACGACGACATCGTGATCGTAGGGGGCATCCGGATCTTCGGTCGCAACGCCCATACCCTCGTAAAAACCGGGACGGGTGTCGTGATTGCCGAGCGCATAGATCACCGGCACGTCGATGCGTGCATCCATGATCTCCTTCAGTCGGCGGAAGCTCTCCGCATCACCGCGGTTGGTGAGGTCGCCACTGGCGATCACGAATTGCGGCTTAGGCGTGACTGTGGCGACCAGATCGAGCACTTGGTTGAGCGTCTCGGTCGTATCGCTGTAAAGATGATCGTCATCGGCGGTGCCGATGTGCAGGTCAGTCAGATGAATGAAAGTGGTCTCGCGGCGCATCGGAAGGCTCCCTAACGGTTCTCTGATGAAAACCGATAGAGGGGGCGTGTTTCGCAGGCGTGACGGATTTCGAATGCTGTTCGAAAGACGTTTGGACTTCATCCGCGAAGATCAGGAAGCCCGACGGAACATCGGCGCAATCACCTCAACCATGCGCGCGATGACGAGATCCGGATTGTCGAGATCCATCTGACGATTGGTGAGAAGTTCCGTGCGCTGCCTGCTGCGGGTGACCTGCGACCGGATGCCGAGCGCACAGTTCAGCCGCCAGCCGATATCGACGTCATCGAGCCAGGGCGCGATCCGCTTCAATTGCGGAATGAAGGCCCTGTGATGCGCGACGTCGTCGATGATGCGACGGTAATGCGGCGCGCCGTCACGGTGACTGTGTGCCATCGAGGTGAAGTGCGACAGCACTGGATAGCTCGATGTGGGATCGGTCGCCCAGTGGATCGACGGACCGACAAGAGCTGCGATCACCTCCTCGATATCGGGGGGATTGGGCGCCCGCCGATCGACGGCTTTCTGCAGCAGGCCCAGGCGCTCGGCGTTCAGACGGCGATAGACGCGCTCTGCAACGGCGGTGATCAGTTCTTCCTGGGATCCGAAATGATAGACGATCGCCGAAGGCGTCGCCTGCGCCTGGATCGCGATCCGGCGCGCCGTCAGTTCTTCGAGGGCATGCGCCTCGCAAAGCAGCAGCTCGCAGGCATCCATGAGGCGTTTTGCAGTGACGTTCGTTCGACTGGACATGAGGCGCGCACCTTCGCCCAATGACCTAGGCCGCAAGTATGTAGCCTGGATGACGCAACGCAATGAAAGTTCGATGAACTTCATTGCCGGCAACTATTCGGTCAATAATTGCACTGCTCAGCAGAAAAAACCGTCACAGAAGATTTCAAACCGCGCCCGCCAGCCCTCAATATGAGGCCAGCAGGTTCTGCCCGAAATCCGGTTCGACGCCCAGAATGGGCGCGGCGCGGCTAATGATGTCATGCACCATGGGTGCTGCCGTATTCGTCGCGAAGGTGAGCCCGTGCTGGCCGGTCAGCGGTTCGTCGATGAAGGACAGCACGACATATTTCGGTGCATCGATCGGGAAGGCCGCGAGATAGGCGTTGAAGCTCAGCGTGTGCGAATAATGGCCGTTCACGACCTTGTTCGCCGTGCCCGTCTTGCCGCCGACATGGAAACCAGGCACGTCGGCCGTGCGTCCGGAGCCTTGTTCGCCATTGAGCTTGAAGAGTGCGCGGATCGTGTCGCTTGTGCTTTTCTTGACGATCTGCTGCTCGGTTTTCGCTGCCTCCTCGGCCGAGCGCGGCAGGAAAGTCGGCTCTATGAGCTCACCGCCATCGACGAGAGCGGCACCGGCAACCGCTGTCTGCAATGGCGTGGTCGCGACACCATGGCCGAAGGAGATCGTGATCGAGTTGATCTTCTTCCATACTTTCGGCTGCGTCGGCGTTTTCACCTCCGGCAGTTCGGTCTGCATCTTCGTCAAGAGGCCAAAGCGGGTCAGATAATCCTTCTGGCGATCCATGCCGACCAGATCCATCATCCTCGCCGTACCGATATTGGAGGAATAGCGGAAGATTTCCGGAATCGTCAGCCAGCGGCGCGGCACGTCATGGTCGTCATGGATGATGAAGCCGCCGTAGTGCAGCGGGCCGGTGGCATCGAAACTGTCTGAGAGTTTGACCGTGCCGCTGTCGAGCGCCAATGCCATCGAGAAGGTCTTGAAGGTCGAGCCCATTTCGAAAGTGCCGTTCGACATGCGGTTCAGCCAGCCTTCGCTGCCGGTCGCCTGCGGGTCGTTCGGGTCGAAATCGGGGGCGGAAGCCATGGCCAGAACCTCGCCCGTATGGATATCGAGGATGACGGCACCGGCGGCCTTGCCCTTGTAGGTGGTGATAGCGTCGGTGACCACGTCATGAACGACATTCTGCGCCCGGATGTCGATCGACAGCTTCACCGGCTCCAGATTTTCGCGCACCGCAAGCCCGGTGGATTCCAGATCAGAGAGCCCCTGCATGTCGAGATATTTTTCCATGCCGGCCATGCCCTTGTTGTCGATATCGACATAGCCGAGAATGTGGGCCGCCGTGCGCCCTCCAGGATAGAAGCGCTTCACTTCGGGGCGGAAGCCGATGGCGGGGAGGCCGAGAGCCAGAACCTCGCTTTGCTGCTTCGGCGTCAGCTGGCGACGCAGCCATGTGAACTGCGAACGCTTGTCCGACAGTTTCTGATAGAGCGTTTTCCGGTCGAGTTCCGGGAAAAGCTGTGTGAGCTTCTCGACCGCTTCATCGACATCGACCATATGGCTCGGCTCGGCAAACATCGAAACCGTGCGGATATCGGTCGCCAGGAGTTCGCCGTTGCGGTCGAGGATATCCGGCCGTGAGGCCATGATCGGATTTGGCGGAATGCTTGATGTCGTCGTGTCGACGGCAAGGCCATAATAGATCAGCTTGCCGAACATTCCGACGTAGACGATGCCGAGGACGCCTGCGAGGGTGACAATACGGCTTCTGGCTTGCCGGGCCGTTCCGGCGGTCTTGCGAGCGGCTCGCGTGAAGGGGGCAGATTCGAAGGTGAGCTTTACCAGCCGACCGCTTCTTACGCTGATACTATGAATGATCGACATTGCCACACACCGAGAACAGAACGCACTTGCGCATAACCCACCCGTCGGCATCGACTCTCGAGGGGAGGCATGTGCGGATTTAAAGCCCTACGCGGCGGAACACATTCCCACGGCTCTGGTAGAACGTTTAAACTTCTGCCCATCTGAGACCTGGATGGTTAACAAGGTCTTATCCGGCTGCGTGCATTTTGTCGCAGCCGCTCTGTACGCCCGCGCCAAAAATCACTGGAGGATTTAAAACGATTTTAAAATAACCACCCAGAAAGCTAATCGATTTTAATTTTACGGTTAAAATTTTCTTGTTGCAGCGCAAAAAGAATTCGGGCCTAAATCCCTCCGAAGGGTCAATTTGCTCCTCGGAGGAACGCATATGACTGTGACATTTCCGCTAACTGAAAAGCGCAACGCCGATGAGTTGCTTAAACATCTGATCCAGCACAACCTCTCCTATCCCGGAAACTGTGCCGTTTCGCTCAAGGCTCACGTGGCCCTTGTCACTTCTTCCCATACGTTCGCGCTCAGCACCGCACGGACAGCTTGGTAGCGATCGACAGCCTCAGTCCTCCCGAAACGCGGAGATGAACAACCGGCAGGCCAGCCAAATACCGTCTGATCAGCGGCTCCCCGCACGGAACCGCGATCCAACTTCGCAAGGCCGCACAGTTCGTGGCCGCCTCCTGGCGATGTTATGCAGGTGGGTATAGCGCCGATCTCGCCGAGTAACGATCAGAGCAACGCAGACCCCGGACATTAGCAACTCGACCTCAGTCTTTAGGGGATGAGAAGAGTTTTGTGTTGTGACAAATGAAAAATCTGATTTACTGGCACCGCGCAGCTTGGCTTTGAGGGGGATACGGCCGATGGTGTGGACTCGCAGGGATATTCTGCTTGGTGGATTGGCGTTACTTGGCACCGGCGCGGTAGGGAAACCGGCCTTTGCCCAGGCAGCTTCCTATTTTGCCGGCACCGCAGTCGACAATGGCGTCACGTTCCGAGCGACCAACTTCGCCAAGATCGACAAGCAATGGCACCGCCAGGTTGTCAAATATTTCAGCAGCGAGCCGATCGGCACCGTTGTTGTCGATACGCGGCATCATTTTCTCTATTTGATCATGGAGAACAAGACAGCCATTCGCTACGGCGTCGGCGTCGGCCGCGAGGGCTTCAAATGGTTTGGCCGCGCCACGATCGACAACAAATCGCTTTGGCCGCGCTGGACACCGCCTCTGGAGATGCGCAAGCGTCATCCCGAACTGCCCGAATTCGTGGCGGGAGGCTCGCCGAAGAATCCACTCGGGCCCCGTGCCATGTACCTGCTGCGTGACGGCGTCGATACCGGCTATCGCTTCCACGGCACGTTGGAACCGTGGAGCATCGGCAAGGATGCCTCCAGTGGCTGCATCCGAATGTTCAACGAAGACGCCATTGATCTTTACCAGCGTTGCCCGATCGGCACCGCGGTGCAGGTTCTGCCGCATATTGCCGACCAGGCGCCCGCCGCCGAGGTCAGCCAGGCCACCCCGGTCGAATGAGGAAATCAGCTTGATGTCTGTTTTGACCGCATATGCGAGGCGCCTTGCCGTCTCGGCCATGCTTCTGGCGCTCACGGCCTGCACCACCACCGATATCGCCTCCGTGGAGGAACCTGCGACAGCACCGATGACCGGCCAGACCAACGATCCCGCACCCGGTTTCGAGAACGTCAAGGCTGGCAGTGAAGAGGATTTCATCCTCAGTGTCGGCCGACGGATCTACTTCACGCAAGATTCCGCCAAACTCGATACCGTCTCCATGACAACGCTGGACAACCAGGCTGCCTGGCTGAACAGGAACCCGGCCTGGCTGATCAAGCTGCAGGGATTTGCCGATGATTCCGGTTCGGAGTCGAAAATGAAGAACCTGTCGCAGCAGCGCGCCGATGCCGTCATGGCCTATCTCGTCTCGAAGGGCGTCGACGCCAACCGCATGTGGGCCAAGGGTTACGGTGCGGATCGGGAAGTTCGCGACTGCACACAGCGTTCGTGCAAGGTGCAGAACAGGCGCGTCGTCGCCAATCTGCGCACGGAGCGGGATGCGATCTGACTGCAATTTCCTTGCTTATGACCTCAATCCGTGGGGGGCGCGCCTGACCTCTCCGCTTCCAACGGCCGTTCGTGAGCCGGAGATATGTGCGCCCGCTCGATTTGGGTTGAAGCACACTACCCCGTCTCATCAAAAGTGATGAAGCCAAGCATCCGGCCTTCATCTTCCTCAAGGCTTCGCCAGGCTGCACACTGATGTTGCGGCCTCGGACCCGGTGTTCGGCGTGCGCGCAGCGTCTAAGGCATTGAACCTGTATCCGATTAGGATGCTTTGCAGGCTGGACATGTAAATGAAGTTTTCGTACCGCGTTCCTCACATGTTCTATCGTGCGACGTTTGCCGTCAGCGCACTCGTCTTTCTCGCCGGCGCTGTGTCGCCAGCTTACGCCGACGACACGCCCTTTGCTCCGCAAACGAAAATCCGTCTGACGGTCGTCCAATGGATGCCGTCCAAGGGTCAGTTCGAGCGATGGGATGCGATCGGCGGCGAATATACGATTTCGAATGAAGGCGCAGTCTCCCTGCCCTTTCTGGGATCGCTGTCCGTTGGAAATCTGGACAATGCCGGCCTAACCAATGAGATTGCCAAGCGCCTGCAGGAAAAGATGGGTTTGGCCCAGACACCTGCGGTCACCATCGACATTCTCGACTATCCGTCCATCTATGTCGTGGGAGACGTAACCACGCCGGGGGAATACAAGTTTCGCTCCGGCCTTAGCGTCCTGCAATCGCTGGCCATGAGCGGCGGCCCACTGCGGCCGGGAGCACGGCAACGATCGCAAACGATCACGCTTGCCGGCGACTTGCGGGAAATCGACCATTCGCTGCTGCGCAGCTCCGCAAAGCTCGCGCGGCTGCAAGCGGAGATGGCCGGAGCAAAGGAGATAAGCTTCGACCAGCCGCCCGCCGTCGACCAGCAATATGCCGCCAGTATCCATGACGAGGAGAGGGTCATATTTCAGGCGCGCGCAAGCGCGCTGGACAGGCAGTCGACGGCGCTTGTCGAATTGCGCAATCTCTTGAAGGCGGAAATCGATACGCTGGAAGAGAAGCTGAAGGGTTCGGATGACAATATCCAGTCGGTCGAGGAGCAGTTGACCAGCGTCAAGACGCTGGTCGAGAAGGGCCTCACGATCACCTCACGCCAGATGGATCTGGAACGGTTGCTCACCACCTATCGCTCCGACCGGCTCGACCTCGTCACGGCTATCATGCGGGGTCGCCAGGCGATCAACGAGACGACACGCAATCTCGAGGGACTTTCCGACACACGCCGGAGCGAAGTCGCTTCCGAGGTGCAGGCGGAAAAGGCCAACCTCGATCAGCTCAGATTGAAGCGCGACACGACACAACAGCTGCTTCTTGAAGAGCTCTCCAACGGCAGCAACGTGAGTGACAGCGGTGAAGAACTTCCGCTGACATTCACCGTGAGCCGGCGGGACAACGGACAAGTCAATCAGTTCCAGGCCTCCGAAACGACGGAACTGGCGCCGGGTGACGTGGTCAAGGTAATACAGCCCCGCATCGCGGATGCGCCGTCCGACGACGCCACTGCGCTGCCTGTTCAGACAGAGGCGCATATCAGTCAGGTGAGCCGGTGAAGCGCGAAAAGCATGTGCCGCAGCCGCGCTTTCGGCGGGCGGTTGAGCGTCATCACGGGATAAACGGCTGGGGCATCTGATGACTTTGCGCATGACCCCACCCAGCAGCCAGACTTACACCCAGATCCTCAAGTCGACGATGTTGATGGGCGGCTCTTCGCTCGTGAACGTCGCACTCAGCATTATCAGAAACAAAGCCATGGCTGTTCTCCTCGGGCCGGAAGGCGTAGGGCTCATGGGCCTTTACGGGTCAATCCTCGATATCGCGCAGGCGATTGCCGGGCTTGGCGTGGGAAGCAGTGGCGTGCGCCAGATTGCCGAGGCTGCGGGCACCGATAACGCAGAAAGGATCGCGCGATCGGCGACAGTGCTCAGACGCATATCGTTGGTGCTCGCATTGCTTGGTGCGCTCCTTCTCGCCGCGCTGGCATTCCCGGTCTCGAATTTCACTTTCGGCGACTACCAGCATGCCGGTGGCATCGCATTGCTGTCGCTGGCAATCTTCTGTCGACTGGTCTCTGCAGGGCAGACTGCATTGATCCAGGGCCTGCGGGGCATTGCAGATCTTGCCCGCATCAACGTGCTTGCCGGGCTTTTCGGCACGGCGGTCAGCATCCCGCTGATCTATTTGTTCGGCATGCAGGCGATCGCACCGTCTCTCGTGGTGATCGCGGCTGCCTCAATCCTTCCGACCTGGTGGTACAGCCGGCGGATCTACCCGCATCCCTCGCCAATGCCCGCGCGCCAGTTCGGCCGGGAAGTGTCGGCGCTGCTCAGGCTCGGCTTCGTCTTCATGGCAAGCGGGCTTCTGACCTTCGGTGCAGCCTATGCCATCCGCCTCATCGTGCTGAAGGAGGGTGGCGTCATGGCGGCGGGATTGTATCAGGCAGCCTGGGGCCTTGGCGGCCTCTACGCCGGCTTCATCCTGCAGGCTATGGGAACGGATTTCTATCCACGGTTGACCGCAGCAGCGGACAACGATGCCGAATGCAATCGGCTGGTCAATGAACAGGCCGAAATCAGCATGTTGCTGGCCGGCCCCGGTCTGCTCGCCACGCTGACCTTGGCGCCGCTCATGATGAGCTTGTTCTATTCTGCGGAGTTTCACGGGGCCGTGGATCTTTTGCGCTGGATTTGCCTTGGAATGATGCTCCGGATCATCTCCTGGCCGATGGGCTTCATTGTCGTGGCGAAGCGTACCCAGGCGATTTTCTTCTGGACGGAGGTGGCGGCCGCAGTCGTTCATGTGGGGCTCGCCTGGTTCTTCGTATCGCTGCTCGGCACGCCAGGAGCCGGCATGGCGTTTTTCGGCCTCTATGTCTGGCATAGCATTCTGATCTACGTGATCGTGCGGAAGGTTACCGGTTTTCGCTGGTCCACCGGCAATCGCAGGCACGCTTTGCTTTTCCTGCCTGTCTCGGGATTGGTCTTCCTGTCGTTCTCGGTCCTGCCGCTATGGCCGGCGACGGCGATTGGCTCCGTCGCTGTGGCTCTCACCGGGCTCTATTCGCTGCGCATGCTGGTTGATCTGCTTCCGCCAGAATCCGTGCCAGCAATCATCCGGGGATGGATTGCGAAGTCTGCATGACGAACAATGCGCGCATCGGGTGATACGCGCATTGTTCGTCATGCAAATATTACGTCACGCAAAAACGCTGTCAGGCGAGAGCGACGTCCAGATCGCGTTGCACACTCGCATGACCGGTCACGGCTTCAGCAAGCGCTCCGCGAACTGCCTCGACAACACGTGCGATGTCGAGCTCCGTCATCTGAGCATAAAGCGGCAGGATAATCGTTTGCTTTTGCGCTGATACGCTTCGCATCAGGCTTGTGGCAACGCGATGCGAGCTCCGGTCGGAATAGGCTCTCTCCAGATGAATGTTCATCACGCCGCGCCGCGTCGAGATCCCCTGATCGAGGAGGGCTTGCATGACCGCCCGTTGATCGACGGTTTCAGGCAATCTCACACAGAAGCTCTGCCAGTTGCTGCGAGCCCAACGTGGCTCCACCGGCGACAACCCTGCTGATATCACGGACAGGTGCTCACGATACTGCTCGGCAAGCAGCCTCCGCTGTGCGATCAGTCCCGGCAGCCGCCGCAACTGCTCGCGTCCGACGGCGGCCTGAAGATCGGTCATACGGTAGTTGTAGCCCAGTTCGTCATAGTCCTCGAAGATCACCTGTTTCGAGCCGTGACGAACAGTATCGGTAACGCTCATGCCATGCTGACGCCATAGCCGGAATTTTCGGTCATATTCGGGATTGGCCGTAGTCAACATGCCGCCGTCACCTGTCGTGACGACCTTCCGGGGATGGAAGGAAAAGCAGGCAATGTCGCCATGCGCTTTGCCGATCTTTTCCCAGCGTCCGTCCCAGAGGATTTCGCTTCCCGTCGCGCAGGCTGCATCCTCGATAACCGGTATCTGAAGGCGCTTGCCGATCTCCACGATCGGTCGGAGATCGCAAGGCATGCCGAGCTGATGCACGCAGAGAATTGCTTTGGTGCGGGGTGTGATCGCCGCTTCAATCAGACTGGCGTCGATATTGTAACCATCCGCCTCGATGTCGACAAAAACAGGCACCCCATCGCAATACCGAATGGCATTCGCGGTTGCGATGAACGAATGGCTGACCGTGATGACTTCATCGCCGGCACTGACACCGACGGCCTTCAGGGCGAGATGCAGCGCAGTCGTGCAGTTGGAAACGGCGCAGGCATGCGCCGCACCGACAAAGGCGGCAAATTCGCTCTCGAAAGCTGCGACTTCCGGCCCCTGCGTCACCCATCCTGACAGAATAACGCGGCGCGCAGCCTCGGCCTCCTCCTCCCCAAGAACGGGCTTGGCAACCGGAATTGTCGATGGTGACGGGCTCATGCAGCTTGACCTCCTGCTGCAGCAGTCTTCAGCTGCCACCAGGCCACAAGGTCGCGAAGCCCTTGTTCCATCGATATTTCCGCTTTGAATCCCAAGAGTTTCTCGGCCTTGCTGATATCGGCAAGACGACGGGTCACGCCATTGACCGCACGAGCTTCTTTGTGCTCCGGTTCGAGTGAGACACCCATGATGCTGCTCAGCATCTGCGCGAGTTCTAGGAGGCTTATTTCCCTGCCGCTCGCGACATTGAACACCTCATCCGTGACATCGCTCTTCGCAGCCAGCAGGTTTGCCCGGGCGATGTCGCGTGCATCGACGAAGTCCATCGTCTGACTACCGTCTCCATGGACAACCGGCGGCATTCCGGCGGCCAGACGCTCCATCCAGCGGATCAGCACTTCGGTATAGGCGCCGTAAACGTCCATTCGCGGCCCGTAGACGTTGAAATAGCGAAGCGCCACATAACGCAGGCCGTACATGTCAGCGAAGCTGCGAAGCAGCCCCTCATTGAATGTCTTGGCCGCGCCGTAGATCGTCCTGTTATTATAGGGATGATGCGCTTCGGTGGTCGGAAAGCTCTCGGCAAGCCCCAGCACAGAGGCAGAAGAAGCAGCAACGACCTTCGAAATACCTGCCTTGACGGCAGCTTCAAGGACATTGAACGTGCCCTCGGCCAACACATCGAAGGCGAGCCGCGGATCTTCCGCGCATTGCGTGATGCGGATGGCCGCCTGATGGAAGACGATGTCAACGCCTTCGAAGGTTTTCGCAAGCAGCGCTCTGTCGCGGATATCTCCCTCGATGATATTAACGGACCCGCCGGCTATTGCCGTGCTGAGATTGTCCCGGCGCCCGCGCACGAAATTGTCGAGGATGATGATCTCGCGCGGTTTTTCCAATGCGACGAGATCGGCAATATGCGACCCGATCAGGCCGGCTCCTCCGGTAATGAGCACCCGTTGATTTCTCACGATCTTCCTCCACGCGATATATCCAGCACAGGATCGGCTTCCGTGCGCCAGCGAATGAACTTCGCCGGCACACCGGCGACAACTGAAAACGGTTCGACATCCGAGACGACAACCGCGCCTGCTCCGACGATTGCCCCCTTCCCGATGCTGACGCCGGGAAGAATTGTGGCATTCGTACCGATATCGGCCCATGCGCCGATGCGGACCGGCTTGATTTCGAGATCCGTGCGGATGATTGGCACATCCACCGGCAGTGCCGTATGGGTCGAACCAAGCACCTTGGCGCCAGGCCCCCAGCCGACACAATCCTCAATCACCAGATCGCGTGCGTCGAAATAGGCCATCGGGCCGATCCAGACATTGTCGCCGATCACGCAAGTGCCGTCGAAGCGCCCCTGGATATAGGCCTGGGCACCGATGAACACGCCATTGCCGATTTCGAAGGTCTCCGGATGTTTGAAACCGGCACCGCCTGCGACCTGCAATCCAGTGCCGCAGCTGCGCGCAATCGCTTGCCAGATGGCTTTCCGCATCAGGGTGTCGACGACACCGTCACCGCTGGCGAAGCGACCGTAGAGCTCGATCAGGCCAGCGCGCCCGTATGATTGCCTGAGTTCTTCGGCTAACCCAGCCTGGTAGGCAGGGTCCGCCGGCCTTTCGTGGCGGCCATGGACCGCCTGCACGACCCTGGTCTCGCCTGCACAACTAGCTGACATAGGCGTACTCCAGCGCAGCGGCCACCTGATCGACGTGCCACGCGGGCATCTCGGGATAGATCGGCAGCGAGAGGACTTCTCGTGCCGCGGCTTCCGAGACCGGGAAATCACCGGCTTGGTAACCAAGGTCGGTATGGGCCTTCTGCAGATGAACGGGGATCGGATAGTGCAGCCCGGACTGAATGCCTTCTGCAGCGAGCACGCGCTGAAGCGCATCGCGATCACGGCTTCTGATGGCATAAACGTGGTAGACGTGGCGCCGCTCCGCGACCTCGACAGGCGTCTTTAAATGCGCCGATCCCGCAAGCAGCGAGGAGTAGCGGCGACCATGCGTTCGACGCGCCTCGGTCCAGGCTTCGAGATGCCGGAGCTTGATACGCAGGATAGCGCCTTGAATGGCATCCATGCGATAATTGAAGCCCTTCAACAGATGGTGATAGCGCTGCTCCTGACCCCAGTCACGCAGCATGCGCATCGTCTTGGCGTGATCGTCGTTGTTCGTTACGACGATACCTCCCTCGCCGCAGGCGCCAAGGTTTTTGCCCGGATAGAAGCTGAAGCAGCCGGATGTGCCGATGCTGCCGGCGCGCGCGCCCTTGTAGCAAGCTCCATGTGCCTGGCAGGCATCCTCGATGACCGGTATCCGGTAATGGTCGGCGATCGCCTTGATCGCGTCCATATCGGCCATCTGGCCGTAGAGGTGGACGGGAATAATGGCTTTGGTCCGGGACGTAATCTTCGTCTCGAGCTGGGCCGCATCCATTGTGAGCGTTACGGGCTCAACATCGACGAAGACAGGTCGTGCACCTGTGTAGCAGATCGCCGACACCGTCGCGACAAAGGTGAATGGCACGGTGATGACTTCATCGCCAGGGCCGACACCCGCCGCAAGAAGGGACAGATGCAAAGCACTCGTCCCGGTATTGACTGCGATCGCATGCTTGACGTTGCAATAATCTGCGAATTCCTGCTCAAGACGGATGACCTCCTCGCCCAGTATGTATTGTCCCGAGGCCAGGACGCCGAGCACGGCGGCGTCGATTTCGCTCTTGATGGATTGATATTGTGCTTTCAGGTCCAGAAAGGGGATCATGCAATGCGCCTCGCCTCTTCGAGCTCGATGATACGGCCGCGCTGAGCGAGCGACCGACTTGCGGCTTCAAGAATGCGAACGACGCGCAGGCCGGCATGGCCGTCCGTGATGGGCCGCGAATTCTGCTCGATGCACTCAACGAACTGATCCAGTTCGCGTTTCAATGCCTCGGTCATGTCGAGCTTGGGCGCCCACATGTCACCACTGCGGTAGCCGACCATCATCTGATGCACCTTCTCGCCATAGGCCTGAGAATTCGGGTTCAGCGTGATGCCCTTGTCGTAGACTTTGATTTTTTCGCTGGGCTCCAGATCGTCGTAGACGACCATCTTGTTGCTGCCGCCGATCAGCGTGCGGCGCACCTTGACGGGTGCCAGCCAATTGACGTGGATGTGAGCGATGAGCTTGCTTTCGAAGAAGAGCGTCAGATAGGCGATGTTCTCCGGCTCGCCGAGTACATGGCTCATGCCTGTCGCTGAAACAGCCACCGGCCTTTCCTGTACGACATGGTCCAGGATGGAGAGATCGTGCACCGCGAGATCCCAGATGACGCTGACATCATGCTGGAAAAGCCCCAGATTGACCCGAACCGAGTCGTAATAATACATGTCGCCCAAGCCGCTCTCGACCAGTTCGCGCATCTTGCGAACGGCACCTGTGTGGACGAAGGTATGATCGACCGCCAGCACGAGGCGTCGGCGTGTGGCCTCTTCGACCATCCGCGAGGCTTCCTCCGTCGTCGAAGCCATCGGCTTTTCGACGAAGACATGCTTTCCGGCCATCATAGCCTGCATTGCGAGCTTGAAATGGGTGAAGACCGGCGTCGCGATAGCGATGGCATCCACTCTCGGATCGCGCAGGACTTCCTCAAAATCATCAGTAATCGTCACTGCGGGGTAGCGGCTTTTGACAGCCGCCAACCGTTCGACATTGAGATCACAGACTGAAATGAGTTGCGCACCGGCCGCTTCCGAGATGTTGCGAACCAGGTTCGGGCCCCAATACCCATATCCAACAACAGCAATACCGATCATCGCATTCCTCCCAACGCTTGCATGTCAGCTGCCCGGTCATGAACGCGACCGGTAATCCTGGCCGGAACACCGGCGACAATGGCGCCCGCAGGCACATCTTTTGTTACAACTGCCCCGGCGCCGACCTGCGCGGCTTCTCCGATGGTTACGCCAGGCAGAATGGTCGCATTGCTGCCGATTGACGCGTGGCGCTTGACCAGCGTGGGGATGACAACCCAGTCTGCTTCGGTCTGCAGACTGCCATCCGCATTGACGGCGCGCGGGTACGTGTCATTGGTGAACATCACCCCGTGGCCGATAAAAACGCCGTCTTCCAGCGTCACGCCTTCGCAGATGAAGGAATGGCTGGAGATTTTGCAGTCTTTTCCGACGAGGACGTTTTTCTGGATTTCGACGAAAGTGCCGACGCGCGTTCCCGCGCCGATCGTGCAGCCATAGAGATTCACAAGATCTCGATGATGGATGACGCAGCTATCATCCAGCTTTACGTTTGATGCAATCATACGCATGCACCCCTTACTCTTCTACAAACCGGATTTCTAAATGAAACCGTCAACCATATGATTGCGCCCAAGGTTTCATTTCGAAAAAATAAATATTTCTTTCCATTCAAAGAGAATTGTTTTCGCCATCGGAGTAAAGAAACAAAACGTCTAAGCTTATTCACCTAAAGACGTATCTACCTATGACGATGTACGCCAAAGTTCATAGCCAACGATCAACATTGGTGATGGAGCAAGCGCGGACCGGCCCGGATCATGCGCCGGGGGTGAGCATTATTTTCATGCGTTTAGCAGTTCGTCCGTAACCGAGGAGCAACGTAATCAACCCCTCCGCGAATGACCTAGTATCGCATGAGTTTATACCAAGAATTACGTCCTCTTTACACCTTACGATGGAACTAATCTGCTCCTTTAGCCTATATTAGCTAGTTTAAGATAAAAGGAACTGTGGTATTTAGTTCCTACTTTAGTGCTGCCAAACCCTCATATCTGAAGGGCTTGAGTGTTCGGTTGTTGTTGAGGCGTAGAGAAACTCGGCTGGGGAGGATGAAGCAGTGAATTCAGCGCTTGTACCAAATTTAGACCTTAGGCAGGAAAATGTAGCTCTTCCACTTAAGGTAGAGAATAGTTCTACTGGTTTGAGCTTACAGTCGAGGCCAAAGCACTCTTTGGTTATCCTCGACAACCGTGAACTTGATCGGCAATGCCTCGCGCAGTGCATGGCCGCCTACAAGACGGATTTACTTATACTGGCATTCGGAAGCGTCGAGGAGTGGAAGCAGAAATGCGACGAATATCCGCCGCTTTCGGCAATCCTCCTGAACATTGGCGGCAAGAAGATCGATGAGCCCTCTGTTTCTGGGCAGATCAGGAGCCTTGCTGCGGAATTCGGGGCGATACCAGTCATCATATTGGCTGACAGCGACGATTTCGGCCAAATCGTGAGGGCGATCGAATACGGGGCCAAGGGCTACATACCCGCTTCGGTCAGCATCAGCGTCTGCATGGAGCTGATCGCGCTGTCGGTAGCGGGCGGCGTTTTTGTGCCTGCAAGCACGCTATTCGCTATGCGTCACCTGCTGGAGTCCAGCAACACCACCGCTCGTCCGCTGGCCGGGATCTTCACGGATCGTCAAGCCGAAGTCGTAGAGGCACTTCGGCGCGGAAAGGCGAACAAGATCATCGCCTATGAGCTCAATCTGCGAGAAAGCACCGTCAAGGTACATGTTCGCAATATCATGAAAAAGGTCAAAGCAACGAACAGAACGGAAGTTGTGTTCAAGCTAAATGATCTGTTTCAGGGTGGTATTTCCGGCTTCAGCGCAAATAAGACGCTGTGCTGACGCCGTCGTCCGATCAAAGCTTTTCACATGCCGCAAGCACGTTCTTGCTCTAGCTTATCCCGGTGGCGCAGACCAAAAGGCCACCGGGGTTCTGTTTAAGCCGCGGCACCTCGGACCCGTTGTCGCTTACCCGAATATCTGACGTCGCCATAGCGCGTTCGAAACTGTCGAAGATCTCCGATTCTGCCGTACATCCCCGTCTTGGCATGAGCAGCGATCAAGCGCTCAACCATCGGCTATTGTTTCCGTGCCCTGCGGATGAACCAGATGAACCACTCATCCTGCAACTCGTCGCCCAATAGAATTCAAGGCACACCAGTATTTGGGCCCGATGGTTTGCTTGCAGACCAACTTGATCCAGGGCAAAGAATTTCGCACTTCGGGGGAAACCTCCAGAGCGAAGCGCTGAATAGCCACGGCTGTAGCAACATCGAAATTATTGAACGCCATGCCGGCCAGTCGAAGCGCCTCTTTCCCGAGATCCTTGGCAAGAAAGCGTCTTAGTTTCTCGTCTTTCTTGAGGCTATCTGCGCCCTGACGAAACAGAATATCGAAAGCCTGTTTTCTCTGCCGGAGATCGGGAAGAATACTTTGTCCATAGTATTGCAGCGACATATTCGAAGCATGTCTGCGATATACTGCTTGGTCTTCGTTGATGTAACCCACTCCGGCATGTGATGCGAGCCGCAGCCACATCTCCATATCACCGGCATGCGGCAGCTCCTTATGGTAGCCGCCGACCTGTTTTTGCAGTGTCGTTCTCACGACGGCCGTCGGAGTCGGAACTAGGTTGCTTGCTCCGCTCAACCGCATGAACTGCGGACCGGACAAGACCTGCATGGCAGGCACATTATTGTCTCCGAGAGGATCGACCCGCTTGGTTATGATGCCATCTGACTCAGCGATGAGCGCGTTCCCGAACGTGAAACCTACATCCGGATGATTGTGCATAAGCTCCGCGGCGCGGCCCAGCGCGCCCGGCAAAAGATAATCATCTGCGGAAAGAAGCAGGAATAAGTCGCCGCCGGCCCACTCGATCCCCTCATTGTAGGTGGCAATGTGGCGCTTGTTTACCGTGTGCCGCCTATAGGCCACCCGTTTGTCCCGGGATGCCAAGGCCATTCCGACCTCCGGCGTGTTGTCTGGCGAGGCGTCATCCAGAATTAGGACGCGCACATCGACATTGGCTTGCGAAAGAACGCTTTCAACACATTCCTGCAGGAAATGAGCGTAGTTGTAGCAGGGAATTACGACATCAACACGTTGCAAACTTATTCCTCCGCAGGCAATCGTTTCGTTCGGGCCATTTCATGACACCCTGAATTCGGCTTGCTTTCGCTCTTATGTGTTCTTCACTCGCCGTTTCACTCGCGCCAACGTTGAAGCGTGCGCCCGTATCGCCGATTTCGTGCAGGACCATGCAGCTCTCAAGAAGGCGGATCGGGCAAGCAGCCGGGAGCCTGCACGCTTCAAGCCGCTCTGAACGCGCTCCCGACGCGTGAGCGCAAAACGGGTCCGGGATCGAAACGTATCGTAAAATGCGACATTCGGGCTCAAGCTTCCTGATTTCCAGGGCTTCACATTGGTCACGAAATGAACGATCGCGGGCTTATGCTCGAGAGTGATACGAGCAAGCGCCTGCGTAGGCTCGAACTGAAAATTCCAGGCGCGGTCCAGGACTTTCCACTTTCCGTCGCAGGCGACGTTGAGAGCGTCCTGATCTGAATATTCAGTGGTCGGAAAGCGATCGAGATAGTCCAAAGACCGTTCCGATATTCGCTCGGTTCGCCATCTTGCAAGGTCGATAAGAAGAATGCCGGCGTTGAAGTAGCGCTCGACTCGAGCGCCGCCTGTAGCACCCCGGCCGCTGCTCACCACATTGTCCAGCCAGTAATCCGGTACGGCCCCGATCACTGCCTCGCCCAGATCGATATTCCACAACTGTTCGAGCGCCGTCAGCACGAGGATGTCACCATCCAGATACAGAGCCCGGTTGCAAGTCTCCGGGAGGAACTGCGGCAGAAGTATCCTTGCGAAGGTCATCTTCGAGACGCCGGGGCGAGTGGAAAATCCGCTCGCGAAGGATAAGGTACCGATGGGATGCCACTGGATGACGGCAGAGTTTGCGGGCAGAGAATCAAAGATCCGTCGCTTGGTTTCTTCGCCTATTCCTTCATGAATGACATGGATATCCAGGGGCCATGCGCTTCCGTTGTTCTCGGCGACCGATCTAAGGGCGGTCGCCAAGGGAACGGCGTAGGCCGCATCGACTGCAAAGACGATAGGCCCTAACCGCTGTTTTGCGCCCACAGGGGCGGCTCCTGTTGGTATGCTATGCACATTCATGTTTCCGGCACCATCCCATCGAAAGAAAACGAGCTTCGCCTTATGATCGACGTTGCTGTTCACGTCCCGATCGACACGGCTTCCTGAACAGGAAGGCCGACGGCCGGGGTGGGCAGATGGGTGTAAGCCGGTTGCGGGGGCCGGACGCCAGGCATGCTCCTGGTTCCGCCAGAAAGCTTCCACTCGAAATAGGTGATCGTCTTCTCAAGCCCCTCACGCAGATTCACCGTCGGCTGCCAGCCCAGGTCCTGCTTTGCGCGGCTGATGTCCGGCTTGCGCTGCGTCGGATCGTCGACCGGCAGAGGCTTGTAAACGATGCTTGATTTCGATCCTGTCATTTCGATGACCATTTCGGCCAGTTCCCGGACCTGGAATTCTCCCGGATTGCCGAGATTGATCGGGCCTGTGACACCGGCCGGCGCGCCCATCAGGCGGATGAAACCCTCGATCAGATCGTCCACGTAGCAGAACGAACGCGTTTGCGTGCCGTTGCCGAAGATGGTGATCGGTTCGTTTTGAAGCGCCTGAACAATGAAATTGGAGACAACACGGCCGTCATTGGTCTGCATGCGCGGCCCGTAGGTATTGAAGATCCGCGCCACCCGGATTTCCACGCCATACTGACGATGGTAGTCGAAGAACAATGTTTCGGCACACCGCTTGCCTTCGTCATAACATGCCCGCGGCCCTATGGGATTGACGCTGCCTCGATATTCCTCGGGCTGAGGATGGACTGCCGGATCACCATAGACTTCGCTCGTCGAGGCCTGAAAGATCTTCGCCTTGGTGCGTTTGGCAAGGCCAAGCATATTGATGGCCCCGTGTACATTGGTTTTGACCGTCTGAACGGGATCAAACTGATAATGGACCGGAGATGCCGGACAGGCGAGATTGTAGATCTCATCGACCTCCACATAAAGCGGGAAGGTAATGTCGTGGCGAAGGATCTCGAAGCGTGGGTCGTCGAGAAGATGCAGCACGTTGTCGCGCGAGCCGGTGTAGTAATTATCTACGGCGAGGACATCATTGCCTTCGCGCAAGAGCCTTTCGCACAGGAATGACCCCAGAAAGCCGGTGCCGCCGGTTACCATAATTCGCTTTTGTCCGTGCATTGGTGTGCTCCGTTGTTGATGGTTGCCCCGCAGAAACGAGGATGGTTAGTAGGCTCCCCTGCGCTTGAAGACCGCAGGGATTGTGCTGAGAAGAATTTGGCAGTCGAACCACAGGGACCGGTTGTCGATGTAGAACTCGTCGAGTTGCTGCTGCAGCTCGATATCAGCATTGCTTCGTTCGGATATCTGCCAAAGGCCCGTGAGCCCCGGCGTTACTGAACGGCGTTTGTTTCGAAATTCACCGTCCATGGCCAGGAGGTGATATTCCGGAAACGGACGCGGTCCGACGATGGCCATCTCGCCTGCAATGATGTTCGCCAATTGCGGGAGCTCGTCGAAGCTTGAAGTGCGCAGGAGATGTCCGATAACCGGCAGGACGCGCGGATCGTCCTTGAGCTTGAAGTGGGCCAACCACTCGGCCCGCATGGCGGGGTTCTCTCGGAACAATGCCTCGAGGCGCTGTTCCGCGTCTCTGTACATCGTCCTCAGTTTCAGGACGTGCACCGGCTTGCCGGACAGACCTTCCCTGGCATGTCGGAAGAAGACGGGTCCGGGATCGATGGCGTAGATTGCGGCGGCCGCAACCGCGATGAAGGGCGCAACCACGATTGCGGCAGGGATGGCGATTGCGAGATCGAGGATCCGGCGAACCAGGTCCGTGTTGACCGAACTCCCACCGGTGGTGAGGCGAATACCGATCTCTCCGCCGACATCCGCAGGTCGCAAGCCGCTGATCTTGAGGCTCGGCGTATCGGACAGGAGAATGACTTCGGCGAACTTCCCGCGCATCGCCGCCAGATCGGGTACAAGCGAGCCCGCGTCACCCGCAATTAGGGCAATGGATGGCCCGCCATCGGGCGATGCTTCCGACGTCTCAGGGGAAAAGGGCTCCGGCCTGATGCCATACTGCCAATGGTCCTTGAAATGCGCCATGAGCGTGGGGAGAAGATTGCGGCCCCCTATGATCACCGCGCGCTCCCCCCAGATTCCAAGTCTCCAGCACAGGCCTCGTGCGAACCAATGCATGAATGGCTGAACGACCAGCCCGAGGCCGAGGAAGCCAATGATGGCAAGCAGCAGCCGTTCCCCTTCCGGTAGGATGATTGCTCCGAATGCCGCCAGGACAGCCACCTTGACGGCAGCCATCGTGCGCCGCCGCAGATGTTCGTGGTCGTGCAGCCGATATCCGGGATAGAGGCCGGCCGATGCATAAAGAACGATCGCAGCCAGCGCTGCCAGGGTGAAAGCACGCTCCAAAACCGTGCTCTCCGAACCACTGGGAAGAAAGGACAGGAGAGTAAAATAGGCAACCAGATAGCTTGCAATGTCGCCGGCAACCAGGAATGACGACGTTGCAAGCCGAGGAAGCCGGCGCCGCAGCGCAATCGGCATATTCAGCTCGGACTGCCCCAGGGGATCGGCGGTCCTGGCTGCTATCGGTGGCACGGAACCTGCCGGAATTGCCCGCGACGTCATGTCATTTGTGGCGGATGTCTTCGACGGACCCGATGTTATCGCTGACGGCGCAAATGAGGACATGATGCTTTTACTCCTCTACGGCCTCTGTCCCGACGTACCCAATCCAGAAACGGCGTCTTCGATCGGAAACTTCCGAAGGCCCAGTCTCTGGAAGGCAGTCAGTGAGATGAAGGTCGGCACGACGAGCGCATAGCGCCGCCACAGCCGTCGCGGCTCGCATAGAAGACGAAACACCCATTCGAAGCCGCTTCTTTGAATGATCCTTGGAGCTTGGCGCTTGAGGCCGGCGTGGAAATCGAAGGCAGCGCCGACACCGATGAGCATCGGTGCCTCCAGACGGTCGCGCATGCGCGCCATCCAGAGCTCCTGCTTGGGAGTGCTCAACCCGACCCAGATAATATCGGCGCCCGACCGATTGAGCCGGTCGGCAATATCTGTTTCCTCCTGCACCGACAGTTGGCGGAACGGCGGCGCATAGGAGCCAACGATCCGTGCTTGCGGAAATTTTGCCAGAAGGCGCGCTTGCAGTTGCTCGAGCGTTTCGGCTGTCGCGCCATAAAGGAAGTGGCGCACGCCTTTGGAGCTGCCGGCAGTGAAAACGGACAACATGAGATCGGGTCCGTAGACCCTGTCGCTTTCCACATGACCAGCGTGTTTCAGTGCCCATACCAACGGCATGCCGTCGGGGGTTACGAGGAACGCCCGGTTATGGATGGACCGAAGCTCGGGATCTTTTTGACACCGCACGACACCGTGCGCGTCGCGAACGCACACATATTCTCTCCTGCCGTCTTCAATCGCCTTTTCGATAAGCCCGGTCGCGCTTTTGAGATTGACTGCGGAAACTCGAACACCAAGGACATTCGTCCACTTCAGGGAACCCTTTGGATCAAGGACTGAAGTTTGGTTTCTGTCTGCTGGTGAATTTCTCATGACCTACGCTTTTGCCAACTGAAACTGTAGCTAGAATATGCTGGCAAGCCTGTTGCCTCCATACTTGCAGCTGCAGCTATTGGACGTAGAAAGACTTCCCATTTCTGCGTTCTGTATAGAAATGAATTACAATATTCGAAGTAAGGCAGTGTCCCCGGGGTATGCCTGATTGCTCTTTTTGATAAGCGTTACCCCAAAAGAGCGGTTTGACCTTCGCGCTGCCGCAGAAGACAGTCGCTTTAGCGCGGCCAAAGCTGGGGAGGTTTGAGCGCGATAAAGCCGGGGAGAGAGACAATGGTGAATTCAACAGGGGTGAATTCAATAGACGAATTCCGGGTGCCGACCAGAGAGCCTTCAAAGGCGCCCAGCATGACCAACCAGCTGCAGAACGATTTGACCTCTGATGGCTATATCGTCATCAGGGATGTCCTGGCGCCTGAGCAGGTGGAAAGATTAAGGCGGGTTGCCAAACAATATCTGAGGTCCGGCGGCAAGTATCTGTACGGCGGCAAATTCCAGCTTCACGCCATGTATGCCGTGGACGAAGTCGCCAGGTTTATGACCGCCGATACGATCCTCAATCGCCTCAAGGAAATAACGCAACCGCTCGATGTCGTTCTTACAGGCGAATGCGATCTCATGATCAACACGACATCGTCGTGGCATAATGACGTCCCTCACCATCCTCGCTGCGTTGATGGAAGTATTTTCTCGGACGAGAGCTTCAGGGTCTACAAGATCGCATTCTACCTGCAGGACCAGAACGAGAACTCGAACGCCACATTGAAGGTGCGACCGAGATCCCATCTCAAGGGTTTGGTCCAGAGCCTGCCAGCGAAGGGCCTTGGGGTACGGGCGGGCGATGCGATTATCTTCGACGTGCGCATCGAACATGCCGGGCAGATGCCCACACTGGTTGACAGGAGCCTACGCAAATTCTTCGAGCGGATCGGGCCACTGCTTCGCCTGGACGTTCAGAAGGCATTCACCGTGACGCGATCAATCATTCGACGGCTCAGCAGAACGCCTGACCGCGTCGCGGTTTTCATGACATTCGGTCCATCAGATGCGGAGACATACTCCTATGCCGAGGAAGGCCGCCATCGCCATCCCGGCGTTCGGGGAACGCTCAGTGCGGACGTGCTGTCACAGCTCGCTGTCAACAACGTTGTTCCACCGATTATCGGGGCGCCTGCCTAACCACATCCGGCCTTCAGGCACTGATCTCAATGTACACAATCGTGCCTGCCATGACTGCGCACCATCGAAAATGGTGCGCAGGGCTACTCCGGTCGGGCGGTGAGCCGCTGGCGGTGCCGAACAGTGCGGCGCGCTCGATCAGCTTGACTGCGATCCTGATACCGTCGCCGCCGGCAACGTAGGTCGGCGACATCAAAACCGCCTCACAACAATCCGACCGCATCCGCAAGGAACTAACCCGGTAGCGGCGGTATCTACGCCTAAAGCATACACCCACTATCCAGGGAGCGGGTTGCACTTACGCCCTCAGCGGTTGCCTCCCCCAAAGGGTGGCGGCCAGGGTCTAGGGGATTGCCAATAAGAGCAGATGTTGCGGGTGTCCATTCACCGGTAGCTTGGAAAGGAATGCATAGCGCAAAGGACATGGCTGGGCAGTAGTTTCTGATGACGTAAGGCAATGGTTCCGGCGCAGGCTGATTGTTCGTAGTTGACGCTTAGAGGTTGGGATTCCTATGGTTTCGCGTTCTGGTCCTAGTTCTGCACATTACATGATGGAAGCGTCACCCGTCCCGGCATTTTTGGCGGCGACCTTTCCAGTTCCATGCGATATCCCGGCCAAGCGGAGGGATGCCCTGGATGTCGCCATCATGGAGCTCCCAATGGACACGATCATGATCATGTTGCTGCACCGCGGTGCAGCGCAGCAAGCCGCTTGAGAGGGTGTCATGGAGCGGCAGGGCATCAGCGTTCTCATCAACAATTACAATTACGGTCGCTTTGTCGGGCATGCGATCGACAGCGTCTTGAGCCAGGAGATTGCCGACGTCGAGATAATCGTCGTCGATGATGGGTCCAGCGACGAGTCACGTTCCGTTCTGGAAGCCTATGACAGCCGGGTGAAAGTGATCTTTCAGGAGAACTCGGGACAGGCGGCCGCGATCAACGCGGCCGTAAAGTTCAGCAGCGGCGGCATCCTCTGTTTTCTGGATGCCGATGACTGGTGGGCACCGGGCAAGCTGTCGGCGACGGAAGCGGCTTTTCGCTCGCATCCCGAAGTATCGCTTGTCTACCACCGACTTCAGCCAACTTCGATCGATGGCTCCCCGACCCTCAAGCCGATCCCCCGAACCCTGTGTTCGGGAGACCTGTCGCCGCAGTTGACCAAATCGGCCGGCTGGTGGCCCTTCCCGATGACATCGGCCATCTCCGTACGGCGCAGCGCGTGGGATGCTGCAGGGCCTATTCCCGAACAGTTCCGCATATCCGCCGATGCATGGCTCACGGGGATCTATCCATTTCTGGGCGACGTTGCCGCCTTGCCGGACTCACTTGGATTCTACCGAATTCATAGCAACAACTGGTACCGGCCAGTCGATGATGTCTCCATGCTGAAAAGGCGAATGGCGCATTGGCAGCGTAGTGTCGAAGCGACGAACCGGTTTCTCTCATTCCACGACTTGCCGGCAAGGCTCCGTCTCTCGGATCACTATCCCTATCAGATGGCGGCAGCAGAGCTGGATGGCGTCAATGCGCGCACCCGGCTCAGGCTTGCTGTCGAAGGGCTGCTTTTCGCTGGAGAACCAAACCTGCTGCGGCGGACGCGCGACGCGTTGCGTAGCGCCTACCACCTTCCTCGCCCCAGTCGGGACGTGGGCTTGTCGGAGGCAGCCAAATGAAGGCACTGCTGCTGGTTTCTGAACTGGAAGACTACACCATTGCCTTCGCGAGCGGCGTTGCCCAACACATGCCGGTCGTCCTTGGCGTCCCGCGCCGGCGCTACGCGCATCTCGCTTCCTGGTTCGATCCGGCCGTCGATCTTCACCTTCTGGACTGGCCACGGCACCGCTCGCTTGCCAATCCCTGGTTCCTGCATCAGCTCACGCGTCTCATCCGGCACGAGCAGCCGAACCTCATTCATCTCTTGAGCAACTCCACGCTGTGGCTGAACTTTGCCGCACCGTTCTGGCGCCCGATTCCGCTCGTGACCACCGTCCATGATGTGGAGGTGCATCCCGGCGATTCCGATACGCGCACGCTGCCCGGCTGGGCTCCGGAATTGATGGTGAGGCAGTCGGGGCATGTCGTCGTGCATGGCGAGGGGCTGAAGCGGATGGTCCTCGATCGATATTCAAAATCCCCGGACTGCGTCCATGTCCTGTCGCATCCCGCTATCCATCGCTATGCGGAACTCGCGCGGCGGCAGAAGATGGCGCGACGTACCACTGACGGAACTTTGCGCGTCCTGCTCTTTGGACGGATTTTCGCTTACAAGGGCCTGGAATATCTGATCCGCGCCGAGGCGATGCTCAAGGATGCGCTCCCCAATCTGCACATTACGGTCGCAGGTCGCGGCGACGACCCCTGGGTCTTCAAGCGACTGATGGGCGAAGCCGGCCGCTACGACATTCGCAACCGCTTTATCGAAGACGAGGAGGTCGCCCAGCTTTTCCTGGACGCTGATATTGTCGTCCTTCCCTACACCGAAGCATCCCAAAGCGGCGTGCTCAACCTTGCTGCGGCGTTCGGCAAACCCGTTATCGTGACTGACGTGGGCGAATTGCGAGCGACCGTTCAGCCCAACGGATTGGGAATGGTGGTCCCGCCGGGCAATGCGGAAGAGCTCGCAAAAGCCATCCGGATATTGGCTGACAATAGCGAGCTTAGAAACAATCTCGGCGCCAGCGCACTCGAATGGGCCACAGGACCGAATTCGCCCGAACAGGTCGGCGCCCGGGCCGCAGCCGTTTATCGCGAGGTGGTCGGATCATGCTGATGAAGGTGCGCACGGATGGTCATCAGCTGTCGATGCGAAACACGGCAAGCGTCCGCCACTATGTTCCGGGTGGCTGCGAGAACGGCGGCGGCATTGGCAGGCTGGTCGGTTATATAACCAGCACGGCGAAAGAAGGCGGGGCAGAACATGCTGTCACCGACACAAGAGGGCCTCGATGGTCGGCGGCGACGTCGTCGCTGCGCCTGCTCGGCGCCATCCTGACAATGGCAAAGGATCGAATCGTCGATCCAACACGCATTCACCATATCCATATTGCGGGCCGCGGCAGCACCTCCCGAAAACTGATCCTGACCGAGGTTGCCCATTTGCTCGGGTGCTTTCACATATTGCACCTGCACGACTACGACTATGCCAGCGACTTTGCTGCACGCTCGCCGCGTCAGCAATCGCTCATACGCCGGATGTTTCAGCGTGCCGACTGCGTCGTGGCGCTGGGCCAGCGGGATCGCACGGTACTCGCAACACTTCTGGGCGTAGATGAGCACCGCCTCGTGATCGCTCGCAATTGCGTTCCCGATCCCGGCGCGCACAATGTTCGTGCCGGCGAACCGCCGTTGATCGTTTTCCTTGGTCGGCTGAGCGAACGCAAAGGCGTTCCGGAACTTCTGCTCGCCCTGAGCCATCCGATCATGAAAGACCTTCGGTGGCGCGCCGTGCTGGCCGGCGATGGGCCTGTAGAGGATTATCGCCGCCAGGCTGCGGACATGGGCCTTTCAGGTCTGGTGGAGATGCCAGGATGGCTTGGCGCCGACGAGGCCCGCGCGCTGTGCGCCCGCGCCGATATCCTGGTCTTGCCCTCGCATGCTGAAGGCCTGGCAATGGCGGTGCTCGAAGGACTTTCCCACGGGCTTGCTGTTGTCACCACCCGCGTTGGAGCGCACGACGAGGTCATCTCCGACGGCGAAAACGGTGTCTTCGTCCCTGTCGGAGACAAGGACGCTCTGGCCGCGGCCCTTGCGAGACTGGTTACTGATCCAGATGTCCGCAGCCACCTGTCGGCCAGGGCGCGTGCCCATTATCTCAACCATTTCAGCATGAAGGCATATATGCGGTCGATGGAAAAACTCTACGAAACCATCTCCGCGCAACCTCAAGCAAGGGTTAGCGCACAATGACAATTTCAACTTTTCCGCCAGATCGCAACGTCCCGCTCCCGGCGGTGCATTATGAACCCCGGTTTCAGACGGAGATGAAATCGGAGGAGTTCGATCTGACATCGGGATTACGTTTGCTCCGTCGCCGGATGGTGATGATTGTGGCGCTGATGGTTGTGCTGATGGCGGCTTCCATCGTGCTGATATCGGGGTTGAAGCCGAGCTATCACGCCGGGTCACGGCTGATGATCCACAAGCCCCTGGC
>NZ_JBFRCX010000016.1:0-139746 GCF_052113285.1 Rhizobium sp. YAF28 | reverse complement strand
GGTCTGACGAAGGTACAGGGTAAGGCGATCGTCGAGGCGGTCCTCGCTTCGATCACCGAGGCAGCTCTTGCCGGCAACGAAACCTCGCTGCCGGGCTTTGGCAAGTTCAAAGTCAAGGCGACGCCGGAGCGCGAAGCACGCAATCCCTCAACCGGCGCGACGATCAGGGTTGCGGCCGCAAAGAAGCTGACCTTCCAGCCGGCCAAGGCGCTCAAGGATGCGATGAACAAGTGATAGGCGAAGAGCCTCGCCGGGTGGAGCGGGGCTCTAACTTTACGCGGCATGCCGACAGCAGACTGATAAGACCGCGATTAAACATCCAGTGAGCAGTGCCCGGTCGGCTCGTACCGCTCTCCTGACCGTTGGTTTCCGCTGTCCGACCGCACACGCTCCTCTAGGATTCTCATGGGCTATATTGGTTGACCTCGTCTCGAGACGGTCAGTCCGACAGGCGACCCGGCCTTCGACGGGCTGCGCCGTTGGGAACGATCGAACGCGTCACGATGCCATCGCATAATGCCTGTTCTCTGACATGTGGGCGCTGCTTGTCCGGAACCGGTACAGCAATTCCGCGAGGTTTTCAGTTTCCTGCGTCAGACTCTGAGCTGCAGCCGTGGTCTGTTCGACCATCGCGGCGTTTTGCTGGGTCACCTTGTCCATCTGGTCGCCGGCGGCCGAGACCTCGCGCAGGCTTGTGGCCTGCTCGCGGGCGGCGACCGCGATCTCGGCGACCGTCGCATTCATCGCGGTCACCTGCTCGACGATCTTTTCGAGCGAAACACCGGATTCGCCGACCAGTTCGACGCCCGTCTTGACCTGCATCGAGGAGGTGGAGATGAGTTCCTTGATCTCTCTTGCCGCATTGGCCGAGCGCTGGGCGAGCTCGCGCACTTCCTGGGCGACGACGGCAAAGCCCTTGCCGGCTTCACCGGCGCGTGCGGCTTCGACGCCGGCATTCAGCGCCAGCAGGTTGGTCTGGAAGGCGATCTCGTCGATGACGCCGATGATGTTGCCGATCTTCGACGAGGAGTTCTGGATTTCTGTCATTGCGGCGATGGCGCGGGAGACGATCTCACCGCCCTTTTCGGCGTTGGTACGGGCCGTTGCCACGACAGCCTGGGCGCGGCTGGCGCCTTCCGCCGTTCCGTTGAGGCCGCGGGTGACATCCCCGAGCGCCGCCACCGTTTCTTCCAACGAAGCGGCCTGCTGCTCGGTACGGCGGGCAAGATCGTTGGAGGCGGTGGAGATCTCCGCAAGGCCGGACCGGATGGTCGTGACCGCGCGAATAACGGAACCGATTGCTTCTTCCAGGCTTGCGACCGAGTTGTTGAAGTGATCGCGGATCCTGACGTAGCGGTGGTCGACTTCGCCGACGCGGACCGAGAGATCGCCCTTCGAGAGCGCATCCAGGCCGAGAGAAATCTGGCGGAAGGCATGCTCCATCACCTTTGCGTCGCTGAGACGCTCGGCTTCCTGGCGCAGCCGCTCTTCTTCGGCGGCGAGGCGGGCGCGCTCGGCATTGGATTCGGCGATCAGCTTGGCGCGACCGGTCTCCTGGAAGACCTTGAGCGAACGCGCCATGGCGCCAAGCTCATGACGATGCTCGACGCCCTTGATCGCGATGGTGTCGTCGCCGCGGGCAAGCCGCTCCATGGACTGCGCCATACCGCGAACGGCGGAGGCAATCAGTCGGCCGACCAAGTAGGAGAGCAGGAGGCCAATGACGATCAACAGGCCACTGATGACCAGCGTTGTGCTGGTCGCGGCGGCGACCGTTGCTTCGACCGAACCGTCCAGGTTCTTCTGCGCGCCGGTCACGGTCGCCTGCAAGTCCTTGAATGCGCCCGATATCTTCGGGGCGAGCACGTTGAGCTGCGTCTGACGGATATTGCCGGATGCCTGCAGTACTTCCTTCATATCACTGAGACGGGCAGTGTAATTCTGCATGAGCTGGCCGGCGCCCATCAGGCGCTTCTTCTGCAGCTCGTTCTTCGCAGCCTTGGCGGCGGCATCGTTGAGCGCCACCGCTTCGGCGAGCGCCACCTGCGCCGTATCATAGGCGGCGAAATCGTCCGAATGCACGAAACGTTCGGAAAAATAGAGGCTGCGGTTCAAGGCCTCCAGCGTCTCTGCCGTCATGTGCTGCAGGGCCACGTCATTCTGGCGCCAGGCGCTACGCATCACGTCGTTGAGCGCGATGCTGGTCCAGGGGCCGAATTCGGTGACCTTGGAAATCAGCATGTCACGTCGGGCCTGAAGGGCGACGATCTGTTCGAACGCCTTGCCATAGGCGGCAATGTCCTGACGGATTGTCGCAAGACCGGACTGCAGGTCCTTGTTATCTGCAAAACGCGGATCGCCCGCCTCGAAGGCTTTGACGCCGGCGCGGAAGCTGTCGACGACGGCTTGCGTCGGCGTGGAGCGGAAGGCTTCCGCTGACATCTGGATCTCGTGCAGTCTGTCGCTGTAATCGGAGATGGCAAGGCTCTGGCCTGCCGTGGCGCGATAAGAGGTGAAGATGGCAGCAAGCCCGTTCATGCCGGAGATCGCGCTGACGGTAAGAAGGCTCATCAACAGAATCAGCGGTACGAAGCCGGAGGTGATCTGCGCGCGGATGCCGAATTTATTCCAGAAATGCAACATGATTGGCCTCTTATGCTCACTGGCTCTTCGGCAAATATTTGGTGATGTTCTCGGGCGTCACGAGTTCGAAGGGAACGTTGTTTTCGCGCGGCACCTTCTCCTTGTTTGCGAGCTTTACGGCAGCGTCGACTGCGGCCGCACCCTGCCCGACGGCGCTTTGAAGAATGGTGACGTCGAGATCGCCGGCCTCCATCGCGGCAAGCGCGTCGTCGGTCGCATCGACCCCGGCGGTGACGACGTCCTTCATCGGCATACCGGCCTTCTTCATGGCACGGATCGCACCGAGCGCCATCTCATCATTGTTGGCGATGACAGCGTCGAACTTGACGCCGGCCGCCAGCCATTCTTGCATCTGCTGGTCGGCATAATCGCGCGACCAATAGGCCGCCTGCCGCTCGACGATCTCGAGGCCCTTGCATTCCGGCATGGCGATGACGTCTGATATGTCCTGCGTGCGGGCGCGGGCGGCCGCGTGGAAGGGTTCGCCCATCAGCACGACGACGCGGCCCTTGCCCTTGAGGAGCGCGCAGACTTGCTTCGTTTGGAGCGTTCCTGACTCCTTCTCGTCGGAGGCGACCACGACCTGATTTTCCGGCAGGTCGAGCAAGTTGGAGGGGACATTGTTGATGTAGACCAGCGGAATGCCCGCGTCTGCCGCCATCTTGGTCATCTGCGGCCCGAGGTCGCCATCGGAGACGGCAAGGATAATGGCGTCGACCTTGTCGGCAATGAGCTTCTGGACCTGCTTCTTCTGCAGCTCATTGTCGCTCTTGGCATTTTCGGTGATGAGCTTGAGTCCTGATATCGTCTGCCCGTGATTGACGACGCCGTTCAGCAGCGCCGTTCTGAATTTGTCGAGATCGGACATCGAGACGCCGATTGTCTGCGCGCCGGCGGCGGAGATCGACATCGCCAAGGCTATGGATGCGAGCGTGGCAGTCTTCACTAAATTCCCTCCGCGATTTGGACAGCGTCGGATCGTTACAAATCTTGGTAAATTTTACCTTTCATTCGCAGGGAGGTGGCCAAGGAAATTTAACGGTTGGCCATGAGATCGAAGTCGGGGCTGCCGACCCATTGTGTAGTCGGTGTATCCGGAAAGCGTCGTGCCCACGAAGTCAGCGCCCGAGGCAATAGCGTCCCGACCTTCCTCTGCGGTGCTGATATCTGTCATGGTCATACGGCCATGCGCTTTCGCCTCTGCGACCAGATCGCAGACAGAGACACATAAACTTTCTGAGGTGGAGTTTACTTGTCTGACGTCCGCGGTTTTTCACAAGACGAAATTGACGCGGTTCGCGACTACACTAACCGTCTTTATTTGCCAGAACGCCCAAAGTGGCTCGTTAGATTGATCCAGCTCCAGCTCCGGGATGGTTCTCGTAAAAACGTCAACCAGCGTGCGAAGAAGATCGAGGCCATGCTCGTCGGCTCCCGGGACCGAAATCCCCGCGTTCTACCGTTGGAATTTGGGGAACATAGGAGGGAAGAAAAAATACCGCCGTTTGGGGAGATTCCAGGTGCTCAACCTAGTCTGCCTGGCGACCTGGAAGGACATGGACATTACAGCAACATCGAGGCACCGCGGTCGAGATAGGTATCGAGGAATTGTTCAAGACGGGGATTTCTCGGCTTCTTAAAGACCTCCTGTGGGGATCCGCTGAAGAGCACTTTGCCGTGGTCGAGAAAGATGATCTGCTGGCCGACGGTCGCAGCAAAACCTATCTCATGCGAGACAACAACCATGGTCATGCCCTCGGCGGCCAGATCGCGCATCACGTTCAAGACTTCGCCAGTCAGCTCCGGATCAAGCGACGAGGTCGGCTCGTCAAACAGCATGATCTTGGGCTTCAGCGCCAGGGCACGGGCGATCGCCACGCGCTGCTGCTGTCCACCTGATAGCTGCGAGGGATAGTGCCCGGCCCGGCCCTCGAGGCCAACCTTGACGAGCTGGGCCATTGCCCGCTCCTCCGCGTCCTTGCGGCCCATCTTGTGAACCGTCTTCAATGCTTCGCTGACATTGCCGAGGGCCGTCATGTGCGGCCAGAGATTGAACTGCTGGAACACCATGCCGATTTGGGCGCGGATCGCCCGGTTGGTGGCGGCCGAGACTCGCTCGCGCCGTCCTTGGGAATCCTCGGTAAAGCCAAGCACCTCGCCGTTGATGGAGATCGTCCCGTGCGTTGCCTCCTCAAGAAAAGCCATACAGCGCAAAAGAGTGCTCTTGCCGGAACCGGAAGGGCCGATGAGGCAGGAAACCCGTCCGGGTTCGATGGCGAGATCGATACCATGAAGGACCGTAGTCTCTCCGAAAGTCTTGATGAGATTCCTAACTGCTATTGCGGGGACGCTCATGCGTTGAAAAACCTGAATCTGGAAAGTTTCGTTTCAGCAAGGTTGCCAAGCCAGCCGGTGACTTCGACGAGCACCCAATAGAAAAGCGCCAATGCGGAGAGTGCTTCGACGAAGGCATATTGCTGCGACCCGATTGCACTCAGCGTGGCCGTCAGCTCCGGCACGGTGATAATGGACAAGACCGCCGTCTCCTTCATCAGGATGACCACCATATTCACGGATGGCGGCAGCACCAGCATCGTCATTTCCGGCAAAAGAATGCGCCTGACGATCTGCCCCTTTGTCAGGCCGACACATTCGCCAGCCTCGATATGGCCCTTCGGCACAGCCTGGAAGCCGGAGCGGAAGATCTCGCTGAAATAGGCCGCGCCATAGATGGAAATGCCGATCAGTCCGGCCGGCAAGGGGTCGAGATCAAGGCCGACAAAGGGGCCGCCGTAATAGACTAGGAATATCTGGATGAGAAACGGCGTGCCACGCAGTACGCCTACGACGGCACCCAGCGCCTTGTTGATCAGCACGCCGCCATATTGCCTGGCGACTGCCATCAGGAAGCCGATGACGGTTGCAGCGATGGTGCCGAGGATCCATATCATGATCGTTACGCCGGCACCGCTTACGATGGCCGGCCATTGCCCGATGAGGACATTGATGTCGAAGGTCACCGCGGCGCCCCCGGGAGTCTATTTTCGATCAGGCCGCCGGCAAGCGCCATCAACCAATTGATCACCAGATAGATGAGACCGGCGGATGCGAAGAGCTGCAGCGGCAGGAAGGTGCTGCCGGCAAGGTCCTGGGCCATGCGCGTCAGTTCGACGATGCCAACGACTGAAACCAATGACGACGCCTTGAGAATGAGGATTGCCTCGTTGACGAGAGCTGGAAACGTGAGGCGCAGGGCGATCGGAACCTTGACGCGTCGGAAGACCTGGCGCGGCGTCAGGCCAACCATTTCCGCCGACTCCACCAGGCCTAGAGGCACGCTGGCAAAGCCGCCGCGCAGGTTCTCGGCCTGGTAGGCTGCCGTGCAGAGCGACAGACCGATGATCGCGGCCACGATGCTCGGCACATTGATGCCGATGACCGGCAGCAGATTGTAGATCAGCAGCAATTGCACCAACAGCGGCACGCCGCGAAAGAAGCTGATGAAAATCTGGGCAGGTCGCACGAAAAGCCCTCGCCCCGACAGCAGCATTCCCGAAAGAAGGATCGCAATCGCAAAGCCGATGAGGATCGACACAACACTGATGGTCACCGTGTAGATCGATGCCTGCAGAAGCAACTCGAAGAGTTTAACGGACATTGTTCAGATTTCGCTCGCTTGGCGGTGAGGAAGATCCGGTCGCATTTCTCGGCCATGCCCCGGCAACACCGCGGACATGGCCGATTTCCGATGGCTGATCAGAATGCCGGGTCCTTAACGGAATCCGGTGTGTCGAAGCTCGCGCCGAACCACTTCTTCTGCAGCGTCGCCATCCGGCCGTCAGCTTTGATCTTCAGCATGGCGGCGTCGATTGCGTCCATCAGTGGCGCATGATCTGCATCCTTCAGGCCGATAAAGCCGAAATAGGATTTTTTGCCAAAGGGCGGCATCACGACTTCGAACGTGCCTTCGCGCTGCTTGGCGACGAAAGCAATATTGGGCAGTGAATTGGCAACACCGGCGATGCGGCCGGCCGCGAGATCCGCATAGGACTCGGTGAAGGCCGGATATTCGCGGATATCGACCTTTGTCGGCAGGGCTTCGGAAAACTCCTTGAGCTGATCCAGCTGGGCGGTCGCCTTGCCGACGCCAATCTTCTTGCCAGCGATATCCTCCGGCTTGTTGATCGTCTGGTCGCCGGCCTTTTTCAGGATCGCGATGGTCGCCTCGGCAAGCGGCGGTGTGAAACGATAGCGCTCCATGCGCTTCTTGGTGATCGTCGCTGGGCCTGCGACGACGTCGAACTTGCCGGCTTCGAGCGCCGGGAAGACGCCGTCCCAGGGGAGCGTGACCCATTCGATTTTCACGCCGAGTTCCTTGCCAATCTCGTTAAAAAGATCGACGTTCAAGCCGACATGTTCGCCAGCGTCGATAAAATCGAACGGTGCGAAGGCCGTCTCGGTACCGACCTTCATGGTGCCAGCTGCCTTCACGGCGGCAAGCGTATCGGCCGCATGGGCAGAAATAGTCGCGCCGAACAGAAATGCAGCGCCGACCAGCCCCTTCAGAAGCGAACTCTTCCTCATGTTTTTCTCTCCAGTTTCACCCTTCCGGTGGAAGGTCCAAGTTCCCCAATCGTTGTCCCGCCGAGCGGATTTCTCTGATCCGCTTTTGTCTATACAAATAGATACAGGCCGGCCTACACTGTCAAACGCTAAACTCGGCGGATGCAAGATTTGTGCCGCATAGTGCCGGTAGACCCGGTAGCGGCGGCTTTGGTGGAAATTGAATGTCATCGCTGGATCGAGGTGAGTTTTGGTCTCAATTCATCAGAGAATATTCGAAGACATCGAAACCAGGATCATGACCGGCGTTTGGCAACCCGGGCACCGCATCCCCTTCGAACACGAGCTGGTACAAGAGTATCGATGTTCCCGAATGACCGTGAACAAGGCTCTTTCGGCCCTGGCGGAACGCGGCATGATCACACGCCGCCGCAAGGTTGGCTCCTTCGTCGCCTCCCGGCAGATCGACCGCACCGTGATGGATATCCAGGACATTTCCACGGAAGCCGAATTGGCGGGGCATGACCACGGCTACAGGATCCTGCGGCGAAGGATCGAGACACTGGATGGGGCCACCGCGGCACAGCTCGGCGAGACGACGGGATCAGACATCCTGCGGCTTCACTGCCTGCACACCGTGGACGGCAAGCCAAATGCGCTGGAGCGGCGGATCATCATGCTCGCCATGGTGCCGTCTGCCAGAACCGAAAGCTTTGCTTCGGTCCCGCCCGGCAAATGGCTGCTGGACATGGTGCCTTGGTCGAAGGCAAGGCATGTCATTCGTGCGGTTTCGGCCGATGCCGCCACGGCACGCCTGCTTGAGACCGAGCGTGGCAAGGCCTGCCTGACCCTGATCCGCCAGACATGGCAGGGCAGCCGCACGGTCACCCACGTCGAAATCATCCATCCCGGCGACCGTTTCCAATTCGCCGGCGACTTTCATCCGACGGAGAGAGGCATCCCAGATCAACCGCCGCGGAGAAGCTCCTTTTGACGGTAAAACAGGTTATCAGGACGGTGCCGCTCAAGGGCTTACAGGCGTTCGAAGCTGTCGGCCGGTGTGGCGGCGTAAGCGCCGCGGCCCTCGAACTGAACGTTTCCCCCGGCGCAATAAGTCAGCAGATTCGCAAGATCGAGAGCTTTCTCGGCGTCACCTTGCTGGAGCGCAACGGCCGCACTGTGGAGCTCACCCAATGGGGACGGCTCTATCACCAGGAAATATCGAAGGGTTTCGAGCAATTCGCGCTTGCGGAACAGATTTTGGAACGGGCGCGCAATGAGAATGCTCTGGTTCTCAGCGCCTTGTCTTCCGTCGTCAACAAATGGATAGGGCGCCGGATCTTCGACTGGCAGGCCCTTCATCCTAATGCTCATGTCAGGATTGTCGGCCGCGACAAGGAACCGCGCATGGGCTTCGACGAGGTCGATTTCCGCATCAGCTATGGATCGGATGTGCTGCAGCATGAACACTATACCGAACTGTTCCGCGATTGGGTCGTGCCGGCCTGCTCGCCGGCGCTGATCAAAGGCAAGGCGCCCTCCGTCGCGCGGCTTCTCGAATATCCACTCCTGCATGTCGAATGGGAGCGGCACTTCACACCCTATCCAAGCTGGCGCGAGTTTGCTGCCAAGACGGGCACCGCGTTTGAGGAGAGCACAGCCGGCCTTTCCTTCACTCTGTCGAGCAGTGCGATTGACGCAGCCGTCAACAAGCGCGGCGTCGTCCTTGCGCAGAGGTCTATGATTGCCGATGAGCTCGAGGCACAGACGCTCGTCATCCCCGTCGACACACGCATAGCACTGCGCGAAAGCTATTATCTCGCCTGGGACCGCGCGGCGTTGCAAAAGCCCCATGGGAGCGAATTCCGCGATTGGCTCGTGGCTGTTTCCCGTCAGCAGGCCCTGGCGTCCGCGCCTCGGCCAACACTTTAGAAAAACTAAAACAGAACTCAGCTGCGCAATATTGATGAAAATTTGTGCCTGACGATAATTTGCGCAGGCGGTTTCCCGCGGTGGCAATGACCAACATGGCAGGAGAGTTCGATGGCGCGGGCCGACAAGATGAAACTCGGAACTTTCGTCTATACGTTCGGTTTTCATCCCGCCTCCTGGCTGCATCCGGCAAGCGACGTCAATGGTGCCAACGACTTCGCTCATCTGCTCCATGTCGCCAAACGATCCGAGGCAGCCAAATTCGATTTCATGTTCATGGCGGATTCTCCCGCCGCCGCCGTCGGCGACCCCAGTGCGCTTGCCCGCATTCCCACAAAGATGAACCGTTTCGAACCCCTCTCGCTGCTTTCGGCTCTGGCGGTCACAACCGATAATCTCGGTCTCGTGGCGACGGTCTCGACGAGCTATTACGAGCCGTACAATGTCGCGCGTCTGTTCTCCTCAATCGACCATCTGAGCAAGGGACGCGCCTGCTGGAACGTCGTCACCTCCGACCACGACGAAACCGGCTACAACTTCAACCGCGAGGGGCTCGACCCACATGCGTTGCGCTATGAGCGCGGCAACGAATTCGTCGATGTCGTGTTCGGTCTTTGGGACAGCTTCGAGGAAGGCGCGTTGCTTCTCGACCGTGAAAACGGTGTCTACTATGACAAAGACAAGCACCATACGCTCGATCACAAAGGCAAGCACTTCCAGGTTCGCGGCCCCCTCAACATCGCGCGGACGCCTCAGGGCCGCCCCGTGATCGCCCAGGCGGGCGGTTCGGAACCCGGAATGGACATGGCGGCACGCACCGCCGAGATCGTCTTCAGCCTCGCATCGAATATCGAGCGCAACCGGGCCTTCTACGAAAACGTCAAGGGCCGGATGCAGGCCTATGGCCGCGATCCGGACGATCTGAAAATCATGCCGGGCATCGTCATCAACGTCGGTGAAACCGAAGCCGAGGCAAAGGCGAAGGTGGATTATCTAATCGATAAGATGCATCCGGACGTTGGCCGGCTGATGCTCTCTGAATTCCTCGAGGCGGATCTGCGTGACGTGGCCCTCGACAAGCCTTTCCCCATGGATCGGCTGCCGGCGGCGCCCAAGGGATCGCGCGCCCTGTTCGATGAGCTGGTCGATTTTGTCAGAAGCGGCCACACCGTCGGCGAACTCATCCGGCACTATGCGGAGAAGCATACCGGAAATGGCATGACGGGCACGCCATCCCAGATTGCCGACTTCATGGAGGAATGGTTCGAGACGCGCGCCGCAGACGGCTTCATCCTGATGTTTCCGACCTTGCCGTCCAGTCTCGACGACTTCGTGCGGCTCGTCCTGCCCGAGCTTCGACGCCGCGGGCTATTCCGCGAGGAATACGAGGGTAGAACCTTGCGCGAGAACCTCGGCCTCTCAATGCCGGCGAACCGCTTTGCCAAAACGCAAGCGCCAACCCGATGAGTGCCGAGACCTTGATCAGCGAAGCGGACTTCAAGCTTTCGATGCGTCATCTGGCAGGTGCCGTGAGCGTGATCACCGTCGGCGACGGTGAAGACCGCACCGGCTTCACCGCGACGTCAGTCTCTTCATTTTCGGCGGAGCGGCCCTCCGTCATCGTCAGCGTCAATCGTGCCTCTTCCTCGTGGCCAGTGCTGCAACGGTACGGCTGCTTCTGTGTCAACGTGCTCGCCGCCGATCAGCAGACTGTGGCGCAATCCTTTGCCGGCCTTGATGGACGCAAAGGCGCCGAACGCTATGGCGATGCGGGATGGTACCGCCTGAAGACCGGCGCGGCCGTCCTTGAAAAGGCTCTTGCAGTGCTGGATTGCAGGCTTGAAACCGCATTCCACCATCATTCCCATGCAATTTTGATCGGGCATATCTGCGCGATCAAAATCCGAAAGAGCATAGGGCCGCTTCTCTATTGGCGCGGCGGTTATCATCAACTTCCGGCAGAGGCTGAGCGCCGCGGTCTAGAAAAGACGCTCGGACAATAGGCCTATCGACGCGACATCCGCATTGGCAAAAGCAAGCCTGAGGTAACGCTCTTGTCCCTCGCCGAAATAGGCGCCGGGTAAACAAACGATTCCGGATTCCCTGGCGAGTTTTTCGGCCACCTCGGAAGACGATCGATCGGCGAAAGGGTGGCGAACAAAGGCGAAATAGGCGCCGATCGCTCCAATCTCCCAGCCTGGCAGCTTGGACACGACCAGCCTAAGCGCATCCGCCCGGCGAGCGATCTCGGCACGGTTGCCGGCCCGCCAGTCGGCGAGCAACGGGATGGCCGATGCAACGGCGATCTGAGCCGAACGCGGTGCGCAGATCTGCATGTTGTCCATCACTTTCGCGATCTCGGCGACGAGTTTGGGTCCTGCCGTGATCGCACCCAGCCTGTGGCCAGGAATGCAGAAGGATTTCGAGAAACTGTAGAGAAGAACGAGCGTATCCTCCCAACCCGGCTCGGACAGCATAGAGTGCGGCCGTCCGTAATCGGCGCCGAGGAAATCGCGATAGGTCTCATCGAGGATCAGCCAGGCGCCATATTTCCGGCAGAGAACGAAAAGCTCGTGAAGCAGCTCCGGCGGATACACTGCCCCGGTCGGATTGTTGGGTGTAACGACCGCCAGCATCTTCGCGCCGGCCGCAAGTGCCGCCTCGGCCGAACGCGGATCGGGAAAGAACCCGTTGGCGGGATCGCAGTCGACCAATCGCCGCCCGATCCCCAGCATCGACAGCGTCGTGTCGTGATTGAAATAGAAGGGATTGGTGAGCGCTACGGTATCGCCCGCGCCAGCAAGCGCGATCGCGGCACACATGAACGCCTGATTGCAGCCGGCCGTAATGTGGATATTGCCGGCGGAAATGGCGGCGCCGTAAAGCTCGGCAATATGGGCAGCGTAGGTCTTGCGCAATAATGGCTCACCCTCGATCGGCCCGTATCCCGTCATCGCCTGTTGTCCGGCCGTCTCGCCGAGAAGCCGTAGCATCTCCGGATGTGCGGGATAGCCGGGTACGGCTTGCGACAGATCGATGAGTGGACCCTTCAGCCCTTTGTATTCACGGCCCCAGGCAACGACGGACGGAATGGGCGGGGCAGAAAGGCGGGAAACGAGCGGATTGAATTTTGCGGCGGTCATAGCGATTTCTCTTTGATCCCGATTGCTACAACGATACCAATGGCTTTCTCAACCTCTTTGTTGGGCGAGACGAAACTGAAGCGGAGACGCATGCCGATGGTGTGGGACAAAATGCGGCTTGAGCAGCTGCGCTCGGAGTTTGCGGACACCAATGGCGGCGAGATATTCGATGAGAAGTTTCGGAAAGTGGCGGAGAAGATCATCTCCAAAAATGGCACGCGACTGGCGCCATATTCTGGAGTGCCAACCTTCCTCAGCGCACCCTATATGCAGGTCGCTGCCGAAGAGCCGGACTTCGGCAATCTCCAGGTCGCAATCACCGGAATCCCGATGGATCTCGGTGTCACCAATCGCCCAGGTTCCCGTTTCGGACCGCGCGCACTTCGCGCCATCGAGAGGATCGGCCCGTACAATCACGTTCTCGCCACGGCGCCGGTTTTTGATCTTCGGGTCGCCGACATCGGCGACGTTTCGTTCCAGAGCCGCTACCGGCTGGAGCTCAGCCACGACGACATCGAAAGGCGCATTGGCCAAATCGTTGATGCCGGCGTCGCCCCGCTTTCCGTCGGAGGCGATCATTCGATCAGCCATCCGATTTTGAAGGCCATCGGCCGGCAACAACCAGTCGGCCTTATCCATATCGATGCCCATTGCGACACAAGCGGCGCATTCGATCGGACAAAGTTTCATCATGGCGGACCGTTCCGGAACGCTGTGCTGGACGGCGCACTCGACCCGACAAGGACAATCCAGATCGGCATCCGTGGCTCGGCCGAATATTTGTGGGAATTCTCCTATGCGTCGGGAATGACTGTGATCCATGCCGAAGAGATCAGCGGAATGGGGATCGCGGCGGTCGTCGCCAAGGCAAAATCCATCGTCGGCGACGGCCCGACCTATCTTTCCTTCGACGTTGACAGCCTCGATCCGAGCTTTGCACCCGGCACGGGCACGCCTGAGGTCGGTGGATTGACCACGCGTGAGGTCCTTGAATTGATCCGCGGGCTGAAAGGTATAAACTTGGTGGGCGGCGACGTCGTCGAAGTTGCACCGCAATATGACGCGACGAGCAACACTGCACACGCCGCAGCGCAGGTGCTCTTCGAGATCCTGAGCCTGATGGTATTCAGCCCATCGATCGGCAGACGCTAAGCATTCTGTTCAACGAATGCGAGGTATGCGGGCAAGTCTCCAGGCCAAGCTGTTGAGTGCCAATGACCGGTAAAGGCAGCATCGCTAATAGGCAACTGCTATGGCTGAAAAGCTCAAGAGCTCGCGGATCGGATCTACCCCGGTTCTGGCGGACGTGTCAGGCTACTGCATGGCGCGGAATTATCCCGAGCGGCAATCACCGGAGCAGGACAGAGTGGCTCAATACTGCGTGAAATCGCCCGATTCCGACTGAAGCAGCGTCAGCGGATAACGCGCGGGATGATGGACCAGCGCCGTCAGGTTGACCGGGCGGTTGCGATCGTCAAAAGCGATCTGATCCACGGTGAGAACCGCGGCTGGCGGAGGCAGCTCGAGCATCGCAGCCTCCTCATCCGTCGCAAGGCGCGCGCTCAGCGTTGTCTGCCCGCGTTTCGGATGAATGCGATAGCGCTCGCGAAGCTCGCCGTAGAGCGACCGGTTTGCAACGGTCCAGTCGAGATCAAGCAGGCCCGAAACGCGGGCCGCCGGGATCCAATCGGTCTGGACGACAGCAGGTATGTTGTCGAGAAGACGAAGCCGCGACAACAGAACCACCTCGGCGCCGGGTGCAAGGAAAAGCGGGCGGCTCACCTCAAGCGGCGCATGCACGATGCTGGCCCCGATCAGCCTATGGCCAGGACTTCGCCCGTTCGCTATGGCGATGCTGGTGAAGCTTTTCAGAACCTGGAGCTCGAAGCCGCCACCACGCTCGGCGACGTAAAGTCCTTTTCCCGGCTGGCTGTGTATGACGCCTTGTTGGATCAATTCTCGCACAGCATGGCGCACGGTGATCCGGCTGACATTATAGAGATCAACGAGTTCGCGTTCTGATGGCAGCTTGCCGCGCAACGGCAGCTTGCCGTCGCGGATAGATGCCAAAAGGGCTTCGTAGACCTGCTTGTGCAAAGGGCGAGGGTCATTCCGGTCGATGCCGCCCTTTGGCGCGACGAGTGGTGCCGGAGCTTGCTGCATCTTCGAAATCCGATCCTGTGCGGAGCACTCTTGCCGTTTTGCATCTTCGACGCAAACGTCGGCAAAGTCCATGTTGACATGACTGGTCATAACCAGTCCTATTGGAAACAAGGAGACAGAGAGCTCCGCGTGATGCCGAAGCGTTATCAACGAAGGGAACAATCGATGCTGAAGAAAAGCCTTGTCGCATTGGCGATATCTGCAGCCCTCTGGGGTGGCAGCGCGCATGCCGAAACCATTTCCGTGTTTTGCTCGCCAACGGAATTCGAGCTCTGCACGAACGTTGCCAACGCCTGGAAGGAAAAGACGGGCAACGAGGCCAAGATCAACAAGATGCCCGCGCTTCTGGACGATGCGATCCCGATCTATCAACAGTTGCTCGCCGCCAAATCCAAGGACGTCGACGTCCTTTTCCTCGATGTGATCTGGCTCGGCATGTTCAAGAGTAACCTGCTCGATCTCAAGGCAATGATCCCGCAGGCAGACCAGGACAAGCATTTCGCCTCGACACTCAATGCGGCCAAGCTTGACGGCAATCTCATTGCCATGCCTGCCTATATGGACGTCGGGCTCATGTTCTACCGCAAAGACCTGCTCGAAAAATACGGCAAGACGGCGCCCAAGACCTGGGACGAGCTTGCTGCCACCGCCAAGGAAATTCAGGACAAGGAACGGGCTGCAGGCTCGGCCGACATGTGGGGTTATGCCTGGCAGGCCAAGAGCTATGAAGGCCTGACCTGCGACGCGATCGAGCTTGTTGCTTCCAACGGTGGCGGCACCATCATTTCTGACGACGGAAAGGTGACTATCGACAATCCGCAGGCTGCCGAGGCGCTCGAAAAGGCGAAGGGCTGGATCGGCTCGATCAGCCCCGAGGGCGTCCTCAACTATGATGAGGAGCAGTCGCGCGCCGTCTTCGAATCCGGCAACGCGGTCTTCCATCGCAATTGGCCCTATGTCTGGGGTACCTCCCATGAAAAGGGGAGCAATATCGTCGACAAGGTCGGCGTGATGCCTCTGCCGGTCGGCAAGGAAGGCGAAAAGTCGAGCGGATGCCTTGGCCCAATGTATTATGGCGTTAACAAATACAGCGCCAAGCCCGAGGTGGCGGCCGACTTTGTGAACTTCATCACCGGCCCCGATATGCAGAAGATGCGCGCGCTGAAGGCGGCCCTCAACCCGTCGATCCAGGCGCTCTACAGCGATCCGGACGTTCTGGAGAAGATACCCTTCCTCAAGGATAACCAGCAGGCCTTTGCCGATAGCGCAGTGCGCCCGTCCGGCTACACTGGCACCAGCTACAACCGCGTTTCGCAGGCTTTCTACCGTTCGGTTCACGACATGCTTTCCGGCGGTGCCGAGGTCAAGTCCAGCCTGACGCCGCTGGCCGGTCGGCTCGAGAAACTGAAGGAAAGCCGCTGACGCTCTTCGGATTTCCGGCGGCGGGAACGCGGCCGGAACGCGTCACTGCCTCGCCACCAATCACGGTGGCGAGCCCTCTGCCGTCTCATACCCTCAGGTGAAAAATGGCATCGGTTTCGCTCGAATCCGTTTCGAAGAATTTCGGTACACATGCTGTTATCCAGAATGTTGACCTGCAGATCATCGACGGCGAGTTTGTCGTTTTCGTCGGTCCCTCCGGTTGCGGCAAGTCAACGCTTTTGCGCATCGTCGCCGGCCTGATCTCCGCATCGAAGGGTGTGGTGAGGATAGGCGGCGACGACGTGACTGATGTGCCTGCCTCCAAGAGAGGCGTAGCCTTCGTCTTCCAGTCTTACGCGCTCTATCCGCATATGAACGTTGCGCGAAATATCGGCTTCGCGCTTGAGACCCTCGGCATGAACAGGGCCGCTATCAGCGAGAAGGTGCGGTCGGTCGCACGAATGCTGAAGGTCGATCATCTGCTCGAACGCCGGCCGCGCGAACTGTCCGGCGGACAGCGCCAGCGCGTGGCAATCGGGCGCGCCTTGGTGCGCCAGCCCGAAATCTTCCTCTTCGATGAGCCGCTGTCTAATCTCGACTCGGATCTGCGCATGGAGATGCGCATGGAGATCGCCAAGCTCCACGACGATCTGAAGACGACAATGATCTATGTGACCCATGACCAATCGGAAGCGATGACGCTTGCCGACCGGATCGTCGTTCTCAATCACGGACGCATTGAGCAGGTCGGCACGCCGAAGGAACTCTACCACACTCCTGACAACCGGTTTGTCGCAGGCTTCATCGGCAGTCCCCGCATGAACTTCCTGGCCGTGCAGACAACATCGGCCAAAGTGAGCGGACCGGGTGGCCTCGTCATCGATGCGAACACCGAGGGCCAGGCAGTGACCGAGATCGGCATACGGTCGGAAGCGATCCGGCTGGTGGCGGCAGGGGACGGACGAATGACCTGCGTGCTCGAACGTATCGAGGATCTTGGCCACGAGCATTTCGCCTATTGCCGCATCAACGGTGACGTCATCTGGGTCGTCCGCGTCAATGTCGAGCCGCCGAGGGAACTGATCGGCAAGGCGGTCGGCCTGAATTTCCAGGACGCCTCGATCTTTGCATTCGCCGCCGACGGAAGACGGCTCATTCTCAACCGCCAGGTCGGCGTGACCGAAGGAGCGCGGCAATGAGTGCCCGGCTCGCCCGCCGCGACCATCGTGCGGCCTGGCTGTTTCTGCTGCCGGTCATCGTCGTCATGCTGGTCGTCGCCCTCTGGCCGCTCGGCCGCACCTTCTTCTTCGCCTTCACCGATGCCTATCTTGACGATCCGTCAGTCTATTCAATGACAGGGGTCGACAACTTCCTTGAGGTCATCAACGATCGCAGCTGGTGGATTGCCGTCAAGAACACGCTGATCTTCACGGTCATCTCGGTCGCGATCGAGACGGTTCTCGGCCTGGCGATAGCGCTTCTCGTCAATGAAGCCATTCCGGGCCGAGGGCTGGCGCGCGCCGCCATCCTCGTGCCCTGGGCGATCCCGGTCGTTGTCTCGACGAAGATCTGGGAATGGATGTTGAACGACCAGTTCGGCGTTATCAATAAGCTCCTCATCGGGCTCGGCCTCATCGATCATGGTATTCCCTGGACGGCGAGCGGTTCGCTGCTGATGGGCGTCGTGATCTTCGTCGACGTGTGGATGACAACCCCGTTCATGGTTCTGCTCATCCTGGCGGGCCTGCAACTGATATCCTCGGAGATATTCGAGGCAGCGGAGGTCGATGGCATTCCGGCATGGAAGCGCTTCTGGTCGATCACCCTGCCGATGCTGCGCCCGGCGATCGGCGTAGCGGTCCTCTTCCGCGTCCTCGATGCACTCAGGATGTTCGACCTTGCCTATGTGATGGCGGCGAGCAACGAAAGCGTGATGACCGTCTCCATCTACGCGCGCGACCGGCTGATCAGCTTCCAGGAGCTCGGCATCGGCTCGGCGGCATCGACCTGGGTCTTCCTGCTCGTCGCGCTTGTCGCCATCATCATCATCGGGGTCCTTCGCCTCGACAGAGCCGCGGGGACCTGAGCGACATGGCCGATGCAATCATCCCGAAGACCGTGCGCAAGCCTGCCTCCTACTTCCGTATGCGGCGGCGCGCCGTGCGAAGCCTGCAGGTCCTGGCTCTTCTGCTCGTCCTGTTCTACACGCTGTTTCCCTATTACTGGGCCTTCGTTTCCTCGACGAAGCAAGGTTCGGCGCTCTATCAATCCGCGCTGATGCCGGCGTTCGACTTCACCTACTATCGCCAGTTGATCGACAATCCTGTTTTCATGGGCTCGCTTATGAACTCGGCCTATGTCGCGGTCTCAACCACTTTCCTGTCGCTCGTCATCGGGCTCAGCGCCGCTTATGCGCTGGGGCGCATCGACTTTCCGCAACGGCGCACTATCCTGATGATCGTGCTGATGATCTCGATCTTTCCGCAGGTCGTCGTTCTCTCCGGCATGTTCGAGCTGATCAACTGGATGGGTCTGTTTAACCGGCCAAGCGCGCTCGTCCTCACCTATCTCCTGTCGACCGTGCCCTTCACGACCTGGATCCTGACCACCTTCATCCGCGAGTTTCCGCGGGAGTTGGAAGAGGCTGCGATCATCGACGGCTGCTCACATTTTAGAATTCTGACGAAGATCCTGCTGCCGCTGATGGGACCCTCGCTCGCCAGCACGGGCATTCTTGCCTTCATTCTGGCATGGAACGAGTTTCTCTTCGCGCTGACCTTCACCCTGACGGACGAGAACCGGACCGTGCCGGTTGCGATCGGCCTGATCGCAGGCAATACCCGGTACGAATATCCGTTCGGTCAGATCATGGCCGCGTCCGTTACCGTGACGCTACCGCTGATCATCATCGTATTGATCTTCCAGAGACGGATCGTTGCCGGCCTAACGGCAGGCGCCATCAAAGGCTGACAAAGGAATAAACCATGGACATGCTGGTAAAACTCTACGAGCTGAAGGCCGATCCTGAACTTAATGCGCGCATCGCCGAGCAGGACATCACCATCCGGCGCGTCCTTGCGCCGGAGTTAAACGCTCTGACCGCCTGGATCGAGCCGCGCTTTGGCTCCGGCTGGGTCGCGGAAGCGACGGTTGCCACGATGCGCCAGCCGCCCACTTGCTTCATCGCCATCCAGAACGACGTACTCATCGGCTTTGCCTGTCACGAGGCAACCGCGAAAGGCTTCTTCGGGCCGACCGGCGTCGATACGGTCGCCCGCGGCAAAGGTGTTGGCCAGGCTCTGCTGCTGACCACACTTCTCGATATGTACGCGCAGGGGTATGCCTACGGGGTAATCGGGGGCGCCGGTCCAATGGAGTTCTATCGTCGAAGCGTCGGGGCAGTTCCGATTGAAGGCTCGGAACCAGGCATCTATCGCGGCATGTTGCCGCTTGCCGAGCCGAAAGGCATTTCGGAATCGGGCCACTAGGTCTGGTCGAGGCACCCACAAGAGACAGTCGCAAAGGTCGCGCCGACGAGCGCTTGCGTTGCACTTTACTTTCCACAAATAAAAAGGGGCGGCATCGTGCCGCCCCTTTAATCAGTTGTTGCAGTTAGGGTCGCCCGGATCGCACGCACCGCGCGGTCTTCTTCGATCATTACCCGCCCCGTCATTATCGCCTCTGCGACGGATGTCACCGTTGTTGCTGTCGTCACCTCCCCGGCGTCGAAAGTCCCGGCGATCGCGGTTGCTATTGTCATCGCCGTCGCGGCGGAAATCCGGCCGGCGATCGAATTGCGGGCGGCGATTTTCGTCACCGTTGGCATCCGGCCTGCGGTTGTCTCGGTCGCGATTGAAGTCAAACTGTCGGCGCTGATCGCGATCGAAGTCCGTCCGGCGATCAGCGTCCGGCGTGAGGCCAAGATCAGGTCGTCGATCAAATCCGCGACGTCCGTCAGCGTCTTGTCGTCGATCTAAGTCTGGACGGTTGATGTCACGAGGGGGCGGCCGGTAAAAATCGGGGCCTCGACGCCACCGGTCACGGTCCCGATAAAAATCACGGTTGCGGTAATAGCGGTCCCAATAATTGCCTACGCTGAAGACAACGGTCGGGATTCCAAGCGGGCGATAATATTCGGGTCCTACATAAACACGCCGGCTTTGATACACCGCCTGAACATATCGTCCGGCGACCCAACCGCGACCACCGTAGAATTCGACGTCACACCATGGCACGTCAGCAAGGCAACCATGGATCTCGACAGATTCACCAAGTGGGATAACGGCAACTGCGGGGTAGCTCGTGCTTGGACCTGCACGCATATTGACGTTCGCCGTCGAATAGCCTTCGGCGGCAGAGGCTATCGCAGGCGACAGCAAGAGAAGGCCGGTTGCGCAGATTCTGAGAAGTGTATCTTTCACATTCAACTCCATTGGGGCTGCGCCACCGTCATGATCCCGAGCGGACAGCTCCAAATTGCGGTCGCGTGGAAAAACGTAGCGCGTACTGCCACTTAAGGTGACGTTCATGCACTTGTTTCTCTGAAAATAGATCTGAGGTGATGAACCTCGGTTGAACGCGCCGGTCATCGACTTCTTCACTTTTTTTGTACCTCCGAGACATGGTCCCGGTGTCAGCGTTACTGCAATAGCCGGTTGGCCATCGGTGCGCTCTCCGGCGGGACCATCCGCCGGAGAGCGGGCGGTCGGGGCCGTGCTCCCCTTGGCTTGCCCGCACGACGTTCGAAACCGCGCCAGAGGTCGCCAGCGCATGGTGGAATAGAGCGGGGTCGTTTTCGAGATGCGGCCATTGTTCGCTCAGCAGAAAAGCGGCGAAATCCTCGACGCCGTGTGCCTGACGATATTTCGCCATGCCATCTATCTCGACGTGGAGTGGACGAATCGGTGTCGGGCTCTGAAGATTGTCCATGAAGCGGTATCTCTCAAAATTACGACAAACTCACATGGGACGCGATTCGAATGTGTCGAGTCACCCGTCGCAGAATCCACCGGAAACGCATGCAGGGGACATCACATCGATCCGCAAGGATCGTCTAGAAATATATCGGAGCTTTCAGCATAGCGTCCGGGCGGAACGCGCGGGAAAGCGGGAATTCGCGTTACACAAGGGCGTGAGCAAGGGCAGCCGCAGGAGCTGAGCGAAAGCGGTCCGAAGGACAAGTGGGACCGACTGCCCACAACCGAGTGTTCCGCTTGCGGGCCGATTTCTAAGCTCTTGAAGGAACACGAACTGGGGATCCCTACGATCCTCAACCAACTGCGTGCTAACTCGGAGCACTGAGCGAAGTCTTTACGCCCCGACTACAGTCGCGGTTTGCTGTACTTCGCTCGACCAGAATCTAAACGTAGGTATTGGTCAAATAGACCTAGTCCTGATTCTCCAAAGCCTCCAACTGCGCGATCCTCGATATTGAACCGACGCTCATCGGCATCTTGAGGAAACCCCGATGTCACACACCCAATTATCTTTGTACCACCGCGATCGGCGCGAGACTTCGTCCCACTCGCGCGTTCTGACCGCGGCGAATTCGAACTACCAAAACCCTCGAATGGTGCCAATGGCATTCCCTTACGGCCCCGAACCGGGGCCCTTAGGCGTGAACACGAGTACTCACTGTCCGCGTCAATTTCACCCGTTGATTGCACTCTCGACAGTTCTTCTTATCGCGATTGTCGCGTTCATTGCCGTCTCTTGGGCGGGAGCCCAGCTGATTGGAATGCTTCTCGCGCTATACCAATGACACCGGCATTGAACTTGTATGAAGTTGCCCGATGTCGTCAACGGCGGATTCTCCGGCAATGGAGAGGTGTTTTTCAAACCTTTCCACACATCGAAACAGAGCACGGAACCGGCATGGGCCTCACCATTTGCAGGTTTATCGTCGAATCCCATGGCGGAAAAATATCGGCCGCGCCAACCCGTCTGGCGGCGCTCCGTTCCTCGTGAGCCTGCCCCTCACCCACAAAACAACGAACTCAAAGGAGCAAGTATATGGAAGCGATTTACACAGCCAAGGTAACCGCCTCCGGTGGACGTCATGGCAAGATTAGGAGCGACGACGGCGTTCTCGACTTACAGCTGGCTATGCCGCAAGCTTTGGGCGGCAAAGGAGGCGCAACCAATCCTGAGCAACTTTTCGCGGGAGGCTATGCCGCGTGCTTCGAAAACGCCCTTTTCCGGGCAGCACGGGAAAGCCGTCATCACATTCCCGACGGTGACATCGAGGTGGTTGGCGAAGTCGGGCTCAGCAAGACCGAGAGCGACACGTTCGCGCTGGCTGTTACCCTGCACATCACGATCGTAGGGATCGAACCGGGCCTGATCGACGAGCTTGTCGCTCGGGCTGACGCGATATGCCCATACTCGAACGCCATTCGCGGAAATGTTGAGGTTAGGAAGCTGGCCCACTCTGGGGTCTCGTAATCGAATATCCGATGCGAGAACAAGCGGCCCCCATCAAAAAAGACCTGATGATTATCACGAGGCCCTACCACGGAGTGTGGGGGTACCTACACTTTGATCTGGTTTCGCTCCAATCCGGTCTGGCCTAAAATAGTGCTCACCGCGCGATATCGTCAACGCAAAGCGTTATGAGGACGGCAACCCCATAGCCTCAGACGAAACTTGCTGAGCGCCCGGTCACTCGGCGGCGAACGAACAGCGCACCTGGCGCAAACCTCTGATTTTGCATGATTTTGCAACGCTTGACTCGATTCAGAAATTAATCCGCGACAGCCTTTAACCAGCAGCAACAAAGGAACTGTGATCATGAGATACACTAGCGCATGCCTGGCTCTTGCCGCACTCGTTCCGCTCGCGACCTTGGCCAATCCCGCAGCCGCAGAACCTGTCAAGAACATCGTTCTCGTACATGGTGCATGGGTCGACGGTTCCGGTTGGAAGCCGATCTTCGAAATCCTGACGAAGGAAGGGTTCCACGTTTCGATGGTCCAGGAACCCGAAAGCTCCTTCACCGATGACGTGGCGGCGACGAAGCGCGTCCTCGACATGCAGGACGGCCCTACACTGCTCGTTGGCCACAGTTATGGAGGCTCCATCATCACCGAAGCGGGCGTCCATCCGTCTGTCGTAGGCCTGGTGTATGTCGCCGCCCATGCACCGGATGTCGGGGAAGACGAAGGATCGCTGGGCAAGAAGACGCCCAGCGTGCTCGCCAAGACGCCAGGCGCGATCAAGAAAACCCCGGATGGCTACACCTATCTCGACCCCGACGAGTTTCCGAAACTGTTCGCTCCTGACCTGCCCCGCGAACAAGCTCTGTTCGGAGCACGTTCGCAAGTCCTTGCATCTGCGCAAGTGTTCACCCAACCACTGACCGCGGCTGCGTGGAAAACCAAACCAAGCTGGGCTGTCGTCGCCGGCAACGACCAGATCATCAATCCGGACCTTGAGCGTTGGTACTACAAGCGCGCCAAGAGCCACACTATCGAGATCAAGGGTGCGAGCCACTCGGTCTACGAGTCCCATCCGAAGGAAGTGGCGGCCGTCATCACGGAAGCCGCGCGAAAAGTTGAAACTGCGGCCATGGCGAGCGACAAATAACAGCCGGCCAAAAAGGCTGCCGCTAGGCGGCAGCCCTTCATCCCGCAATTCGGTCCACACCGACAGATCGCATGGTCCACCTTCCAAATGCAGGAGTTTCGCATGCAGTGGCACAAGAACCGTGACGCCAGGGATCAACGCATCGAAGCGGGCCGCAAACTGTCAGCGGGAAAAATCGTCGACGCCCAGGATGCCACTCGCCTGCTTGAGGCCGTCATCCGTAAAGGCGATCGCGTCTGCCTGGAAGGCGACAACCAGAAGCAGGCCGACTTGCTCAGCTCGGCCCTCCTGGCAGTAAATACGGAAAACATAAGCGACCTGCATATGGTGCAGTCGGGCGTCGTACTTCCCGAGCATCTCGACCTCTTTGAGCGCGGCGTCGCCACGAGACTCGACTATGCCTACTCCGGTCCGCAGTCGGCCCGCATTGCGGAAATGCTGTTCGGCGGAAAAATTCAACTCGGCGCAGTGCACACCTACCTCGAACTGTTTGCCCGCTATTTTATCGATCTGACGCCCAACGTGGCTCTTATTGCGGCGGTTAGCGCTGATCGTGAAGGCAATCTCTATACGGGTCCGAATACCGAAGACACGCCGACTGTCGTCGAAGCGACTGCTTTCAAGGACGGTATCGTCATTGCCCAGGTCAATGAAATCGTCGCTAAGGTCCCTCGCGTGGACATCCCCGGAGACCGCGTCCACTTCGTGGTTAAAGCCGACAAGCCCTTCTTCGTCGAGCCCCTTTTCACCCGCGATCCGGCGGCCATCACCGAAACCCAGATCCTGACGGCAATGCTTGCCATCAAGGGCATCTACGCGCCCTACGGCGTCAAGCGCCTGAACCACGGCATCGGGTTTAATACGGCTGCCATCGAGCTTCTTTTGCCGACGTTCGGCGAAGCTCTGGGACTGAAAGGCAAGATCGCCAGCCATTTTGCCCTCAACCCGCACCCCGCACTTATTCCTGCGATCGAATCCGGGTGGGTGGAGCAGATACACTCGTTTGGCTCCGAGGTCGGGATGGAAGACTATATCAGGGCTCGGTCTGATGTTTACTTCACTGGGCCCGACGGGTCGCTTCGCTCAAACCGCGCCTTCAGCCAGGTGGCGGGCCTCTACGCTTGCGACATGTTCATTGGCTCGACGCTCCAGATCGACTTGGCTGGAAACTCATCAACGGTGACCACCTCACGGATAGCGGGATTCGGTGGCGCTCCCAACATGGGATCGGACGCGCGCGGTCGGCGGCATCCGAGCGATCCCTGGCTGCAGGCAGGACGGGAAGCAGATCCCACGGGATTGCCGGCCCTGCGCCGCGGCCGGAAACTCGTCGTCCAGATTGGCGAGACGTTCGGAGAAAAGAACGTCCCCTTGTTCGTCGAGAAGCTGGACGCGCTTGCCCTGGCCGAAAAGCTGAAGCTCGATCTCGCGCCCGTCATGATCTACGGGGATGACGTCACTCACATCGTGACAGAAGAAGGCATCGCGAACCTGCTGCTGTGCCGGAACCCGCAGGAGCGCGAACAGGCTATCCGCGGGGTTGCCGGTTACACGGACGTGGGCCGCGCCCGCGACAAGGCGATGGTCAACCAGCTCCGGGGTCGCGGCGTCATTCTCAGACCGGAAGACCTTGGAATCGATCCGCTTCAGGCGGACCGCAATCTGCTGGCGGCACGGTCCATCAAGGACATCGTTCGCTGGTCGGGCGGCCTCTACGTTCCGCCCTCGAAGTTTCGCAACTGGTGATGGGAGCAGTCCATGGAAAACCTCACATTCACACATGACGTGGCCGACAAGGCCGCGGGCAACACGAAGCAAGCGATCACAGGGGTCGTTGCGTCAGGAAATTTGGAAGTCCTCGTCGAGCGAGTCGTTCCGGAAAAGCAGTGCGTTGTCGAGATTCGAACCACGGTTCGAGGGTTCGATCCCGTCTGGCAGGCGGTCGTCGAAGATTTCGTCGAGCGCTTCCAAACGGGCGGCCTGCGGTTCTCGATCAACGATGGAGGCGCGCGACCCGACACCGTATCGCTTCGCCTGGCACAGGCTTTACGCCTGATGGAGAAAACAGAGAAATGAACGTTCCAACAAACGCTGCCACCCAAGCCGCCGGCACCGACGCCAGACAAGCCAGCTGGTATGAGTCCTCGGCTCGCGCCCGTGTATCGCTCCTCCTAGACGACGATAGCTTCAACGAGTTTCTCGGCCCGGCAGAACGCGAGATGAGCCCAAATCTCAAGTCCTTCGATCTTCCCGAGCAATTCGATGACGGTATGATCGTCGGACGTGGCCTGATCAAGAGCATACCCGTTTTCATCGCAGCGCAGGAAGGCCGTTTCATGGGCGGGGCTTTCGGCGAGGTTCACGGCGCAAAGCTCACTGGCCTTCTTCGGGCGGCCCGCGATATGCGTTCGGTACCAGTCATCATCCTGTTTGATACGGGTGGTGTACGTCTCCAGGAAGCTAACGCCGGCGAACTGGCGATCGCCGAAATCATGCGTGCGGTCATAGAGGCGAGGATCGCCGGCGTCACAGTCATCGGCCTCATTGGCGGAAGAGCCGGATGCTACGGCGGCGGTGGCCTGATTGCCGGATGCTGCTCGGCTCTCGCAGTCTCCGAGCAGGGCCGCATTTCCGTCTCGGGACCCGAAGTGATCGAGACAAACCGCGGCGTCGAAGAATTCGATTCTAAAGACCGGGCGCTCGTCTGGCGCACCATGGGCGGCAAGCATCGCCGACTGATCGGTGGGGCCGACGCCTTCGTCGATGACACGATCGCAAGTTTCCGGGAGACCGCTGTCAGCCTGCTGGCCGACACTCGGCCGTTCACGCTCCAGACATTGCAGGATGAGCAGAGGCGGATCGAATGGCGGATTGAACAGTTTGGCAAATCCGCCGATGCGATCGACATCTGGCGGTCCATAGGCATCACCGACGCCGCTTCCATCCCCGAGATGACCTATGCGCGGTTCACGGCCGCCGCTCAAAAAGTACGGAGGCCGAACCATGCAGCTCGCTGATATCCTCGCGTCGCTTTTCCCGCACGGTCATAGCATCAAAACCGACCATGGTCTGCTATACGGTTTGGCTCTGCTTTCGGACGGACAGCAGGCACTTGTCGTAGGCGTTTCGGATCGGGCAGCAGTTGGCGTCGATCAGGCCTCCCTGCTTTCCCGTCACATCCTCGACGACCATTCGGGGACGGGGCCGATCCTGGTGATCGTCGACAGCGATAGCCAAATGATGAGCAAACGCGACGAGTTGCTCGGGCTCAACGAGTTCCTGGCTCATCTCGCCAAATGCCTGATCTTCGCCGATTTTCACGGCCGTCCGACGATCGGCATCCTCTACGGCCACACGGCGGCCGGGGCGTTTCTCGCGACCGCGCTTGCGACCCGTGTTCTCGTCGCGCTTCCTGGCGCGGAGCCTGCTGTGATGGATCTCGCGTCCATGTCAAAGGTGACGAAGCTATCCATCGAGGTTCTGCAGGAAAAGGCTAAGACGACTGCCATCTTCGCTCCCGGATTGGACAATCTCGCGAAAACGGGTGCAGTCCATTTCGTATGGAACGAGCGGGAATCGCTGGCAAGCCAACTGAGCGCGCTTCTGGCCGATCTCCCTGACACAGTCGACAAGCGCGACCTTCTCGGCTTCGAACGGCATGGCCGTACCAAAGCAGCGGAAATCGCGGAGCGCGTCTATGCGATCGCACGCGCTTCCTAAGCTTCGCCCGCTGAAACGCCACGACCTGGTTTATCTCGACCCGGCGAGATGGGATTCCGTGCTCGAAAGGCAGCTGGGATCAGATCGCGCCGATCCTCTGATCCAGTCCTGGGTGCACAGAGAATGGCCGCTCGTGGCGCGCCGGCCCATGGCGCACGAGACGCACGGCATTGCCCTTGGCCTGCCGCTGCCACCATCACTGGAAAAGCGACGCATTCCGTTGGTGGTGGAAGCCGATGACATCCTCGCGATCCACGAACCGACGGCGCTCGCCTGCGCCCGCGGCCTAGCCCCCATGGTATGGCAACGGACCTTCGACGAACTTGAGTTCTTCGCGGCGCATCGCGGTATCGAACTGCAAGTATTCGGCAGCCTCGCTTGGCAGGCGCTGACCGGTCTTGCGTATCTTACCAGCTCGTCGGACATCGACCTGCTGCTGCATGTCCGTTCCCCGGCCGACATAGACCTGCTTTCCTCGGAGATTTCCAGGATCGAGGATGTATCGCCCAGCCGCATAGACGGCGAGTTTATCCGTGACGATGGCCTTGCCGCCAACTGGCGCGAATTCCTGTTCAGGCCGGCCGACGTCATGGTGAAGTCCATGCAGGGCATCGCATTACTGGACCGAAGACGGTTCCTCGCTGGAGATTTTCTCTCATGAATGCCCTCTCCCTTCCTGTCTCCGTGTTCGACGCTTCCGCGCGCTTGACTGTCGATGCGGCGGGCATCGCTTCTCTAGCGAAGAAAAGCCTCCTTCTGGAGGTGGAGACGTGGCCGAAGCCGGGTTTGGTCAGCCATGTGGATTCAGGCAGCCACAGTGACATGGACGCCGGGACGTTTCGCGACAGTGCTTCCGCAATCGAGCCGTATCTCCGGTCTCTTGTGGTCGCCGGCGCAAGTGGCTGTCAAATGACGCATCTCAGGTCCATCGGACTCGCAGCCGAAACGGCGATGCTGTCGGCGACGAACGGCATTAATACTCATCGAGGAGCAATCTTCGGCATGGGTCTGCTATGTGCTGCCGCGGGCGCGAGGGCCAACGGCGTTGTCAGTCCCCGATCGCCGCTTGGCTCGGTCGTCCACGAGCTTTGGGGCCAAAGCATTCTTGCAGGTCCAAGGCTTGCCGATAGTCACGGTGCACAGGCGCAACTTCGCTACGGAGCGGGCGGCGCGCGAGCGGAGGCCGCCAAGGGATTTCCGAGTATCTACAAGATCGGAATTCCCGCACTACAGGCTGCGCGGCTCAAATCGCCCGACGATCTGGAGGCGCAGAGGGTCGAAACCTGCTTTGCGCTGATCGCTGAGCTGGATGACACCAACCTTCTGCACAGGGGCGGCGAGGAGGGCCTTCGCTTTGCCCAGCGGGCTGCACGTCATTTTCTGGCGACAGGCGGAATCGGCGCCGGTCGCTGGCAACGACGCGCACAATCGATCCACGAAGAGTTCATCACCAGAACACTCAGCGCAGGCGGAGCAGCGGACCTTCTTGCAATGACGCTGTTCGTCGATGAGATAGAGGGACCCTGAAGTCGATGGCCGGAACCATCCTACTCGCGCTGACACCAACTTTTTTCGTGATATCACTCACGGTGTTCGGCGTGATCACCCTGCTCATTGCCATAATCATACTCTATCCCCGGTAGGTCCAGTCATGACACTTGCCATCTTGTGTTCCGGTCAGGGGAATCAGAACCCGAACATGTTCACCCTGACCGGGGATTGCGCGATGGCCAGCCACTTGTTCGCCAGTGCGACGATGCTGCTGGACCGTGTCGATCCACGCATCATCGTAAGGCAAGAGGCCGAGAATGGGGTCTTCGAAAACCGGACCGCTCAAATCCTCTGCACCCTTCAGTCGCTCGCTGCGATAACCGCGCTGAAGACGAGCATTCCGCAGCGTTCGGTTTTCGCCGGTTACAGCGTCGGAGAGATTGCCGCGTGGGGCGCAGCTGGCGTCTTCCGTCACATTGATACCTTGACGCTTGCTGCGCGGCGCGCCGAGATGATGTCTGGGGCTAGCGCGGCAGGTGATGGGCTGGTCTTTATAAGAGGTCTCGCCTACGAGACGATACGTCGCCTCTGTGAAGAGCACCACGGAGCCATAGCGATAAGTAATCCAGATGATGCTTTCGTCGTCGGAGGGGGGCAGACCTTCTTGGCGGCGATCATGCGGAACGCTAGTAACGCACACGCCACGCGCATCGTTCGTCTTCCCGTGGAGGTCGCGTCTCACACCCCGCTCCTTTCCGAGGTATCCGCGCAATTTCGTAGCGTCCTCGATGGTCCACCCAAGGCGTTTCCACCTATTGCTGGAGCTAGACTTCTGAGCGGGATCGATGGAGCCAGCGTGTCCCGGTTGGATCAGGGGCTGGACAAGCTGGCCGCGCAGATTTCGCACACGGTCAGATGGGCGGACAACTTGCAGGGCTGCGTCGAAAACGGCGCAACGGCCTTCCTGGAACTTGGACCGGGACGCGCCTTAAGTGAAATGGCTGCCACGAGTTATCCGGACATTCCGAGCCGATCGCTCGACGATTTCAAGACGCTGGACGGAGCGCGGGCGTGGATTTCCAGGTGGACATAACGATAGGACAGCCGCTCTAGGACCTCTGTCGATTTATAGCGTGAGCATAGCAAATCCACGCCCAACTCCCCTCGCACGGCGATGATCATTGTTATCCCGTCGCTTGCAAGTTCGCGCATCACGCGCAGCACGTCGTCGGTCGATTCCGGATCGAGCGCGGAGGTCGGCTCGTCAAACCGCGCCAAACAGAAGTACGGTTGGCGAAAGAGCAAGAGCCCGCGCGATTGCAACGCGCTGTTGCTCTCCGCCTGACATTTGCTCCGGATAGGCCAGCGCACGGTGTAGAAGACCAACCCGGGTCAGCAATCGTACGGCTCGGCCACAGCGTCACGCTCGTCAGGACGACATTTTCCACGGCGGTCAGATGCGGAAACAGATTGAAGCGAAGGTAAAAAAACCCTGATGACGTTGACAAAACTCTCTTGCGCACAATGTTTGAGCGTTGACGCGACACATGTAGCTGGCTTTTCCAGAATTTTCATTGAATATCCAATCTCGATAAGGCTTCTGTCGTCGTTCAATACTGCATATCTCAGGTGGGTGGGATGTCGGTTCGCATACGTAGCAAGGCCATATACGTGTTCACGGATGCGCGAATGCTTCCGGCAGCCTGCTGCGCGCTTCTGTCAGTCGAACGCAATAGTCAAAAGAACGATTTCAAGCTGATCATTGTCGGCATCGATTTGCCTGAAGACCAGAAAGCTGGGGTCGCGACCTTCAACGCCGTCAACGGTATCGATATCGACGTCGTCGATTTCACTTTTCCCACCGATACGCCCGAGACGGCAGGCCGCTGGCACAAGTCGACGCTTGCGCGCCTCTATCTCGACAAGCTGATGGGCGAGGAGCTGGAGCGCGTTCTTTACCTTGATGCAGATATATTGGCCGTCGGCAATGTCGATCCACTCTTCGATGTCGATCTCAACGACAAGGCGATCGGTGCGGTTGACGACTACCGCATTGCCTTCCCCGACAAGATCGGACAGCTGGAGCGGGAGCTCGGCCTCGACCCGGGGGCGGGATATTTCAATGCCGGGGTCGTTCTCATAGATTGTGCCGCCGTCCGGGCCGGCGGCTTTTTCGAGATGGCGCGTTCGCTGCTCAGATCAGGGCGATGCTTTGCCTCCAACGACCAGGATATTCTCAATATTGCCTTTCGCGGGACGTGGCAACGGCTGGACAGCCGGTGGAATGTCCAGACCGGTATCATGCCCTATATCCGCAATGCTGTGCTCCTGCATTTCACCGGACGTCGCAAGCCGTGGCATTTATCGGTGCAGGCTGGGCAGTCGGTCTATGCCGAGATCTATTCGAACATGCTTTCGAAAACGCCATGGTCAGGATTTGTCAGCCGGCGCGGCGGCTTGCGAAAGGCTGCCGACTATCTCCTGGCGCTCGGCAAGCGCGCCGGCGCGATGAACCGTGCCCAACAACTGAAGGCACACTTTGGCGCGGGTGAGGTCCCAAGGGCTGAAACGAGCCCCGGATCCGAAAATTCCGGAAGTCCCGTCTTTCACACGCAGGGCGCCGATGCGTGGCGCGCATTCTTCAATCGCTATTCGCACATCGTTTTGGTCGCCAATAGCGAGGCGCTCGATCCGCAGTCGATGCGCACGGAGTTTCCAGGGGATACGTTGTTCGTCTTCTTCAACAAGGTCTACAAGGTTCTCGACGACAGTTTTCCCGGGCATGCCATTCTTGTGGCGCGCAGCGGCATGATGGGCGCCAATATCGTCCATCGGCGGGAGGTGGACGAGGTCCTAAAATTCTTTACTTCGGACAAGTTCCTCGGCATTCTGAATATCCGTACGGCACCTGAGGAGCGCTTCAGCCCCGTCGGCGCATTCAAGGGTGCGACAGTCATGTACAGCGATCTCGAGACGCTGATGTCGCGACACTATCCGCCGGACAAGATCCCGACGAGTGGCTTTGCGTTGGTTGCGTGGATGCGCGAGCTTCAGCTGACACCGAAGATCGTGCTCGCCGGATTTTCCGGGAAACGGAGCGCACGCTGGAAGGTCTTCGACGTTCATGACTGGACATTCGAGCGGATCTATTTCGGGCTTCTGGCGCGAAGAGGTATCATCACCAGCGCCGAACATGCCAGGCCGTCCCGCTTCGACCTTCTGACCCGGCACTTTCCGGATGCGGAAAGCGAGGAGATCCAGGCGGGGATCAATGATGCACTCTCCACGCGGCTCGATCATGCGCTGACCCTCATCGACGGCCTGATGTCACTAACCAAATGGCAGCGGGCGCTCGACCAGGCCTTCCGCAAGGCGCGGCCAAAGACCCGCAAGCAGCGCGCGCTCGACCGCCAAAAGAAGCAAGCTTCCTGAAGGCAACACATAATCCGTCCCGAGGAGAAATTGATATGACCGATATCGTCAACATCTATGTTGGTTTTGATTCAAAGGAAGTTGTCGCCCATCACGTGCTATCGCAGAGTATTCTGGAAAAATCGAGCGTGCCGGTGAGCATCACGCCGATCTACCTGCACAATATCGAAAGCACGTTTACGCGTGAACGCAACGCCCTTCAGTCGACCGAGTTCTCCTTCTCGCGCTTCCTGACGCCCTATCTCAGTCAGTATGAGGGATGGAGCCTGTTCATGGATTGCGACATGCTTGCGCGCACGGATATTGCCGAGCTCTGGGCGCTGCGCGATGAGCGCTATTCCGTCATGTGCGTCAAGCACGATTACCAGCCTAAGGTCGAAACGAAGTTTCTCGGCCAGGTGCAGACTAAGTACGAAAAGAAGAACTGGTCGAGCCTGATCCTCTTCAATAACGCGAAATGCAGGGCGCTGACGCCTGATTACGTCAATACCGCAACCGGGCTGCAGTTGCACCAGTTCAAGTGGCTCGACGGCGACGATCTGATCGGCGAGCTACCCATCACCTGGAACTATCTCGTCAACGAATACGACAAGCGCGATGACGCCAAGATCGTGCATTTCACGGATGGCGGACCCTATTTCGACGAATACAAGAATGACGATTACGCCGAGGAATGGTTCGCGACACGCGAGCGCATGCTCTACGTCCAGCAGCGTGGCTGACTGGCATGTCGGGCGGATGGGGCGCTGACCGAAGGCCCAGCCGCAAAAACGGAGCAAGGGGTAAGCAGGCCGGGTGACTGGAGAAGGCAAATAGGATTTCGCGGGCTAAAACGGCCGGGAAACCGTCGCTCGAATTCAGCTCGAAACTACGACGAGACGCGCCGAATCATTTTTGAGGATTCATCGGCCATACGACGCCAGCCTGACGATTCAGGGTTGCAGATTGTAAACTTTTCGCGCAACATGCTTGGCGACATATAACGCAGCAAGCGTGGAGGTTTAATCGTGAATGATGGAAACCCCTTTCTTGAAGTTGTGCTGGATAGCTTGGTAGCCGTCGTTGTCTTCCTTAGTGCGGCAACCGTAATCGCGGCGGCAGCTTCATTTGCCTCTCTCATCAGTCGTGTTGCGGGAATTGTGCACGAGCCAGGCGCAACAGGCTCGCTGTTCGCAACATCTGGTATTCTTTTACTATCAACTATCTTGTCGGTTCTCGCCTCAATAGCGGCTCAACGTCTCAGCGTCGGCTGATGCCGGCTGAAAAGCCGCGAATGTTGCCCCCGCCGAATTGGGTCAGCGGATCGGTCAGCGCTTCTTATTTCAACAGGCCCTATACCTAGCGTCCGGCAAGATGAGCGCGGCAGGTGGAGGGGTTCAGTCGAAGAACCCCGCATCCTCTTCCCTGAGATATCTCCTCGCCCCCTCAGCGTCGATATCGAGGCCCAGCCCCGGCGCTTCCAGCAGGTCCACCATACTGTCATTCACGATCTGCGGCGGCAAGCCGATTACCAGATCCTCCCACCAGGGGTCGGAGGCGCTCGGATATTCGAACGCGATGTAATTTGCCGGCAACGTGGCGCAGACATTGATCAACGCGCCGAGGCCCAGCAACCCGTTAGCGGTGCCATGCGGCGCCATCAGGATCGAATGCATGTAAGCGTGCTCGGCGACCCATTTGAGCTCAGCAATGCCGCCAATATCGGCCGGATCGGGACCGATGACGCGTACCGCCTGCGTCTCGATCAGTTCCTTGAAATTGTGCCGCAGGTAGATCTGCTCACCAGTGTGGATTGGCGTCGAGGTGGAGGTTGTCAGTTCCCGATAGGCCTGCGGATTGACCCACGGCACGTAGTCGCCGGTCAGCATGTCCTCGAGCCACATCAAATTGTACTTCTCAACCGCGCGAGCGAACTTGATCGCATCGGGCAGCATCCAGCCCGGGCCGCAGTCGAGCGCCAGACTGACTTTGTCGCCCAGCACTTCCTTCATCGCGATCACGCAGTCGAGCATGTGATTGAAACCGCGTTCGCTGATCACGCCCTGATCCATGGCACCGTGATAACCGGCCTTCTTCTGCGTCACGCCGTAGTGGAAGTCCTCGATGGTGTCCTTCATGTTGGAGTGGAACGAGATGCCTTGCTTGACCATGAAGAAGTTCTGCGGCTGCTCCATCATCCATTTGACGTCAGCGGCGTAATCCTCCGGTCGGTCGCCCGTGCGTTTCTGGCGGACAGAGCCATTGTAGACGCGCACCTTGTCCCGCACCTTGCCGCCTAGCAGTTTATAGACGGGCATGCCCGCGGCCTTGCCAGCAATATCCCACAGCGCATGCTCAATAGCGCTCACCGCCGCGCCGTACGGCTTGAAAGAGCCGCGTTGGCGGATCTTCAGCATGACTCTCTCGACATCGGTCGGGTCTTCGCCGATCAGCGCCTCGCGGAAATGCAGCACAAAGGGTTTGAGGTAGGACTTGGTGAATTCGACTTCACCCAAGCCATAGAGGCCCTCGTCCGTCACGATGCGGACGATCGGGTGTTTGCCGATAACTGCGCAGCGGAGATCGGTGATCTTCATCTTCGTTCCTTTTCGCTTCAGCTCCAGGTGCGATCCCAGGAATACTCATCGTCCCAGCGGTCGGTAGGCTGCCAAATGCCGGTGACGCCCGGCTGCAGATGCCGCGAGATCACCTCGTCGACGACATCGTCAATCCCCAGGCCCGGCTTGTCCGAAACAGTGATGAAGCCGTTCTTGACCAGCGGCTTGGGAAGGCCCGTGACGATATCGTCCCACCAGTCAACATCGGCGGAATGGTATTCGAGCGCCATGAAATTCTCGGTCGCGGTCGCGACATGTGCCGCGGCCATTGCGGCGATTGGACTTTCTGCCATGTGGATTGCCATGGCAACACCACGGTCCTGCGCCCTGTCGCCGATCTTCTTGGTCTCGAGAATGCCCCCACTGGTGAGAAGGTCCGGGTGGATAACGGAGACGCCGCCGCTTTTGAGCAGAGGCTCGAAGCCCTCCTTGAGATATATATCCTCACCAGTGCAGATCGGTATCGTGGTGGCATCCTGCAGTTGTCGGTATTGCTCGGTATATTGCCAGGGGATCACATCCTCGAGCCAGGCTGGCACGTATTTTTCAATTCGCCTGGCAAGGCGAATGCCGTTCTGCATGGAGATGTGGCCGATATGGTCGATCGCAAGCGGCACATCCATGCCGATGACCTCGCGAACCTCGGCGATGTATTGCTCAAGCAGGTCGAGGCCCTTGTCGGAAAAGTGCAAGCCGGTAAACGGGTGCGGGACGTTATGCAAATCGTATGAAGCGTTGCGGACACGCCGCTCTTCAACGGTCTTCAGCGGCCCACGACTGGGACCGTCGCGGTACCCTTCGAGTGAGCCAGCAGGAAATACGACCGCACCGGGCACATCCGCGATCTGCATCAATCCCAAATCCATCTTGAGGAAGGTGAATCCGAGCTCCATGCGCTGCTTCAGGCGCTTACCGGTCTCGGTACCGCTCGGCACGGTGGCGTCGGTATCGCAATAGACGCGCACTTTCTCCCGAAACCGGCCACCGAGCATCTGGTAGATAGGGACGCCATAGGCCTTGCCGGCAAGATCCCACAACGCGATTTCAACCGCCGATACGCCGCCGCCTTGCCGGCCGTGCCCGCCGAACTGCTTGATGCGGCGAAACAGGCGGTCGATGTCGCAAGGGTTCTCGCCAAGCAACCGGCTCTTCAGCATCAGTGCGTAGGTTGCGCTGGCGCCGTCGCGCACCTCGCCAAGCCCGACGATGCCCTGGTTGGTGTAAATCTTAAGCAGGACTGAGGTGAACGGCGCGCCGACAATTTCGGCGACCCGCATGTCGGTAATGCGAAGGTCGGACGGCTTGGAATGCGTGTTCACCCGATTGAGCGCCTCGTCGGCTCCATGTGCCTCTGGCATGATCTATCCTCGTTCTGGTCGGGGGGCTCGTCGTCGCGCACGCTGATGCGGCGTAGAGCGTTGCTAGCTAGTCGAGCTCTATCTCGTGATTTTGAAGGTAGTCGCGGTTCATTTCAACGCCGAGACCGGGCTTGGGCGTAAGCTTGAGGCTGCCGTTCGAAACATCGAGTGGTCTGTCGATGAGGTGATCGTATTTGCCCAGGTTCCACTCCGACGTTTCAAGTTTGTAGAAATTGGGAACGGTCATCATCACCTGCGCTCCCGCAACCACGTTGATTGGCCCTGCGGCGTCATGCGGCGAGACCGGGATGTAATAGGCTTCGCAGAGCGCGGAAATCTTCTTGAGTTCGGTAATGCCGCCGGTCCAGGTGACATCCGGCATGATGTAGTCGGCGAGCCTGTTTTCGAGCACCGGCACGAAATCCCACTTCGTGTGGCCACGCTCGCCCCACGAGATCGCGGCGCTGACCTTCTCACGGACCTGCCTGAGAGCGTTGAGGCTTTCCGGTGGACAGGGCTCCTCGAACCAGTCGATCTGACCAGCTTCCTCAAGGCTCCGACAAAGGCGAATGGCGGTGGGAACGTCGAACCGGCCATGCGCATCGATGAGGATGTCGACATCAGCGCCCGCCGTCTGGCGGATCAGAGCCGTCAGTTCGGCGGCTTCGCGCTCATCCTTGCGGGTCATGCTGCCATCGAGATAGCCGTCCCGCTGCTCGCGAGCCTGTCCGCCGGCGGTGCGACCCTGCTGGGGAAAAGGATCGAACTTGAGCGCAGTGTGGCCCGAGTCGACGATGTTTCGAATTTCCTGGACCACAGCCTCCTTGCTGGTAAACTTGCGTTGGTTGGGATGGGTGTAGAGCGAAATTTCATCGCGTACCCGTCCGCCCAACAGCTCGTAAATCGGCTTGCCAAGGACTTTGCCGCGGATATCCCAGAGGGCGATATCGATGGCGCTTACGCATTCGACGGCCGCACCGCGACTGCCCATATAAGTGAAGCTACGGAATATCTTGTGCCACAGATACTCGATCCGCGCCGGGTCCTCGCCTGTCAAAGCGGCACCGATCTGGCGAAGGATCGTGCAGAGGGCGCGATTGGCAAGCCTTGTCGTGGTGGTGATCTCTCCCCAGCCGCTCACCCCCTCGTCAGTCGTCACTTCGACGAACAGGAACTCTCCCCAATAGGAAGCATCGGATCTGATTAACCACGGCCGAACGCTGGTGATTTTCATCTCAACTGCCTTTAACTGAAGTGGTCGGGATAACGATATTCAGGTTGTGGATTCTATCCTGCCCGAGCGGCATTACGCGCACGCATGTGCTCGAGGATGTGCCGGCCGGAGCCCTCAACATGGCGTGCAATGAGTTCGGCTGCCTCGTTCGCATGTCCCGCTTTTACATGCGCGATGAGCTCGCGATGCTCGCTAAGGATTGCGGCACGCCGGGCGAGCGTGAAGTCGAAACGCCGACTTACGGCTCGAAGCACTTCGCGATGCTTCCACCAAAGCTCGGCGGCATGGCGGTTGTAGTGCTTCTGGTACATTACCGTGTGAAAGGCGGTGTCCAGTTCGCTGTGTCTGAACGGGTCGGCGAAGTTGTTCTCTTCAATCAGGCCTTGGATGCGTTCGAGTTCAGCAATGTCCTCGACGGTGGCCATATTCACGAACCATTTCGTCAGTGCCGGCTCGATCAAGACCCCGATCTCATAGATGTCCCTAACGAAATCCTGATCTATGGGCCGGACACGCGCTCCGCGGTTGGGGACGAAGGTGACAAAGCCCTCCCCGCGCAACAGTTGCAGAGCCTCGCGCACGGGGTTGGTCGAGGTGCCGTGGCGCCGGGCGAGATCGGTGACAACAAGCCGCTCGTTGGCAGCGAGCCGCCCTTCGATGATGTCATCCCTGATCAGTTGATAAAGCGAGGCGCCCTCACTGGAGGCCCCGATAGCGTCGATGCCTTCGGGTGGCTGTGCTTTAAAATCGCTCGTTTCGGCCAAGATTGTCCCCAATGAATACACACATTGTTCGGATATCACGCGAAGCTTCTCTAAACAATGTACGATTTCTCTGATTGACAGGCAATCTACGATCTGAAAACGTATGATCAGGTCGAAGGGATACATTAGGGGAAGTCCCGCGGCCGGAGAGCAAAGACCGCTCGCCTCGATGCAGAGCGGCATGGGAGAAAACCTGGGAGGTTACCTATGACGAGGATTTCACTCGGCCGTGCCATCCTGTGCGGCACTGTCTCGACTGCTTTGATGGTATCGTTGATGTCCGTGTCTGCGATGGGTGCGCCGGTCGACCTGAGCAAGTGGTCGCCGGAATACGTTCGCTCCATCGCCGGCACACAAGATTTTGACACGGCGGCCGATTGCGCCAAGGTCACTCCGCTCGACTATAAGGGGCGACTGACTTTCTGGTATCAGGGCGTCTTCGAGGGCGACCCCGACCTCCTGCGCCAGTATTACAAGGACTTCTTCGAGACCTTCCGCAAAACCTATCCGAACATCCAGCTCGAGGAACAAGCCCTCACCTATAACGACCTGCTCGACAAGTTCCGGACCGCACTCCTTGGCAATGCAGCGCCCATGGCGGTCCGCCTGCAAATCCTTGGTGGCACCGAGTTCGCCGCAAAGGGCTATTTGCAGCCGCTCAAACCCGAAGATGTCGGGTATTCGACCGAGGATTTCTGGCCCGGCGCAATGAAGGCTGTAACCTGGGACGGGGTGACCTACGGCATTCCAACCAACAACGAGACGATGGCGTTCATCTGGAACGCCGACATCTTCAAGCGTGCAGGCCTCGATCCGGACAAGGCTCCGGCAACCTGGGACGACGTCGTCAAAGATTCCAAGCAGATCCACGACAGGCTCGGCATTGCCGGTTACGGCCTCGTGGCGCGCAAGAATGCGGGCAATACGCCGTACCGTTTCATGCCGCAACTGTGGGCCTATGGCGGCGGCGTCTTCGACGAAGCTACCGCCAACCCAACCTATAAAGAGGTCGAGCTCAATAGCCCGCAGAGCAAGGCGGCATTGCAAGCCTCCTACGATATGTATGTTCGCGACAAGTCGGTTCCGGTTTCGGCACTCACCAACCAGCAGGCGGACAACCAGCCCCTCTTCCTCGCTGGCCAGCTCGGCATGATGATCTCGCACCCGTCCGACTACAACGTCATGCTCGACCTGCAGAAGAAGACGACGGGCAGCGACAAGGAAAAAGCGCAGACCGTCATCGACAACATGCGCTACGGCCTGATTCCGACCGGCCCCGACGGCAAGCGTGCCGTCGTGTTTGGCGGCTCCAACATTCACATCCTGAAGCCCGAATATGTCGAGGGCGGCAAGGTAGACGAGCCGGCTGCAAAGGCTATCATCTGCATGTGGACGAGCCCCGAATGGTCGCTGAAGATGGCCTATGCCGGCTCGAACCCGGGAAACCTTAACGGCTTCAAGACCAAATGGATGAAGGAACGTCTTGATAACATCAAGTTCCTTGATGTCACGACCTCGATGCTGCCATACGGCATCCCCTTCCCGGCGCTGCCACAGTCTCCCGAGATCATGAATATTATCGTCCCGGACATGCTGCAGAATGCCCTGACCGGAGCCATGACCGTCGACCAAGCAGCAGACGACGCAGCCAAGAAGGTAAAAGACCTGACGGACGGCGGACTCTAGTCCAGGCCTGCCGATCTGACCGGCTGCGCCTCGATTGCAGCCGGTTTCTTCCGAAGAATAAGGGCAGGGCACAGTGACGATCTTGACTGGCAAGGCCGAGGTTCGCCGAAGACTGCACCCCGATAGGTCCGGCGTGCTGCGAAAGATTTGGGAGCATCGCGCTGACTACGCGTATGTGCTTCCTGCGATCGCCGTAATGCTCATCGTCATAGCCTACCCTATCTACTACACGATCGAGCTGTCGTTCTTTAATACACCACCTGGCCTTCAGCTCCGGGACAAGATTTTCGTCGGCTTCGACAACTACATCGCCATCCTCACAAGTCCGGTGTTCTGGACGGTCACCTCGAACACTCTTATCTGGACACTGGCATCCACTTTTATCTCATTTGTCCTGGGATTTGCCTGTGCCTTGGCGCTCCATCGCGACTTTATCGGCCGCGGCATCCTGCGGGCCATCCTGATCATTCCCTGGGTCATCAGCGCGGTCGCCGCGTCCTATATCTGGAAGTGGATCTACCATTCGGACTTTGGGATCATTGGCGCGGTGCTGGTCGGCCTCGGGTTGGCCGACCGGCCGCCGAATTTCATCGACAGCGTCAGCACGGTGCTGCCCTCGCTGATCGTCGTGAATATCTGGCGAGAGTTTCCGTTTGCTATGATCATGATGATGGCTGGGCTGCAGACGGTTCCCGATCAGTTGCTGCGCGCAGCAAAGGTCGACGGAGCCAATGCATGGCAGCGGTTCTGGCACGTCACCTTTCCGCACTTGAGAAACGTCTCGACGGTGACGATCCTTCTGCTGGCAGTGGCGAACTTCAATTCTTTCATCATCCCCTGGATCATGACCGGCGGTGGGCCGTCGAACGCATCGCATATCTGGATCACCCATATTTATGAGCTCGCCTTCGGCCGCCAGCGCTGGGGGGTGGCATCGGCCTATTCGGTGCTGCTGTTCCTGATCCTGATGTCGCTCGGCTACTTCTACGTCCGTGCGTTGAGCGGCAATGAACGGAAGGATGGAAACGAATGAGCGCGATTGCCGAGACTGCTCGTCGAAGCCAGGCGCGTCGCCGTACCCGCATCGATGGATGGCGGTGGGGCGGACGCATCTTCCTCGTGTTCATGCTGCTTTACACCGCATTACCGATGATCTGGATGCTGATCACCTCGATCAAGTCCGGCTTCGCGGCCATGCAATTCCCGCCGCAATGGTGGCCGGACCAACCCACCCTTGCCAGCTACCAGAAGCTGCTCGATCCGCAAAACAGCGTCGGCCAGGACTTCCTGCGCTTCTTCTGGAACAGCCTTTTCGTCTCCACCGCCACGACCATCCTTTCGGTGATCGTGGCAGTTCCTGCGGCCTACGCGTTTTCGCGCTTCACCTTCCCGGGTCGGAACTTTCTGTTCTTCGCCGTCTTGCTTCGGAACATGTTCCCGGCAGTGATTTTTCTCGTGCCGCTCTTCATCCTGATGCGCGCGATCGGGCTGGTGAACACGCATGGGTCGCTCATCCTCACCTACCTCACATTCGGCCTGCCGCTGGCAATCTGGCTGCTCAAGGGCTTCTACGACAACATCCCGGTGCAACTCGAGCAGGCCGCACGCATCGACGGGGCAACGCGGTTCCAGGCCTTTGTCCTCATCGTGATGCCGCTTTCGGCGCCGGGAATCATCGCCACGGCGATCTATTCCTTCATCGGCGCGTGGAACGAGTACATCTACGCCTACACCTTCCTCTCCAAGAACGAGCAGTTGACACTGCCGGTCGGCATCCAGCGCTTCTTCTCGGAGAATACAACGGACTTTCCGGGCCTGATGGCGGCCAGCTTCATGATGAGCGTGCCCGTCGTGGTTCTGTTCCTTGTCCTGCAGCGATACTTCGTACGCGCCCTCACGGAAGGCGCAGTCAAGCACTAAGGGAGTTGCCGGTGGCCCATGTGGTCCTCAAAGATCTGGTCAAGACCTATGGCAGCTTCAAAGCTGTCAACGACGTTTCGCTGACGGTCAACGACGGCGAATTCGTTGCGCTCGTCGGCCCCTCAGGCTGCGGCAAGACAACCACACTCAATCTTGTGGCGGGGCTCATCCCCATCACATCTGGCGACATCGTCATCGGCGACAGGGTGGTCAACGACCTCGACCCCAAGGACCGGGACATCGCAATGGTGTTCCAGAACTACGCGCTCTATCCGCAGAAATCGGTTTACAAAAATCTGGCGTTCCCGCTGCAGATGCGCAAACTGCCAAGGGACGAGATCGACAAGAAGGTCAAGGAAGCAGCGCGCGTGCTCGACATGACGCAGTTGCTCGAGCGCAAGCCGCGCGAACTTTCGGGCGGCCAACAGCAGCGCGTGGCGCTGGGCCGTGCCCTCGTTCGCGATCCGGCGGTATTCCTGATGGATGAACCACTCTCCAACCTCGACGCGAAGCTGCGCGTGCAGATGCGGTCGGAGATCAAGCGTTTCCACCAGGACCTCAACGCCACGATCATCTACGTGACACACGACCAGCTCGAAGCGGTAACCATGGCCGACAGGATGGCGGTGATGAACGGCGGCTACTTGCAGCAATACGATACACCGGCGCAGGTCTTTGCCCATCCTGTGAACATGTTCGTCGCCAGCTTCGTCGGCAGCCCGGCGATGAGCCTCGTTCCGCTGGAGGCGTCAACGGCAAACGGCAATACTGTGTTGACGAGCGCGGAGGGCTGGCGCCTCGAGCTCTCGCCACAAAACGCTCAGAAGGTCTCGAGGGCAACAACCAAGAAAGTCGTGCTCGGGGCACGTCACTCGACGATCAGGCTGCATAAGAGCGCGATACCTGGAAGCGTCCCTGCCAAGGCCTACACAGTGGAGCCGACCGGAGACGTCACTTTCGTGCAGGCGTTTCTGTCTGGCGCCATCGTCAACGTCAGCGTGCCGCCGACCATTGCCGTGGCGCCCGATGAACAAATTTGGCTCGAGTTCGATCAGGAGCGGATGCATCTTTTCGACGGCCAAACAGAAATGGCGCTCAAGGCCAACTGAGACCAGGCGGATGCGTGTGAAACGAGGGCGTGGATGACTGCGAAGCTCAAAATCACGGCGATCAAGCCCTATCCAGTATGGGTAGGAACGCGCAACCAGATGCTGGTCAAGGTGGAGACCGACGATGGCATCTTCGGCTGGGGCGAGAGCGGCCTGAGCGGGCGCGAGAAGGCCGTGGCCGGCGCGATCGAGCACTATCGCGAATTTCTCATCGGCCGCGACCCGATGCAAATTGGGCGGATCTGGCAAGAAGTTTATCGCAGCCAATATTTCGAAGGCGGGCGCGTTCTGCAGGCGGCGATTTCGGCCATCGACATTGCCCTTCACGACATCAAGGGCAAGGCGCTGGGGGTGCCGGCCTACGATCTGTTAGGCGGCAAGCAGCGCGACCGCATTCCGACCTTCGCCTCGACCGGTGACGAGGCCGAGGGCGATGCTGCCATCGAACGAGCCCGCGAACTACGCGCCCAGGGGTGGCAGGCGATCCGCTTCTTCCCCATCGGGCAAAACAGCAGGGATATCTTTGAGCCGCGGGAGTCGATCGGGCCTACCGCACGTATGCTGAACAAGGCGCGTGAAGCGCTGGACGACGACGTCGTCCTCGGCATCGACTATCATCATCGGCTCTCGGTGGCAGAGGCGGCGAGCTTCTGCAACAAGCTCGGCCGTGGCGTGCTTGATTTCCTCGAGGAGCCGATACGAGACGAAACGCCGGAGGCTTACCAATCCCTGCGCACGATGACCGACATCCCGTTCGCCATCGGCGAGGAATTTGCCAGCAAGTGGCAATTCCTGCCCTACGTCGAGCGTGGCATCCATCAGTTCAACCGGCTCGATGTTTGCAATGTGGGCGGGCTCACTGAAGCGATGAAGGTCGCGGGCTGGAGCGAGGCGCACTATGTGGACCTGATGCCGCACAATCCCCTCGGCCCAGTCTGCACTGCCGCGACTATCCATCTCGCCGCCGCGGTAGCGAATTTCGCCTGGCTCGAGACAAGGGCGCCCGAAGCAAAGCTGGGGTTCGATAATTCCGACTTCTTCCCCGTGCAACCACGACTCGACGGCCCCGACTATCCGGTCAGCGATTTGCCGGGGCTCGGCGTCGAGGTCAACGAAGAGGCGATCAAGGCGGAGAGCTTTCGTTTCTGGGAAGCGCCTCACCTGAAGCGCCGCGACGGTTCAGTGACAAACTGGTAGTTTCATCCACCGGAGCTTAGAATGACACACACGCCCGACATTACGCGACCGCCCAAAGAGTTGATCGACGCGCTGAAGGAGATCGGCGCCGCGACGGTTTCCGGCACGCTTGGCCACATGGGCTTCCGCAATCCGCACATGGTGGGTCCCGTGGCGCAGAATCACGGAAAATCGATCGTCGGGCCGGCCCTGACGCTTCAATTCCTGCCCCAGCGGCCGGACCTCTTTACCGAGGGAGAATATGCGGATCCGGAGACGCAGTTGCACCGCCATGTGCTTTATCACGCGCAGGAGGGCGATGTGGTCGTGGTCGACGCGCGCGGCGACATGAGCTCCGGCGTCTTCGGCGATATGATGTCGACGTATTTCAAAGGACGAGGCGGCGCTGGCATCGTGATCGATGGCTGCATGCGCGATCGGCCCAATGTCGAGAAGCTGGATCTACCTTTATGGCTGCGTGGCTGGACGCCCAACTATCATGTGCAGACTGGCATCTATCCCAACGCCGTCAATGTTCCGATTGCCTGTGGCGGTGTCACGGTCATCCCCGGAGACATCATCGTCGCCGACGATGACGGGGTGGTGGTGCTTCCAGTCGCAATGGCCGCGAAGGTCATCGAAGAATCGCAAAAGCATCACGATTGGGAGGAGTTCTCACGCGTGAAGCTTATGGGGGGCGGGTCGTTGCAGCGCTACTATCCGCTCCATGACGATGCCCGCGGAGAATACGAAGAGTGGCGCAAAACAAACCGCTTGGGAACAACTTAGCCAATGGATTGCTCAAGGCGGGGCGGCGAACTTTCTCGGGTATCGCCGACGTCTACACAAAAAGCGCGGAGTCGAATGTCGCCATCGGCGCCCGCTTTTCGATCTGGCAGCCGGGCTCCAGCCGAGGTTCGCCGAATGTCACCTTCTATGAAGGGTTTCGGATGTCGGCAGCTTTGGGCCGAACGTTGCATGGCGACGTCTTTCGGACCTGGTCAACGTTCAGGTCGGGAGGGGCTGAAAATTTAAACTTCGGGCCACGTACCGCCACGCGTTGCCGCAATGTATCCTGCTAATTCGATCCGTCTGTCGTATTCGACGGCATGATTTCTCGTCGAGATCGGCCATCGTGGCGGGCAGTCTCACCAGATGAATGGAATCAGGCGCCAGCGCACGCGGCGCGCATAATCGTCATAGCCATCGAGGCCCGTGCGCAGTGTTTTTTCTTCAATGCCGATCCGGATGCCGAATAAGAATGCGAGGATGGGGACCGTCACAAGCCCCCACCATGAGCCGAGCACGAGCGAGGTACCGGCGATGTAGAAAAGCGCGCCGAAATACATCGGATGGCGGACGATGGCATAAGGGCCTGTTGTGATAACCGCCTGCCCGCGGTCCTTTTGTATTTTCACGACCGGCGCCGCGAAGCTGTTCGTGCGCATAACCCAGTAAATGAACAAAAGTCCCGCCAGAAGGAGGCCGCAGCCTGCCCACTGCACGGAAGATGGCATCGCCGACCAGCGCCAGCGCGCCGCATCTGCTGCCATGAAACCCATTCCTCCAAATATGAGGAGCAGGACTGGAATTATAATCAGCTTGTCCGCGAGCGGCTGATCCTTTTGCAAAGGCGGCTTCAGGCGTTCTCTGAGCAGCCCGGGATCAACGCGCATCATGATTGTCCCAAAAACGATTGATAGTGCGACCATTTCACCGAGATAGAGCCACCCACCGATGTAGTCTATCGTGCCCGCGGCGCCAAAGATAATCGCACCCATGAAGCCGTACCAGACGATCGTCTGGATGATAAGATTTAGAACGAGACCCATTTCTTGCCTCTCATGTCGAAGCTGTTAATTCTTCCGCCACGGGAATTCACCCTTCACCGCCGGCGCCGGCTACATTTCCAGTGGCTCATGGCGTCATCCATGGCGCCGCGCATCACCCGATAGAATTCCGCCATCTCCTCGAGACGTGCGTTTACTTCCTTGGACGGGACGATTCCTGCCCCGGCGTTCAGCTGCTCGGCCAGTGCATCGAGCAGCCGGTTCTGTTGTCGGATCATGGCTTCGTAGTCGTCGGCCACCGCGTAAAGCGCGCGCTTGGTTCCGGGCTCGCTGTGGCGACGCGCGAGCGTATAGGTCTCCAACAAACGCGCTGCCACGCTTGCGCTGCTCTTGCTGATCCCGAGATCCTCGGTGATCTGGTCTAGGCTGACGGGACGGGGGCAGAGAAGCAGATGACCATAAAGCCGGGCGGCGATGGGCGGCACGCCCGAAGGCACCAGCAGGCGCGCCATATCCTCCACGAAGCGCTGCTCGTCTTCATGCATTTTATTTGATATATTCGACATATCCCGAATATATAGAATGAAGAGCTGATGGCAAGTATCAAGCTCTGGAGGGGGCTCATGCTTCCTATGGCCGGTCGCGGTGGATGGCGAACTCTGCGTGCGCGGCTACAACGGCGCCACGAGTCATCAGCTCAACAATCGCAGCGACGCCGAAGGCGTCGCTTGTCGCCACGCCTGGTGATGTCTGATGCAATCCACCATTTGCTCAACTCACCCGCAAAGCGAGCTTGCCGACGTAGTGGATGGCAAGGGCCCGGTGGGCATCAAAGACCTGTTCGAACGGGAATGTACTGTACGGGCGACATGGACATCGAACGGGCCAGAGTCAATCAGGCGGTTAAGCTTGCAGGTCGCGTCCTGGCAGCGGGCGCCGTTGTAGCGAATGAGCGTAACGCCGGGCCGGACATTTGGATCGGGCATCACGCCGTAGGGAGAGGCGACCCGACCGCCATCTCGCACTGACGACAGCGCTTGGTCGGCCGTCTCACCGCCGACGGTGACAACGGCAGCGTCGAGGCCGCCAGGAGCGAATTCACGAGCGGCCACCGCCGCGTCGTCCTTGCGCCCATTGACGATGGCGTCGGCACCCAGCCGCAGCGATGCGCCACGCCGTCATCGCCCGAAGCCACCGCGAATACTCGGGCGCCCATTCGTTTTGCGGGTTGGATGGCCATGTGCCCGATACCGCCGCTGGCGCCGAAGATCATTATTGTATCGCCCTACCTTGCGAGCAGTTCGTCCCGTTTTGAGTGATGAGAAGAAGCTTTCCATCGCGGCATTGTCCGAGACATTGCCGGATCGGCTCATCGAGCATGTGATGCCGTGATCGGCCATGAGGGCGGTGGAACTTCTAAAGAACCAGAGACGATCTCCGGCGGGACCATCCGCCGGAGAGTGGACGGTCGGGGCAAGGCCGCCCTCTCACACGCTTGCGATCAGGCCGCCATCGACCCTGATGACAGAACCGGTCAGATAGGAGGATCGCATGCTTGCAATGAAAGCGACCACGTCAGCATATTCCTGAGGGTCTCCATAGCGGCCGACCGGGATCGAGGCGGTGCTTGCGGCCGAGACCTCCTCCACAGGCCTGCCTTCACGCTTGGCCTTTTGCTCATCGAGGAAAGTGATGCGCTGCGTAGCGATACGTCCCGGCAGGACGACATTGACGGTCACGCCATCACGGCCGACTTCACCCGCCAAAGTCTTGGACCAGCCAAGCAGGGACATGCGCAGGGCATTCGAGAGGCCAAGGTTGGGAATGGGCGCGACGACACCCGACGATGTCGAGGTGATGATACGGCCCCACTTCTTTTCACGCATCTTGGGAAGCACGGCGTCGCTGATGGCGATGACCGAGAGAACCATGCTATCGAAATACTTGCGCCAGCTTTCGGCGTTCTGACCGGAAACGAGCGTCGGCGGCGGGCCGCCGGTGATATTGACGAGAACATCCACCTGACCGAACTGCTTATCTATTGCAGCGAGATTGGGCTCGATCACACCGAGATCGGCAAGATCCCATTGAAACGCCATCGCCGATCCGCCGGCCGCCGCGATTGTTGCGACGGTCTTGTCGGCCGCCTCCCTGTTGATATCGGCAACGGCGACGTTCGCGCCCTCCGCGGCTAGCGTCTTGGCGATTGCTCCGCCAAGTCCGCCACCGGCGCCCAATACGAGGGCAGTCTTGCCTTTCAATCCTAGATCCATGGTCTGTTTCCTTTCCGTTATTGTCGAACTTGTGCGACGTCATGATCAGCCCGCCATCCAGCCGCCGTCGACCATCAGGTTGACGCCGGTCATGTAGCTCGCCATGTCGCTGGCGAGGAAAAGTGCGGCATTCGCGACATCGCGCGGCTCGCCGAGCCGCGGCCAGGGCGTGCGACGGCGTGAATAGTCGAGAGCGTCAAGATCGTTGGCGACACCCGGCTTGCCGGTGATGATCTTGCCGGGGGCGATCGCATTGCAAACGATTCCTGCCGCTGCATGGTCGACAGCAATTTGCCGGGTCATCTGGACGATCGCACCCTTGCTGACCCCGTAGGGGAAATCGCCTGGGCAGGCGACCATGCCGTGCTGCGACGAAATGTTGATGATGCGTCCGCGCGTGTCGCCGACCGGCTCCTGCAGTAGGAATTGCTGCGCTGCCCGCTTGCAGCAATAAAAGAAGCCGGTGACATTGACGGCGATCACCCGATCCCATTGTTGCGGCGACGTTTCCAGGAGATCGGTCGAAGTGTAGATCGCGGCATTGTTGACCATGATGTCGAGCCGCCCAAACCCTTTCACCGTCTGTGAGACCAGCGCATCGACGTCAGCCCATCTGGAAATGTCGGCCTTTATGAACATACCCTTTCCGCCTGCCGCCCGGATGCGGGAAAGGGTCGTTTCACCTCCCTCGATCGGATCCTCGGAGACGTCGCCAATCACGACGGTCGCGCCCTCTTGGGCGTAGCGAAGCGCGATCGCGCGACCGAGACCGGAACTCGCTCCGGTGACAATGGCAATTTTCTTCTCGAGCATAGGCATGGGAGTTCCTTTAGTCGGCCCTGCGGACGACCTGGCCGCGATTGGGGATGATGAGCGTTCCGTCTTTGACGATGCGTTCGCCGCGGAGGAAGACATCGGTCAACCGGCCGGCCGCACGCCTGCCATGAAATGGTGTGTAAGCGGCGCGCGAAGCCTGTTCGGCATTGGTGATGACAGCTGATCTGCCCATATCGACAATCAGCATGTCGGCATCACGACCGACGGCGATCGACCCTTTCGAACGTCCAAGCCCGAAGCGGTGGGCGGGATTGTACGCGCAGATCCGCACCAGGTCCGGAAGCCCTATGACCTTTTCCGCCACCAGGCCCAGCATCACCGAAAGCAATGTCTGAAGTCCGGGCATGCCGCCGGGAATATCGGCAAAGGATTCATAGGCCGCCGACTTCTCGGCCGGGCTGTGCGGTGCGTGATCGGTCGCCATGATCGTGATCAGGCCCTCCGAGACCGCATGGCGCAGGGCAGCGACATCGTCATGCGCGCGAAACGGCGGTGATCCCTTCAGCTTGGCACCGTCCGTCTCGTAGTCGTCGGATGTGAAGAACAGGTTCTGCGGCGTCGTTTCGATAGTGACGTCAGCCATGCCCTGAAGGCGGCGCCAGGTTTCGACGCCGAGCTTCGAATTGACCTGGCGAACATGCACTCGCGTACCGCTCTCGGCGGCGGCAAGAACCGCACGCGCGATACCGCCGGCTTCGGCGAGCGGCGGCCTGCTGGCAAGAAACGCCGAAATGCCGCCGCTGCGGTCGCGTGAACTGGTTCCCTCGAGGATCGACTGGTCGCCGGGGGAAACACCGATCACCGTGCCGGTGTCCTTCAACCGGCGCAGCATCTGCGTGACCGCGTCCAGACTGTCGAACCGATAGTCGGCAGGCACATCTGCCGTGAACAGTTCAAGCGAAACCGGCGACAAGGCAAGCAGGTCATCCAGGCTGTCGCAGCTCTTTGAAACCACCGCCTGAAAACCGACGTCGACATTCAGTCGTCCCGCTGCGCTCGCTATCTTGTCGGACAATTGCTGCGCCGAAGCCGTCCAGGGATCGTCCGTCGGCATGTCGAGGATCGTTGTCACGCCGCCGAGAGCGCCGGCATGCGTGCCACTCTCAAAGTCTTCCTTGTGCGTCAGTCCGGGTTCTCGCAGATGCGCATGCGCATCGACGAGCCCCGGCAATAGCTGCTTGCCGCCCGCATCGATGAAATTGCGTGCCATCGCGGTCTCGCCAGGCGCAAGCAGAGCCGCTATCCGTCCATCGAGAATGCCGACATCCGCACGGCCTTGACCGTTTGCATTGACGACCGTGCCGCCAAGGATCATCGTATCGAACACGTCCGCCTCCGCTTTTCTACCACAGACCTGCGAGCCGCGGTTCTTCGTGCGTGACAACCTCGATCAGCGCGGCCTGGCCGGCTGTAACCCTGTCCAGCGCGCGCAACAATGCGGGACGCAGGTTCTCCGGTTCGATCACACATTCGCTGTAGCCACCGAGGGCTTCAGCGATCGGAGCGTAGTTGCCCGTCACCCGATTCGCGCCATATTTCGTGGTGGCAATCGGCATGCTTTTCGCGTAGCCGCCGAGCACGTTGTTGCGCAGCACGACCGTCAGGACTGGCAGATTGCACCGCACGGCGGTTTCGAAGTCGATGCCGACCATTCCGAAGGCGGACTCTCCCATCAGATTGACGACCGTCGCATCGGGACGAGCAAGCTTGGCCCCCATCGCAAAGCCGAGGCCGCTGCCGAGCTGGGTGGTCTTGCCCCAGCCGATGTAGCCGCCGGGCGTGCTTGCCATATAGAACGGGCAGAACTGGTCACGCGGATTACCGGCATCATGCGTCACGATCGAGGTCTTCGGATCGATCGCCTGCATGATCTCCCAGACGACACGGTAGGGCGAGATCGGTGTGCTGTCCGATGTCAGCAGCGGCATCCACTTTTCCAAGAAGGCCGCACGAATGACGGCGATTTCTGCCGCCGGCTGCGGCCGGTCGCCAAGTGGCAGAAATTCCCGGCGGATAAGCGTAATCATCTGCCTGAGGACGGAGGCGGCATCACCGATCACGCCTTGCGAGATCGCATAGTCCTTGCCGAGATCGGCTTCGTCGAGCGTCACCTGCAGGATGGTTTTGTCGTCCGGGACCGGCAGGATGTAATAGGAGCGCGTCAGGCTGCTGCCGAGGGCAAACACGACATCGGCCCTTTCGAGAAAATGGTCGACCGTCGCCGGTCGTGCCCGGCCGGCAGTCCCAAGCGCAAGTGGATGGTCTTCGGGAAAGGCGCTCTTGCCGTTCGGTGTCGTCATGACGGGAACGTTCAACAACTCGGCCAGCTCGACCAGGTCCTGCGTGGCCGATGCGGCGAGAACTCCCTGCCCTGCCAGGATCACCGGGCTCTTGGCCGCAATCAGCGCTTCAACCAGATTGGCCACCTCACCGTCATCGGCCTGCGGCACGCTGCGGCGCGGGCGGCGATGATCGGCCGGACGGGCGTCGAGCGTTTCGGCCAACAAATCGACCGGCAGTTCCAGCAGAACGGGCGCCGGCGGCCCGTTTCTGACACGTGAAATTGCCGCATGCATCAGCTTCGGCAGATCGGCGACCTGCGTTGCCGCTTCGCACCATTTAGTGATGTGGCGGAAGTTGCGACGGGATTCGAAATTCGGGGCGACCGCTTCCGATCCGCGCGGATAACCGGTCGGCAGGAACAGCATCGGCACACGATCATTGAAGGCCTGAGCGATACCGGCAAAGGCGCTTTCGGCTCCCGGACCGTACTGGACGGTGACGACGGCGAGCTCCCTGCCGGCCGTCGCCCGGGCGTAACCTTCGGCAATGTTGACGGCGACCCGCTGCGTACGTGCGATCAGCGGCGGAATATCGAGCGCGGCAGACGCATCAAAAAGCTCGCTTGCCGGAAAGCCGATGATCTGCTTGACGCCTTCCTGCTTCAAGACACCGGCGACATATTCGGCGCCGCTTATCGTTTCCGCCTCTGCTTGACGATGGTCACCCGGCATCGCATGCGCACCGTCAGCCATGATGATCCATCCAGTAACGAGCGATGTCTTCGCGTCGCATGAAGGCAGCGCCCGGGGTCTTCTTGACGTGTTCGATCACGTCCCGAAGCCCCGACGCCCGATTGGGCTGGCCCATCCAGCGCGCATGCACGCCGATCGTCAGCATGCGCCCCCCGATCTCGTCGGCTTCGCCAATCATGTAGTCGATGGCAGAACGGCAATCCTCGGCAAAATCGCGCGGATTGCTGTAGCCGGGCGCAATCAGATAACGGCTGTCGTTCAGTGTCTTCGAATAGGGAACGACGAGAAGGCGCGTGCCTTCGTGATCGAGAAAATAGGGAAGATCGTCGTTGCAGGGATCGGAATAATAGAGAAAGCCACCTTCCCTGACGATCAGATCTCGGGTGTTGACGCTTGGAAAGGATCGGCAGTTCCAGCCCATCGGCCGCTTGCCGGTCAATTTTTGATAGAGGGCGATGGCTTCGTGAAGCTGTTGCTCCTCCTCATCGCGCGGCATGATGGAATATTCACTCCAGCGCAGGCCGTGGCCGAGCAGGTCATGGCCGCGGGCATTCATCCAATCAATGACGGCAGGGTTTTTCTCGAGCGCAACGGCGCAGGCCGAGACGGTTACCGGAATATCGTAGCGGTCGAACAGGCGTGATAGGCGCCAGACGCCGGCACGACTGCCATATTCAAAATGCGTTTCGGTGCCGAGGTCGCGCAGCGGCGGGCTGTTTGGGATATTGTATTCGCCCCAATTGTCGTTTCGCCCGTCCTCGAGCCAGGAATATTCGGCGCCCTCCTCGTAGTTCAGGACAAGGTTGATCGCGAGCTTGACCCCACCTGGCCAAGTCATGACAGGAGGCTTCGGGCCGTAACCGACAAAGTCGCGCGATTGATCTTTTGCCATGGCGCTCATCACTTTCCCTCGTTCTGATTTTCGTTGTCGATAATCCAGTCCATGTAATCGTGGAACGATTGCCTTGCGCCGCGCGGCTGCCAGCCGGTGTCGCGCGCGATGCGGGCAATGTCGTAGGCTCCCCACATGCCGTCTTTGAGTGAGACGTCCTGAATGATGTTGGCAGTTTCCCCCGGGCTCAAATCGACCTGCAGGTCCGGAGCCCGCTCCTTCGCCCAGGCGATGATGTCGCCGATCGTCGAGGTCTCGCCGCTGCCGATATTGTAGTGCCGGTAACGCAGGCGTTCTGCGAGGATCAGCGCGATGATCGCATCGGCGACATCGGTCGAGGTGATGTAGTCGCCGACAGGCTCCAGGCTGTTTGGCCGGATGGTCTCGCCAGCAAGCGCCATGTGGGCTACCCGGTTCGGCACGTGCCGGAAATTGCGGCTGCCGGTGACCCGGTCCATCGGCCCATAAACCGACGCAAGCCGAACGGAGGCCGCCGACAGATCGAACAGATCTGCGTAGCGGTTGACGACCATCTCGGCTGCAAATTTGGAGATCCCGTAAAGCGTCAGCGGCGCGACATAGCCATCTTCAGGAAGCGGCTCACCCGTCCAATCCGGCCCGTGGTGACGGTAGACGGAGCCCGAACTGACGAAGACGAGGCGTTGAATGCCGGGGCGTTCCCTCAACCATTCGAGAATGTGCACGGTGCCCATGAAATTGACATCGACGATCCTGGCAGGATCGTCAGCTTCGGGCTGGCGCTTTGCTTCTGCGGCACTGCCACGCGAGATTGGAGTGACAGTCGCGCCATGGACCACGTAACGGATATCGTGACTGTCGAGCGCTGCCTCCCACTGGCCGGGATCACAGATGTCAGCCGTGATAACAGTGAGCCGATCGCGGACCGGTGCAAAATAGCGCTCAGCCATGTCATCCAGGCCGGCGCGGTCAAGAATGACGACACGCGCCCTGGCATCACGATCGAGCCACGTCCGGGCAAGGACACTCATGACAAAGCCGGTTCCACCGGTGACAAGTAGGGTCATTTCAAATCCATCCAAAGATTTCGCGACATGCATCAGCGCGTGGCATAGCCACCATCGGCCAGGAGGTCGGTTCCGGTGACGAACGAAGCGTCCGACGACAGCAGGAAGGCGGCAGCAGCGGCAATTTCATCGGGCTTTGCGATACGACCGAGCAAATGCGCAGGTCCGAGTCCGGCATTGGCCGCCTCAAGATCCGGCCAACGCTGCAGCAGCCTTGGCGTGGCAACAGCGCCCGGCGACAGGCTGTTGACGCGGATGCCATCGACCGCATGATCGGTTGCCATGGCCTTGGCGAGATGCACGAGACCGGCCTTTGCTGCGCAGTAGGCGACAGCCCTGCCGGTCGCCACATGCGCAAACTGCGATGCGATGAAGACGACCGATCCGCCGCCGCCTGCAATCATTGCCGCAAGCGCATGCTTGCTGGCCAGGAAGGCGCCCGTCAGGATGACGTCGATCTCGAGGCGCCATTGCTGTTCGTCAAGATCGACGACCGTGCCACCCATCGAGGGTGCTGCGGCGTTGTGCACGAGCCCGTCCAGGCGTCCGAACCGTCTCACACCACTATCCACCGCGCGCCTGACCGACGCATTATCAGTCACGTCGCACTGGATGGCGAAAGCCTGAGGGCCAAGGGACTGGGCGAGCGCAGTGACGCTATCGAGCGATTGATCCGCACAGATCACCGAGGCGTTTTCATCGATGCAGCGGCGCGCAATCGCCGCGCCGATACCGCTCGCAGCACCGGTCAGAAAGATCACCTTGCCATCAAGGCGTGACATCGCCGCCGTCATGATGCAAGCACCTTCGAAAGACCTTGCTGCGGTGGGAACGGCCGGTGACGGGCAACGAACTGGCCCCGTCCCGGCTCGGCCATGATCTTTCCGTCGTCCCAGACGATGTCGCCCCGTGAGATCGTCATGATGGGCCAGCCCTTCACGACCTGGCCTTCATAGGGCGTGTAGTCCGTCGCATGATGCAGCAGCGAATTGGTGATTGTGACGCTGCGATCCGGATCCCAAATCGCGATATCGGCGTCGGCACCAACTGCAATCCGTCCCTTGCGGGGATGGAGACCAAAGAGCCGCGCCGGGGCGCCGGCGGTCAGATCCGCGAATTTCTGCAGCGAGATCAGGCCACCGTTCACACCAGCGGAAAACAGCAAAGCGAGCCGCGTTTCGATACCGGGAATGCCATTGGGAATGCGATGGAACGGGGTTCCCGGCCCACCCGCGATCTTGTCGGCATAGTGCCAGGGCGAGTGATCGGACGTGAAGACCTCAAGCGTTCCATCCAGGATGCCGCCCCAGATTGCCGGCTGGTTGGACTTGTCGCGCGGCGGCGGCGTGCAGACGCATTTGGAGCCGGACAGGTCGTGCGTATCGATGTCATCGGCCGAGAGGAAGAGATATTGCGGGCAGGTCTCGGCATAGATCGGAAGCCCTCTCGCCTTGGCGCGGCGAATCTCCTCGACGGCCCCGCCGGCGGCAACATGGCTGACGAGGATCGGGGTCTCGATCAGTTCCGAAAGGCTGATCGCCCTAAAGGTCGCTTCACGGTCACCGATCGCCGAATGGGCCTTCTCGTGATAGCGCAGGTCGGTCTTGCGCGCAGCGATGAACTTTTCGGTCAGCCAGCGAATGCAGGCATCATTTTCGGCATGGACCATGACCATCGCACCCTGCGCACGGGCAAGGTCGAGGACGTTCAACACCTCGTAGTCATCGAGTTTCAGCCCGTCATAGGTGAGGTAAATCTTGATCGACGTGCAGCCTTCGGCGATCAGGCCGGGAATTTCGTCGCGCAATACTTCGGCTGAGGGATCACCGACGATCAGGTGAAAGCCATAGTCGATCCGCGCCTTTGGACAGGCCCGCTTGTGATAATCCTCGACGATATCGCGCAACGACTGGCCGCGCATCTGCATGGCGAAAGGCACGACGGTGGTCGTCCCGCCGCACATCGCAGACAGCGTGCCGGTGTTGAAGTCGTCGGCCGTCGTTTTGCCTTCCCATGGCTGTTGATCCATGTGGCAATGGCTGTCGACCCCACCTGGCAAGACCAGACGACCTTCTGCTGCGACTTCATTTCTTCCCTCGGGCAGATCCGGCTCCAGCGCGGCAATCACGCCATCGCGAATGCCGATATCGATCTGCCTGGTCGCGTCCGGAAGCACCACGCGGCCACCACGGATCACGAGGTCATAAGGCTTGGCGCATGTCATTCGCATCCTCCCGAAACGAGGCAAGGCTTGGCCGCGCCGATCGGACGGCGGACAAGATTGAAGCAGGCGGCGGCAGCAACCAGAAAGGCTCCGCCGCCGAGGAGAAGGAAGAGAGCCTGCGGTGCGAATTGTTCCATCAATTGCGCGGCAAGCCCCGGTGTCATGATGTTGCCGATCGAATAGAGGAGCAGCAGGCTGCCCGACGCGGAAACCATGTGCCGACTATCGAGCTGCGCGTTGGCATAGGCGATTGCGACCGGGTAGATCGTCAGCGCGACTGAGCCATAGACAAAGAACAGGCCGTAGAGCAGCGCCTGGGGCCGCATTCCGGGCCAGGCGATTGCAGCACATAGACCCGCTGCCGCCAGTCCCTGCAGGAGCAACAGAACGCGCCGGTCCATGCGATCCGACAACCATCCGATCGGCGCCTGGGCGAGCATCCCGCCCAGGCTGAAAGCCGTCACCAGCGTCACCGCAACGGCAGCGTCGAGGTTCACCCGCTCCGCATAGATCGGCGTCATCGTATAGACGTTCATGTTGGTCATGCCCGACTGAAAGACGCAGACGACAGTGACTGGCGCGAGAGCGGCGAGCCGCCAGATGCCAAACCGGCTCCCGGAGTGGACGTTGCTGGCATCGACCGTCACTGCCAGCGGCAGTCGCAAGGTGGGCCAGGGGCCACCGACAAAGCGGGCATAAACCAACCCGAACAGGATGACCGCAAGCACAAGCTGAAAGAGATGAGGAGATTTCGGTCCGGCCGCCTCGATCAGCAATTGCGCAAACAATGTCGCAAGCGAGGTCATCAGCATATAGAGGGAAAAATATGTCCCGCGATTCTTCTGATCGGCATAAAGGTTGATCCAGCTTTCGGACACGACGAACAGCGCCGCGATCGAAAAGCCGTTTATCAAACGCAGGCAGAACCAGACCGGGGCGGATTCCGTCACCATATAGCCGCCGGCGCCGAACGCGGCGAGCAATGAGACGATCTGGAAGGCACGCTCATGTCCAAAACGGACGACAAGGAAACGGGCCGACAGGCAGCCGCCAAGAAAGCCTATGGGAAATGCTGTCAGCAGCAACTGGACCACGTGCGGATCGATTGCGGGATCGCTCAGATGAAGCGAAACCGTGGTCGTTAGAAGAGAATTTCCAGTCGCAACGATGCAGATACTCGCCAACACGTGCAGGATTGCACGCAGACCGGCGGCTTTCCGCCAGAAATCACCAATCAACCTGTCGGGATCGCGCATCATTATGCCTGTTTGACGGGAACAAGAATGGATGGCCGGGCGGCGAGGTCCGCCTGATCGATATGGCAGAGAATCTCGTGCGTGCCGGTCATCTTGCGCAGCGGCGGCGGTACGGTGTCGCAGATGCTGCCGAGCTTGCGGTGGCATCGCGTCGAAAAGCGGCAACCGGCGGGTACGTTGACAGGGCTTGGCGTTTCACCCGACAGGCGAATACGCTCGCGCGGCGTTTCGTCGGGATGCGGGCTGCGGATCGCCGACAGCAGCGCCTCGGTATAAGGATGGGCGCCTTCTCCGAAGACTTCCTCGACGGTTCCCTGCTCCATGATCTTGCCGAGATACATGACGACGACCTTGTCGGCGACATGGCGGACCAGCGCCAGGTCGTGGCTGATGAACAGCATCGTGGCGTGCTTTTCCCGCTGAATGTCGAGAAGAAGCGTCACGACCGCTGCCTGCACCGAGACGTCGAGAGCTGAAACCGGTTCGTCGGCGACGATCAGCGAAGGTTCGGCAGCAAAGGCGCGGGCGATGGCGATACGCTGCTTCTGGCCGCCGGAAAGCTGGTTCGGCTTTCGATCTGCAACGGCTGGAGACAACCGCACCATTTCCAGGAGCTCGCGGACGCGCTGCTCGATCTCGGCCTTTCCTTTTCGGATACCGAATTTCTTGATCGAACGACGAATGGAGAAGGCAGCCGAATGCGAAGGGTTGAGCGTACTGTCGGGGTTCTGGAAGATCATCTGGACCTGCTGCAACAGCGCACGTGGGCGCTCGCTCGCCTGCAGTTCGGCAATATTTTCGCCGGCCATGCGGATTTTTCCCGACGTCGCCTTGTCGAGACCCGTCACGATGCGCGCGAGCGTCGATTTTCCGCAGCCGGACTCACCGACCAGCGCGACGATCTCGGCTGTTGCCGCTTCGAATGTGACCGCTTCATTCGCCTTGACCGTCTTCTGGTGGCCGACAGGATAGAGACGGTTGACGTCGGCTAGCGAAATGGCCGTCGTTTTTTTGGTATCATACGCCTCGACATGCGCCCCGCTTGCGGTCGCAGCCGGAATGTCCGGCCAGCGAACACAACGCACAAGATGGTCCTCGCCCGCCGGCTCCAGAACAAGCCCGGGGCGGTCACAGAGGCCTGCCACGAAACTTGAACAGCGTGGCCCGAAGAGACAGCCCTGCGGCCGTTCCTGCGGTAGCGGGATCGAGCCCGGAATCGCGGCAAGTGTGCGGCTTCTCTTGTCGCCGGTGATATCGGGAATGCAGTCGATGAGACCGCGCGTATAGGGGTGTTTCGGCCGGCGGAACACTTCACCTGTCGTTCCCTCTTCGACCATCTTGCCGGAATACATGATGCCGAGACGATCGCAGCTTTCCGCGATCAGACCGAGATTGTGCGAGATGAACAAGAGGCTCGTCGAATAACGTTGACGCAATTCGGCAATCAGATCGATGACCGCAGCCTCGACCGTCACGTCGAGGCCTGTCGTCGGTTCATCGAGCAGCAGCAGGGACGGTTTGGCGAGCAATGCCATGGCGATGACGACACGTTGCTGCTGGCCACCTGATAGCTGATGCGGATATCGCCGCATCATGTCGCGGGCATCCGGCAGGCGAACGTCGGCAAGCATCGCCTCCGCCATCGCCATCGCGTCCTTCTTGCTGGCGCCCATGTGAAGCAGCGGCACTTCGGCAAGCTGCGCGCCAATCGTCTTGACCGGATTAAGCGCACTCATCGGATCCTGGTAGACCATGGCGATCTGCCGCCCGCGGATGGAGCGCAACTCCCTGGCCGAAGCATCGACCAGTTGCTTGCCATTGAAGCGGATGCTGCCGCCGGCAATCACACCGGTATTGCCGAGATAGCCCATGATCGCCATGGCCGTCGTGCTTTTGCCGCAGCCTGACTCCCCGACGAGCCCGTAACTTTCGCCGGGCATGACCCTGAACGAGAGGTCAGGGATCGCAACGACCGTTTCGTTCTTGCCGCGAAATTCGATGCGCAGGTTTTCAATGTCGAGAACAGGTTCACGATCGATCGATGGCGTGGTGGACATGGCCGCTCCTTGAGGATTGGACGCGATGATGTTCATGGCTTCCATGCCTCCCGCATACCGTCGGCGAGGAGATTGAAGCCGAGAACCAGGCTGACGAGCGCGAAGGACGGGATCAGCGACATGTGCGGCCAGACATTCAAGACAGTGACGCTCTCCTTGACCATGCCGCCCCAATCGGGGTTCGGTGGCGGCAGGCCGAGGCCGAGGAAACCGAGAATGCCGATGGTGATGATCGTGTAGCCGATGCGCAGGCAGGCATCGACGATCAGGAGACTGCGGCAGTTCGGCAGCAGCTCGACAATCATGATGTAGAACGTGCTTTCTGCCCGCAGCTTCGCCGCGGAGACGTATTCCTGCTGCTTTAGGCCGAGGACCAGGCCGCGCGTGATCCGGCCAATGCCCGGCGCCGAGGCGATCATCGTCGCGATGACAATATTCAGGACCGACGGTCCGATATTGGCGATCAGGATGACGTAGATGACGAGAACCGGAAAGGCCAGGATGATGTCGGAGAAACGGCTGATCAGCACATCGATCCAGCCACCATAATAGCCGGCAACCATGCCCATGGTGATACCGACGATCATGGCAACCGCCACCGACAATGGCGCGACGGATAGTACCGTGCGGGCGCCAAAGATCAGCCGTGACAGCATGTCGCGACCGAGGATATCGGTACCCAGCCAGTGGGCCGCGGACGGATAGGGGTTGCTCATTGCCATGACATCGGAATCCGTCGGCGATGGCAGCGGCAGGATGGGGGCGAGAAGGGCGGCAAGTACCCAGAAGAGAACCAGGCAAAGCCCGACGACGGCTGTGCGCGAATGGAAAATGCGCATCCAGTTGGGTCGCGCTACGCGTTTTGACGGTACGCCAACGACGCCGACGATATTGTCTTGAACAGCCATGATTTACCTCACCCGGATACGTGGATCGAGCAGCATGTAGCCAAGGTCGCCGAGCAGCTGCGTAATGACGGCGATGGCGACCGTGATCAGCGTGGCGGCTTCAAGCGTTGCGATATCGCCGAACAGACTTGCGTCGAGGATCAGGCGGCCGAAGCCCGGATAGGCAAAGACGAGTTCGGTCACGACGACGCCGCTGATCAGGAAGTTGATTTGCAGCAGGAGCACGGTGAACGGTGCGATCATCGCATTGCGCAGCGCGTGGCCGAGGACCATGCGGCGCGTGCTCATGCCCTTGAGGATTGCCGTTCGGATATAGGGCCGCTCCATCACGCCGATCATCGAGACGCGGATCATGCGGGCGACATAGCCAAAGTCGTAGATGACCAGCACGGCAACGGGCAGTATGAACTGGTAGGGCACTGCCCAGCCGCCATCGCTATTGAGAGGGCTCGTGCCTGGCAGGATCGGCCAGAGGATCACGAAAAGCGTCACTAGGAAGACCCCGGACGCAAATTCCGGAATGGAAGTGAAAGTGATACAGATGACCGACAATGTCCGGTCGAGCACGCCGCCCTCCTTCAGCCCCGACAGGATGCCGAAGATGATCGACAGCGGCACGATCAAGAGGAACGCCAGGCCGGCGAGGATAGCGGTATTGCCGAGGCGATCCCAGATGACGTCGTTGACGGGCAGCTTGTTCAGCGTCGAATAGCCGAAATTGCCAAAATACTGGGCACCGCGCGGATCCTTGAAATTCAGTCCGGTGGCAGGATCCTGGAGGGGGTCGGGAATTGCGCCGACGAGCACGCCCAGCCAGCGGCCATAGCGCACCAGCAGCCGATCATTGGCCTTCAGCTTCTGCGACAAAAGGTCGACCTGCTGCTGGGTGGCGAAGGGACCGAGCGACTTGCGTGCCACGCTGCCGGGAGTGAATTCGCAGACGGCGAAGACGAGGAACGAGGCACAGAGCATCGTCACCATCATCATCACCAGACGCTTGAAAAGGAAGTTCGCCATAGCCGGGAATCCCGAATATCGGGGCGTAGCACCCGGCCGCGTAAAGGCGGCCGGGCACCAGCCGGGAGGTTAGGCCGAGATCGCGTATTGATGCGCGAAGATATATTGCGAAGGATGAAGCTCGAAGCCCTTGACCTTCTTGTCCATGACTGTCGAGAAGACACGCCAGAAGGGTTGAACGATCGGTCCGTCGTCCTGCATGATCGCTTCGATCTTTGCCATGACCTTGCTGCGCTCCTTCGGATCGAGGATGCCTTCGGCTTCCGTCAGCAGCTTGTCGAAATCCGGATTGGAATAGTTGGATTCGTTCCAGGCGGCATTCGAACGGTAGGCAAGTGACAGCGTCATGATTGCCAGCGGCCGGTGGCCCCAGGCTGTCAGGCTGAACGGCGACGTCGTCCAGACTTCCCAATATTGCGCACTCGGCAGCGACTTGATGTTGACCTTCACACCGATGTCCTTGAATTGTTCGGCCAGGACTTGCGCCGTGTTGAGCTCCCAGATCGGATCGGGGCGCGTGGTCATGTCGAATTCGAAACCGTCAGGATAGCCTGCGTCAGCCAGGAGCTTCTTGGCCTTCTCGATATCTCGGGGATATTTCGGCAGGGCCGCATATTCGGGATGTGACGGCGCGACGTGATGATCCTCGGCGGGAATGCCGGCACCGAGAAGCGCGGTCTGGATAACCTTGTCGCGGTCGATCGCATAGCGCATCGCCTGGCGCACGCGCTTGTCCTTGAACTGCTCGATATCCGGATGCATGCGGGCAACGACCGTTTGCGTCGTCTCGACCTGGTAGACGGCGACATGCGGGAAATTCTTCATCGCATTGATCTGGACCGCATCGGCTTCCGACAGGCCATCGACCTGCTTGGAGGCCATGGCGGCGATGCCGGCGCCCGGGTTGTCGCCGAGGTCGACATATTCGAACGTGTCGAGATAGGGGCCCGTGCCCCAATAGTCGGTCCTGGCCTTGTACTTGGCACCCTTGCCGACGACGTATTCGGTGATGACAAAGGGACCGGTGCCGTTTGCATCGGCCCCGAAGGCACCGTTTTCCTCCGGATCGAGGATGAACATCGGGTAGTGATAGAGGTGCTCGGGCACGGCGATCTGCGGCGAGGAGCAGTTGAGACGGACGGTGTGATCGTCGACCTTCTCGATGGCGTTGTCGGCCCAGAGCTTGCTCGACTTCTTTGGATTGCCCTTCTCGTCCTTTTCACCGGTTTCGTATTCCTCGACGAGATAGCCGGTGAAAAGCCCGAGCATCGACGAACCGATCGCCGGATCGCAGACGCGCTTCAGGTTCCAGACGACGTCGTCTGCCGTCAATGGCTTGCCCTTGCGCCACTTGACGTCCTTGCGCACATGCAGCGTCCATGTCTTCAGGTCGTCGCTGACGTCCCATTTCTCGAGAAGATAGGGATGGGTGATATTATTGCGGTCCGTGAGCGTGAGATATTCGCAGACCTGACGGATGACGTTCGACTTCTCGGCGAAGTCTGCCAGATGCGGATCCTTGATCTCCATGCAGCGCATGCCGATGCGCAGATTTCCGCCTTTCGGCAAATCGTCCGCCTGAGCAACATCGCCGGGCATCGTTACACCGGCCAGAGAATAGGCAGCGGCCGCCGAAACACCGAGCAGTGTTGCCTTTCGAAGGAATTCGCGGCGGCCGATCGCGCCGCTCGACATCTGTTCGACCAGGGTCGGAATATAGGAATGTTGAGACTTATCCACGGTAGTCATCTCCTAGTTAGCGCTTTAACTGTTCCGATTTTATGGGTTGGACCGATCGGCTAACCTTTGCCGGCAAGCCGCGGTCGCAGCGGGCTTTTTGCCCGTCGCCCGTCCGTCTTCATAAAAATTAAAACGGGATGAACCTCGGTGACATGCAGTGATCCGACATCTTCTCTGCGTCGATCGACATTGTTCATGCGGTTGACATCCCCCGTCGTTTCTCGGCGTTTCTGGTGGCAGCAGGGCTCTCGCGAAATCGCGTGCGATACGAGCGACCGAAATGGGAGGCCGATTGATAACCGCAGATTTCAGCGATCTGTCCGATCGCCAATTCCGTGTAGACCAGCAGTTCTCTTGCTCGCGCCATGCGCAGCTCGATGTAGAAATGACTGGGACTTTTTCCGAGGTTGGCGTGGAACAGCCGTTCGAGCTGCCGCAGCGAAAGCGCGACGCTGTCGGCGAGATCTGAAATCTCGACTGGATCGCCGAGACTTGCCTCCATGCGGCGCACCACGAATGCAAGCTTGGCATTCCTGATGCCGAAACGATCTTCTGGCGACATGCGCTGGACGTCATCCTGGCGCCTGATCCTCGCATGGTTGAACTGGTCTGAAATGAGCGCGGCGAGCTCCCTGCCTTCCACAGCGGAAATAAGGTAGAGCATCATGTCGAGCGTGACCGTACCGCCCGAAGAGGTCAGGAAGCGTCCGTCGATCGCGAAAATATCGTCCGTGGCGAGGCAGTTCGGAAACTCGCTGCGAAAGCTTGCAAGCGATTCCCAATGAACTGCACAACGTCGTCCCTCCAGCAACCGCGCCTTTGCCAGGAAGAACACTGCCGTACTGACGGCGCCCAGCACGCATCCTTCTGAATGGATGCGTCTCAACCACGCAAAGACATTGGCATCATAGGCATCGGCATAATTGATCCCGGCACAAAGTATGACGATATCGCAACGGGGCGCCTGCCCTATTGCCGTATCGGCATCGAAGCCCAAACCGCTGCTGGACTTCACATGGCTGCCATCGGCCGAGAGAATGAGCCACTCGAAGGCCTTTCGCTTGGCCAGACGATTGCCCTGCCGCAGCGAGTCGAGCGCGGCGGCGAACGTCATCAGGGGGAAGTCCGGCACCAGGAAAAAGCCGATCCGGATCGGCCGATCACCCTGTGCCAATTGCTTCAGCGTATAGGTCTGCTCCATCATGGGGCGAGCTCCAAACATCCGCTTGCCCTGCTTTTGCCGGTCTGCAGCAGCCACGGGCTTTGGCGGGCAACCAAAAGCAGATACCGACGATCTTGTCTCACCGCATGGTCAATCGGTTTTCCGTCACATCGTAGCCGGTGACCGGCTCGGCGGGCAGTCTTGCGTCATGACGCAGGATTGGCCTCGCGAGACGGCCGTCTTCGGCCGCCCCGTCGAGCACCATTCCCTTAAGGGGGGGTGTAATCCAGTTGGTCGTGCAGTGTCCCGGCGCTGATCCGCGCACGTATTTCGTCATCGCGGATCACGATGTCGGCGTCGGTATTCAGCGTGGAAATCCCCATGCAATCCCGCTGGTATCCCACTAAGATACCGTAGCAAGAGCTGGTTGATTGAGTCAATCGGCAAATTGGCGAAGGGCCGCTCACGAATTGGGAAGAGGACGATGAAAAGGCGCATGGGCGCGGAGGCCAGTCGGATATCGGAACTCAGCGACGATCAGATACTCTCGCTGATCGAGACTCGTGAGCTGCGCTCGGGGACGCTGCTGGAGACCGCACGCCGAACGGTTCCTGGCGGTTACCGAACGTGCGTGAAGGATTTTGCGCAGCTGACCCAGTTTCGCCCTAACGTCGAAAGCGAGGCCGCCTGTCTCGACCTCATTGAACCTTGACGACGAACCGCATGTGTTGATTGCGAAATCTGCGCCAATCGATGGCTCGAGCAGCGGTGCCGATGGTGCGCACGCTGCTGCATATGTGCAAGGTCGAAACTTCCTCGGCGTTTTAGCCAGGCCCGTTGAGAGCAGCTTTGCATCCTCGGCGCCATGCAAGCAAACGATGCCGATCTTGCCAGACAGAACACGCGCAATCAGCTCGATCGGGGCAGGCTCGGATTTCTCAAGCCTGCTGACCAAGGGCCAGCGGCCTTGATGCCTCAATCCGAAAAGAGCCAACGCATGAAGCGTTCGCGAACGCGGTCTATATGGTCGGCCATTGCCTGGCGCGCCTCGTCCGGTTTCTTGTCAGCCACCGCCTGCAGGACGGCGATGTGCTCGCGCGCTTGCTGCTCGAAATTCCTCTCCATGCGCACGACATGGGCCATGCGCGCCTTGTCGCGCAGATTGCGGATATACTGCGCAAGCATGGGCTTGCCGCTGGCATCGGCGATGAACAGATGAAAGTCGTCGTCATATTCCCAGAAAGAATCGAATTCCAGACTCGGATCCGCGACGATCGCCCGGCTCTTTTCCAGTATGGCATCGACGCTGCCGGGGCTACTGCGATTGGCAGCCTGGGCGGCGGCTTCGCCCTCGAGTAGACGGCGGATCACCAGGATCTCCATCAACTCTTCGACCGCCACCTGCCGGATGACGATGCTGCCGTTCGACAGGCGCGACACGAGGCCCTCGCCCACAAGCCGGTTGATGGCGGCCCGCAGCGGCGTTCGCGACGCCTTGATCTGCTCTGCAAGCTTGCGTTCCGTAAACACATCGCCGGGACCGAGTTCGCGCGCCAGAATCAGGCTCCTTAAGTACTGATAGGCTTGCTCCGAGATTTTCGTCTGATCTTTTCCCGTGGTGATGGTTGCTTCGTCCGCCACATTCAATCCTTGAGAGTTTTCCCGCCGGCCTCCCTCTTAGACGATGAGAGGACGCCAAGCAATCCCAGCGGGGTCCCGCTGGTTTGTTCGTCGTGCCAAGTGCGGGATTTGCGCTTTACAAACCCATTTTTGTCGCTAACTTCCCCACGTGCCCCGCTGGTATCCCAGTGGGATCTATATGGAGTTGACGTGAGCAGGATCGTTCAACAGCTTAAACAGGCCGACTTCGTGGATTTCGGCGATGTCATTGAACATCAGGGCGATCAGCGCCGCCGCGCGCTCTCGATCGACTTTACGCACGAACAGGACGGCATGCGTCGCGCCTTTTGGGTGTCGAAAGTCGTCGCAGCGACAGCTCTTCCGGCAGAAGTCAAATTCCTTGAGAGACATCCCTTCTCCGACCAGGCCTTCGTGCCTCTTCGCGACACCCGTTTTCTTGTCGTGACTTGCCCGAGCAATCCGGACGGCAGCCCCGACCTGGAACAGATCCACGCCTACGAAGCAGGTCCCGGGCAGGGTGTGATCTACAGGCGCAATGTCTGGCACGCACCGCTTTCCGCTTTCGACGCTCCCGTCGAATTCTTCGTCACGATGGGGGTCACCGAAAAGGCCGCAAATGACGAGTTCTACGAGCTGCCGACACCTGTCGTGATCAATCCGGGGGCATGAGAATGAAACCGAAAAGCCACCTGACGCGGGATTTTGTCGGCTACGGCGCCGATGGCTACGATCCGAAATGGCCGGATGGAGCGCGCTTGGCGCTGAACATTGTCATCAATGTCGAAGAAGGGTCCGAGCCCTCTACCCTCGATGGAGATGCCGCAAGCGAGACCGCGCTGACGGAAGGCGGTTCGGGCTCGTTTGCCGGCCGCGATCTTGCCGCTGAATCGATGTTCGAATATGGGAGCCGTGTCGGGTTCTGGCGCCTGGCGCGATTGCTTGAGGAACGGTCCTTTCCGGCAACCGTCATGGCATGCGCCCTGGCGCTTGAGCGAAACCCCGAAATCTCAACGTATCTGCGGACAAGCAGATTCGACGTCTGCGCTCATGGTTGGCGCTGGGAGCACCATGGCGGGCTTTCCGTCGACGAGGAGCGTGCACGGATCAAAAGAACCGTGCAAAGCATAGAGGCCTCGATCGGCACCGCACCCGAAGGGTGGTATTGCCGCTATGGCCCAAGCGTCAACACGCGAAATCTCCTCGTCGAGCATGGCGGATTTTCCTACGACAGCGACGCCTATAACGAGGAATTGCCCTATTGGGTGAAGGTCGGGGACCGCAATCAGCTGATTGTTCCCTATAGCCTGACCAACAACGACGCCAAGTTCATGCGCGGCGCCATGGCCACCGCCGACCATTTTTTTCAGTTCCTGCGCGACGCATTCGACGTCCTTTATGCTGAAGGCAGGCATGCCCCGAAAATGATGTCGGTCGGTCTACATTTGCGCATCGCCGGTCATCCGGGAAGGGCAGCCGGGCTCCAGCGTTTTCTCGATCATGTCGCTCGCCACGACGGCGTCTGGGTGTGTCGCCGCGCCGACATTGCCAGGCATTGGCATCAGCACCACCAGCCGTCACCATAGTCAACGCCAGCAATAGAAAAGGGGAATGCAATGACAAAAAAAGCAATCAATTCAATCGCACTTCTGGCCGCTCTTGGAGCCTTGGGGCTTTCCGGCGCACCTGCTCTTGCAGATGACCATGCTCAGGACCAACCACTCGTCGTCGGCTCGGATTTCGGCGTCGCGCCGTGGATGGTGCGCGGTGCAAGCGGCCCGGAAGGGTTCGGCGTCGATCTCATCAACGCGATCGCAAAAAAGGTCGGACGGCCTTCGGTCGACGTGCAGGACATCAACTTCTCCGGCCTGTTTGCGGCACTATTTTCCAAACGTATCGAATTCACCGTCAATCCGCTCAACATCACGCAGGAGCGGTCCGAAAAGATGCTCTATACCGAGCCCTTTTTCGCAACGGGCAACGGCTTCCTCGTCAGAAAGGGCGAGAAACTCCCCGCGCTTGAGGGGCTGAAGGGTCAGGTCCTAGCCGTCAACCGGGGCACTATCTCGGACACCTGGGCGACGCAGAACGCCGAGAAATATGGCTTCGAGGTGGAGCGCTACGAGACCTTCCCGGATTCGGTGCAGGCCGTTATCACCCATCGCGCTTTCACAGCACTCAACGAGATCCCGACAACCGTCTTTGCCGCCAGCAAGAATCCTGCCATCGAGGTCGGCTTCAAGGATTTCAACGGCCGTAATTTCGGCTATGCTTTTCGTTACGGGGACGAAGCCTATCGAGACAAGGTCGAAGGCGCGATCGAATGCCTGAAACAGGACGGCACGATGGCGAAACTCTACGAGAAATGGTACGGCGAAAAGCCTGTTGACGGCACGGCCCTGACGACCGTTTTTCCCGGTTATGGCGCGCCGGGCTTCAAAGGCTACGACGACAAGCCGCACGAACTCGCCTGCAACTAACGGTGCTCAGATCCGGCGCGGCTGTGCCGCGCCGCGCTCCACGGCGAGGGTTCCATGGACCAGATTCTCGAAAACTACTTCAATGCCCCGGTCATCGCTCAAGCTTTGCCGGAGGTTTTTGCCGGCTTCATCGTAACGGTCGAAGTGGCCGTCTGCGTGATCGTCATCGGCGTCCTTACCGGGCTTGGCCTTGCGCTGCTGCGTTGCGCCAACAATCGGCCTCTCAACGGGCTGGTGACGGCCTATGTCGAGGTATTTCGCACGCTCCCGCAACTCGTCATCATCATCTTCATCTATTTCGGCCTGCCCTATCTCGGGCTGACCTTCTCGCCATTCTTCGCGACGGCGCTTGCGCTTGCTGCGGTCCTTGCCGCCTTTTCCGCGGAAATCTTCTGGGCAACGATCATGGCGGTTTCCAAGGGCCAATGGGAGGCCGCGTCTGCACTCGGCATTTCCCGTGCCCTGACGCTCCGCTTGGTCATCCTGCCGCAATCGATCCGGCTCGCCATCCCTTTGATTACCAACCGCTCGATCGCCATCACAAAAGGCACGGCGCTTGGTGCAGCGGTCTCCCTTCCCGAGGCGCTCGGCAGCGCCCAGAGCGCCATGTCCATTTACGCCAACCCGTCACCGCTGACATTGGCGGCCGCCTTCTATCTGGCTTTCTTCATCCCGCTCGTTTTCCTGAGCCGTGTGATGGAAAAGCGCTATGCACATGCGCATTGAGGAGTGGCCGTGGATCTTTTCATCCAGAATTTCGCAAGTTTTCAGTCCTTCCTGCTGATCTATCCGCTGCTGCTGCAGGGACTTGAAGTCACGGTCCTGCTGGCGCTTGTCTCACTGCCCCTGTCAGTGCTTTCGGGCCTCGGCGTGGCTATGATCTACAGCTTCGGCGGACCGCTCGTGCAACGGCTGGTCGTGATGTTCATCGATCTGCTGCGGTCTTTTCCGGTCCTCGTCCTGTTGATCCTGATCTTCTACAGCCTGCCGTTTTTCGGGCTGACGCTCGGCAATTTCACTGCCGTCGTCGTGGCGCTGATCATCAACAATACCGGCTATTTCGGCGAGATCTTTCGCGCCGGTCTCCAGTCTATCCCCAAGGGCCAGCACGAAGCGGCAGCAGCGCTCGGCCTTCATCGTTTCCACACGACTATGCTCGTGATCCTTCCCCAGGTCCTACGCAAGGTTCTGGCCCCGCTCGCCAGCAATTCCCTGGAACTTGTCAAGACGACCTCGATCGCCTCGATGGTGGCACTTCCTGAATTGCTGCGTTCAGCCCGTGTCGCGCAGGAGCAGACCTACAATCCGACACCGCTGACCGCGGCAGCAGTGATCTTCTTCGTCATGTTGTGGCCCTTCTCCCACTGGGTATCGCGCATGGAGAGACGCGCCATCATCGGGAGCAATCGGAGATGAGCATCGTCATTACCGGCGGCACGGGTTTCGTCGGCCTTGCCGTGGCCGAGGCTCTCGGACAGGCTGATGAGGCCGTCGTGCTCTTTGGACGCGAAGCGGTTCCTGCAGCGTTTGGCGGCGAGTTTGGGAATATCAAGTTCGTTGCCGGCGACATTACCAGCGCCGCCGACATCGATCACCTCGTTGGCACCGAGGCTGTAAAGGCCGTCATCCATCTGGCGGCCGTTACGCCGGATCGTCAGGCAGAAATGGCCGATCCCGCCGGCTTGATCGCGGTCAATGTCGGCGGAACGGCCAATCTCATGCACGCCCTTTCCGGTCTTTCGCCACGGCCACGCCTCATCCTGGCAAGCAGCGTCGCCGTCTATGGAGTGGCACGGCCGGAGGGAGGTACCTATCAGGAAGATGAATCCCGGCCGTCGCCGGTCAGCCTCTACGGCATTACGAAGCTCGCCGCCGAAGCGACAGCCATGCGACTTGCAGACCTTTACGGGATTGATCTGACGATCGTCCGGCTCGGCCCTGTCTATGGTCCGTGGGAATACAAGACCGGTCTGCGCCCTGTCCTGAGCCCGCATGGCCAGGTTGTCGATCTCTGGCGGGAAGGAGAAAATGTCGTTCTGCCACGGCCCTTGACCGGCGACTGGCTCTATAGTCGCGATGCCGGGGCCGGCATTGCTGCCCTTCTCCGGCAGAAGGAATTGAACCACACCATCTACAATCTCGGCGGCGGGCAGGTCACGAGCGTGGCCGAATGGTGCGATGCGTTGCAAGGCCTTCCCGATGCGCGCGGCTGGCGCATTGCCAATGGCGGCGAAGTGGCGAACCTGACATTCGGCCTCGCCGCGGACCGAGCGCCTCTTTCGATCGACCGTCTCTTGTCGGATACGGGTTTCCAACCACGGTTCGCCGGCCGGCATGCTGCTGAAGACTTTATCAAATGGCAATCCTCCCTCCGGACAGAAAAATCATAGGACGGACAGCGATCATGCGCCTGAAGAACAAGACCGCCATCATAACCGGCGCTTCCTCCGGTATTGGCCGTGCTATTGCTGTCCGCTTCATGGAGGAAGGCGCCAATGTTGTCGCCGTCGATATTTCGACGGCGGTTGTCGAAGGTGGCGCGCCTGTGATCGAAGTGCTGAGCGCAATTGGTCCGAATGCTATCTTCATCCAAGGAGACGTCGCGCGCTCCGAGGACGTCTCGCATGTCTTTGCAGAAGCCCAGGCCCGTTTCGGAAGGCTCGACATCGTCGTCAACAACGCCGCCATTCACGTGCCGAAACCGCTCGCCGAAACGGAGGAGACAGAGTGGGACCGGGTCATGGACGTGAACCTGAAGGGCGCCTTTCTTTGCAGCCGTGCGGCCGTGCGGATCATGCTTCAGCAGGAGATCGTCGCCGAAACGCGTGGCAGGATCGTCAATATTTCCTCGCAGCACGGCATGGTTTCTGCGCCGGGTGATTTCGCCTATGGTGTCAGCAAGGCCGGCCTCGTCTACATGACGAAACAGATTGCCGCTGATTACGCCGCCGCCAACATCATCTGCAACGCTGTCGCGCCGGGTAAGATATTGACCGGGAAATCGGGCCGGGCAATCCTGCCGGAGATGCTGGAATATTCGCACAAACGGACGCCGATGCCGCGCCTGGGTAGACCCACCGATGTCGCAAGCGCTGCGCTGTTTTTGGCGAGCGATGAAGCGTCCTATATTACCGGTCACAACCTTTTGGTTGACGGTGGCTGGATGGCTGCCTGACACAGGAGGTTATATCGATAACAGCTTCCCCAGCTGCTCTGTGATATCCGACGGCGCAGCGCGGCCGAAACTTCGCGATCGTGCTTGCGATCGCCCTCGCCTCCTCCGCATCGAGTTCGACGTCTGGGCTTGAGGTCGCTTACGCGGGGCGCGCGCGCGCCTGACGATCTTATGAGCGTTTGCCTCCAGCAGCGGTGATGACGCCGACGATGATGAGGCCGGTGAGCAGCAGGCGCACGCCGGCGCTGACGCCGAATGTGTTGAGCATGGTGAGCAGAAGCACGAGGAAAAGGGCGGCCCCCCAGATGCCGGGAATATTGGCCTTTCCGCCCGCGACCGAGGTGCCGCCGATGACGACGACGGCGATCGAGGAAAGCAGATATTCATTGCCGATATCGACATTTGCGCCGCGAAAATAGCCGGCAAGCAGCGCCCCGTTCAGACCGCCGAGCGTGCCCGAGAGTGTATAGGTGAGAAAACGGATGCGCCCGACAGGAACACCGGCAAGCCAGGCGGCGCGGATATTCTGCCCGATCGCCAGCACCGAGCGCCCGTAGATCATCCTCTGGAGCGCAATGCCGGCGCCCAAGGTGAACAGGATGGTGACAAGGGCCAGTACAGGAACGCCGAGAATCTGCAGGTTGGTGAATTCCGCAAAACCCGGCGGTGGCTTGATCTGCAGGCCGCGGCCATAGCTGATGTCGATCGACTGGATGATGAAGCTTGCCGAGAGCGTGGCTATGATCGGCGGAATGCGCAGCGCCCAGATCAGCAGGTAATTGGCAGCGCCGACCGCAGCACCGCTGGCGAGCGCCGCAAGCAGGCCGATTGCGATCATGCTGTCCTGCCCGTCCATGGTCTTCATCGCGACGGCGCTGGCAAGCCCGATATTGGCCGGCAGCGAGAGATCGACATTGCCGGGGCCGAGCGTGATGACGAACATCTGCCCTGTACCGACGATGACCATGAAGACGGCGAGCGAGAAGGCGGCCGTCAGCATGCCGCCGGCGCCGTAGCCGCCGGTAAACGCGATGGTGGCGAGCCAGGCGGCGAGAGCGCCGATGAAGGACCAGATCCAAGGTTTTGCGGCGAGCGCCTTCAATTGCGCCATGTCATGCCTCCTTGCGGCTGATGAGCGCGCGTGCGGCAAGCACGATGATGAGGATCGCGCCATTCGCTGCCACCTGCCAGTCCGGCGGAATATGCATGAAGGTCAGGAGCGACGAGGCGGCGAGCGCCAGCGTCAGCGCGCCGATGACCGCGCCGATCGGCGACACGCGCCCACCCATGAATTCGCCGCCACCGAGAATGACGCCGGCGATCGACAGCAGCGTATAGCCATTGCCGATATTGGCATCGCCCGACGAGGTAATGCCGATCAGCGTCATGCCCGAGAGCACGCCGAAGCTTCCGGCCAAGGCAAAGAGCGTGATCTTGGTGTGCAAGAGCGACCAGCCGGCCCGCGCTAGCGCTGCCGGATTGCCGCCCGAGCCGCGCAGAATGACGCCGTACGAGGTGCGCATCAGGCCGAAATAGACGACGGCGGCTATGACGATCGCGGCGACGATCGGAAAAGGAATGAAGGGCGGCTTGAAGGACGTGATCGCCTGCAGCCAGTCAGGCGCCTTGCCACCGGGTTTGGGCAGCACGAGGATCGCCAACCCCTGCCAGACGAAACTCATGCCGAGCGTCACGACGATCGACGGCAGGTTGCGCAGGTGGATCAGGGCGCCGAGCAGCGCATAGACGCCAATCGAACCAAGTAGCACAACGATGCCGAGCAGCGGCGCGTCTCGCAGCCAGGTGGCGGTGACGCAGCCGACGAAACCGACGAAGGTGCCGATCGAAAGATCGAGCTCGTTGCCGGCGATGACGAACATCTGCGCGATGGTGGCGAGCGCAATCGGGATCGCGAGGTTCAGCATCAGGCTGAAGCCGAAATAGGAGATGGCGCGCGGATTGAGCCAGGCGATCGCAATCAGCACCAGAACGAGCGAGAGCGCCGGCAGCATGGCGCGCAGGGTGCGTGCCCTTCTGGCGCTGCTGCGGGCCGGGCGCATGAGGGAATTGTTCAGCGAAACGAATGTCATCTCAGCTTGCCTCGACGAAGGAGGATTGGATGATCTTCTCCTCGGTCAGCTCGTCGCGCGTGAGGTTGGCGACGATGCGGCCGTTCTTGAAGACGTAGACATGGTGACAATTGTCGAGCTCTTCCGTCTCGGTCGTATACCAGATGAAGGTGCGGCCATTGGCGGCCTCCTGGCGGATGAGATCGTAGACTTCGAGCTTGGTGCCGATATCGACGCCGCGCATCGGATCGTCCATTAGAATGATCTCGGCATCGGAGCCGAGCGCACGGGCAAAGAGCGCCTTCTGCTGGTTGCCGCCCGAAAGCGACAGGATGTTGTTGTTCATGTCGGGCGTGCGGATGCCGATCCGGCGCTTCCACGCATCGGCAAGCTCGGCCTCGCGCTTTTGCGAGATGAGCAGGCCGGCACGCAGCCGCTTCAGCGACCGGATGCCGATATTCTCTGCGATCGACCATTGCGGGAAGGTGCCGTCGGACTGCCGGTCGCCGGCAACAAGCGCCACCGGTGCTGTCACCTCGATGCCGATCTTGCTGCGGCGCGCGGCATTGAAGATCGCCAGCAACAGATCGGTCTGGCCGTGGCCGGCAAGCCCGGCAAGGCCGATGATGGAACCTGATTGGGCAACGAGCTCGGCGCCATCGCCCTGACGCGCCGGCCGTGCTCGCACGCGCGGCGCACCTGTCGGCTTGGCGGCGACGGCTTGCGTTGCACCTTTCTCACGATGGGCGGCCCCACCCATTGTCGCGACCAGCCGGTCGCGGTCATAGGCACGAGCCGCATCGGCGGCCACGACCTTGCCGTCGCGCATGACGACGATGCGGTCGGCATTCTGCAGCACCTCGCCAAGCACATGCGAAATCAGGATGCAGCTGCCCCCGGCCGCAACGAAGCGCCGGACGAAGGCGAGCAGCTGGCCAGCGGTATGGGCATCGAGCGAAGAGGTCGGCTCGTCAAGGATGACGAGGTTCAGCGGATCCTCCGTCACCGTGAAGGCGCGGGCGACCTCCACCATCTGCCGCCGCCCGATCGACAGATCCGCGATGATATCGGAGGCATCGATGCCGTGCTCGGGAAAGATCTCGTCGAGCTTGGCGCTAATCAGTTCGGCGGCACGCCCGTGCCAGCCGAAACCACGCAGTGACGGATGGTTGATGCGGGTATTCTCTGCAACGGAAAGATTGGGACAGAGCGACAGTTCCTGGAAGACGCAGCGGATGCCGAACCTCTGGGCGCGGATGACCGAATAGTTCTCCGTGACCGCCTTGCCGATCGTCATGCTGCCGCGGTCGAGCACCAGCGTTCCCGCCAGCATGTTCATCAGCGTCGACTTGCCGGCGCCGTTATGGCCGACGAGCCCGACGCATTCGCCGGCGCGAACGTCGAAATCGACGCCATCAAGCGCCCTCACGGCGCCGAAATGTTTTTCGGCGCCGCTGAGGCTGACGATGATCCGGGTGGCCACAGCCTGCACCGGCGTGATCATCACTTGATATTGGCCTTAATGGCTTCGATGGCATCGGCTTGCGTATATTCCTTAGTGGCAACGCTGCCGACGGGAATATCCGTCAGATGCTTCTCGAAATCATCCTGCGTAAACGCGAGATAAGGCACCAGGAGATCGTGTGGGATGTCCGTGCGGCCGTCGAGCACCTGCTGGGCGACCCAGAAGGCGAGCGTCGAGACACCGGGCGCGATCGAGGCGGACCAGGTCTTGTAACCGTCCTTGGCCTTCTGCTCCTTCCACCATTGCAGCTCGTCCTGACGGTTTCCCATGATGATGGTCGGGCGCGGCTTGCCGGCAGCGGCAAAGGCCTGAGCCGCGCCGTAGCCGTCGCCGCCCTGGGTGACGACGCCGACGATATCGGGCAGCGAGGGGAGAACAGTCGCGACTGCTTTTTGCGCCGTCGTCTGGTCCCAGTTGCCGGTAACCGAATTGACAATCTTGAATTCGGGATGAGCGGCAACGGCTTCGATCAGGCCCTTGTGGATGGAATCGTCGATCGAGGTACCGGCAAGGCCGCGGATTTCCAAGAGGTTCCCGCCTTCCGGATGAAACGCCTTCATCTGCGCGATTTCCTGTTTGCCCATATCCTCGAAATCAACGACGACGCGATAGGCGCAAGGCTCGTTGACGATACCATCAAAGGAGACGACGACGATGCCTGCTTCGCAGGCTTGCTTGACGGCACCATTCAGCGCATCCGGCGAAGCGGCGTTGATGACGATCGCGTCATAGCCCTGCAGTATGAGGTTCTGGATCTGGGCGGCCTGGGTTGGCACTTCCTGGTCGGCCGTGGTGAAGACGTCGGCCGCGCCCACGATCTTGTCGGCGACGGCCTTCTTGGTCACGATGTCATAGCTCTTGAGCATCGCCTGGCGCCAGGAATTGCCAGCATAATTGTTCGAGAAGGCGATTTTCTTGCCGCTCGTGTCGGCAAAGGCCGTGCCCGATGCGAGCAGTGCGGCAAGGCTGGCAAGTACGAAGACTTTACGCATTTCAATCCTCCCTAAGTTGTTTGGCCTTGAGTGAAAGGCTTTCACCCGGCGCCGGTCATTCTCCGGCAATCCGTCGATCGGATGCTTGGACATCCATGGCGCCGATCCTCCATCGGCAGCCACTCCTGCTAGCCGGTTTCCCGGATGTCAGAACAGTCTTAACCCCGGGACGCGCACCCTCAGCCGGTGCAGCGAACTCGAGGCGGTAATATACAGGCTCTTCAGATCCTCGTCACCGAAGGCGAAATTGGCGGTCGGCTCCGGCGTGCGGATAAGGCCGAGCATATGGCCCGAAGGATCGAAGACATGGATGCCGCCCGGCCCGCAGCAATAGACATTGCCGCAGCTGTCGATCTTCATGCCGTCAGGCGCACCCGGCGCCTCTCCTTTCGTCTCGGCCCAGACCGCCCCTCCCGTGAGCTCGCCCTGCGGCGAGATGGCAAAAACCCGGATATGCTGGCGCTCGGTGTCGTTGACGAAGAGGCGCGATTCATCGAGCGAGAAGCAGAGCCCGTTCGGCTGGGCGAAATCATCCACCAACAGCGTCAGGTTGGAACCGTCGGGATCGACGCGGTAGACGCCCTGGAAGGAGAGATCCTGCGGCCGTGGCACGCCATAGTATTCCATCCGCCCATAGGTCGGATCGGTGAAATAGATCGCGCCGCCGGTCGCAACGACGATGTCGTTCGGGCTGTTGAGTTCCTTGCCCTTGTAGTGTGTGGCGATGACACTCGTCGAACCGTCGCGCTCGAGCCTCGTGACGCGGCTCATCGCATGTTCACAGGTGAGCAAACGCCCTTCGCGGTCCAGCGTATTGCCGTTCGCCTTGTTGCTCGGTCGGCGAAAATCCTCGACCGCGCCGGAACGCCGGCGGATATACATGCGGTCTTCGGGCATGTCGCTGAAGACAAGCCATTTCTCGTAAGGATGCCAGACGGGACCTTCGGTGAAGCCGAGACCGCTTGCCAAGGTCTCCAGCGCCCCGTCGCCGACCACGTCGGCAAATCCCGGATTGCGGGTGCTCCTCGCCATGGCTCAGCTCTTCGAGGATTGGACGGATTTTCCGCCGACGAACCAGTCGGATGCCAGGACGTCCTCGAAGACGACCCAGATCGCCTCCTTCGGCAGTTCGGCCAGTTCGCTGACGGCAGCGGTGACGCGCCGCGCGATCTCGTCCTTGCGCTCCTGGGAATGGCCTTTGAGAATCTGGATGTTGACGAAGGGCATGGCGTGTTCTCCCGTCTGCTTTTTATTGCTTGTGTCCGAGTTAGCCACGGATGGAAGGGTTCGGCTACGTTTGAAGACGCAGATTTGAATGTGCAAACACACACTCGGATCTTCAGAGCTCCTTCGGCGGCGAAGCCTGGTCGATCCAGGCATCGAGGCTCTCCTGCGCGCGCCTCAGCGCATCGACATTGATAAGGCCGCGGGCAAAGGCCAGACAGATCGCCCGCGTGCGGGAATTGAAGAGCGAACCCTCGCCCGCCCCGTCCTCGGGCATGACGACGCCGAGCTTTTCGTAGAGATGGCGGATGCGCGCCTGCGCGCCGCGGGTAGAGAGGCCGCGGCGGGCGGCGATCGCCTTGTCCGTCAGCCCGAGCGCGACATCGATCAGGCTCTCATATTCGCTGTCTGTAATGCCCTCCAGCCGATCCTGCACGCGATGCTGGATGCCGCGCACCTCCCGGTCGATGATGCAGTGCCCCTCGGCGAAGACGCCGCGGAGAGCCGAGCGCATGCCCTCCTCCGAGGCCGATTTCAGCACATAGCCGTAGACGGTGCCCGGCGGCACGATACGGGCAACCCCGCGCACGTAGGATTCATCGGCGAAATTCGACCAGAAAAGGATGTGGGTATTGGCCCGTCGGCTCCAGATGGATCGCGCCACTTCGATGCCTGTCGCTTTCGGCAATTGCAGATCGAGCACCACATAGGGCGGCTCGCGGCGTCGCGCGAGATCGATTGCGACGTCGCCGCTGCCTGCCTCGATCACCTCGACATCACCCGGCCACAGATGCTCGATCGTGGCGCGCACGAATGCGCGATGCAACCCGTCATCCTCGGCAATCATCACCAGCATGTCAGAGCCTCCCCGCGGCGTTGGCTGCAGCGACCGCGGCGTCCGGCGGCAGCGTGCCGGTACTTATCGTCTCGCCAGCAAACGGCACGTCGATTGCCACGCGCGTACCGCCCTTGCGGCTGGAGCGGCCGATGCGAAGCTGCGCACCGATCAGCGCCGCCCGCGTGTGCATATGGCCGATGCCGCCGCTCGCCTGCGGGTCGGCCTGGACGCAACCTGACCCGTCGTCGGTGACAACAATCTTCAGCAGCGACGGCGTCGATTCGATGCGCACCTCGATGCGCCGCGGCATTGCGTGCTTGACGGCATTGTTGATCGCCTCCTGGGCGATGCGGTAGATCGCCGTCAGCGTGCGCTCCGACAGCATGTCGGCGGCGCCTTCGCTGGTATCCTGGATCCGCACCGCAATCGAAGGCGTTGCCCGGCTGACGCTGCGGTTGAGATGCGCCTCTATGGCATCGCGCAAGCCGAAGAGCTCGAGCACGCTCGGCCGCATATCGTCGACGATGTGGCGCAGTTCCGTCAGGCAGTTGACGACTTCCCGCTCGAGATCCGCAAGCTGGCTGACGCCGGCCATGCCACGGCGATGCAGCGCAGAGACCTGGCGCACGACACGGGCAAGATCGGCGAGTGTCTGGTCGTGCAGGTCCATGGCGATGCGCCGCCGCTCCTGCTCCATGCCTTCGGTCAGCCGAGATGCGCCGACGCGCAGGATCTCTTCGCGATTGCGCGCATCGCTTTCTGCCATCATCGCCCGGCGTGCCTCCTCGCTCTGGATCAGCGCGAAGATATAGGGTGCAATGAATTCGGCGCAGTGCTGGGCGATCTCCAGATCGGCAGGCGTGTAGCAGCCGGGCTCGTGCCTGCTGATGTTGAGGGCGCCGATGATCTCGCCCCTTGCCCGCATCGGCACGACGATGCGGCTGCGTAACTTGGCGGTAAAGATCGGCTCGTCTATTGCGCCCGTGAAATGAAAGCGCTCATCTCCGAGCGCATCATCGCTTAAGAGATATGGCAGCTCGCCTCTGAGCACCGCCCGCACCGGGCTAAGTTCGACCGGCGGTGGACTGAGCGCCAGTTCGCTCCAGCTTGTCTGATAACCTGTCTCGTAGCAAATGTGGCTCCGCCCGCCGTTCAATAGAACGGCGACATCGATATGGTCATGCGGCAGCAACTTGAAGATCTCTGTTGCCGTTGCCCGAAACGCTGCTCCCGTCTCGGTATGTCCAGCAAAGGCACGCGAGATCGCGAGCATCCGGTCGAACAGCTCGGCATCGTGTCTGATCATCGTCACTCCTCCGACAATCCCGCTCCTCCTCGAAGCAAAGCATTAATGCCATGTTCCTCCGGCGATGACACTATTTGCGATCGTCCCTGCCGACACAAGCTGCTTTCCAAGCAGGAGTTTCTGATCGGCAAAAGCTCTACACGCGCTTCCTGCAAAGAACATTCTCACTCTCGATGACATTCACGACGCACATGAAATCGAAAAGAAATTCGTTCACCTTCACGCCGGCTTCGAACCCGAGTTGGCATTCGTCGCACCGGTGATACCACAATTCCGACGCTTCGATGGTGGGGCGTGATCACAGGCAAGCATCGCGACGAAGAGTGATAAGGTAGGATCTTGCCACCCACAGAGACCGCGCCGACGCCAGCACGTATTCGAGACGTGGGGGATAAGCCGCCGCTCTCCGTCGAGATGACGTTCGATCGGGTCAACTTCCACACCCAGGATCTGCTGACAGGATTGGAAAAAACGAGCAACCAGGAATAGAATTTTTCGCGCCCGGCGTAGTCACGCTAACCTTTTTTTAACCATCTCCATTGCAAAAAGGTTCACGAAATTGCCGGTCTACTTGAGTGCCCGGCAATAGCCCTAGCACACTGATTTCGTTCGGTTTCGTGGGGGCGACGGTCCTGCCATGATCGCAGGCACCCTCGTGGTTAGCCGTTAAATGTTCCGACATCGCCAGCTATGTTTGCCGGACGCGCTTAAGTCCGGGGGCTGGCTTATCCTCACGGGGCTTTAACATGGCCAGCATTTTGACCAACACGTCCGCTATGACAGCCCGCCAGACATTACGCGGCGTCAACGCCGGTCTCGAAAAGACGCAGCAGCAAGTCAGCTCGGGTCTAAGGGTTCAAAAAGCATCCGACAATGCGGCTTACTGGGCGATCTCTACGACGATGAGGTCGGACAACAGGGCTTTCTCAGCGGTATCTGACGCCATCGAATTGGGATCGGCCACAGTCAATACCGCCTATACCGCAACCTCGTCCATCGTCGATATCCTCAGCGAGTTCAAAGCCAAACTGGTTGCAGCCAAAGAGAATGGCGTCGACAAATCGAAAATCCAGGATGAGCTCGATCAACTAAACGCACAGGCCGAAACAACGGTGATCTCGGCGAGTTTTAGCGGCCAGAACTGGCTGAGCACCAATGCACCAACGCACCTGATGGAAACGATTGACCTCACAACCGACGTGGTCTCGTCATTCGTCCGATCAGAGAACGGAGCAGTGGCGGTTGCAACAAACAAGGTGAACCTTAAATCGACCAGCATGCTGAACGCTGGAGGAGGCGGCATCCTCCAGAAAGAGATCGGCGGTGTTGGAGACATCGGTGGGTTTCGGAGCACCGGCATCAATTCCGTGGCACATGAAGGCCACGAGAGCCACCTGTTCACTGGTCCAGCGACATTTGGTGCAACAGACTACATCACATTTGATCTGGTGGTCGACGCGGGGACCCACTCCGCGGGCGTCAGTTTCGCGGGATTGCGGATCGACAAGAGTGTCATAGATGTTGCTCTCGGCACCACGGATGGCACGATCCACGACGGCGCAGAGATGAGAAAGGTCTTGCAGAAGGTCTTCGCAGACAACTCGGTTCCCGCAACAGCCAACGAGACCATGTTCACAGGCTCACCTACGGCTCCAGGTGTCTTTGAAGTCGGCTCGCTTGAGACCTCGGGTCATCCAGGCTCCAGCATCGATATCTCCAACGCCATATCACATCTCGCAAGCACCTATCCCGCCGGTTTTGCCATGGGCCTCGAAAATCCGCCAAATGCCAACCACGACAACATGTACCCGGAAGCCTTCTTCGATTTCACCAAACCATTCACCGTCTCGCCGAAGTCCCAGATTTTCTTTGACGCACAGGTGGGACCGGGAGCTCCTCAATCCTTCACGATCGACCGGACGACGGTGGATGCGGCCCTTGGAACGACGGATGGCTTTATCAGCAATGCAGCCGATCTTGCGACTGTCATTGGGTTCGTCACAGCCGGACTGGGCCTGTCGATAGTCACCTCCGGCAACCGCCTGACTTTTTCGGCCGACCAGACGGTCTATCCCAACGCGGGAAATCGCACGGCGCGCGTCATGGTCGGAAACGTCAGCTCAAATCCCACATGGGCATTGGAGTTCGATCTTGCGGAAGTCGATGTCACGTCGTCGAACTTCACGATCGACGAATATCTTGTCGGCATCGAATACATGCTGCACCGGTCAACTGCGAGCGGCAGTGTCCTTGGCTCTCTCAACAAGCGGCTCGACATGCAGTCGGATTTCGTAAGCCACCTGCAAGCCAGCATGACATCCGGGATCGGCCGTCTGGTGGATGCGGACATGGAGGAAGAATCTGCCAGGCTAGCAGCACAACAGACCCAGCAGCAGCTTGCCGTCCAGGCGCTTCAGATTGCAAACACGACCCCTGGCACAATCCTGCAGCTTTATTCAGGTCGATAGGCTCGTGTGGGGCACCATCGCGGCGTGCGAAAGTGGTGGGGAGCGTCGCCGTGACACCAAGGAGGTCGACATGGTCATAGGCGGGAATGCCCAATATCATGGAAAACCTCCTCGACACCCGGTTCAGACCGACAGCCGGACCCCGTTGAACCATGTTGCAGGCTGGGGGCCGCGTTTTCGCTCGAGAAGAGCAAGGATCATCGTGGCGGCCATGACAGCCCAGTGAACGATGCCGCTGGAGACGAGGACCACCAGCATGAAGGCCCAGCAGGTCGCCGCGCATGACAGTCCGCGGGCCACACCAAACCGAAACACGTCGAGGTCGGCCCGATTGCCGTAGGCCGCAAGAGGCGGCCTACCATGGCAGGCGTTCAGGAACCATTGCTTGCTCGGCGTCACCTGCCAGACGAAGGCAATCAGCAGCGCGGGCAGGATTGGTGCCAATGCGACGGTCTGGCTCCAGGCATTCAGCACGATGGCGGCAGGAACGAGTATGGTCCCGGCCGCAATCCAGACGAGGAGATAGGCCAACACAAACGCACCGACAGCTCTTGGCCTGCGGCGGCTGAAACTGCGTCGCCAGACATGCAGCAATGGCCCGGCGAGCAGAGGCGGCATCATTGCCAGGATCATCGCGACCCAGGCCAACGCCGTCAAAAACAAACCCTTGTCTGCGAGGGCGACATCGACCTGGGTCGTCAGGCGGCCTGCCACCGAGGACGAGGAAAAGCAGAGGTCAGGCATGGCCGGCAAAACCTCTTTGCCCGTCATCACCATCCAGCCGAACAGCGTGGCGAGGAGAAGCGGCTTGGGAAGTCGTGTGATGAGACACCAAACGACGACGACGGGCCGCACCTTACTGCTCCTGTCGGTAGACGCTGATACGCCCGATGGAAATTCCTTCGCTTGTCACCCCCGGCACGGCCGAGACGAGTTTGACCGAAATCTCCTCTGCCAGTCCCTCTTGGGCAAAAGCGGCATCGATGATCCTGGTGATGTCGAAGGAGGCATTGATGCCGCTGCCGCCGGTCGGCCCTTCCCGCTTGCTTGCCTTGCTGACACCGAACATCGACAGGGTGCCGGCGAGATGCTCGGTATCGTCGGATGGATCGGCATCGCCGGGCAAGTTGACATAGACGTAAAACACCGCGGCGTCGGTCGGACTTTTGACGTTCTCAAGGTTGAGATAGACCTTGTCCGGTTCCTTCTGGACGCTGGGCGAGATCGACAAGGTGGTGGACAGCCGCTGCTGCTGGTCCTTGTCCAGCCGCACTTTTGTCTCGACGACGTCATCGCCAAGTTTGATCGTCCCGCTATTGGCTCCGAGGAGCTCTGCCTGTTTCGGTGGCGCCATTGACACAGCTCCTGCAACCTGGAATGCGACCTGCGGCGTTGCTCCGAGCCGCTGGAGGCGAGCGGCCACCACGCTCGTCAGGTCCTCGCCGGCCGGCTCGTCATCATAGATATAGTTGAGCGACGGCGATTGTGTATCGAGGACGTCCTGCGCCTTGAAATTATAGATCGTGCCATCGACGGCAGGCATCGCAAATTCTCGATCCTGTGGCCCATCGAGCCAGTCCGGGTCAATCGGATTGGCAAACACATCCGCACTGTCGTTCGGACGGCGCTTCTGGCGCAACCAGACATTCCAAAGGCGGTCGATATTGGCATGATGCAGCCAGAAGATGGGATCGAGGGCGGCGGTGTCGGGGTTGGTCATCCAGCCGATTTCCAGGGGATCCTGACTGAGGCCGTTGCCCTTGAAGCCGCCGCCGACGAGAACATGGACGGGGCCGTGGGGTTGGGTTTCGAGCACGCCGAAGGTGCCGTCATTGCTTTCGTCGCCATGCCAGAATGGCGTCTTGACGCCCCCGAAGCCTGGCGAACCGCCACCGGCCGAGCCTTCGAAAAACCGTTCGGCGAGCGGGTCGGTGATGGTAACGGCGCGGGGGTCTAGCACGATTGGCGATTGCACCTGGGGTACTTGCCCCGTACCGTAACGCTGCGCCACAAAGAGGAAGTTGCGCTGACCGCCGACAAGCTTGTCCGTCGCGAAGGCGGGCGGCAATTCGCGACTGCGCGCATCGGCCGAATAATTCCAGTAGGGGAGCGCCCAATCCTTCGGGCCACCCAGGTCGATAATGGCGTTGCGGATGATACGCTCGAAGGCAAGCAGATAACCTCTGTGCCAGGGAAGGAAATACCAGGTCAGATGCTGGCACTGCCGCCAAAGCGCTGTCTGCGCCGGGCCGGCCGGCAAAGTTGCGCCAGCCGGGATGATGTTGAAACCGCGCCAGATCGGTTCGTCGATGCCGTGCATGGCGGCAAGCGACCACCAGCTCGTGACATCGGAAAATGGCAGTCCCTGAAGACGCTCGACGGCACGGCCATACCAAAGTAACGTTTGATCGCCACTTGGTAGCTTCCAAACATCTTTGCGAACAAACATCATGTCCTCCCCCGATTAGGCATTATTCTGGTAGAGTTTTAGGATGTGCTTAGATTATACATGCGGGATGCGGCATTACAATGTTAAATCGCAATCCACTCAGATATTCTATAATAACGCGCATTGGAGCGCGCAAAAAGCCGAATGTCGGGCCGTGACGGCCCGTCATCCGCGCATAAAACTATGCTGACGTCGCGGCCGGCTATAAAGCGATTTTCTCGCGGGTGTCCGGCACGGAATAGCGTTTCATCGGAATGGTCTTCCAGCCCTTGAGGGCTGCCGTGGCATTGCGAAGAGTTTCCTCCTCGCCTTCGACGAGAAGCGACGAGGCCTGTTCGTCCACGACAGTCGCACCGGCCCGGCCAAGCTTTTCGGCCGCTTCCTTGGAGGACGGCGCAGAAGCGCTTTCCTTGCGCAATATGACCTGTTGCATCATCATGTCGCTCATGATCATCCTAACTCGGAAGTCCAAAGCCTTCGTAATCGCGCCCGAAGCCCAAGGGGGTCGCAGCGCCAAACAAGCGGTCCCTGAGCGCCGTACTGCGCTCTGCACCATGTAATGCCAATATACTGGCTTCCGAGGACAAAAGAAAGGCTGCGTATCCGGCCACAGCGGGGCTTGCCATGGATGTTCCGTTCATCGGCCCGAACCGCCCTCCCGGCAACGTGGAGACGATACCGACACCCGGCCCTGTCAGATCGATCTGCGGCCCGAAATTGGAGAAGGCGCCGAGGAAGGTACTGTTCGAGCCATAGGGTTTGGCGATGTCTCCGACTTCCGAGGAGGTCGTGGGAAAGCTGTCAGACCAGCCCATTGCCGAGACGGCCACACAAAACGGCAGGGCTCCCGGAAAGCTGACAGGTTTGCGGCCATCATTGCCGGCGGCGGCAATCACCAGCACGCCGTTGTCGAGCGCCGAGCCGATTGCCGCGCGAACGGCTTCATCCTCACTTGCGCCACCGAGGCTAAGATTGATGATATGGCAGCCGTCCTGCACCGCCCGGTCGATGGCGTTCATGATGTCGTAATTGGTTGCCCCGCCCCCGGTATGGGGAAAGACCCGGTAACTCCTCAGTGTCACGCCCGGGGCGACGCCGGCGAGATCAAGGGCTGCGGTCGGGCGCGCGCCCACGATGCCCGCTATATGCGTTCCATGCTCGCCGTCGGTAGCGGCCGGCCCCCAGTCGGCCATCTGGCCGGGATCGTCTCTCGTCTCGTCGAGCACCATGTTGGCACCGCCGGATACGTTGGGCAGCAGCGGCTGTTGCGGGTCGATGCCGCTGTCGACGATGCCAACGACGATCTGGTCGCCGGCGGTCAGGGGAAGGTTGGTACGGAAGCGCCGCAAAGCCAGGGATTGCCCGGCCAAATCGATCGCCTGCAGGCGGATCACCGCATTTTGCGACAAGCTAAAGCTTTTCTCGAAATATCCCCACCATCCGGCGGGACCGTAGACATAGACCCGTTCCAGCGTTGTGCCGGTTGCAATCCGCAGCGCCACCTTGCCGTCGGCACCGCTGCGGCCTTCGTCGCCTGCCCTGTTGCGGAAATTGGTGAAGGCCACAACCCGGGCGTTTTCAACCGGATTGCCCCCGTCGTCCTCGACCCTCAGCACGGCTGCCTGTACACCGGCAGCCGAAACCGCGTCGCTGGGCTGCCGCTCGATGTCGAAGACCACGCGCATCTTTTCGTATCTGACGAGCGGGACGAACTTCAGTGACGGTTCCTGAAGACGCAGGTTGAGTTCGGCCTCGGGCGACATTTCGACCAGTTTCGGGCCATCGACGCTGACCGAGTCGATTACATTGACGTCAGCCGCAACGGCCCGTGCCGTGGCGAGCCCACCGGCGCCCCGGGCGACCAGCGGAATTGTTGCTCGCAAGGCGGCCGCTTGCGCCAGAGCCGGGGACCGAAAACCGTGGGCCGGGAGCACGACATATTGCTTTTGCATCGACGAATACCCCACCTTGTCAACGCAGCGTACAGTGCACACACGCGAATGATTATATTGAATTCCCCTATAGGTAGAGTAACCGATGAGTGCCGCCGCCGTCCAGTGAAATCACGTATGCTGGGGCCTGATCCAGCGGACAATTCCTCGACATTGGCGACCAGGTCCTGTTAGTCGCCGATGGCGTTGTTCGCATTGCACGTTCTAGGTCGCTCTCAATGACGCGTTCCCGCCCCGAGACCTTTTACGAATGATGCAAGAACTCCAACCGCATAAAATCGATTGAGGCTGAAAACTTCAAAGGCGTTTCTACTATATTTCACGAGCATTCAAAACCTGTTCGGCAACGGTTCAACTTTATACTTTAATTTTGATACTGATTTGCTATAATGCGCGCTTAACTTGCATTTCACAGCAGGATAAAACCGCGCCATAGCGTGAGAAAAGTGGCTCGAAGGAATACGAGCACTGGCAGGGGGAGGCCAAAATGGTAGTCAAAAAAAAGGGCAGCGCTGACATATTCATACTGAAGTCAGACACGCAACTTAAGTCCGTTTTGAAAGAAGTCACGCACGTCTATCACGGTGGCGCGTGCTGCGAGACTGATGGCGTGGGATTTGCCTTGCCCAACAACCGGTCGATCACCGAAATCGTTGTCGACGCCACCAACGGATTCATCCCGCTGTGGGACATCAATGTGACCTTGAATTGGAGGTTTCAGGAGGCGTCTCTAAGACAGTTCGCTGATCCCGACGCAGTCAAATCTTATCTACGGACGCTGTTTGGTGAGACGCTGATCAAATGGGGAAAGGCCGTTCCGATCAAATTCTCAGAAACTTCCGAACCTTGGGATTTCGAGTTCGTCGTCAAGTCACAGGATAATTGTAGCTCCTTAGGCTGCACCCTGGCGCGCGCCTTCTTCCCGGATGCCGGACAACACGAGCTCGTACTCTTTCCGAAAATGTTCGAGCAAGTGCGCAAAGAGCAAACCGAGACCCTCGCGCACGAGCTCGGTCACGTGTTCGGACTGCGCCATTTCTTTGCGAAAGTGTCAGAAACGGGCTCCGCGAGCGAAATCTTCGGTACTCATGATCCTCTCTCCATTATGAATTATGGGCCTCAGAGTGTCCTGACAACCACCGATATCGATGATCTCGCACGCCTTTATCAACAAGCCTGGAGCGGCTCCCTGACCGAGATAAACGGTACGCCGATCCGCTTAATGCAGCCGTTCAGTCATTTTCGACAGAAAGCGCAGATGCCGCCTCAGTTCTCACTGGCGGCTCGGACAATCATCTAAGCGACTATCAGAGTCAGACCATCGTCGAGGTGCCGGTGATTTGCATGTCCACGCACCTCGGCGCTAACCTACGACGCGAAAGGTCAGCCCAACGGCGTCGCTATCGACCATATCTGCATCGAGAGGATCTGTTTTACCGACAAGCCCCCTTATTGCGGCCCGGTCATGCAAAAGATCGCTCCGAAACAGATCGAGAAAGCGAAAAAGCAGCTGGGCTGATATAAGCGCAGCCCTGCTCATCTTCAGAATTCAGGATCTGACATGCACGCATAACCACAGGAGCAGTCCATGTTCACGATCCGGTTCATGACCGAGCAGTACGCTCCTGGACAAACCGTTACCCTCCGCTGGGCGCCAAACTGGGACTTGGAACGAGGTGGCGTTTTCAAGGGCGGCGCATGGACCTTCGACCTTGACGAGGCTGCGTTCCCGAACGGGATCGAATTCAAATTCGTGCTGACGCCGGCGCGCTGGATGCTCGGGCAGAATCTTTTTCTCGCACGAGCTGATCTGGCTGGTGTGCATGACTACGTGGCACCGCAAATCGCCTTTCAGCCCGTTGAAGCCCTGGTCACGGAAAACGGGCTCGTCGCGCAACGTTTCTTCGTCCGCAACCTTGATCCCAATCACGAATACGACGTGATCGTCGTGGGGTCGGGAATGGGCGGCGGGCTGCTCGCTTCACGATTGGCCGAAGGAGGCGCGGACGTATTGGTCCTGGAAGCAGGTTCATTTCTGTTTCCGACCCATATCGGAAACCTGCCGCGGCGACTGAGGATCGGGCAATTCGACAAGCATGTCTGGTCGCTTTGGCCGGACTTCAAGGTCAAGAACTTTGTCAACGGACCAGGATCGGAGTTTGCCGGCGCGCAAGCGTTTAATCTCGGAGGTCGCTCCGTTTTTTGGGGCGGATTAATTCCGCGCCAGGTAGGCTATGAGCTGGCGGCGTGGCCGGCGGCGGTCAGAGACTATCTGCTCGGGCCTGGATATCCGGCCGCAGAGAGGGTGATGAATGTCGTGCCGCCCGCCCCCTCGAACTATCAGGCCGCCACTAGAGCGTTTCTGCAGAACACGCTACCAGGCTATGCTGCAGAAGACGCTCCCATGGCCGTGCAGTATCGAGGCGCCACCCGCTGGTCCATTCCGGCAGGCTTCTTCTCCACGGCCGACCTGCTGATGGAGGACCGCCTTTTGGACGGGCTTGCCGCGGCCCAAGCCAAGCCAACCGTCAATCTCAATTTCGCAGTGTGGAGGGTCGTGAAGGATACAGCTGCTCAGCGACGCGCCGTCGGTGTCGAAGGCTGGGATCTGCTCGGCCAAAAGGCGCGCACGTTCAAAGCCAAGAAAGTGGTTCTGGCGGCAGGCACAATTGAGTCTGCCAAGATTGCGCTCCAGAGCGGCCTCGTCGACCCATCTGGTAAGATTGGAAAGGGCATCACGGATCACACGATCCGCTATCGCCATTTCACGCTTCCTCCCGGCGCCCCGCAGTCCAATGCGATCGATTCCGCCAAGGTGATATTGCGGCACCCGACTGCGGCGGACGGTTCTCACGCATTCGACATCGTGGTTGAACTCGGAAGCGACTTCAACCAAGGTCGATATATCGACCCTGAAAACCTGGCCCGCGAACGCGCAGCACGCGCCGACTGGATGCTCTGCGAACTTGTTTTCATGAACTATTCGGCCTTGAACGAAGGCAATGCTGTGGCGATAACGGGCAATCCGGCGGATCCCGTGGGCCTCGCATTCGCACGAAGCATGCCGAGTGCTGCAGATCTCGCCGAGCAAGATGCCCTCGCCGCCCAGCTATTCGCGACCATCGGGGCGCAACCTATTCTCGGCGAAAACAGCCTGGCTTTGCAGTTTGCAGACCTCGGCGGGGTCGCTCACGAGGTTGGGACATTGAGGATGTCCGGCAACGGGACCGGCGTCGTCGATGCCGACCTGAAATTCGAGGGCTACGACAATCTCTACGCCTGCGACAATTCCGTGTTCCCCGCTTCTCCTGCGGCGAATCCGAGCTTGACGCTGGCGGCATTGGCAATGCGCTTGGCTGCGCAATTGACGACAGCTGGCTGACGGCGATGCGCACGCCAGCGGAGCCTGCGTATTTTGGCGTCATCCATGCGTCCAAGCAGCCGGCGGCCGACATATCTGCGGCGCGTCACCGGGTGACTGATCGGCGACGCCAGTCCACCCAGGCACTATTGGACGGATACGAACCGCCACCCGTTAAATCCAGCACAAGTCTGAAGAAATCTTAGAATTTTGCGAAAGGCGCGTCCCCTCGTATGCGCCCGCGCCGATTTCAGTCTAGCCATGGGTCGATTATGATCAAGTTTGTACCGTCGAAATCCTGAACATTCCGTGTGACCACAGTTAAGCCATGAACCAGCGCGGTAGCCGCTATCAAAGCATCAGCCTCGTTGCGGCGGTCTGGAATATGTAGGTGGGCACAACGCGTAGCTATCGCGTCATCGATTGGCAGAACTCGCTCAGCGAATTCAGGGCGAACCCGGCTATCCATCCATCGCCGCAAGCGAGAACCCTGGTCAGCGTCGCGACGCTGGATGCCTAATATCCCGCGCTCAAGTTCTAGGATCGTAATCGCGGAAATGAACAGGTCGTTGGAGTCTTGCGCACCGACCCACTTCGTCACATTCGGATCGGCTTTACCGTCGCCAACTTTGCGCAACTCTGAGACGACATTTGTATCCAGCAGATACTTCAAGACAGATCGACCCGGCGAGGCGCGACTTCGGCTCGAGGTAGAGCGAAATCAATGGACGACAAACCAGGCATTGAAAGAGCATCGACCAGATTGCGGCGCTTGCCAGTCAGGCGCTCGAACTCGCTGTAGGTCATCAATACATGGGACGGCTTCCCGCGATCTGTGATAACGACAGGTCCGTTTTTGGCAGCCTTCTTTGCCCTGCTGACATCGTGGTTCAACTCCCGGCTAGATAAACTCGTGATGCTCATAGGACGCCTCCATTGTAGGAACGTACCTACATATAAGGTATCATTTGCAATGAAGCAATATCTAACGGGACGCCTTGAAGGGATTGGAACCAATGACCCTGTCATTTCAAATTTCCTCTGTAACAGATTCCTTAGGCGAGCCAAGAACTTGGCCTGCCTGGAATGACTGATTGGGGGCCGGAAGCGCACTGGCAACTTCAGGTGCGGATCTTCAAAGAGCGGACATACGGGTGGACGCGGACATCGTCGTGACCTGACCCTCAGTGGGCTTCGGACGGCCGGGAGCCCGACAGAACTGTCATTGCGTGGGCTACAACCTCGGCTGCGTCCACATGAGCCATGGCCTACTCGATCTCAACCAAGATCGCTCTGAGCAGCGGCTAAACTTCTTTCTTGCCCCCTGTCTCCCTGCTATCGTGGGAGTTAGGAGACAGCGCCATGAGCGAGAACCGAAAGCTGGTTGCAATCCTTGCCGCGGACGTGGTGGGTTACAGCCGTCTTGCCGGCGCCGACGAGGACCTCACCCTGGCGAGGTTGCGGACACTGCGCAGCGATCTCATCGATCCGACGATCGCCGTGCACCATGGCCGGGTGGTGAAGCGCACCGGCGATGGTGCGCTGGTCGAGTTCCGCAGCGTGGTGGACGCCGTGCGCTGCGCCATCGAGGTGCAGAACGGTATGGTGGAGCGCAATGACGGCGTCCCGCAGGACCGTCGCATCGAGTTCCGGATCGGTATCCATTTGGGCGATGTCGTCGAGGAAAGCGACGGCGATCTGATGGGCGACGGCGTCAACATCGCCTCGCGATTAGAGGGCGTCGCCGCAGCGGGCGCGATCTGCCTGTCCGAGGATGCCTATCGCCAAGTCAAGGCAAGGCTCGACCTCTCGGTCAGCGATCTCGGCAGCACACAGCTCAAGAACATTGCCGAGCCCATCCGGGTCTATTCGCTGCAAGTCGGCAGCGCAGGGACCAAGTTAGCCGCGACCCCGGAAACCGCGACGAGCCAACCGGCGACGGCAGCGTCGCCGAAGTTGTCGATCGCCGTCCTGCCCTTCGCCAACATGAGCGGTGACGCCGAACAGGACTACTTCGCCGACGGCATTTCGGAAGACATCATCACGGCGCTATCGAAGCTGTCGCAGCTCTTCGTCATCGCTCGCAATTCGTCGTTCACTTTCAAGGGCAAGAACGTCCATGTGCAGGAGGTGGGCACAAAGCTCGGCGTGCGGCATGTACTTGAAGGCAGCGTACGCAAATCGGGGAACAGGGTACGCATCACCGCGCAGCTCATCGACGCGACCACCGGCGGGCATTTGTGGGCGGAGCGGTTCGATCGCGACCTCACCGACATATTCGCGGTTCAGGACGATGTCACGCAGCAGATCGTCGGCGCGCTGGCGGTCAACCTGACAGAGGGCGATCGGCAAAGGCTTGCACCGGGGCAGACCCGGCACCCCGAGGCGTATGACTGCTTCTTGCGTGGCCGGGAGCTGTGGCACCGGCTGACGAAGCAAACGAACAGCGACGCCCGCGACCTTTTGCAACGTGCCGTCGAACTGGACCCGAACTTCGCCTCGGCGCACGCCTTCCTCGCCCTTACCCACGGGCTCGACTACCTGAACCGGTGGAGCGCGTTGCCGCAGCGCTCGATTGAGCAAGCCGAAGAGGCTGCGACGCTGGCGGTAGCGCGGGATAATAGCGATCCCGTGGCGCACTGGTCGCTAAGTCTGGTCAATCTTTACTTGCGACAGCACGATGGAGCCATCAGCGAGGCCGAGCGTGCGATAGTCCTCAATCCGAACTTCGCCGAAGGGCATGTCAGCCTCGGCGAGGCACTTGTCTATTCAGGCAGATCCGAGGAGGCACTCGGCTATTTCGATCGGGCGAGGGTCCTGAACCCGTACTTTCCGGATATCGTTCTTCACTTTCAGGCCTGGGCCTTGTTTCAACTGGGAAGGTACGAAGAGGCCGTCGAACTATTGCTGCAGCGCGTGAGCCGAAACCCCGTCACCGATGTCTCGCGCGCGCTTCTGGCTGCCTGTTACGGGCACCTCGGCCGTTTCGAAGAGGCTTGCGCGATGTGGCAAGAGGTGCTGCGCGTCAATCCCGACTACTCCTTGGAATACCGGCGCAAAGTCTTGCCCTTCAAGAACCCCGCCGATTTCGAGCTTGTCATGCAGGGGCTACGCAAGGCCGGTGTCGTACAATGACGGGTGATTAATGTCCGATCCTGAAGCTGTTGGCGCCATTTGCACAGAGTATGAGCAATAGCCAGTGCCGGCGCAACGACGACCTCCAACAAGATCTGCTTTCAGGAAGCTGCTAAGCCGCCCTCTATGCCAGGCATGAAAGCGCATAGTTGCCGAAACTTTCGACGCCGACAGATGCCCGCTCGGCCTGGGTGCGCTCTATACACTCCAACTCCTGAAAGGATTCGAACTCGTCGCGACGCCGTCCAGTGGATTGGATAAATAGAGATGTAGGCTCCAGAGCACCTGTTGCGCCCTTCCAGACTCTGCCTGCGGTGCCATGGCTCTTTCTCAATTGAACACTGTCGCGACATTAATCGGAACAGTCGACGGGACACCCGATGGTCCGGCCACGACAAAAGAGGCGCCGGGCGTCCGTTCGCCGCCTCTTTGATTTTGAAGGCGCTTCGCGATCCTTTATGAAAAGGGTTGCGCGCAGGCATCGGCTCCCAGGCAAGGACACAGATGGCGCCTCGGCCGCGCGCAACCCCTTGCTTCGCCTTTATTTGGTCCTACTGGCGCTCGTCTCAATTCTCCCCAATTGAGAGCTCACGTAGTCGCCGTAGCGAAGCTTTGCGAATTCGTCGGTTGCTTGTGCCGGTGCGCTCTTGAAAACGTACCATTGACCGTCCGGTTCGCGTTTTTGATAGATCAGGCCGCCCTTCTTGCGGTGGCTGAAGCAGGTGATTGCCGTCGCCGTTCCGGTCTTGGCGTGCCAGTCGGCGTTGAAGCAGAGTTTACCCCGCTCCGTGATGAACCAGCGGCCCACGCCGAAGGACGGCGAGCCGTTTTCCCGCGACCAGGCGGTAAAGCGGCGCGCCTTTGTGGAGAAGTAGCCGGCGCCGGCTTTCCACATCCAGGAATTCTGGTTGTAGAGCTGATAGATTTCCGCGCTGCTCATCGGCTTTGCGGTCTCGATCCCCGCAGGCTCATTGGTTCCCGCAGCGGACGCGGCCGTGGCGATACCGCCGGTCAGGGCCACGGCCAGGAGCGTTTTTTGAAGCATGGACATGTTCAGGTTCCTTCTTGTTCAATTGATGCTTTCGCGGACGACCCGCCAGTCGGGGCGGCCATAGCCGTCCGGCCACGGATAGACTTCACGGTCGTTGAAGTAGATAACGGCGCTCAGGGCCGGGAACTGGGGATGGCGTTTCGCTACGCTCTCAGCCCAGTTTCGCACGTATGAATCGTCGCCTTCGTAGCCGAGTTCCGCAACCATGATGGGCTTGCCGTAACCAGCGACACGGGCGTATCCGGGCGCAAGGTGCTCTGCAAACGTCTGGTCATGGCCGGTCTTGTCCCTGTCGTATTGCTGCAGGCCAAAGACCGAGAGCCCGATGAGATCGACGACATCGTTGCCGGGATAAAAGGCTTGAAGCCCCTCATTGCCCTTCGGTGACCACATGTATTTGGCCGTCTTCAGGTGAACTTTGCAGACCTCCACCATTCGACGATAGGCCTTGGCATAATCGGCGCCATGCCAATGCGACCAGGAGAACTGGTTGTCGGTTTCGTCCATTTCCTGTCCCCAGCGAATGATGACTGGACTTTTCAACTTGGCAGCAGTCGAGCAGACGGCGGCCATGTTCGCATCGCGCGAACCGTCCAGGATGCTGTGCAGCAGTTCTTGCGAGGTCTGGCGCCAATCGGGTGACCAGGTCCAGGGCTCGACCGAGATCAGCAGGGTGCGGCCATGCGCTCGCGCATAATCATCGGCGAGGGCGAGCGTGCGCAGATCGACGTCTTCCCAGGGCAGGAAGAGGTGTTCGATCTTCGAATCGGGCGAGGCGCCGAAATCTCCGTGCGGATCATAGGCGCCGAACGTGATCGACTCCTTCGTGACGACCGGCATCTTGGTCGGCGGCGCGATGGACGATGTCGTCATGGCAAGCGGGTGCCCTTCGGCAAAGCTGCCCGGAGCGGTCGGTAGGACCGCAACTCCCGACAGCAACAGGCCGGTGAATGACAACAGGGCTATTTTGGATGGGCTATACATTGTGTACTTCCTCTAGGCTCGGCCGCAAATCCGGGTGAGCGGCATCCGTTCTCAGTTGGATTTCCTCCGGATCGGAGATCCATCGTGGTTTGAAGAAGATCGTGCGCAGGGCGGTTCCGCCCCGGCCTGCACCGGAGACGGCGTAGCGTTCTTCGAACAGCTGAAGACGGCCGCTGCCCCAGGCGAGTGCCTCGGTCGCATCCTTTCCGCGCATGATGGTTGCAGCCCCCGGCAGCGCGACGAGCGCAAGAAGCAAGGTCGCCATTGCCGGACGGTAGAAACGCGGGGCCGCCGCAATCTTATTTTCCTTCGAATGGCGCCCGACGATGACCAGCAGCAGCGCGCAGTAGATTGCCGCGTTCAGGACGGTAAAGAAGTAGCTCCCCTTGGAGGCGCCGGCATCGCCGATCGCCAAGGCGGGCAATACCGCCATGAGCGCCAGCGCAGCGTAGGGCGCCAGGACTCGCACCGGCAGCGGATCGACTTCGGACCGCCCTTTTGGCGTGACGCGGAAATCGACGAAGGAGCCCGTCAGAAAATCGTGCACCGCAGCCAGGGTGCCGGCGAGCGCCCAGGGCCAGCGCGCGAAGAGAAAGAGCATGCATTCCCAGCTCAGGATCTTGGCATCGTGGGGACGAAACGAGCTGCTGGCGCGCCAGCGATAAGCCATCACCACGAGCGCGATAGAAAGCGGCGCGAAATGCGCGAGGAAATCGAGATAGGTCACCGTCACGAAGTTCTGGCCGCGCACGAGCGCGATGATCGGCATCGCAAACATGAGCAACATGAAAAACGCAAACAGGGGATACCAGAGTTGCGAAAAGAGGAACTGGAACCTGAGCCGGGGCGGCAGCCGGCCGACGAGGCTCGGCGAGTACCGCAACAGCAGCATGACCAGGCTGCGCGACCACTGGAATTCCTGCGTCACGAGATCGCTGAAGGTTCTGGGGCCGTCACCATGGGCGATGGCATCCAGCGCATGCACACCCCGCCAGCCGCCGGCATTCATCATCAATGTCGTCGAATGGTCTTCAGCCAACTCCGGGCCAAGGCCGCCGATCTGTTTGAGGGCGACGGTACGCACCGCGTAGTGCGACCCTATGCACAGCGGCGCCAGGCCGTCACTGTAACCGGCTTGGAGCGAGCCATGCATGCTGGCTTCGGCATAGAGCCTTCCCCGTGCCGACCAGCTTTCGGAAGCGTTCTTGTCGCAAATGCTGGGGGCCGAGACATAGCCGACCTTTGGATCGGCGAACGGACGCAGCATGTGGAAGAGATAGTCGGGCGCGGGAACATGATCCGCATCGAGTTGCGCCACGAAATCGTAGCGGCTGTAGCCGTAGTGGTCGTAGAAGAAGGCGAGGTTGCCTTCCTTGCACCGCGTGCGTCTGGGCCACGACGTCCGATGGTAATCGGATCGCCCCTTGCGGGTCGAGACGAAGACCCCGTGCCTGGAGCACCAGTCGAGGGTCTCGGGGGAAGGGTCTTCGTCGGCAAGCCAGGTGTCGTGTTCCACATCCTGGGCAAGCATTGCCAGCAGGGTTTCACTGACGACCGAGAAGGGTTCCGACGGCGCCTTGGTCACGACCATGGCCACTCGGCTGCCGGCCGGTAAGCGCAAGGGACCGTTCGGTCTTGCCGCCCGATAGAAGACGACGATGAAATAGGCCGGCAGAGCGGTAACCCAGGCAAGAACGAGGCTCACCGTAATTGTGCCGAAAGCATCGACGTGATGGCGCGGCTCCAGCCACCAGATCCAGAAATAGGCGAAGGCGCAGGCCCATACGGCCGCCAAGAACAGATATTCGGCCCGCCGATATCCGGTCAGAACCGGGACAAGAAGCAGCTCCGGGCAGGGTTCCGGAGCATGCGTCGCTTGGGTGATCGCGGGTTCGGTCACGCGCGCCTCCAGTCCGAAGAACGGAGCCGCCGTCCTCACGATGGTTTCCAGGTCGGAATATCGAGGCTGGAAGCAGAGCGTCTCGCGGGCCAGGCTGGCGTCGGCGTAAAGGCTGGGCGGATCGCCAGGCCGGCGCGGATGGATGACGACCGGGACTTCGCACCCGGTCGTTTCCTCGATCACGCGCAGCACTTCCCCAATGGAAAACCCTCGCCCGGTGCCTAGGTTGACAGCGAGGTTTGATCCGCCATTGGCGAGATGGGTGAAGGCCTGAACATGGGCACGCGCGAGATCTGCGACGTGAATATAGTCCCTTATGCAGGTCCCGTCAGGGGTGTCGTAGTCGTCGCCAAATATCTCCAGGTGCGGAATCCGGCCGGCCGCGGCCAGCAGCGCCCGCGGAATGAGATGGGTTTCCGGAACGTGCCACTCGCCAAGCTCGCCGTCCGGATCGGCTCCACAGGCATTGAAGTAACGCAGGGCAACATAACGCAGGCCGAAGGCCGCCGCATAATCGGCGAGCATATGCTCGCCGATCAGCTTCGTCATGCCGTAGGGATTGATCGGCGCCTTTGGCATCGTCTCGTCGATCGGCAGCACAGAGGGGACGCCATAGACGGCACAACTCGATGAGAAGATGACGTTCTGAAGCCCCGTCTGCCGGCAGGCATCGATAAGCGACAATGTACCGCAGACATTGTTGTTGTAATATTTTGCCGGGTTTTGCACGGACTCGCCCACGTAGGCCGAGGCGGCAAAGTGGATGACGGCATGGGGAGCATATTTCTCGATGACCTCGATCAGGCTTGGCGAGTCGAGGACGTCACCTTCGACGAAAGGGCCCCAGCGCACGGACGAACGGTTTCCGGTCGTGAGATTGTCGTAGACGACAGGCTCAATCCCTTCCGAGCGGAGGAGCTTGGCGGTGTGGCTGCCGATATAGCCGGCACCGCCCGTAACAAGGACCCGGGGCGCATCCATCAGACCGCCTCCAGTTCTCGTGCCGAACGGGTGAGAAGGCCATCGAAATAGTCTATCGTCTGACGCAGGCCGCTCGACAAGGCCATCTTCGGCCGCCAGTCGAGTTCCTGCATGGCAAGCGAAATATCGGGGCGACGCTGACGGGGATCGTCAACCGGCAGAGGGAGATGGATGATTTGCGACCGGGAGCCGGTCAATCCGATCACCTGCTCGGCCAACTCCCGGATCGTGAATTCGCCGGGATTGCCGAGATTGACCGGCCCCGTCAGCGACGCCGGCGAGGCCATCATGCGCACGATGCCGCCAATGAGATCATCGACGAAACAGAACGAGCGGGTCTGCGAACCGTCGCCATATATGGTGATGTCTTGCCCCGTCAGGGCCTGAACGATGAAATTCGAGACGACGCGGCCGTCGTCCGGACGCATCCGCGGGCCGTAGGTGTTGAAGATGCGGATGATCTTGATCTCGACGCCGTGCGTGTTGTGGAAGTCGAAGAACAGCGTCTCCGCGCACCGCTTGCCCTCGTCATAGCAGGCGCGCGGCCCGAACGAATTGACGTTGCCCCAGTAGCTTTCGACTTGCGGGTGGACGCTCGGGTCGCCGTAGACTTCGGAGGTGGATGCCTGGAGGATGCGTGCGCCGGTGCGCGCGGCCAGCTCCAGAAGGTTGAGGGAGCCCAGCACGCAGGTCTTTGTCGTATGGACCGGATCAGCCTGATAATGCGGGGGCGATGCCGGGCAGGCGAGGTTATAGATCTCGTCGACTTCCAGATCGAGCGGGTGGACGATATCGTGGGCGACGACATTGAAGCGATCAACGCGCTTCAGATGGGCGATATTGCGCCTCATGCCGGTGGAAAAATTGTCGAGGCAGATCACCTTGTGTCCGGCGGCCAAAAGGGTCTCGCACAGATGTGATCCGAGGAAACCTGCACCGCCGGTGACAAGAACTCTCTTAGGCGCACAAGATTTTCTCGATGAATAATTTGCGTCACGAGCCGACGCTTGCGCAGAGCGCGCACGAATTTTACCAAGATAGTTCACGACTACCTCCCGTGTTTTCAGATTTGTTCTGTAGAATTTTTGTTTTTTACTTCTCCATTCCGAACAACTACGTCGTTCGATCAGGAGAATATTCTATTAGCCCGGCTTTTCCTCTGGAACGAACCGTCGTTTATTTAGATACAGCCAAGGGAGGCAATTGTCGTTATCCTCACATCCTGGAAATTATCGCTCCGTACATTTCTGAGCGAAAAGGAGTATGATAAACAACTTATGGAGGTGGCTTCGGGCACCTCCGCTTTTTAAGGCGGGTTCTGCGGAGATTTCAGCCGCAAAACAATTGCTTTTCTCGGTTTCCATGGCTCGCGTCGGGTCATACGCTGGAGGAATTGGATGGCTACAGGGGCTGAATCCGACGATGATCCTCCTCCAGAACAGGAACGGCCGGCGCATATGGAGCGGCGGCGCTGGCCGCGTGAACCGGCCATGCGCCGGGAACGCCCGCCCCATGCCTCCCCTGCCCTCGTGCCGCTGCGGTTCTCGACGCAGGACCTGCCACCGGCAGAACAATTCCCGGCCTGGCGGGCACATATGGCGCCGCTCGTGGATGTTCATCTGCCGCAGGGAAAATCACCGGAAGACGGGTTCCTCGCGGAGCAGATCGGCTGGCATCTCGGCGATATCCTCATCGTCCAGCAGCGCGCGCAGGCCCACAGATATATCCGCGATCAGGCCGTGCTTCGATCAAGCCCCATCGACCATTGGAACGTCGGCCTGCTGCGCAGCGGCCAGGCCTGGACCGAGGTCAACCGTCGTGTCACCGAGACCGGCGCCGGCGAGATATTTTTCATGTCTCTCGGCAGCCCCTATCGCGGACGGATGACCGACACCGAAGCTTTGCTCGTGTTCCTGCCCTATGAGCTGCTGGCTCGCGATGCGAGCCTTCTCCAGAGCGCCGGCAACACGGTTCTCTCGGGCAGCCTCGCCGAGTTGCTCACGGGCTATCTCACGGGCCTCGAAACGAACCTCGGCAATCTGACGACAGAGGAAGTGCCCCGGATCATCCAAACCATCGGCGATATGGTCGTTGCGGGCGCGGCATCGTCGACAAGGACGGATACCGGTCAAAACCAGACCAACCTGGGACTGATGGAGCGGGCGCACCGCTACATTCACGTCAATCTCCATTCGGAAAACTTGACACCGGACATGATGTGCCGCGCGTTGGGGATTTCTCGTACGCGGCTTTACCAGCTGTTCGAGGCGAACGGAGGCGTGCTCAATTATATTCGCCGGCGGCGATTGCTGCAGGCCTATGCGGATCTCAGCATTCCGGCCGACCACAGGCCGATTTCAGAAATCGCAGAAGCCGCAGGTTTCGAGGTCGCCGCCAATTTTACGCGCGCCTTCATCCATGAATTCGGGCTGAGCCCGCGTGAAATCCGAAGGGCGGTGGCAACCCAACAGCGGCCGGCGCCGGCCGTCCGCTCCACGCGGAGTTACGGAAAAACGATCGGCGATTGGCTGGCGCTGACGGGTTGATCCGGCATGCCGCTTGCTTAGGGCCGTTTCTCAGCTGAGCGGGAGATCAACGCAACTCGTTCGGGGAAGCGCGGCATGATTGCCAAACGCCATTGATGATTTAGGAGGGCGTTATCTCAACCCACTGCGAGAATGTCGCCGCCTGACCGAAATCCTGTCCTTCTGCGTTCCGCAGCTGCCAGACTATTCCGTCTTCCATCCAGAACCGGCTCCCCGACTTCGTCACCCGCAAGCCACGATAACCCGCCATAAACCCGTTTCGTGCCACTGCATCGAGCAACGCCTGACGCTCTGACCGCTCGCTTGGGCCAGCGGACAACCGGGATTGCAGCTTTACGAACTCGCTCCAGCTGTACCCGAACCGCCTCTGTGCTGCACCATTGGCATAGACAAAGACGGGATCGGGCGCGGAATTGTGGGCAAGGACCACAAACGGGGCATCGCCGTAGAGCCACTCGGGTCCCCGATCCCTCGGGAGAAGATCTCGGCCGACAAGGCGCCGGAAGCTCCCAGTGAGAAGTTCAAAGAATTCGGGATCGTTCGGGTTCAATTCGCCGTTCAACTGCATCTCGTTTCCTTCTCCGGTGCGGCCGCTTCACGAGCCTGTTCCGATCTAGTCACGGCATATGGCATCGGTGCGGCAATCCGCACCGATGGGAAGAGCTTAGTTCGGCAGGAGATAGTTTTTGCGGATATAGGATGGCTTGAAGCCTGCCTTCTTCAGGTTGGCGAAGGAGATGTTCGGCTGATCTTCCTGAGGTTCGGCCGTCTCCACGGCAAAGAGAGAAACGCCCTGCGCGAGACCCTCGTTCAATCGAGCGTTGATCAACGCCTTTTGCGCGCCGCGGTTCCGGTACTCACCAAGTGTCGTTCCGCCTCCCAGCCATGCGCATCCGTCCTCCACGAACATCGCCCCGGTTCCGATCGCCGTTCCCTCCAATTCCGCAATGAAGCAGGCCCAGCCTTTCTTGCCGACCAGGCATGACCACAATGGCTCAAGCTCCGTCGGAAAACCAAAGCCTGTGCACATCAGCCTGCCGAAAATCGGCGCGTCATCGATACCGGCCAAGCGCGTGTGCACAGGTCCTTCGATTGCAAGCGGAGCGGATGGGGCAGGCCGCGTGAGTTTCATCCAGGCACCGTTCTCGACCAGTCCGTGATCCAGTATCCAGCCACGCAGCGCATTGGCGGCAAAGGTTTCGCGGATCTGGACATGCCGCCTGCCTGTTTTGGTCTTCATCCATTCGAATGCGAGATTGAGTTCGTCCCTGTCATTTAAAGCAAAAATGCGGTTGAGCCCAACGGCAGGAGCCGTGGGCAGCGAAATGGCGCAGCCGGTACCCACCGGCATGCAGGCAAACTCGACGCTGTCTTTAAAGGGCTGGGGTGTGATCCTGGCCAGATCAATGAAAGCCTTGGCCTCAATCATCTCTTCCCAGGAAATTCTATCGCTTGAAATACTCAATTTATTTCCTCTTTAAATCACGGGCCACTGAGATCGGCTGCGCAAGCTCCGGCGGATTTCCTCGTCCCTTTCGGGAGTGGTCTCGCGGGCGTCGAGATAACCTGCATCGCATTCACGAATAAAGTGTAGGTCGGTTAAAAAAGAGGTTAAAAGCAGCCATCGAGAACGTAGACAGGCTGTTCCACTGCGCCGCAACCGTTGCGGCAATCGTCGTGCGTTTATCGTACGTCAGAAATAGATCGACATGACCAGATCCTGGTCGAAATCACCAAACCCCTTGCCGAAGAGGTTCATCCCACCTGGATTGTCTGCCTTTTCGTCGATGCCGATGCGAAAGCGGATTGAGTGGTGATCGGGTATGCGCAGAGAGGCGATGGTCTGGGTCGAAACCATGGCGCCATCGATCCAGGTTCCGGTCTCGTCGATCGTCCACGTCTTGAGCTTGCCGTATTGCGAGCCGGACAGCTTCCACCAGGAGGGCGAATACATGCCGCGGCGGTCGCCGAAATCGCCGGGTGAGGTCCAGTGCCCGGCCTTGATGCCGTTGACCCAGATCGAAATGTCGGAGGGCCAGTTGGCATTCGTGGCCGGCGTCTCGGAGCTCAGTTCGGCCGAGAATTCCACCTTGCGGATCTTCTTGCCGGAGACCTTGGCGTTGTTGGGAAACTTGTATTCGACGTAACCCCGGGTAAACCAGAGCAATGCCGCCTGCATGCGCTGCGGATCGAGGAAAACCTCCTGCACGTCGAGCATGCCGATGACGTTATTGACCGAACAGAGGCCGCAGGGGGCGCCCACGTCGAATTCGGTGAAGAGGCCGATCGGCATGCTGACGGTGACCACATCCTCGCTCGCCTTGGTGCCGTTGGTATCGAAGCGGATCAGGATTTCATCGTAGATGCTGGAGCAGACCTTCTGATTTCCCTTCGTCGCCTTCATCGTCTGGGTCTGGATGAGGCCGGCCTGCTCGAGCGACTTCAGATTGGTTGCCGTCGTCGATTGCGGCAAGCGCATCTGCGCCGCAATGTCGTTGACATTCAGCGGCCCCTTCTGGCGCAGCAGGTTGAGGATTTCGATACGCGTCGGAGAGCCGAGAGCCTGGACGACGTCAACGTCCCTCATCGGATCGACGGTTAGAAGTTTCGTCTCCATACTTTAATACTGGTTCTCCAGTCTTTCTTGCTGGTTTCAGCTGATATCACGGCGTCATGTCCGATGTCGCCGCTCTTTTTCGTGACGCCGGTCCGCGCCTCGGGAGAGCTCTCGCGGACCGGCTGGGCCTTCTCACCTCGGCCCGGAAGCAAATCTCTCATGCACCTATCCCTTGATGCCCGATGACAGCATCAGGGCCTGCGTTACGCGTTTCTGGAACAGGAGGTAGGCGACGGCGACCGGCATGGCGGCAAGGATCGCCACCGCCATATCGCGCGCATATTTGACGCCGAAGGCATCTCTCGTCTGGGTAATGCCAACCGTGATCGTCATCATGTCGTCGGAGTTGGTCACGAGGAACGGCCACAGGAAAGCGTTCCACGCCATGATGTAGGTGATGATGGCAAGTGCCGTGGTAATCCCCCAGTTCAGCGGCAGATAGAGCTTGAACAGGATCTGGAATTCGCCGCAGCCATCGAGTTTGGCCGCCTCGCGCAGTTCCTTCGGCACGGAATCGAAGAACTGTTTGTAGACGATGACGACCACGGGAACGATCAGCTGCGGCAGGATGATGCCGCCCCAGGTATTGATCAGGTTCAGCTTGTGCATCAGCACGAACTGCGAAATGACGAGCGCCTGCGAGGGCACCATGAAACTTGCCAGGATGATGCCGTAGAGAAGCTTGCGGCCGGGAAAGACGATCTGCGACAGCGCATAGGCGCACATGACGCTGATGAAGATGACGACGACGGTCACGCTCACCGAGGTGACGATGGAGTTCAAATACCATGTCGAAAGCTTCGTCTCGAAGAGTGCGTAGTAATAGGCCGAGAAATTGAAGACGTCAGGGAAAAGGGTTGTCTTGTTGACCACATCCTGTTCCGGCTTGATGGATGTCACGATCGCCCAATAGATCGGGAAAGCCCAGGTGCAGGCGATCACCAGCGTGAGGATCAGAAGCAGCGCGTTGCCGATTGTCTTGCCGGGCATCTCAGCGCTCCCGCACACGCAGGAGCTGATATTGCAGCACCGAGACGACGACGATGATGATGAACAGGATCACCGCGACAGCAGAGCCGAGACCGCCATGGTTCGATCGGAAGGCCTCGCGATAGACGAGCTGCAAGAGCACATAGGTGGAATTGAACGGCCCGCCCTCGGTCAAGAGATAGACCTGGTCAAAGATCTTGAGCTGCAGGATGAGCTGCAATGTCAACACCAGCGCGGTCACCGGCCAGATCAACGGCCAAGTGATGCGCTTGAAGCATTGCCAGCGCGTCGCGCCATCGAGCATCGCCGCCTCATAATAGTCGTGGGGAATGTTGCGCAGGCCGGCAATGAAAAGCAGCAGGTTGAAGCCGTTGGTCCACCACACTGTCACGAGCGCCACCATCGGCATCGCCCAGATCGGATCACGGAACACACTGACCCGCCCGCCTGTGAAGGCCTCGATGAGGAATTGCGCGATCCCGAATTGCTGGTCGAGGACCCATTTCCAGATCTGGGTGACAACGGAAACCGGAAGAATATAAGGGATGAAGAAGAGCACCAGCACCAAGCTCTGCACCCAGCCTTTCAGGCGCACGACCATCAGCGCCAGCCCGAGGCCGATCAACGTGTTCGGGATGACCGTCAGCACGACGAAATAGCCGGTGTTCCAGACCGAAGTATAGAAGAGCTTCTGGTGGAAGAGCCTCACATAATTGGCGAAGCCCACCCATTGCCCCTCGCCGACGAGCGGGGCGTCGGTAAAGCTCAAGGCGAACATCTTGGAGACCGGATAGGCAAAGACGATCGCATAGGCGATCAGGAACGGCGCGATCATGACGATCGCCGTCAGCGTCTTGCGTCGCTTTTCAGTATTGACCACAGATCATCTCCCTGGACGAAGGGCTGGCCGGAGACAGGCTCCGGCCAGCATCTTCTCACTGCTGGCTCTGCAGCTCTTCGCGCATCTGTTCGATCGCATCTTCCGGATCGAGCTGACCGTTGAGTGCGGGAACCACGAAGTTCTGCGTTGCCTCGTAGATCGGGCCGGCAACGCCTGCGAGCTTGGAGACCGGGTCGAAGACAGCGGTATCGGCAAGCTTCGCATAGGTGGCGTTCGGCTGCATTTCCTTGAATTCCTTGCTGTCAGTCACCGGCTTGTAGGCGGGGATATGGCCAGCACTTGCCCAGGAGATGCTGTGCTCGTTCATCCAGGCGATGATCTGCAGCACGGCCTTCAGCTTTTCAGGCGTGATCGGCTTGCTCTCGCTGTTTGGAACGGCGAAGGAATGCGAGTCCGCCCAGGTGGCCTGCGTGCCCAACAGGTTCGGGATTTCGATAGCCCCCCATTCAAAGCCGAGCTCACCCTTCTTTGCGAGGTCGGCCATCGTCGGCACTTCCCAGACGCCGTTGACGTGCATCGCAGCCTTGCCTGAGGTGAAGAGCGCGATCGACGCTTCATAGGAAATCAGCTTCGGCGAATAGCCTGAGGAGACCCAGTTCGCCATGGTCTTCAGCGCCTTTACGCCGGCATCGCCCGGCAGGATCTGGTCACCGTCGATAAACTTGGCGCCCTGCTGAGAGAGAAGCGTATAGAAGACGCGCCACATGGAACCGCCTTCATCCGTGTGCAGCGACAGAGGATATTCCACCTTGCCCGTCGCCTTGATCTTGTCGAGCGCAGCATTGAAATTGTCGAGACCGTCGAGACCCTTCGGCAGACCGTCGTCGCCGAGCAGGCCGGCTTCCTTCAGGATATTCTTGTTATAATAGAGAACGATCGAATGGACGTCGAAGGGAATGCCGTAGACCTTGTTGTCGAAGGTCGCCTGCTTCCAGGCCGCATCGACATAGTTTTCCTTCTTGATGCCGGCGGAAGCCAGTTCCTCATCCGTGAAGGGACGCAGGATGCCGGTCGGTACGGCAAGCGGATAACGCGACATATGATAGGTCATGATGTCGGGCTGCTGGCCGACGGCAGCTGACGTTTGCACCTTGGTGTAGAACGGCACGCCCCATTCCAGGGTCGTGGCATTGATCTTGATGTCGGGATGGGTGTCGTTGAATTCCTTGATGAGCGCTTTCATGCGCACGCCGTCGCCGCCGCTTAAGAAATCCCACCAGGTAATGTCGGTCTGGGCGAATGCGGCTGCCGAGGGCAGCAATGCGATGGCCGCCGAAACGGCAAGTTTTAAGAGTTTTCTCACGTTTGTTCCTCCTCTAAAGCATGGGTTGGGATCATCCCGCGTCTCGGGCTGACTTTTGCCGCGAGCCTCCTCCAAAGGCGCGCGATCAAGATCTCCTGCATTCCTTTCCGGTCTCCGGATCTCAAGCTCCGGACCCGTTCAATCAGCTGAGCCTTCTGCCTTCGGCATCGAAAGCCAGCATCTCAGGCACTCTCAGAGAGAGGCTGATCTTCTCCTTCGGCTGAGGCCTGCTTTCGCGGCACTCGACCGTCATCTCCGCATCGGTTGCGGTCAGCACGTGAAGATATCCAGTGCCACCAAGCTCTTCGGTGAACTCCGCCGTGACGGGCAGCGTCAGGCCGGCTTCCCCGTTGTTGAGCCCGATATGCTCGGGCCGGACGCCGATATTGATGGCAGCGCCTTCGGCGACCGGCGTGCGTGTCGGCAGCTCGAAAGCCTGGCCTGGTGCGTCATCGAGCTCGACGCGGGCAGAGCCCTGTCCGGCGCCGATGACCTTGCCCTTCAGAAAGTTCATGCCCGGCGATCCGATAAAGCCGGCGACGAACATGTTCTGCGGATCGCGATAGAGCTCCAGGGGCGCGCCGACCTGCTGGACGATGCCCTCCTTCAAGACGACGATCTTGTCGGCAAGCGTCATCGCCTCGACCTGGTCATGGGTGACGTAGACCATGGTCGCTCCGATCTGCCGGTGCAGGCGGGCGATTTCCATGCGCATTTTCACGCGCAATTCGGCATCAAGATTGGACAGCGGCTCGTCGAACAGGAAGACACGCGGTTCACGCACGATGGCGCGGCCGATCGCCACGCGCTGGCGCTGGCCACCGGAAAGCTGACTCGGCTTGTGCTGGAGATAGTCGCCAAGGCGAAGGATATCGGCGGCCGCCTTCACCTTCTCTTGAATCTCCGCCTTCGGACGCTTGGCGATCGACAGGCTAAACGCCATGTTTTCGAAGACGGAAAGATGCGGATAGAGCGCGTAGGACTGGAAGACCATGGCAACGCCGCGCTTCGATGCTTCCCTGTGCGTGACGTCTTCATTCTCGATGCTGATCTGCCCGCCGCTCGTTTCCTCGAGCCCCGCAATCATCCTCAACAGCGTCGATTTCCCGCAGCCGGATGGGCCGACGAAAACGGCAAACTCACCCTGCTCGATCTCGATATCGACGCCGTGGATGACCGCGAAGGCCCCGAACGACTTCCTGACGTCAGTCAGTTTTATCCCAGACATATATCCTCCCGATGGACACTCCAGACGGGGCAGCCTCCTCCGCTGCCCCGATGGCGATCAACTCACGCCGAAGCGACGGAGAGCAGGATGAAATGATAGGATTTCGCCGGCAGCGATCCGGTGAGCCTGCCCTCGTCGGTGACCTGGAGGCCGGATCCTGCCGTCGGCACGATACGGTTCTGATCCTCGACGGAGTTGCGTGCCTTCAGGTCCTCGCCCGCCATCGTGTGATGCTGGACGATCTTGGCGCCCTTGAAGCCCTGCAGGGCGACATCGAGATCGATCGCCTCATCGAGGCTGCGGTTGATCGCAAAGAGCGCGATGCTCTTGCCATCCTCCTGCAGCACGGCCGAAAGATCGAGATAGGGAACGTCCTGCGCGACATCGCAATCATAGGTCGGGCCGGAGGCCGAAACCGTCAGCGCCGTGCCGCGGCCATACTTCGACGCGAACTGCAGCGGATAGTAGATCGACTGGCGCCAGGCCGGGCCTCCGGCCTTGGTCAGGATCGGGGCGATGACGTTGACGAGCTGCGCCATGCAGGCGATCTTGACGCGGTCGGAGCGGCGGATGAAGACGTTGATCAGCGAGGCGACGAAGATCGCATCCTCGAGATTATAGAGCTCTTCGAGCAGCGGCGGCGCTTCCGGCCAGTCCCAGTTCTTGTAGCGCTGATCGTCTTCCTTGCGGTCGTGATACCAGACGTTCCATTCGTCGAAGCAGATCTTCACGTCGCGCTTGGAGCGCTTCTTCGCCTTGATGTAATCGATGACGCCGCCGATCGTGACGATGTAGCGGTCGAGTTCGATCGCCTTGGCATAGTAGTTCAGCGTGTCGTTTTCCTCGTTGCCGAAATATTTGTGCAGCGAGATGTAATCGACGCTGTCATAGCTCGCATCGAGAACCTGTGCCTCCCATTCGGGATAGGTCTTCATCTTGTCGTTCGACGAGCCGCAGACCACGGTTTCGAGCGTCTTGTCGAAATATTTGAAGGCCTTGCTGACTTCGTTGGCAAGCAGACCATATTCCGTTGCGGTCTTGTGACCGACCTGCCAGGGGCCGTCCATCTCATTGCCGAGGCACCAGATGCGGACATTGTGCGGGTCCTTGTATCCGTGCTTGGCGCGCAGGTCGCTCCAGTAGGTGCCGCCCGGATGGTTGCAATATTCCAGGAAATTGCGAGCGTCATTCAGGCCGCGCGAACCGAGGTTCATGGCGAGCATCATCTCGGTCTTGGCGAGCTTGGACCAGTCGGCGAATTCGTTGACGCCCATCTGGTTGGTCTCGCGGGTCCGCCAGGCAAGATCGAGACGCGTCGGACGCTGGTCGCGCGGGCCGATGCCGTCTTCCCAATGATAAGCCGAAACGAAATTGCCGCCCGGATAGCGGACGATCGGCATATCGAGATCGCGCACCATATCAAGAACGTCGGTACGGAAACCGTCCTTATCAGCTTTTTCGTGACCAGGCTCATAAATACCGGTGTAAACGGCCCGGCCCATATGCTCCAAGAAGGAGCCATAGACGCGCTTATCGACGGTCGAGATGGTAAATTCCCTGTTCAGGGTCGCTTTAGCCCGCATTGATGTTCCTCGTTTATTGAATTTGATTTTTGAGCAAACTATTCTGAGAGATTTTTTTAATCAAGTATTTTGTTTAATATCCAAAAATCAGTTTTAGTATGGCAAAAGATCAAAGGAATCCGTGAGAAACCAGGCGTTTCAGGCCCAACCGTCGGTCTCCGCTGGGTCGTTAAGGCCGCGATTAACCAACCAGCCTCTGGCGCGGGAACAAATTCTGCTCCGCAACGTTTTGGCGCTCGCGACAGGAGGAGGAAAAACAGATGCCAAATGCAAAATGGAGCGAACCGGTCGAAATCGAGTTCGACAATGCCGGATCCCGGACCGTCAGAGGCCCCTTCGACGCACTCATCTATCTCCACGACATGTGGCCGCGGCGCACGGGAGCGAAATTCGTCAGGGCAAGCAACGCCTGCAAGGGCGCCGTTGAAGGACGCGTTAGCCTGGAAGCGGCACGGGAAGATTTTCTCGCGGCCGCAGCAGAAGCGAGACTAACCACACATTGACCCCGAGGGGTGGACGCGCACATGCCGCGTCCACCCCTATTTCTGAGGAAGGAGACTGCATGCGCGCCTTGCTGGTATCGTTGCTGACCTTGGCCGTGACCGCCATTTCGACAGGCCCGGCCCTATCTGCCGACATGATCCAAGGGTATGAACGCCCCCATGTCGTCAAGCATCGACCGAAGCCGGTCATTCGTGCACGTTATGTGCAGCGACGGCATCTCGATTGCACGGATATGATCGTCGAATACCGCTACATTCCGCGCACGAATTTGGTGACGGTGTGCCATCGCATCTGAGGCCTGCCAGACCGGCCGGCCGGTGTCAGATCGGATAGTGCCCGGGCTGCGATGCCACCGTCATCCACCTGAGGTCGGTGAATTCGTTGATGCCGGCCTTGCCACCGAAGCGGCCATAACCGGAGGCCTTCACGCCGCCGAAAGGCATCTGCGCCTCGTCATGCACGGTCGGACCGTTCACATGGCAGATGCCGCTTTCAATCCGTCTTGCGACCTCCATGGCGCGGGCGGCATCCCTTCCGAAGACGGCGGCGGACAGGCCATATTCCGTATCATTGGCAACACGGACCGCCTCATCGATACCGCGCACGCGTACCATGCAGGCCACCGGACCGAAGCTTTCCTCTCCATAGATCCGCATCGACGGTGTCACGTGGTCAAGCACCGTGGCGTCCATCAATGTCCCGATCGCACGGCCCCCCGCAAGCAGGCGGGCGCCTTTGGATACTGCATCCTCGATCAGGCCGTTGACGCGTTCAACCGCATCGAGGCCGATCATCGAGCCGAGCGGCGAATTGCTCTGGCGCGGATCGCCGGCAACCAGCGTCGAGGCCTTGCGGGCGAACTGATCGGCAAACTCGTCGGCCACCGCCTCGTCGACGACGATCCTCTCGGTCGACATGCAGATCTGCCCCTGGTTCATGAAGGCACCGAAGGCAGCGGCTTTCACGGATTCGCCGATATCGGCATCATCGAGCACGACGAAGGGCGCCTTGCCGCCAAGCTCCAGCAGCACGGGTTTCAAATGGCGGGCGGAGACCTCGGCGATGATCCGGCCGACGCGGGTCGAGCCGGTGAAATTGACACGGCGCACCGCCGGGTGGGCGATCAGCTTTTCGACGATAGATGCAGCATCGGCGGGCGCATTGGTGAGCACATTGACGACACCGTCGCCGAGGCCCGCTTCGCGCAATGTCTCGCCGATCAGATGATGCGTCTTCGGGCAAAGCTCTGACGCCTTGAGGACGACAGTGTTGCCGCAGGCAAGCGGCAGGGCGACGGCGCGTACGCCGAGAATGACGGGCGCGTTCCAGGGTGCAATACCAAGGACGACACCGGCCGGCTGGCGCACGGCCATCGCCAACAGGCCGGGCTTGTCCGAGGGGATCACTTCGCCGGTGATCTGGGTACACATGGCGGCGGCTTCACGCAGCATATTGGCGGCGAGATAGACGTTGAAGCCCGCCCAGGCGGCTGTCGCTCCCGTTTCCTCGGCCATGGCGGCGATGAATTCGCCGGTGCGGAAATCCAAGAGGTCGGCTGCCTTCGAAAGGCGCTTGCGCCGCTCTGTCGGTGCAAGCGCCGACCAGCCCGGAAAGGCCGCGGCCGCAGCGGCAACCGCTGCATGCGCATCTTCCAGCGTTGCGGCGGCCGCCTTCGTCGCAAGCTGACCGGTAATCGGGTTCAGCCGTTCGAAAGTCGCGCCGTCCGAAGCCGGCATGGCACGGCCGCCAATGAGAAGCATCAGGTCAACCATCTCGATCCCTTTCAGATATGCGCCTGATTTCCCTCCCAAAGGGTTGGCGCGATGATGTCTGCTGGTTTCCGGCATCCGCCGGGGGTCATGCAAATCCCGCGGTCACGCCGGGAGATCGACGTCTTTCATTGGAAGATCCTCGCCCATATCGCCTGAATTCAGGCGCTCCCCAGGATCCAGTAGGAACCAATCCATCGGCGAAATGAATGGATTTTCCTGGCAGTTTATTGTACTTTTTCGCAAATTTTTCAGATTCCCGCTTGGCATGCGATCGCCCGGCCGGTTGTGCGCCCGGAGTTCATGATGGCGGAAAAATTGCTCGATATGCCGGCCCTGTCGGTCACTGCATCGATGATTTCCGCCGGCCTCGGCAGCCAGACCTGGAGCCTTGACGCCCACGGCAGCCGTCCCTTCTATCAGGCCTTTTTTGTCTCGCGGGGCAGAGCGAGCCTTTCCATCGATGGAGAGGCGGGGCTTACGCTTTCGGCACCTGCAGCAGTTTGGCTGCCGCGGCGGATTTCGGGGGCTTTCGTTCTTGCCGCCGGCAGCGAGGGGGCGATGCTCTCGGCGGCCGAAGGCTTTGTCGGCAGAACGGTCGGCGACAGCCCGGCCGCCGTGCAGTTGCACGATATGATCGAACGCGTAGTCTTGGCTCAGAACGAAAATCTAGCGGGGCGTGCAGGCGATATCGGTCGTGCCTTCGAGGTCATGACGCAGGAGGCACGGGACCAACGACCCGGCGGGACAGCGCTTGTCGGCGCCTATTTTTCCGCGCTGCTGCTGCTGATATGGCGGGCCTCAGGGGCATCGGCCCCGACGAGGACGTCAGGCACAGGGGCGACCACCTTGCAGCGGTTCAGGCAGATCGTCGAATTGCGTTTCCGCGAACAGCCGGCGATCACCGATGTCGCCCGCGCCATGGGCATCACCTATGACCACCTGCATCGGGCCTGCATTTCCGGCACCGGACGAAGCCCGATGGAACTGATCCATGAAAGGCTGATCGCCGAAGCAAAGCTGCGGCTTGGGCAATCGGAGCAATCCGTCGAGCAGATCGGCTTCGGGCTCGGCTTTCGCGATCCGGGCTATTTCAGCCGCTTCTTCAAGAGCCGCGTCGGCGAACCGCCCGGCGCCTACCGGCGCAAGATCGCCGAGCAGTCACAGAAAGGCCTCGCCCCATCCTTTGCCGCCTGGCCGTGAGGCACTCGCGATTGAGGCGACGGCCGTTCAGAACGTCCGCAACTCACGCGTCAGCGCCTGGAGCTGCTTGAAGCCCTCGTAGCGCTTTGCGTGACGATCAGCGATCGCACCTTGCGCCGGCTTGTAGGTCTCTTCGGCGGCCGAGAGTTTCGTCATTGCTTCACGCATATCGCTAAACAGCCCGCCAGCGACGGCGCCAAGGATCGCAGCACCCAGCAGGACGGGTTCCTCCGCCTTCGTCGCGATCACCGGTTTGCCGCTCGCATCGGCAAGCATCTGACGGACGAAATCATGCTGGCCAGCACCCCCGCTGATGACGATGTTGTCGATGGTGACGCCGGCATCAGCCTGCGTGTCGATGATCTGTCTCAGGCCATAGCCGATGCCGCAGAGGCCTGCGACATAGAGCGAGACCAGACTGTCGAGACCCCTCTCCATGTCGAGACCGGCAATCACGGCGCGGGCGTGCGGATCGGCGAAGGGCGCGCGATTGCCAAGGAATTCGGGAACGACATGCAGGCCTGCGACGAGTCTGACGGCATCGGAAGAATACCCTGCCTTTTGCGCGGCCATGTCAGCCAGAAGGACCGGCAGCGGAACGCCGCTGCGCTTCGACAATTCCTTTGCCTCGCTGGCGGCGGGATGGAGGGACAAGAGCTGTTCGATCGCCGCACCCGCAGCACTCTGACCACCCTCGTTCAACCACATGCCTGGCACCATGGCAGAATAGTAGGGACCCCAGACGCCCGGAACGAAGGCCGGTTCGACGGTTGATGTCATGGTGCAGGACGACGTGCCGAAGACGTAGCCGAGATTGGCCCGCGGACCGGCGCCGATACCAACGGTTCCGATGCCGCCAGCATGGGCATCGATCAGCCCCGCGGCGACAGCCGTTCCCGGAACGAGGCCGAGTTCACCGGCGGCCGCCGCGGTCAGGCCCTGACCGAGCGGCGAGCCGGGCTCGACGATCGACTGGCCGATGCGGGCAAAACCTTCGTCGGCCAATGCGCCGAGGCCGATCTCATGAAAGTAGGTCGCATCCCAGCGCTTCTCATGGGCGAGATAGGTCCATTTGCAGGTGACGGTACAGGTGGAACGCGCGAGATCGCCGGTCGCCCGCCATGTCAGGAAATCCGCCAGATCGAAGAATTGCCAGGCCGCATCGAAGACCTGCGGCCGCCTTTCCCTCAGCCAGAGCAGCTTCGGCGTTTCCATCTCGGGGGAGATACGACCACCGACATAGCGCAGCACTTCATGGCCGAGCGCGTTGATACGCTCCGCCTGCGGGACGGCGCGATGGTCCATCCAGACGATGATATCCCGGTTCGAGTCTTCCGAGGGACCGACGGGCAGCGGCCGGCCAGCCTCGCCGAGCACGACGAGCGAACAGGTGGCGTCAAACCCCAGGCCTGCAACCGAAGCCGGATCGATACCGCTTGCGGCGACGACCTCGCGGACGCAAGCGCAGACGGCCGTCCAGATTTCCGTACTCGACTGCTCGACGATGGAGCCGGCTTCATGAAACAGCGTGATATCCCGCTTGGCGGATGCGAGCATCAGGCCATCGAGGTCGAAGAGGCCGGCGCGGGCGCTGCCTGTACCGACATCGACGCCGATGACATGTTTGGCACCCGCTGATGACGTGTGTGAAGTGTCGCTCATGATCTCTCGTTCAAATCGGCAGTATCAGGGTTCCAGAGCATTTCCATCTTTCCTCGAATCGCGGAAACGCTCTATCTCTTTGTTTTCATGCAATTGCGGACGCAAGACCGCTACGCATTCTTGCTGGAATTGCTCTAGAGCAACCGGCAACGGGACCTGTCAACCTCTCAGAGGTCGACGCTGTTCGGCAGGATCACCAGATCGCGCACAGTGACGTTACGTGGCCGTGACAGCATGAAGAGCACGGCGTCGGCCACTTCCTTTGGCTGCATCAGGCTGCCATTGGCCAGCGCCTCTTCCATCTTGGCTTTCGGCCAGTCATCCAGGAGCGCGGTAACGACCGGTCCGGGCAGCACCGCGCCGACACGCACGCCATGCTGGGCGACCTGGCGGCGGGTCGAGTGGACGAAGGCCTGAACGGCAAATTTCGAGGCGGTGTAGATCGGCTCCCAGACGACGGGCACGACGCCGGCGATCGAACTCGTAAACAGGATATCCCCGGACTTCTGAGCGATCATATGCGGCAGCACCGCATGGACCGAGCGGAAGGCCGCATTGATGTTGAGGTTGAGCACCCGGTCCCAGGCATCCGGATCGCCGTCGGCGACCGGGCCGCCAATATAGGCGCCGGCATTGGCGTGGAAGATATCGAGCCTGCCGGCCAATTCCAGAATACGCGGCAGCATACCGGAGACCTGCGGGCCATCGAGAAGATCGACGACAAGCGGCAGGGCGCCCTCACCGATCTCCTTGCAGAGGGCCTCGAGCCTGTCCTTGGCACGATCGATAAGAACAACGATTGCGCCTTCGGCACGCAGGGTGCGGGCGCATTCCAGCCCGATGCCCGATGCCGCACCGGTGATGGCGGCAACCTTGCCCTTCATGAGATCAGTCATGCAAATACTCCTTGAGAATGCGTAATCAGGCGCGGCCATGGCTGACACGGGACCGGCGAGCTAGCGAATCGACGATGACGGCGATGGCGAGAACGGCACCAGTGATCATGTAGCGCAGCGACGAACTGAGATTGAGCAGCGTAAGCCCGTTGGAAATCGCCTGGATGACGATGATGCCGAGAAGAGCCGAATAGGCGCTGCCGCGGCCACCGAACAGGCTGGTGCCGCCGATGACTGCTGCCGCAATGGCATTGAGGTTCACGTCGCCCGTGCCGGCCTGCTGGCTGGAGGAGGCAAGCCGCGAGGCCGAGAGAATGCCGCCGATGGTGGCAAGCGTCGAGCAAAGCACGAAGGCGCTGAGATAGATGCGGCGCACATTGATGCCGGCACGGCGAGCCGCCTCGCGATTGCCGCCGACGGCAAACATGGAGCGTCCCCATTTGGTGCGCGTCAGCGCATAGTTCAGGATGACAGCGATTGCGACGAAAAGGCCGAACATCCACGGCACGCCACGGCCGAGATTGAGATAATAGACGGCAAATTCCAACGCGGCGGTAAGAATGACGGCCTTGACCGCAAGCGCCCCGACCGGTGGCGAGGAGAGGTTCGAAGCCTGCCGCTGGCGGCGCTTGCGCATCTCGTTGACGACGAGGACCACGCCCGGCAAGAGCGCCAGCACGTAGGACAGCCAGTCGGGCATGACGAGAATCTGGCCGAAGCGCACGAGCGGCGAGGCATAGGGAAGGTTGATGCTGCCGGTCGGTCCCAGGATGTAGAGCTGCATGCCGAGGAGGGCCAGCAGACCGGCAAGGGTCGCAACGAAGCTCGGCATGCCAAGCCTGTTGTAGAGCACCGCATACAGCGCACCAACGACGATGCCGGCGAGGATCGCAACCAGGATTGCGAGCGGGATCGGCCAGCCCATATTGACCCAGAGCACGCCAAGGATGGCGGAGGAAAGTCCGCTCATAGAGCCGACCGAAAGGTCGATTTCGCCGAGCATCAGCACGCAGACGATGCCGAGCGAGATGACGCCGACGGTGGCACAGTCAAACAGCAGGTTGACGAGGTTGTTTGGCGCCAGAAACACCGGATTGAGCAGCGAGAAGACCGTGGAGATGACGATCAGGCCGACGAAGACCGGCAGCATGCCGAGATCGCCCGAGCGTACGCGGTCGAAGAAGGCCTTGAACATGCCCATGATGTTGTCGTCGTGGCGGACGCGTTCGTCGCTGCGATCAAGGGCAGCGGGCTGGCTGACTGTATCGGACATCTTCTGGCTCATGCGGACCCCCCGCTGGTTTCGTGTGCAGCACCAGTCTTGCGCTCGATCCGTCGGGAGACGGCGTTTTCGGTGGCACCGGTGATTGCGGCGACGAGTTCCTGGTTGGACGAATCGGGCGTGAAGACGCCATTGTTGCGACCGAGGCGCAGCACGACGATGCGGTCTGCCACAGCGCGCACGTCTTCCATATTGTGGCTGATGATGATGACGCCGAGGCCGCGCTCGCGCACGCGTTCGGTCAGGTTCAGCACTTCCGCGGTCTGGGCGACACCGAGAGCGGCCGTCGGCTCGTCGAGCATGATGATCTTCGGATCGAGCAGCAGCGAGCGGGCGATGGCAACCGTCTGGCGCTGGCCGCCGGAAAGCGAGGCGATCGGCTCGCGCACCGAGGGAATACGGGCGGCAAGTTCTCTGAGCAACGTCCAGGCGCGCACCTCCATGGCAACCTCATCGAGGCTCCAGGGGGACATTTCATGTCCGAGAAAGAGATTGGCGACGACGTCAAGGTTCTCGCAGAGCGCCAAGTCCTGAAAGACGGTGGCAATGCCGAGCTCCAGCGCCTTGCCGGGACTATCGAGCGTGACATTGCGGCCGCAGAATTCGATCGTTCCCGAGGACGGTTGATGCACGCCGGCAAGAACCTTGATCAGCGTCGACTTGCCGGCGCCGTTATCGCCGACCAGCGCCACGACCTCGCCGGCCTTCACTTCGAGATCGATGTCGGTCAGCGCCGACACCGCGCCGAAATTCTTGGAAATATTGCTCAACCGGAGGATCGTCTGTCCCTTCTCCGGCATATCCTTCACATCCCTAGTCATGGGGCAGCCCTTCTTGCAATAGGGGCATCCGGCCGCGACAAGCGCGGCCGGAGCTCACTCAAGTGCGTTTAGTTGGTAATGCCAAGCTTCTTGCAGCCTTCGGCATATTCGCCGGTGCAGATCTGCTCGGGCGTCTGGATCTTCTTGTCGAAGATTTCGGCCTTGATGTTTTCTGCCGTCACGACGGCGGGGATGAACAGCTGAGACGGCGTATTGTAGAGCGCCGTCTTGGCCTCAGGCTTTTCACCCTTGATCATCTGCACCGCCACATTGGCAGCGGCTGCTGCGACGATTTCGGATGGCTTCGAAATCGTGTTGTACTGGTCGCCGGAAATGATCAGCTGAAGGGCTGCAATCGTCGCGTCATTGCCGGTGACCGGCGGAACCGGCTTCACGCCTGCGGCCTTGAAGGCGGCAATCGCGCCGCCGGCCGTGCCGTCATTGGCGGCAACCACGCCCTTGATATCGGCCCCGAAGCGGGTGATCTGGCCGGCAGCCCATTCCTGCGCCTTTGGCGGCGCCCATTCCGGCGTGTCATATTCGGCAAGCGTCTTGTAGGTGGATTCCTTCAGGCCGCGGTGGATGCCGTCGCGGATGAGGCCTGCGGCCGCATCGGTCGGCGAGCCGTTGATCTCGAGCACGCCTGCGCCGTCGGCAACGCCTGAAGCCTTGAGATGCTCGACGAGCGACTTGGCGATCGCATAGCCGATGCCTTCGTTGTCGAAGGAGACGTAATAATCGGCCGGCTTGTCCGGGATCGGGCGGTCATAGGCGATGACCTTGACGTCCTGGGACTGGGCGATTTCGACGAGGCCGGCTGCAGCGGCGGAATCGACAGGGTCAAGAACGACCACCTTGGCGCCCTGGGCGATGACCGAGTTGAACTGCTGCTGCTGCAGCGAGGCATCGGCATTGGCGTTCTGATAGATCACCGTGCACTTCGGGCACAGCTTCTCCATCTCGGCCTTGAAGCCCGGGAAGTCGTGCTGCTCATAGCGCGTGGATGCCTGGTCGGGCATCAGAAACGCGACGGTCGCCGCTTCCTGAGCCGAGGCCATGCCGGCAAAACCGATGAAAACGGTCGCCGAGGCCATAAGCAAATTGCGATAATTCATTTTCTCCTCCTTGGTGTGATCGAAAGACAGGCCCAGGCATTGCTGGAAGTCACCACGGTTCGCCCGCTCGCCGCAGCCTTCGCCGGCATGAAAACGACGAGCAAAGCGCCCCCCGCAAAAGGACAACCTCTCCGCAGCTTCTTAGAAATACCTCCCTGCACCGGCCTGCTGGCCGGTTTGTATCATCGATTGCGCAACCTTGCTCAATCGATGAAGCAAGAATTGCCACTTCCTCCGATTGATGTCAAGTTACAGTCAAACGGAGACGACATTTTGAATCAGGTGAAGCAGACGAAGAGGACGACGATTTACGATCTGGCGGAGCTTGCCGGCACATCCGCCAGCGCCGTCAGCGCCGTGCTCAATGGCAATTGGAAGAAGCGCAGGATCAGCAGCCAGCTTGCCGAAAAGATCATGCGGATCGCCGAGGAACAGGGTTATGCGCTAAACATGCAGGCAAGCCTGCTGAGGCGTGAAAAGTCCCACATCATCGGCATGATCGTGCCGAAATACGACAACCGCTACTTCGGCTCGATCGTCGAACTCTTCGAGGACATGGCGCGTGCGCGCGGCCTTTTCCCGATCATCACCTGCACGCGCCGCGACCCTCAGTTGGAGGTCGAGGCAGCGCGCACCATGCTCTCCTATCAGGTCGAATGCCTGATCGCGACGGGGGCCACGGACCCCGACCGTATTACCGAAATGTGCGCGGCTGCCGGCGTGCGCAGCCTCAATCTCGACCTGCCGGGCGCGCTTGCCCCCTCCGTCATCTCGGACAATTTCGCCGGCGCACGCGAGCTGACACGTCGCATCCTGAAAAACAGCGAGCAACGCCTCGGCAAGATGGAGCCGCTGCTCTTCATCGGTGGCCGCGGCAGCGACCACAACACCGCCGAGCGTATCCGCGGCTTTCGCGAGGCACATGCGGACCTCGGCGTTGCCGTGCATGAGGAAAATATCCTTGCCTGCGGCTATGCGCCGGAAAAGGCTGAAAAGGCGTTGGACGAGCGAGCCCTTGGCGGCAATGCACTGCCCAAGGGCATGTTCGTCAACTCGACAATCTCGCTCGAAGGCGTCATGCGCTGGATCCGCCGCTCCGGCCATCTCGACGATCGCAGTCTGGTGCTCGGTTGTTTCGACTGGGACCCCTTCGTCACCCTGCTTGGAAACGGCATCGAAATGGTGCGCCAGGACGTGCCGGGTATGCTGAACAAGGTGTTCGAGCTCATCGAATCCGGAGCGAACAAACCTGTCGTCATCCAGGTGCCGCCCCTCATTCCGGAAGCGCAGGAAGCGTAAGACCGTATGTCCTTCTGGCGGGGGTGGCTTGCCCTACACTCCCTTTGCGAGGGTTGCTCGGATAGGCCGAGCCGATCCTCCCTGGCAGGAGGACAAGCCGTGAAGCATTGTACAGAAGTTTTCGTTGGTATCGATGTATCGAAGGCACGCAACGCTATTGCGCTGGCAGACGGCGAGCGGGGTGGTGAAGTTCGCTATCTCGGTGAGATCGATGCGTCCGTGGAGAATATGCGGCGTTTTGTGAAGCGCTTGGCCGCAAAACATGAAAGGCTGTACTTTTGTTACGAGGCCGGCCCTACAGGCTATGGCCTTCATCGCCTCATCACCGAGATGGGCTACGACTGCATCGTCGTTGCGCCTTCGCTCATCCCAAAGAAGCCGGGAGACCGGGTTAAGACAAATCGGCGCGATGCAGTTTCGCTGGCAAAGCTACTTCGTGCTGACGAACTGACGGCTGTCTGGGTGCCTGACGCTGGACACGAGGCAATGCGCGACCTGGTTCGTGCACGAACGGCTGCCGTAGAATGCTTGCGCGTGCATCGCCAGCAGGTCAGCGCCTTCATGCTGAAGCATGGCAGGATCTATCCTCAAAAGACAGGTTGGACGATGCGCTATTTGCGCTGGCTTCAAGAGCAGAGGTTTGATCATCCGGCGCATCAGATAGCACTGCAGGAGATGGTTGATGCGGTGCGTGTTGCCAAGGGGCGAATGATGCGACTGGAGGAGGCTATCGCCGAATTCGTTGCTTCCTGGTCGCTCGGTCCCCTTGTGGTTGCCTTACAAACTCTGCGCGGGGTCAATCTGATTGTCGCCGTCACTTTTGTGGCAGAGATCGGCGATGTCTCTCGGTTCGACAACCCTCGCCAGCTCATGGGATACCTCGGCCTTGTGCCCGGCGAACGTTCGACCGGAGATACCATACGGAAAGGAGGTATCACCAAGGCCGGAAATAGCCGCGTTCGCAGCCTCCTCGTCGAGAGCGCCTGGACGTATCGACACCCGCCCAAGATTGGAAAGACGAAACTCTACCGGTTGGAAGCCGCTCCGCCGAAAGTGCGCGAGATCGCCTGGAAGGCACAAACGCGCCTGACGGCCCGCTACAGAGCCCTGAGCGCCAGAGGAAAGAAGACGACGGTGGTCTGCACCGCGATCGCGCGCGAACTTGCGGGCTTCATGTGGTCAGTCGCTCGAGAGATTAAAGCCGCTTGAACTTGCGACTGCCTTGTTGGCAGGAAGCACCCTCCCGCTCATAGGCGGGGGCGGGACTACGGCAGGGGAATTCCCGACGGATGCTTTGTGGCCGGCACGTGCCGACGCCCGTTGTAAGATCGGGAAGAGCCCCGGACGCAAATTCGGGAATGCGGTATCCAATCCGCGCATCAGAGCTTGATCACCGACGTCCTTCAGGTCCCGTCTCCACCTATGAGCGTGCATCCTTGACCACCGCTCCGCCGAGCGATTAGTCTCGTGCGTCCAGAGTCTTGACAACGGACATCAGAGCGTCCGGTGCGGACCCAGTTGATCTTGGCGAGGTCGGATCGGAGAACTTCGTGGCCGGATGCGCATGACGTCTGCGGCGCTCGCTGTTCTGCCCGGCAATGCCGGCTTCATTCCGTCGGACTCGCGGCGTCTGCCGCAGCCTGTGTGACGGCATCGTCGACACTGAAATTGCACCGGCTTGCCAACTCCGCTTCGCCGGCCGATTCCATCAGATCCCTGATCCAGTCATGCACGCGGGCATAATAGACGCGCTTGCCGGCCTTGTGCAGCAACGTGTCGAATTCGACGAGAGCATCGAAGCCGGTACTGTCGAGATCGACGCTTTCTTCCAGACTGACGATGACGGAAAGCGTGCTTCTATTGGAAAGCGCATGTGTCGCGATTTCCGATAATACCAATTCGGCGTTGGCGAAAAAGAGGGGCTGAGCTGGCCTGAATATGCCAATGCCGGCGATCTCGGTGGCGTCGGCATGGCGTTCCACGTCGACAAAATCGCGTGTCTGGCGAAGTCTGCCGAGTGTAATCACCCTCGCGACCGTAAGTCGCTTCAAAAACAGGACGAATGAAAGCGCAACCGCGATTAGCATGCCATTCAGGACACCGAACAGAAGCACGCCACAGGCAGCAAAGATGAGAAGAAACCGGTCGCGACCGACACGCAGAATATGCATGACCGGAGATGGATCGAGCGAGTGTAGGAGTACGCTCACGATCACGGCGGCGAGTACCGTTTGGGGAATATAAGCGAGGAGTTTCACACCGAAAAGGCAGAAAGCAGCGAGGAAAGCTGCGGCGAGCAAAGACGAGAGCCTGCTCTGCGATCCCGCCGCTTCGCTGGCGGACCCTGCCGAGAAGCCGGCCCCGACCGGCATGCCCTGGACAAGAGCGCTTGCAATATTGGCCACCCCGATTGCGCGCAATTCGCGGTTTGCGTCCACGACTTCACCATGAAGCAGCGATAGGCTTCGTAGAGTGCCCCAGGACTCGGCAAAGACAATCAGCACGAGAGGCAGGATGTAGCGAGCAATATGCTCGACACCATGCAAATCGGGCGCGGCGAACGCGTCCCAACCGATCGCGAGGCTGACAGGCCCGACGACCGGCACGCCCAGACCCTCGAGATTGAACTGGAAAGAAATCGCCGCAGCCCCCAGAGTCACAAACAGACTGCCCGGAATCTCGCGGTAACGGCGCATGGCGAGAAGGCAGACGAATGCGAATAGCGCGAGCCCGAGGCTGATGAGGTTCCATTCGTGAAACCGCGCCAGAGCGGAACGGAGGATTTCCCAAGGTTGGATATCAGCATTGCTCAAGCCAAAAATGGTCGGCAACTGCTTGATCGTGATCAGAAGGGCGGTACCGAAGGCGAAGCCCCGCAGGACAGGTCTGGATATTACGCCAGCCAAGTATCCAAGCCCCATCGCCGAGGCAATCAGGAAGACAAGACCTGCAAGCGCGACGACAACAGCTGCAAATAGCGCCTTCTGTGACGCGGGCACGTCCATAGACATGAGCATTGCCGCGAGGATCGCGGCAGAGGACGATGTCGGTGAAACAACCGCGAAACGGCAACGGCCAATGAAGAAATAGGCCGTACATCCAGCGATTGTTGCGGTAACCGCATGGCGAGGCGTCAACCCCGCGATTGAGGAGTAGGCAATCGCTTCCGGGAGCAGAAGACCGGCGACCGAAAGGCCGGCGACAGCATCACGCCAGTTCCATTTCATGGCTGTGGGATAATATCCTTCTTACTCAGGCGAGCCGCTATCCTCCTGCATTATCGAATGGTCCACAAGCATCTGGTTTCACGACTAAAAAATTATCAGCTGCGCCGCGGCCCATTTGCGCTTTCCTGGACATCGCGCCCATTTTCAACGCTGATCGCGCCATAACTAAACATCGACTGAGCTGTCTCGCGTGCTCCATGGGCGGGCACGGGTTCCGATGCTTCCAACGGATCTATGGCGCGCAACGTCAAGGAGGCTGCGCGCTCGGCTCCGCCAGCCGTCCACATCGCCGCAATTGGCGTCCTCGATATCGTCGATGAAAGCGGGCCGGTTTCCACTGCAAAGGCAAAATCATTGCTCGCCTGCTTCCAGGAAATGCGGGCAATAATCCGTGAGCGTCCAATGATTTAAGGTAAGCGTGAACTTACGCAATACCCTGAATTTCGGGATGTTGACGGCGCTGAAACCGCTTTCTATGAGAAGCTGTCGGCCCAGTGCGGCGGCAATAACGGGCGTCCGGTCATACGAGGTGACCGGACGCTTTTCATTCGGAAATCCGGCCTACTTCACCGCTTCCGGTGTGAAGCGCGCATAAAGCGCATGGCGATTGCCGGGATAAACAAAGCGCACATGCGTGACCGGTCCAGACTTGTTCCAGGTGCGGCGTTCGACGACGAGGCATGCGGTGGCCGGCGGGATCGAAAGCATGGCGCCCTCTTCCTCTTCCACGCCGATCGCAAAGATCTTGTGTTCAGCCGCACTCCACGGAACCTGGCTCAGAAGCCAGGGACCAGGTGCGGTTTCCCCGAATTCCTCATCTGCGGCTTCCGGCACTGTTTGCAGGTTGATCAATCGCTTTTCCAGGCAAAACGGTTGCGTCCCAGCGTAGTGGGTGCAGATGATTTCGACGAGACTGGAATTTTGCTGCAGGTCCAGCATCTGCCGGTCCTGCGCCTGTGCCTTCCTGCGGATACGCTTTGCGACCTTGTAGGAATAGGCGAGATTGAGGGACTGGACCTCCGCCTTGATATCGTGAATCTCGAGCACTGCGGACTGCGCCTGTGGCTGGATGACGAAGCTGCCGGATTTCTTGCGGCGCTCGATGAGACCGGATTTCACCAGCTGGCTCAGAGCCTTGTTCACCGTCATACGCGAGCAGTCATATTGCTTCGTCAGCTCTATTTCGAACGGAATGCGGTAACCCGGCGGCCATTCGCCCGAGACGATGCGACCTTCGATATCCGTGAGGATACGCTGGTGTAAGGTCGTTTCCTTTGGTTCATTCATCATCACGCTCCGGCTCTTCCTCCGCTGTAACGCCTGGGAAGCGCCGAGGAAAGGTCGTCATGCTGCCAACAGCTCGTTCATCGCGGCGATGAAGCGGCGGTCAATCAGGTCGCGGCGCAGATGCCGGCCCTTTTCGACCTGCTTGCGGCCGAGCGACCAGACGCAGTCGACCGACACACCACCGGCAAAAATCCAGTGATCGAGAAGCCGGTCCTCGGAGAGGTAGGAAACGGCATTGGTCTCGAGCGATATGATGTCGGCATGGTTGCCGGCGACAAGACCCGCCGGCGCCTTCAATGCCGCGCCACCGCCAGCAAGTGCCTGTTCGAAGAGCGCCTGGCCCGTGGAACCGCCCGTCGATGCGATAACATTGCGGGCACGCAGCGCGAGACGCTCGGAATATTCGAGCTGACGAAGTTCCTCGGCGATGGAAATCAGAATGTTGGAATCGGAACCGATGCCGAAGCGCCCGCCTTCCGACAGGAACAGGGGCGCCGAAAATGTCCCATCGCCGAGATTGGCTTCGGTAATCGGGCAGAGGCCGGCAATGGCGCCGCTCCTTGCCATCTGGCGTGTTTCGTCATCGGTCATGTGGGTCGCGTGGATGAGGCACCAGCGCTGATCGACCGGTGCATTCTCAAGCAGCCATTGGACAGGCCTTGCGCCGGACCACGCCAGGCAATCCTCGACTTCCTTGACCTGTTCGGCGACGTGAATGTGGATGGGGCCGTCGCCGGCAAGCCCGATCGCGACAGACAGCTCGTCCGGCGTGACGGCGCGCAGGCTGTGCGGCGCAACACCGATCTCAGCGCCGGGGAGCCGGTCCGTGACTTTTCGGCAGCCGTCCATCAGCTGCGCAAAACTGTCTGCGGAGTTGATGAAGCGGCGCTGTCCTTCAATGGGTGCGGCGCCGCCGAAGCCGGAATGGGCGTAGAGAACCGGCAGCAGTGTCAATCCGATGCCGGTCTCCGCACTCGCAGCACCGATCCGTTCGGCCATTTCGGCGATATTGGCATAGGGGCTGCCGTCCTTGTCGTGATGCAGATAATGGAACTCACCGACGCGGCTAAAGCCGGATTCCAGCATTTCCATATAGAGCTTGGCTGCCACCGCCTCGACATGGTCAGGCGTCATCGACAGGGCGAACTTATACATGACAGTGCGCCAACTCCAGAAGCTGTCATTGGCCGGACCGCGCACTTCGGCAAGCCCCGCCATCGCCCGCTGAAAGGCATGGCTGTGGTGGTTTGGCATAGCCGGCAAAAGGGTGGCATGGCGCTCGTCATCGGCATTAGGCGCGACATCCGTCTCGATTGCGGAAATGCGGCCGTTTTCGAGCGTCAGGCGCACATTCTTGCGCCAGCCCTCGGCCAGCAAGGCAGTCGTTCCATGAAGTTTCGTCATGATTGCTCCCCTTCTTTCTTATTGGCCCACCGCTTGCCTTTGTGCACAGGGCCATAAATTTCCACTTGTCACCACTACTATTATGTATATACATATTAACCCATAAAGAAAGGCGTAAAGCTGATGAGTGGGAACAAATTTTCCGGATCGGGTCGCGGCTCCGCCGCCCGTTCGCTTTGGCGCAATGGGCGCCTTGCGACGCTGCGGGAGGATCTGACGGGCCTCGGCATTGTCGACAAAGGCGCCATCGTTTGCGAAGGCGGTCGTATCCTTTTTGCCGGGCCAGAAGGCGAATTGCCGTCCGCCTTGATCGAGACGGCCGAGATCACGGATCTTGAAGGCCGCTGGGTCACGCCGGGCCTCGTCGACTGCCACACGCATATCGTCTATGGCGGCAATCGGGCGCGGGAATTCGAGATGCGCCTTGAGGGTGCCACCTATGAAGAGATTGCGCGCACCGGCGGCGGCATCGTCTCCTCGGTGAAAGCAACCAATGCACTGTCCGTGGAGGGCCTGGTCGAGGCCGCGCTGCCGCGGCTCGATACGCTGCTTTCCGAAGGTGTCACCACCATCGAGATCAAATCCGGCTATGGCCTCAACATCGAGGCGGAGCTGAAGATGCTGCGCGCTGCTCGCGCGCTCGCAAATGTCCGACCCGTGCGGGTCGTCACCTCCTATCTCGGTGCTCATGCAACACCTGTCGAATACAGGGGACGCAATCAGGATTATATTACTGAAGTGGTCCTGCCTGGACTGGAACGGGCGTATGCGGAAGGCCTCGTCGATGCCGTCGACGGCTTCTGCGAAGGCATCGCCTTCTCGGTCGACGAGATTGGCCGAGTCTTCGACAAGGCCCGTTCGCTTGGTATTCCCGCCAAGCTCCATGCCGAGCAGCTTTCCAATCTCGGCGGCGCAAAACTCGCAGCCTCCTACGGCGCGCTTTCGGCCGATCATCTGGAATATCTGGATGAGGATGGCGCGCGGGCAATGGCTGCGGCCGGCACGGTCGCCGTGCTGCTTCCGGGCGCTTTCTACGCGATCAACGAAAAGCAGAAGCCACCGGTTCAGGCCTTGCGCCAGACCGGCGTGCATATCGCAATTGCCACGGACTGTAATCCCGGCACCTCGCCGCTGACGTCCATGCTGCTCACCATGAACATGTCGGCGACGCTGTTCGGGTTGACCGTGGAAGAATGCATTGCCGGGGCAACCCGCGAGGGCGCACGCGCGCTCGGCCTGCTTGCCGAAACAGGGACGCTCGAAGCCGGCAAGTCCGCCGATCTGGCGGTCTGGAATATCGAGAGCCCGGCCGAGCTCGTCTATCGCATCGGCTTCAACCCGCTTTATGCGCACATCTTCAAGGGCGAGAGGATCGACCGATGACCATCACTCTCCATCCGGGTTCCGTTTCACTTCAGGATCTCGCCACCATCTACTGGACCGGCGTTCCGGCAAAACTCGATCCCTCCTTTGATGCGGGGATCCTCAAGGCGGCGAAACGTATTGCCGAGATCGCTGCCGGCAATGCGCCGGTTTACGGCATCAATACCGGCTTCGGCAAACTTGCCTCGATCAAGATCGACAGCGCCGATGTCGCCACACTCCAGCGCAATCTCATCCTTTCCCATTGCTGCGGCGTCGGCGAGCCGCTGCCGGAAAATGTCGTGCGTCTCATCATGGCGCTGAAGCTCGTTTCGCTCGGCCGTGGTGCCTCCGGCGTGCGGCTCGACATTGTGCGGCTGATCGAAGCGATGATGGCGCGCGGCGTCATTCCGGTCATCCCGGAAAAGGGCTCGGTCGGCGCCTCCGGCGATCTTGCACCGCTTGCCCATATGAGCGCCGTGATGATGGGCCACGGCGAGGCGTTCTTCGGCGGCGAGAGGCTGCATGGTGCAACGGCGCTTGTCAAAGCCGGGCTGCAACCCGTCGTGCTGGCAGCCAAGGAAGGCCTGGCGCTCATCAACGGCACGCAGACCTCGACGGCCCTTGCGCTTGCCGGCCTTTTCCGTGCGCACAGGGCGGCGCAATCGGCGCTGATTACCGGCGCCATGTCGACGGATGCGGCCATGGGCTCGTCCGCACCCTTCCATCCCGATATCCATACGCTGCGCGGCCACCGCGGTCAGATCGACACGGCAGCGGGCCTACGCGCCCTGCTCGAAAACTCGCCGATCCGCCAGAGCCATATCGAGGGCGATGAGCGTGTTCAGGATCCCTATTGCATCCGCTGCCAGCCGCAGGTCGACGGCGCCTGCCTCGATCTCCTGCGCTCGGTGGCCGGCACGCTCGCGATCGAAGCCAATGCGGTGACCGACAATCCGCTGGTTCTGTCGGATAATTCCGTCGTCTCCGGCGGCAATTTCCATGCCGAACCCGTTGCCTTTGCCGCCGACCAGATCGCGCTTGCCGTCTGCGAGATCGGGGCGATCGCCCAGCGCCGCATCGCGCTGCTTGTCGATCCCGCCCTTTCCTACGGTCTGCCGGCCTTCCTCGCCAAGAAGCCGGGGCTCAATTCCGGCCTGATGATCGCCGAAGTCACATCCGCCGCGCTGATGAGCGAAAACAAGCAGATGTCGCACCCAGCCTCCGTCGATTCGACGCCGACCTCGGCCAACCAGGAAGACCATGTGTCCATGGCCTGCCACGGCGCGCGCCGGCTACTGCCGATGACCGAAAATCTCTTTGCAATCATCGGCATCGAGGCGCTCACCGCCGCACAAGGGGTGGAGCTTCGCGCACCGCTTGCGACCAGCCCCGAGCTCAAGAAAGCGATCGCGGCTATCCGCGCTGTTGTGCCGTCGCTGGAGGAAGATCGCTACATGGCGAACGATCTGAAGGCGGCGACGATGCTCATTGCGAGCGGCGGTCTCAACGCATCCGTTTCAAGCGGCATCCTGCCCGCTCTGGAGGTTTGACATGTCTGTTTTTGAGGTCAAGCAAGGCACCTCCCCCGTCATCCTCGGCTTTCCCCATACGGGCACAGAGGTTCCGGCCGATATATGGGAACGCCTTGATGAGAATGGCCGGCTGCTTGCCGATACCGACTGGCACATTCACCAGCTCTACGACGGCTTGCTCGACAATCCGACCACGGTGCGCGCGACTTTCCATCGCTACGTGATCGATGCCAACCGCGATCCCTCAGGCACCAGCCTCTATCCCGGCCAGAACACGACCGGGCTGATCCCGCAGACGGATTTCGACGGCAAGGCAATCTGGAAGGATGGGGCCGCGCCGACCGAGGCCGATATCGCCGTCAGGCTGCGCGATTTTCATGCGCCCTACCACGGCGCCCTTGCGGCCGAGATCGAACGGGTCAAATCCATTCATGGCGTCGCCGTTCTCTACGACTGCCACTCCATCCGCTCGCACATTCCCTTCCTCTTCGAGGGCAAGCTGCCGGATTTCAACATCGGCACGGATATGGGCAAGACCTGCGATCCGGCAATTGAAGAGGCGACAGTCGCCATCGCCTCGGCTGCGACGGGTTATGACAGCATCCTCAACGGCCGCTTCAAGGGCGGCTGGACGACGCGCCATTACGGCAAGCCGGAAACCGGCGTGCACGCCATCCAGATGGAGCTCGCACAATCCACGCATCTTGCAACCGAAGCGCCGCCCTTTGCCTATGACGGCGAGGAGGCCGACAATCTGCGCATCCATCTCAAATCCATTCTGACGCGGATCGAAGAGATCGCGCTTGGTCTGAAACGCTAGAAAGGGACCATCATCATGACCGTAAACCCGCGCCACAATATCCGCGAAATCCGTGCGCCGCGCGGCGATCAGCTGAACGCCAAGAGCTGGATGACCGAAGCGCCGCTGCGCATGCTCATGAACAATCTCGATCCTGACGTCGCAGAAAATCCGCATGAGCTCGTCGTCTATGGCGGCATCGGCCGTGCCGCCCGCACCTGGGACGATTTCGACCGTATCGCTGCGACGCTGAAGACGCTCAACGAAGACGAGACGCTGCTGGTTCAGTCCGGCAAGCCGGTCGGCGTCTTCCGCACCCACAAGGATGCGCCGCGCGTGCTGATTGCCAATTCCAACCTCGTACCGCACTGGGCGACCTGGGATCATTTCAACGAGCTCGACAAGAAGGGCCTTGCCATGTACGGCCAGATGACGGCCGGCTCGTGGATCTATATCGGCACGCAGGGCATCGTGCAGGGCACCTACGAGACCTTCGTGGAAGCCGGCCGCCAGCACTATGACGGCAATCTCACGGGCAAGTGGATCCTGACCGGCGGCCTCGGCGGCATGGGCGGCGCCCAGCCGCTCGCTGCCGTCATGGCCGGCGCCTGCTGCCTGGCCGTCGAATGCGACGAGACCCGCATCGATTTCCGCCTGCGCACGCGATATGTCGACGAAAAGGCCCATACGCTCGATGAGGCGTTGGAAAAGATCGAGCGCTGGACCAAGGCGGGCGAAGCAAAGTCGGTCGGCCTTGTCGGCAATGCCGCCGAAATCTTCCCGGAACTCGTTCGTCGCATGAAGGCCGGCGGCCCACGCCCCGATATCGTCACCGACCAGACCTCGGCGCATGACCCGCGCAACGGCTACCTGCCGGTCGGCTGGACCGTTGCCGAAGCCAAGGCCAAGCGCGAGAGCGATCCGAAGGCCGTCGAGACTGCCGCGCGCGCCTCGATGAAGGCGCATGTGGAGGCGATGGTCGCCTTCTGGGATGCCGGTGTTCCGACACTCGATTACGGCAACAACATTCGCCAGGTCGCCAAGGACGAGGGACTGGAAAACGCCTTCGCCTTCCCGGGCTTCGTGCCGGCCTATATCCGCCCGCTCTTCTGCCGCGGCATCGGTCCGTTCCGCTGGGCCGCCCTGTCCGGAGATCCCGAAGATATCTACAGGACCGACGCCAAGGTGAAGGAGCTGCTGCCCGACAACAAGCACCTGCACAACTGGCTCGACATGGCGCGCGAGCGCATTGCTTTCCAGGGCCTGCCGGCACGCATTTGCTGGGTCGGCCTCGGCGACCGCCACCGTCTGGGTCTTGCCTTCAACGAGATGGTCAAGAATGGCGAGCTTAAGGCGCCCGTCGTCATTGGCCGTGACCACCTCGATTCCGGTTCCGTCGCCTCGCCGAACCGCGAGACGGAAGCCATGAAAGACGGCTCGGATGCCGTCTCCGACTGGCCGCTCCTGAACGCTCTGCTCAACACCGCCTCCGGCGCCACCTGGGTCTCGCTGCATCATGGCGGCGGCGTCGGCATGGGCTTCTCGCAGCATTCGGGCATGGTCATTTGCGCCGACGGCACCGACGATGCGGCCCGCCGCCTCGGAAATGTTCTCTGGAACGATCCGGCGACCGGTGTCATGCGCCATGCCGATGCCGGCTACGACATCGCCATCGATTGCGCCAAGGAAAAGGGCCTGCGCCTGCCCGGCATTCTTGGAAACTGAGCCATGAAGGTCCTGCGCGCTGCCGGTCACAAGCGCATGCCGTGGAAGAACGGTGGCGGCGAAACGGTGGAGATCGCCATTTCGCCTGAGGGCGCAGGACTTGCCGATTTCGATTGGCGGGTGAGCACCGCTACCGTTGCTTCCGACGGGCCTTTCTCCGTCTTTCCCGGGATCGACCGCACGCTGTCGATCCTGGAAGGCGAGGGTATGCGGCTGTTCATTGAGGGGCGTGAGCCGGTGCTCCTGACGCAGGAGAGTAAACCCCTCGCCTTTGCCGCCGATATCGCCGTCTCGGCAACGCTGCCGGATGGCACAATCACCGACCTGAACGTGATGAGCAGGCGGGGTACCGTGAGGCACGCAGTCGCGCGGCATTTCATCGATGGAAAGAAGAGCCTGGCGTTTGCGAAAGGGATTTTCCTGCTCTTTTGCGCCAATGGGACTCTGGCGGCGCGAACAGGTGCGCAGAGCATCGAACTCGACGCCGGCGATGCAATGCTGCTTGAAGAAAGCGATGGCGGCAGGCCCGATCTTTCCGGCCAGGCGCTCTGCTACGCCATCTCGATCGACAAGGCGTAAAATCATGGAATGGGCTAGGGAAATCGCTTTTTCGAGGAAAGTTCCATATACAACTAGCCTATTCCTCGAAGATCTTGCCGCTTCGCGTTTCCAGCCTGTAGCGATGTCCGGGATAGACAAGACGCGCCGTCGAGACCACATGGCGGGCCGACCAGGTGCGGCGGCGGATGGCAAGGCATGGCTCATTCTGCAGGATTGTCAGCAGCTTGCATTCCCAGGCGCGTGGCACCACCGCCTCGACGATATGCTCCGATGCGCTGAGGGGTGCGGCCGCCGTCAGATAGGCATTCGGCGTCAGCGTCGAAAAGTCCTGCGCCAGATAGTCGGGCACCGCCCCCGGATTGACGAAGCGGTCCTCGATCTGCACAGGCACGCCGTTCTCGTTGTGGACGATCAGCGAGTGGAAAACCGGCGCGCCGATCTCAAGCTCCAGCGCATCGGCAACCTCCGGAGAGGCCGGCTCCTCGGCCAGAACGATGACTGTCGCCTCATGGATATGGCCACGCTCGGCGATCTCGTCGGCGATATTGCGCACCTCGAAGAGCGCCGAATAGCCCTTGCGTTCCGCAACAAAGGAACCGACGCCCTGAATGCGGAGGAGTTCGCCCTCGTTCGCCAGTTCCCGAAGCGCCCGGTTGGCGGTCATCTTGCTGACGCCGAGCTCCACCACCAGCTCGTTTTCGGAGGGCACGCGATGTCGCGGCGGCCATTCGCCGCTGCGGATCCGGTCGAGAATGACCTGCTTGACGCCAGCATAAAGCGGGCCGCCGTCATTTTCCGCCAGTTCGCGCTTCATCTCGCCGGAACGCTTCATTGCCTATTCCCTTTGCATGAATGGAATCTGCCTTTTAAATCGACTTTCCACTTGCATATCACAAAATATCTCATATGGTACCCTATACAACCTGCCGATCCAAAAATGAAACAAAGGATCAGGACGGGCAAGCCGGCGAAGATCGGCATTCATACCGCAAGGTCTGTCCAATCTCAGAGGAGATCACATCAATGAAGCTCAGCACGATTCTTCTTTCCTGCGCGATGACGGCAGCAGCCTTTGCGGCTCCTGCATCTGCCAAGGACTGGACGAAGGCGACCATCACGCTCGAAGGCGCCTACGCTCCCTGGAACCTCACCAATGCCGACGGGTCGCTCGGCGGCTTCGAACCGGAGCTTGCCAAGGTCCTGTGCGAACGCGCCAAGATCGAATGCACCCTGGTCGCATCCGACTGGGATGGCATGATCCCGGCGCTGAATGCCGGCAAGTTCGACGTCATCATGGACGCGCTGTCGATCACCGACGAGCGCAAGCAGGTCATCGACTTCACCATTCCCTATGCTGCAACGCCGGCAGCCTTCGCCACCGCCAAGGACAGCCCGCTTGCCAACGCTTCCGGCACCGGCGCAACCATCAAGATGACGCCCGGCCAGACTGGCGTGAAGGAAATCGAAGCCTTGAAGGAAGCCTTCAAGGGCAAGACGATCGGCATTCAGGCAGCAACCGTCTATGCCAAGTTCGTCTATGACAATTTCGGCAGCATCGCCGAGATCCGCGAATACAAGACGGGTGCCGACCGCGACCTCGACCTGCAGAACGGTCGCATCGACCTCGGCTTCGACGATGCCGTCTACTTCAACAATGCGTTTGAAGCTGCCAATGGCGCGCTTGCCTTTACCGGTCCGGAAATCGTCGGCTCGATCTGGGGCGAGGGCGAAGGGCTTGGCATCCGCAAGGCCGATACGGACCTGCGCGACAAGTTCAGCGAGGCGATCAAGTCGGCGCTCGCCGACGGCACGGTCAAGACGCTTTCCATGAAGTGGTTCAAGGTCGACGTCAGCCCGCAGAACTAAGCGTTCGAGGGAATCCGCGTTCCGTGGTCTCCGCTTTGCGATCGGAGACCACGTGCTATTCTGACCGCCCGTCATCACGACGAAGACAGCGCTGGGAAGGCCCATGGCGATACTCGAACTGATTGGATTCGGCTCAACCGGGTGGGGAGCGTTCCTCCTCCTCGGCACATTGCTGACGCTCTGCGTGACCGCCACCGCACTTGCGATCGGCGCCGTGCTCGGCGCGATCATCGCAGCCGCGAAGCTCTCCAGCAATTTCGTGCTCATCACGATCGGCCATATCTACACCACCGTCTTCCGCGGTGTTCCGGAACTGCTGATCATCTATCTGATCTATTTCGGCGGTTCTTCGGCCATTACCGCGATCGGCCAGTCCATGGGATATGAAGGCTTTCTCGGCCTGCCATCCTTTGCCGCCGGCGCGCTTGCCGTCGGTATCATCTCGGGCGCCTATCAGGCGGAGGTCTATCGTGGCGCCTACAACGCCATTTCCAAGGGCGAGCTTGAGGCGGCTTCGGCGATCGGCATGCATCGCGGCCTGCGGTTTCGCCGCATCATCGTTCCCCAGGTCCTGCGCCTTGCCATTCCCGGCCTCGGCAATGTCTGGCAACTCAGCCTGAAGGACTCGGCGCTGATTTCGGTAACCGGCCTTGCCGAATTGATGCGTTCGAGCCAGGTCGCCGCGGGTTCGACCCGGCAATATTTCCTCTTCTATATCGTCGGCGGTGCGCTCTATCTGATCCTCACCAGCCTGTCCGACCGCGTCTTCAACGGCGCCGAGCGTAAGGCCAATCGCAGCATGCCGGCTTCGGCCATGGGCCAAGCATAGGGGGAAACAGATGGACATTGCCTTCCTCTTCAGCACCATGGTCACGCTCTTGAAGGCGGTGCCGACGACGCTGATCCTGTTCTTCCTGTCGATCTTCTTTGGCGGATTGCTGGCGCTCGTCATCGTCGCCATGCGTGTCAGCGGCAATCCGATCCTCTCCGGCTTCGCCAAGGGCTACATCTTCGTCTTCCGCGGCTCGCCGCTGCTGATCCAGATGTTCCTGGTCTTTTACGGGCTCGGCCAGTTCGGCGTCATCCGCTATTCTTTCCTCTGGCCCTTCCTGCGCGAGCCGATGGTCTGCGCGGTTCTCTCGCTCGCACTCTGCACTGCCGGCTACTCGGCCGAGATCTTCCGCGGCGGCATTCGCGCCGTCTCGCCGAAGGAAATCGAGGCCGCGCGCGCGATCGGCATGTCCGGCCTCCTGATGGTGCGCCGCATCCTGGCGCCGATCGCCTTCCGGCATGCGCTGCCGGCCTATTCGACCGAAATCGTGCTGATGATGAAATCGACCGCACTCGCAAGCCTCGTGACGGTCTGGGAAGTGACGGGCGTTGCACAGCGGCTGATTTCGCAGACCTACCGCACGATGGAAGTCTTTCTCTGTGCGGCCATCATCTACCTCGTTTTGAACTTCATCATCCTGCAGGCCATGTCCCTGCTGGAATACTGGCTGTCCCGACATCGCCGCGCCATTCCGGCGGCGCTGAAGGCTTGAACCCGACTGAACGTGATTGGAGCTTCCATGCCCGGCGTAACCCGACTTTCGGTCCGCAATATCAGAAAGAGCTTCGGCACCCATGAAGTGCTGCGCGGCATATCGCTCGATGCCGAAGATGGCGACGTGATCTCGCTGCTCGGCGCGTCGGGCTCCGGCAAATCTACTTTCCTGCGCTGTATCAACCTTCTTGAAGTGGCGAGCGATGGCGAAATCTGGGTCGACGGCGAACACATCCAGATGATCCACAAGAACGGCAAGACGAAACCGGCGAGCCAGAAGCAGGTCGACCATATCCGCTCGGAACTTGGCATGGTCTTCCAGTCCTTTAATCTGTGGTCCCACATGACCATCCTGCAGAATGTCATCGAAGGGCCGGTCCATGTCTTGAAGCGGCCGCGGGCCGAATGCATCGCAGAAGCCGAAGCGCTGCTCGAAAAGGTCGGTATTGCCGACAAGCGCCACGCCTACCCGGCGCATCTTTCAGGCGGCCAGCAGCAGCGCGCGGCCATTGCCCGTTCGCTCGCCATGAAGCCGAAGGTCATGCTCTTCGATGAGCCGACCTCCGCGCTCGATCCGGAACTGGTCGGCGAAGTGTTGCGCGTCATGCGCGCGCTCGCCGAAGAGGGCATGACCATGCTCGTCGTCACCCACGAAATGAGCTTTGCCCGCAATGTGTCGAACCGCGTCGTCTTCATGCGCGAAGGGCTGGTCGAAAGCAGCGGCACGCCGAACGAAATGTTCGGCGGCGGCGCATCGCCGGCTTTCCGCCAGTTCATCGGCCATTTCGGAAGCGGCCAATGACCATCACCATCGACAGGGTTGCCGGCTGGCGCGATATCGCGCGCGTGGCCGAGGGGGAAGCGCTTGGCCTATCGCAAGCGGCTTGGGATCGTGTCACGCATGCAAGCCGCATCGTCGAGCGGATCGTCGAGACCGGCGTGCGGGCCTATGGCATCAATACCGGTGTTGGTGCGCTTTCTGATACCGTCGTCGACAGGGCCTCGCAGAGCAGACTGTCACGCAACATCATTCTCAGCCATGCGGTTGGCGTCGGCGAATTGCTGGCACCGCGCGAGGTGCGCGCCATCATCGCCGCGCAGATCGCCAATTTTGCCCACGGACATTCCGGAGTGCGTCCCGAGATCGTCCGCTATCTCGCCATTTTTCTCGAAAGGGGCTGTATTCCCGACGTTCCCTCCAAGGGTTCGGCGGGCTACCTCACCCATAACGCCCATAATGCGCTGGTGCTGATCGGCGAAGGCAGCGCCCGCGTTAAGGGCGGCCATATGAGCGGCCGCGACGCGCTTGCCGCCATCGGCCTCGAACCCTTGGTGCTCGGTGCCAAGGAGGGTCTCAGCCTCGTCAACGGCACAGCCTGCGCGACCGGGCTCGCAAGTGTTGCCCTGGCCCGCGCCGAGCGGCTTCTAGACTGGGCCGATGCGATCGCGGCACTCACGCTTGAAGCGGCCGGCTGCCAGATGGCGGCCTTCGATGCGGCTGTTCTGGCACTGCGTCCCTCCAAGGGCATCGCCAGCGTCGGCGCCTCGCTGCGCGCCACGCTTGCCGGCAGCGGGCTGATATCAGCTGCGACAGGCAAACGGACGCAGGACGCGCTCAGCCTGCGTTCAATCCCGCATGCCCATGGCGCCGCGCGCGATGTCTTTGATATTTCGGCCTTCGTCGTCGATCAGGAGCTTGCCTCCGTCACCGACAATCCCGCCGTGTCAGGCACGCCCGAGGAGCCGATCATATCCTCCGAAGCACATGCCGTAGCCCCTTCCCTTGCGCAGGCTGCCGATAGTCTTGCGACGGCCCTCGCTCAGATTTCCGCCATGAGCGAACGGCGCATGGACCGCCTCGTCAATCCGCTCGTGAGCGGCCTGCCGCCATTCCTGGCAAGCGATGCCGGCAGCAATTCCGGCCTCATGATCGCGCAATATACGGCAGCAGCCCTTGCCAACGAGAACCGGCGACTTGCCGCACCGGCCTCCACCGATGGCGGTATCACATCCGGCCTGCAGGAGGATTTTCTGGCGCACCCGACGGCCGCCGCCAACAAGCTTCTCGCGCTGATCGATAATGCCGAATACATCCTGGCAATCGAATTGATGGCGGCTGCGCAGGCCCACGAATTCCTCGTCGGTACCGCGTCGAGGGCGACGGGTACGGATGCTATCTACAAAGCCGTTCGCACGATCGTGCCTGCCTATGCCGACGACCGGCCGCTTTCGCGCGACATCGAAGCCTTACGCGGACTGATCCGTAAGGCCGCAGCACCAGCAATTCCCTGAGGAGACTTCATGACCGCCAGCTTCGACGTCGCCGTTATCGGCCTCGGTGCCATAGGGAGCGCTGCACTCGCCTTTCTGGCAGCCCGCGGTGTCAGGGCGATCGGCTTCGATGCCTATTTTCCGGCCCATGCGCTGGGTTCCTCGCATGGCGACAGCCGCCTGATCCGGCTTGGCTATTTCGAGGACCCGTCCTATGTTCCGCTGCTCAAGCGCGCCTATCAGAACTGGCGGTCGCTGGAGGCACGCCTGCGCACTGAGATCCTGACGATAACCGGCGTGTTGCAGATCGGCGCACCGGACAGCAAGATCGTTGCCGGTACACGCGCGTCCTCCGAACTCCACGGACTGGCCTATGAGGCGCTGGACAAGGAAGAGATGGCGCGCCGCTTTCCGGCCTTCCAGCTCGACGATCATGAGATGGCGCTGTTTGACCCGCAGGGCGGTTATCTTCGTCCCGAGACGGCTGTGCTGGGCTACCTGAGGCTCGCTGTCGAAGACGGCGCCATCCTCCACTTCGGCGAGAAAGTGACCGCAATCGAGCCCGATGATGCCGGTGTGACGATCATCTCTGAAACCGGGCGGTATCGGGCAGGGAAAATCGTCGTGGCGACCGGATCGTGGATTGCCGAACTGATACCCCAGCTGAAGCAGGCGGCGGTGCCAATCCGTCAGGTGGTTGCCTGGTATCAGCCGCAGGATGATGTCGCCACGCAGCCGCAGCGCATGCCCTGTTTCCTGCGGGACGAAGGTGCGCAAGGCACCTATTTCGGTTTTCCCGCCATCGGCGTCGACGGGGTGAAGGTCGGCAAGCACGCACATTTCCGCGAGCCGATCGATCCTAACAAGCCAAACCCGCCCGTCAACGATGCCGACCGGGATTTGCTTGACAGCTTCATCAGGAAGCGTGTTCCGGCTGCTGCCGGTCCTCGCATGAAGGAAACGACCTGCCGCTATACAATGCTGCCGAGCGAGGACTTTCTTCTCGACCATGTGCCAGGCGAAAAGAACATTGTCGTCGCTTCGCCCTGCTCCGGCCACGGCTTCAAGTTCACGAGCGTCGTCGGCGAAATCCTGGCGGATCTTGCCATTGATGGGCAGACCGCCCTGCCGATCAATGCCTTTTCCTTTACCAAGGTCTAGAACCGCGGGCGGCAGCCCGGAGGGCATCGGCGGCTGAGTAAGTCGCCTATGCGGGAAGAACTCGTGGATGATCTCATGATCGTCGATCTCATCGAACCGCAGAACGCCAAATTCACTGATCTGTCTCTTGTTCGGGCGGACAGTACCGCCAAGCAGATCGGAAGGGCAGGAGAAAAAGCAACGTTCATGAACCGTTGGCAGAAACTCGTTGAGATCGCCAAGATGGTTCTTGCCGAACTGCCCCGTGGGGTGGCCGAGAGACCTCAGCACGGTAGCGTCGACGATGGCGTGGAGACCGGCCGAGGGGTGGCTATCGAGCCATTTCCGCTTGATGGGTGAAAGGAGCCGAAGTCTCCAACGTCGATAAACCCGCCATGACTCAGGCCTTATCGAGCTTTCAACGACAATACCAAGGTCATGGGGTTCGCCGGCGAGGCCATAAACCCATAATGCTCATAGAAGGCCTTGGCTTCGTTGGAGATTGCGTGAACGACGAGACCGCGAATACCCATGATATGCGCTGCCTGTCCGGTGCGCAGCACGGCGTCCTGCAACAGTGCGGATCCGATACCTTTTCCCTGCCAGTTGCGGTCAATGGCCAGACGGCCAAGCACCGCCATGGGAACGGGATCGGGCATGTTGCGCCGGATTGTTCCCGGCGCATCTGCGACCGCGAGCGCCCCCGATGACAGGCAATAATAACCTACAACGCGCTCGCCTTCGCACACCACATACGTTCGCGAGGCGCCGCTGACCTGATTGGCCCGCGCCCGGCGGCGCAGCCATTCATCGAGGCTGTCGTGCCCGCTGTCAAAGAGCTGGAGATCGTGCGCTTCGCCGAGAAGCACCGGTGCTGACAACATTACGGCTGCCAGGGTTTGGGTGCGTTCATCAGCCGTTCGAAGCCTTCGCCGCCCGGCGGCTGGTCGAGCACGGCCAGATAGTGTTTATAGCTGTCGGGATCGACCTGCACCAATGTCTGGTCGAGAAGCGCGTCTTCGGCGGCGCGGCGCGCGGCATCGATCATGAAATCCGAGCGGGTTTTCCCGTGGGCCTTGGCGGCACGGTCGATCAGGACGCGGACGTCCTCACGAACCTTCAAATTGACGGGGCGTTTATGGCTGCCGGTTGCGTTTTTGCTGGTCATGGCATTTTTTCCTTCAAGGTCAATATAGCACAAACGGATACACAATGTGTATCTATTTCTTGCGGCATCGCGGTTCGATGGCCTTAAGCCGCCATTTCAGCTCTCCCGACATGAGCGTCGATGGCTTCCATGGCGAACGGGTCCGGCATCACTCCCAGTAGCAAGCTCGCCCTCAATCTTAGGAAGCTGCGATAGCCGGTTCGTTGCATCCATCTCGATGTTCACGCTCATGTCCTGAACCTCGATGATGAAACTGCGGTTGGATGTTCGAGCAAAGGGGCGGAAGCCAATGAGCAGGCGGCCCGAAGCGGACTACTGAGGCAAACTGGGTTGACCGATGTTCGGGAACAGAAGCTGCATTGGGTAAGGAGAGCAAGTTTCGGCATTTCATCGAAAGATGTATATTTCAAGCGGATCGTCTCGGTATCCGTATA
>NZ_JBFRCX010000015.1:0-151359 GCF_052113285.1 Rhizobium sp. YAF28 | reverse complement strand
TTGGGGATGCCGACAAGCTTCAGGAGTTCGATGATGCGGGCGCGGCGCTCTCCGCGGCTCATCTTCTCATGCAGCTTGATCGCCTCGCCGATCTGGTCGCCGATCGTCATGACCGGGTTCAGCGAGCTCATCGGCTCCTGAAAGATCATCGCGATGTCCCGGCCGCGGATCTCGGGCATGGCGCTTGCCGGCAGTTTCAGCAAATCATTGCCCTCGAAACTGATCTTGCCGCCGGAAATCCGACAGAGTTCCGGCACCAGCCGCATGATTGCAAGCGAGGTGACGGACTTACCGGAACCGGATTCGCCGACGATACCGACCGCTCCGCCAGCTTCGATTTCGAAGCTGACATCATCGACGACAACGATCGGGTTTGCCGGTGTTCCGAATTCCACCCGCAGATGCTCGACACTCAGCAAGGGCTGCTTCATTGGCTCGTCTCCGGATCCAGCACGTCGCGCACGGCGTCGCCGATCAGGTTGAAGGAGAGAACCACGAACGTAATCGCAATACCGGCGCCGATGATCGGCCAGGGTGAACCGAAGAGGTTGTTAAGACCGTCACGGATGATATTGCCCCAGCTTGGATTGGGCGGTTGCGTACCGATGCCGAGGAAGCTGAGCGAAGCCTCCAGGCGGATGGCGGAGGCGACCCAAAGCGTCATCAACACGACGATGGGGGCTGCAATGTTCGGAATGATGTGGCGTAAAATAATCGTCGGCGTGCGCACACCGACCGCGACCGCCGCTTCAACATAGGGCTCCTGCTTGACCGCCAGCGTCGAGGCGCGGGCCACACGGGCAAAGCCGGGGATGAAGGCGACCGTTATGACGGCGATAATATTCCAGAAGCCGCCACCGAGCACGGCGGCGATGATGATTGCGAGCAACAATTCCGGAAAGGCGAGCAACAGGTCGATGACGCGCGAGATGAGGCGGTCGGTGATGCCGCCGAAATAGCCGGCGGTGACGCCGAGCAGGGTGCCGAAAATCGCAGCCAGAACCGGCGATATGAAGCCGAAAATCAGCGAGTTGCGCGAGCCATAGATCATCCGCGACAGCACATCGCGGCCAAACTGATCGGTGCCGAGCCAATGGCCGGCTGACGGGTTCTGGTTGATCGTCAGAATGCTCTGTGCGAGCGGATCATAGGGTGCAAGCCATGGCGCAAAGGCGGCGACGAAGATGAAGATCGCGACCACCAGCAGCGCAAAACTGGTGGATATTCGCCCATAGAGGATGTGGCGGAACGCATCCGCCAGCCGGTGATCGTCAGCAATGACCTGGGGTGCCTGTTCGGTTGCGGCCATCACTTCACCCGGATTCTTGGATCGACGACGATGTAGACGAGATCCATCGCCAGATTGATCAGCACCACGAACATCGCAAAGACCACGACGCCCCCTTGAATGACACCATAGTCACGCTCGGAGATGGCGCTGATCAGCAGCTTGCCGATGCCGGGGCGGTTGAAGACGAGTTCGATCGCCACGGAACCTGACAGCGTCGCCAGCATGCTGAGGCCGAGCCCGGTCGTCAGCGGCAGAAGTGCATTGCGCAACCCGTGGCGATAAATGACGCGCGTTTCGCGCGCGCCCTTGGCGCGAGCGGTGCGCACATAATCGCGGCCCATCACCTCCAGCAGCGAGGTGCGGGTGAGGCGTCCGATGAAGGCCGCCTTGACCAGTGCCAATGTAAGCGCGGGTAGGAAGACATGGTGCATGCGGTCAATGAAACCGGTGCCGCCACCATTGATCGGGAACCAGCCGAGATTGAGCGCGAAGGTAATGAGCAGCAGCGCGCCGAGGTAAAAATCGGGAATGGCATAGCCGAACAGCGAAAAGCCGCGCATGGCCGAATCCGGCAGGCCGTTGCGATGCGTGGCTGCCCAGACACCAAAGGGTACACCGACGACAACGCCCATGATCATCGCAACGATCGTCAGCTCGATCGTGTAGGGAAGATTATAGACGATCAGTCCGAGGACCGGCTGGTCGGTCATGGCGGAACGGCCGAAATCAAGGCTGAGCGTGCCGATGACGAAGTTGATATATTGCTGCCATAGAGGAGCGTTCAGCCCCATCCGCTCGCGAAAGAGCTGGAGCTGTTCGGCCGTGGCATTGTCGCCCAGCGCCGCAATTGCTGGATCGCCCGGCAGAATGCGCATGGCAATGAAGACAAGTGTCAAAACCAGCAGGATGGTCGGAATAGCGTCCGCCAACCTGAGCAAGAGATACCGGGTCACAGATCCGTCTCCTCCCTGTCACCGCCAGAGCGGTCTCCTCCTTCGGCGCGGCCGGCGTTCCCGTCGGCGGACGCCCATGATGGTATGCACGGTTCAGTCCTGCAGCGCCGTGTAGTAAGGCTCGTTGGACAGGTTGTCCTCAAGACCTGGTGACAGCACGTTTCGCCCGCCCCTCCTCGAGCTGACGAAAAACTGCAGGTGAAACTTGGAGTCGGTGTAGTCGCCGGGAATGGTCGCGGCGAAGCCATCGCCATTCCGTGTCATCTTCGCCGAATTCCAGCGCTCGGCCTGATTGACATGACGATAGTGCAGCACCGGTTCCTCGTCCACCGTCTCATCGACATGCACCGTAAGCGCCTCGCCAGCTTTGAATGTTGCAGGTGCTGCGATACCCGCAGTGCTGGAGATCACCGGCTGGCGGGCCTTGAGCGCCTTGACGGCTGCAAGCATCTGCTCGTCCGGCTGCACCGATTCAAACTTGCCGGCGCCGCGCAGCGACTCCAGATCGAGAACTTCGGCCGCCATCTCCGGCAGGCGCGATTGCCACGAGCCGCGCAGCCAGGATTGCGGGCCGTAGGTCAAGTCGTCGTGATAGATATCGCGGGAGACATCGGCCGCCGCCTGCCAAGCCATGACGGAGCGCTTCGCGTGATCAATAACGGGCTCGATCAGCGTCGTGACCTTGGTGGCGATGAAAAGCTCCGCCCAGCATGCAGCCCGGAAGCGCTCCGCGAAGAAGCGGGCAATGCCGGCCGAGATCTGTATGTCGATCATGATGCGCTGGACGGCGGCGGAGCCGAAGCTTCCGGTCGCCTTCGCCCTTGTCAGAGCCGCCTCACAGCCTTCCGCCATCTCCTCCAGCCAGTCGGCCACATCAAGTGGTGTGTAGCGATGCGAGGGCTTGCCGGCGAGAAGCAGTTCGGCATATTCGCGCGCATTGGCAAAGAGCGATGAATCGAAGGTTGGTGCATTTCCGAAACGGACCGGCCCTTCCATGTCGAAGCCATAGGCGCGACGGCCTGAGCCTTCGACGAGTGCAAGGTTGGTGTAGACTTCCGGCCAGTAGTGATTGTTGGACGCTGAAGGGCCGTGTGCCAGGGTGATCAGGGGCAGCACGCGGCTTGCCCAGGAGAGCCCCTTCTCGCAGTCGGCGGCGGCATCGCCGCATTCATGTTCGAGATAGCGCATCCAGCTTTCGCGCGGTGCTTCCGGATAAAAGAGCAGTCGCCCCCAGACGCGGTATTGATACTCATATTTCTGCCAGTCGTAGCGCGTCGGCAGGCCGTGCTTCTGGTAGTTGAAGCGACCACCGGGAATGCCGGTACCCATACGGCCCTTGAAGCTCTGCGGCTCGCACCATTCAACGCCGTCGGAGCCGGCAAACATGGAGCTGCGGCCATAACCGGCGGCAAATTCCGGATCGCCCCAGAGCAGCACCCGCTGCGTCCCCGCCCAGATGCGGTAGATGACCTTGTAGTCCTTGTCCTTGGTCAGGAGGTCACCGTAGCTGTAGCGCAAGAACTTGCGGGAACCTTCGCTGAGCTGCTCGCGCTCGCTGCGCGCCACCTCTGGCGGGTACTCCTTGTTGCGGATAGCGGACTGGTGATAGGGCGGCCCCATATGTTCGGCGAGATATTTCGGCGAGGCGGCAAAGGGCATGCCGGACTCGCGGGCGATCTGCAACATGGTGTGATCGAGACCCTTGCCATGCATGTCGATCTCGACAGGACGGCCGGCGGCAGCAACACCCGCGAAAGCCTCTTTCCAGAACCCGTACTCGCCTTCCGCAATGCCGCCCTCGACATGGACGCGGAATGTCAGGCCGGTTATCTCGGGGACTTGCCGCAGCAATTCGGTGATCGCATCGCGACAGTAAGGTGCGAGATTATCATCAGTGACACCCGTGATCGTGTAGTTGGCACGTGGCACGTCGTCGAAATCGTAGCGCTGCGTCCAGAGCGCCAGCTGGAATTCCAGCCCGCGCTTGGCGGCCTCACGACCAATGAATTTCAGCATGTCCAGATTGGTTTCGCGCTCCTCGTCGGAGAGCTCGGTCACTTCGACGTCATAACCTGGCAGCTTCAGCAGGAACGGATAAGAGAAATAGAAATAGACGTCGGTGATCCACGGATTGTGGTAGGGATAGTTGTAGCCCATGCCAAGCGTCAGGGCGAAACGGTTGAACCGGTTCGATGCCAGCATGGTCAGATAATCGCGCCATTGCTGCTTGTCGTGGAACCAGACCTTGTCTTCTTCCTCGCTGCAGAAAAGCCGCGCCATGCTGCGGATGCGAGCTGACGGTTTTTCGGCAAGAGGAAACTTGCCTGCAAACAGATCTTCGCCATCGCTATAGCGCACGCGATCGGCGAGCTCGGTCAAAGCATAGACCATACCCCTTTCGTCATGCGCCCACACGGTAATCGTGTTGCCGTCGCGGATGAGAGCAAACGCCTCCTCGCTCCGCGCCATCGCCGCCGGCGCCTGTGGCGATCCAACCTCGGCCACCACGATCGAGATACCCTGCCCCGACGCCTTATCGGAGGACTTCGCACCCCGCCGCTTCAGGCGGCTGCGCAATTCGTCGATAGCCCATGCGACACTGCCCGAAAGCGGTGTGGATGGCAGGCTGAAGGATACGGTGTCGGCTTGCGCCATGTCTGACCTCGCAGGAATAAGACCAATATCAGCGCGCAGGGCGCAACGCTCTCCGCTCAACGCTGGGAACGATCATGATGTCGGAACGTGTTCGCGACTGGAGCATCGGACCGAAAATATGAAGCGGTTTTCGAACAATCCGATGCTTTAACAAAGACCTGGAGCGGCGGACGCGATTCGGTTTTTGTCCGCCGTTCTAAGGAAGTTAGGCCTTGATCTTGGCCTTGGTCAGCGGCCAATTCACATAGCCGGAAACCACATCGTAGCCGAGATCGACCTTTTCAGAACGGACGATCATGAAACCGTTGTTGGAAACGGGCAGAATGACCGCATCCTTGAGGGCCTTGATCTCGATTTCCTTGACGATCTCCAAGCGCTTGTTGAGATCCGGCTCGGCAAGCGCCTTGCCCAGGAGGTCGTCGATGCCTGGAACGGCAGCGCCATAATGGCTCATATTCGCCCCGCCATTGCCATCCGAGCGAACTTCAGCGCCCTTCGACAGATAGGTGACGATCACCTGCGTCGGCACCGGCGGCAGCGCAGACGACTGCTGCGACAGCGTGTTGGTGCCAATGTTCTGGTCGGCATGGAAGGCTGTATGATCCTTGATGTTCAGGTCCATATTGATGCCAACCTTGCGCAGCTGCGCCTGGATCATCAGCATGATGGCCGAAAAATCCTCGCGCTGCGACGTATCGTTCTTGAAGCTGAAGCCATCAGGGAACCCGGCTTCGGCAAGCAGCGACTTGGCTTTTTCAGGATCATACTTGTAGGCAACATCGGCCGGGATGTTTTCCGCCGTGAAGCCACCGGGATAGGAGGGTGGATTGAGCCCGTAAGTGCGTTTGCTGATCGGCGCGATCGCTGTGGTGATCTCGTCGCGGTCGATCGCATAGAAGAGCGCCTGACGCACACGCACATCGTCGAACGGCTTCTTCGTCACGTTGACCTGCATGGTGAAGAAGCTGCCGGGGCTGACGACGTCGAAGATCAGGTTCGGATCGCGTTGCGACATGGAAGCCGCCCAGCCGGGGGCACGAACGCCCTCAATCAGATGCACGTCGCCTGACAGCAGCGCCAGCGTACGCGCCGTCGTATCGGCGATATAGAGGCATTGCAGCTTGGGTGTCGCCGGCTGGACGTCCCAGTGTTCTGTATTGGCAACCAGCATGACGCCCTGCGACGGATCCGGATAGACAGTTTCCAGCACATAGGGGCCGGTTCCGATCGGATCGCGGCCGATCGGCTCCTCGCCCTTCTCCTCGACTGCCTTCTTGCTCATGACGGAGGCGTCGTAGTCGCTGAGAACGCCGAGCAGGAAGAGCGGATCCGGCTGCGCCAGCTTGAAGGTGACCGTGTAGGGATCGTCGGCCACGACCTCGCTGATATTGGTGAATTTCGGACGCACGCCACCGACGCGGACGGCATCGCGAATGCGGTCGAAGGTGAACTTGACGTCCGCGGACGTCATCTCGCCATAGCCCTTGTGGAACTTGACACCCTGACGGAGCTTCAGCGTCCAGGACTTCGAATCCGGCGTCGAGCTCCAGCTCGTTGCAAGGCGCGGTACGAGCTCGTCTATCGTTGCCGGGAACTTCCAGAGCGGCAGGTCGACGAGCTTGTCATAGACGTGGATAATCGCCCAATTGTCGACACCCTGGATCGACTTCGCAGGGTCGATGGTCCTGAGGCCGCGGGCAGCAAAAGCAATTTTCAATGTATCGGTGGCTTGCGCAAACGCGGCCGGCCCGAAGCTTGCCACAATACCGGCGCCGACAACGGCAGCCGCAGAATTTTCCATGAATTTACGTCGAGTAATCGCCATGCTCAGATCCTCCCTTATCGAGGCGCTGCATCCCGGTTGACGCTTAATTCCCGGTGTTTTTGTTATGAAGCGTCTTCTGGGTCGACGAGCAACGCAAAGGGGACGGTAGCGCTACCAGATACAGGCGTCAAGTTTGTTCGACGGCGGATTTATGGGCGTTTTGGAAAAGCTCTTATTCAAATTGCGACATATGCCGCAAGCGAAAGATCGGCGGTCTTGGCGTCAGTCGCCCGCCAGCCGGCGCCGCAGTTCCCCGCTGCGGTCGGTGCTGACACGTTTCTTGATTTTGAAGCCCAAGTCGACAATCCGGTCTCCGCTGTCGTCTCCGCTCAAGCGGCGACGGAGCGCCATAACGGCATTGTAACCGGATTCCCAGCGGGGGCTGCGCACACTGGTGATCGAAGGATAGGCCGCTTCCATAATGTCGAAATCGTTGAAGCCGGCGATGCCGAAATCCTCGGGCACGCGGATGCCGCGCTCCATGCATTCGAACAGCGCACCAAGCGCCATGACGTCATTGTTACAGAAGACAGCGTCCATATCCGGATTGGCGTCCAGAAGATCGGCCATCAGCTTGCGGCCCGTCGAGGGCGTTGCAAAGCGCGGCGTTTCCCAGCCCACACCTTCGGGAATATTGTCGCTCCTGTCGATCGGCGAAATATAGCTCGGATTATAGATGCCGGCTTCCGTCAGCGTGTCCTTCAGACCGGAATAACGGCCGAAGGAACGGCCATTCAGCCAGCCGCTCAGAAAACCGATATGCCGGTAGCCGGCCTCGATCAGGTGACGGGTTATCGCCCGGCCGGCCTCATAATGCGAAAAGCCGATGATCGTATCGATCGGTTTGTCCGTCAGGTCCATGATCTGGATGACTGGGCAACGAGCATCTTCCAGCATTTCGCGCGCGCGATCGCTCTGTTCCGTACCAGAGACGATCATGCCCGCCGGCTTCTGGCGCAGCATCTGTGCGATCAGTCGCTCCTCCTCTTCCGGCTGGTAGCGGGTATTGCCCATCTGGATCTGCAGCTCGGTGCCTTCGACACCGTCATAGACGCCGCGCAGAACGTCGGAGAAAATATTCTGGGTCAGCGAAGGAACGAGGACACCGATGACATCGGCCCTGACGGAGGCGAGTGCCCGGGCGCTGAGATTGGGAACGTAGTTCAGTTCCCTCACCGCCTTGTCGATATTCGCGCGCAGGGTGGCGGAAACCTGGCTCGGATCACGCAGCGCCCGCGACACCGTAATCGCCCCGACCCCGGCGAGACGCGCAACATCGGCAATCGTGGGACGACCATCGGTCCGTCGGCTTCGCAATCTTTTCTCCCCTCGCGGCATTTCGGAACAGCGCTGCCCTCCCTTGGAAGGTTTCTCAGGCATTACGCAAAACGAATATTTCAATTCCAAAAAGCAAGATCGGAGTCAACGCGGGCGTAATAGCTCAGCGCATTGTGGCGACGTTTGAGCGGCATAGCCACGATAATACAACCGAACATCTTCCGCAGCGGCCATCGCACACTTTGCCGGAGTTTTCCACATCGTGGAATTTCCGGGAAAAGTCGGCGACTAGGCGACGCTTTCATTTAGTTTGGCGATGCAAACCAACTGAACGAGGGTGGAAATTGTCATGGGATCGGAGCCTTGGTACCGCACAGCGTTGCGATGGGGACAGACCAATCTGGTCGAGATCGACCCGGTGCGTTACGACGACACGTGGTGGCGGGAGCACTGGCGTAGGACCCGTGTCCAAGGCGTCATCATCAATGCCGGCGGGATCGTCAGCTACTATCCGACGAAGTTCCCGCTGCATCACAAGGCGGCAACCCTCGGCGACCGCGACCTCTATGGCGAGATCGTCAGGGCTGCGCGCGAAGAAGGATTGAAGGTCATCGCGCGCATGGATTCAAACCGTGTCGCAGAGGATTTCTACCGCGCTCATCCGGACTGGATCTGCCTCGATATCGACGGCAAACCCTACCGGCAGGCGGACAAATATGTGACCTGCATCAACTCGCCCTATTACGGCGAATATCTGCCTGACATCATGCGCGAGATCATCGAGCGTACTATGCCAGACGGTTTTGCCGACAACAGCTGGGCCGGCATCCCGCGCAAGAACATCTGCTATTGCCGGCACTGCACCGAGCAGTTCTTCGCATGGTCGGGCGTAGACCTGCCCCGCCGCCATGACTGGGCCGACGAGAACTATCGCCGCTGGATCCAGTGGAACTATAAACGCCGCACCGATCTCTGGGAATTCAACAACAAGGTCACGACTGAGGTCGGCGGCAAGGACTGCTGCTGGATGGGCATGATCAGCGGCGACATCCTGAACAACGGCAACCGCTTCATCGATCTCAAGGAAATCCTTGCCCGCAGCCCGATCGTCATGCTCGACCACCAGCGCCGCAACCTGATCGACGGTTTCGAAGACAATACCGAAACCGGCAAACGGCTGCATGAGGTGGGGGGCTGGGACAAGCTCATTCCTGAGAGCACGCCGCAATACCAGCTTGGCTCGCCGGCTTTCCGCCTCGCCAGCATGCCGCCCGCCGAAGTGCGTCTCTGGTCCTCCTCCGGCTTTGCCGGCGGCATCCAGCCCTGGTGGCACCATATCGGCTCACTGCATGAGGACCGCCGTCAGTACAAGACGGCTGAGCCGATCTTCAAATGGCATGAGGCGAACCAGGATATTCTGATCAACCGGCAGCCGCAGGCCGATGTCGGCGTCGTCTGGTCGCAGAACAACCACGACTATCACGGCCGCGACAAGGCAAACGACCGCACGATGAACCCCTATCGGGGCACAGTGCGGGCGCTCGACCGCGCCGGCATCACCTATCTGCCCGTCAATGCCGACGATATCGAGAAGGCGGCGGGACGCTTCAGCGTGCTCATCCTTCCGAACCTCGCCGCCATGTCGGACGAGCAGGTAGCCGCTATCGAGGCCTTCGCGGCCCACGGCGGTTCGGTGATCGCTTCGTCAGAAGCGAGCCTCTACAGCCAGCATGGCGACCGCCGGACGGACTTCGCTCTTGGCAAGCTCTTCGGTGTCCATCGCAGGAACGGAACGCATGGCGACTTCGAGGCCGTTAATCCCGACATCGAAACCAGCGCGCGCCACACCTATTTGCGCCTCTTGCCGGAGCTGCGCGCCGGTGTGCACGGCCCCTCCGACAAGACGGCACCGAAAGCTGACGGAAGCCGCCATCCGGTGCTGGCCGGTCTGGAGGGGACCGACACCCTACCCTTCGGCGGCTACCTGCCGGTCGTTAGCGTCGATGATGACGTCAAGGTGCTGGCGACCTTCATTCCGGATTTTCCGATTTATCCGCCGGAAACCTCCTGGATGCGGCAACCCTATTCGGATGTGCCCGCCATCACTGTCCGCGAGAACGGCAAGGGCAAATTCGTCTGGTTCGTCGCCGATCTCGACCGTTGTTATGCCCGTGACGACCAGTTCGAGCACGCACGCCTGATTACCAATGCCGCGCGCTGGATGCTTGGCGATCACTCGCTGCTCAGGCTGGAAGGCACGCATGGCCTCATCACCGCTGCGCTCTATCAGCAGGATAAACGGCAGATTGTTCACCTCAACAACCGCGTTCTGATCTCCCGCGTGCCGGGCCGCCAGAACGAACTCCTACCGATCGGTCCGGTGACGTTGCGTCTGCGCAAGCCGGCCGGCAAGACTGCTTCCGACGCGAGCCTCAGAGTTGCGGGAAAGACAGTGAAGATCATCGACGAGGGCAGCGAAATCGCCATCGATGTCGGCGCAATCCTCGACCACGAGGTGATCATCGTCGACTGGTCCTGATCGGATAAAAAACCGCCGGTTCGAAAGAGCCGGCGGTCCATTCGAGCAGGGTGTTTCGCGTCAGCTCGCAATGGCGTTGACAGGCGGCATCTCCCCGCTGAGAGCCGCCGTCAACTGCGCAGAAGTCTCAGCGAGCAGGCGCCCGAGCACCGGAATCCGCTGCGGCGTTATCCGCGATGCGATGCTCGACAGTGATATGGCGCAGATCGCCTCGCCGTGATGGTCATAGACAGCAGAGGCCACGCAACGCAGGCCGGAAACCAGCTCCTCATCATCGATAGCATAACCGTCTGTCCGGATTTTTTCGAGATCGGCGCGAAGCGCCGATTGTCTGGTGAGCGTATTGGCCGTAAAGCGCCGGCTTCCCTCGCGCAACAGGATCGTCTCCAGATCTTCCTGCGAATAGGTTGCCAGGATCGCCTTGCCCATGGCTGAGGCCGTCATTGGCACCCTGCTGCCGACCCGGGTGACGCTGCGGGTGATATCGCGGCTCTCAACTCGATCGACGCAGACCACCTCGCCGTCCTGAACGAAGCCGAGATTAGCAGTTTCGCGCGTCTGGTCGCGCAAGCGCCTGAGATAGGGGAGCGCGGTCGCAACAAGGTTGCTCTGACGGGTGAACACGGAACCGATGGCAAAGGCCTGCCGGCCGATATGCCACATGCGATCATTCGGATTGTACTGGATGAATTGCCACTGCTCCAGCGTCGTCAGAATGCGATGGACCGTCGATGGCGCCAGACCCGTACGGGTGGCGAGATCGACCAGACGGTTGCCGTCCTCGTCCATTCCCATCGCTTCGAGCAGCATCATGGCGCGGTCGATCGATTGAACGCTCCCGTGAAGACTTTTCTCCTCCACACGCTCTCCCATGCGTCTCCTCCATTGCAATTATTCAGCATCTCCCGGCGCCGTCGACGCTTATGGTAACGCTACCATATGTAAGCGTCAACACTGGAAAGATGAATGCATCGACCGAAAAATGATTGTTCACGAGATCGTGCGCCACGCCAGGCCAGGTCGGGCAACGCCACCGCAATCCTGCGGAGACGACCCGGATTCCTAGCCCCTTTTGCGAACACCTCGCTTGAGAAAGCCATGTTTAAATCATCATACATGCCTGAATTTATGCTTATGCTATAATGGCTTAAGCGCATGTCGTTTATTTATCGATAAAAACACTTGTTCGAGGCAAAATAGATGATAACGTTTCAACTAAATTGAATGCCGGATGGCAGCAGTCAACGTTTGGGAGGACTTGACGTGACCAACAGCAGTAAATTTATGCCTGAAATCCGCCGCCGCACGCTGCTCGCAGGAGCAGGCAGCACCGCCTTGCTGGCCATATCAGGTGCAGCACGGGCTCAGGATCCAGTCAGCGGCGAACTCGTCGTTCTGAACTGGCTCGGCGGCTCCGAACTCGACATGATGCATTCGATCCAGAAGGCCTTTCTGGCGAAATATCCAAATGTCACGATCCGCGAAGTCGCCATCACCGGCCAAGGTGACATGCGTGGCGGCATCCGCACCGCGTTGATGGGCGGCGAGGTCGTCGACGTGCTCTTCAACACATGGCCGGCCTTCCGCAAAGAACTCGCCGATGCCGGCATGCTCCGGCCGATTGACGACCCGTGGAAATCCTTCGGTTGGGACAAGCTCATCAGCCAGTCGTGGAAGGATCTCGGATCTATCGGCGACAAGACCTACGGTCTGACTTACACCTTCGGTGATCGCTCCGGCATCTGGTACAAGAAGGAGCATCTCGCCAAGGCCGGTATTGCCGAACCGCCGAAGACCTGGGACGAGTTTGTCGCCTCCTTCGCAAAGCTCACCAAGGCCGGCTACGCGGCCCCGGTCGCGATCCCCGGCAAATACTGGGCACACGCCGAATGGTTCGAAACTCTGTTGCTCAGAACCGCAGGCGTCGAGACGGCGACGAAGCTTGGCGCTCATGAAATTCCTTGGACCGATCCCGCTGTGAAGACGGCGCTGACAAAATACGCCGAGATGCTGACTGCCGGCTGCTGCGGCGCGGCGAACATCATGCTTGCCAATGACTGGGACGGTGAGGCCGACCAAGTCTTCCAGGCCAACGCCAAGAATTATCTGCTGATCGGCATGTGGATGAACAATCGTGCCAAGAACGACTACAAGCTGGTCGAAGGCAAGGATTACGGTCTCTTCCAGTTCCCGTCTCTCGGCATGGGCCATGACGATACATCGAGCGTCGACGCCAAGGAACTGCTGGTGACGACGAATGGCCCCAATCCGAAGGCTGCAGACGCCTTCCTCGATTTCTGGACGAGTGCCGAGGCCGCCAACATTCTCGCCAAGGCCGGTTATGCTTCGCCAAGCAGCAACGTCGATACTTCGCTCTATGGCGAAGTACAGAAAGTGGCGACGCAGGCCGTTGCGAGTTCGAAGCTGCAATTCGTGCTCGGTGACCTGCTGCCCGGCGATCTCGTCGACGAGTATCGCGTGCAGCTGCAGAAATTCCTGCAGGATCCGTCGGGCGCCAATATCGACACGGTTCTTGCGGCTATCGAAACCAAGGCCCAGGGTTCCTACTGATGGCTAGCACCTCCGCTTCCCCGGTGCGGGAAGCGGCGGGCGTGATGCAGGGTTCTCCGCTGGCGGCTGGCATTAAAAGCCGTCGGCGTCTGCTCAGGGACACGCCCGCCGCACTGATCCTGATTGCGCCGGTTCTCGTGTTGTTCGCGATTGCCGTGATCTACCCGCTGGTGGAGACGATCCGGCTGAGCTTCTGGGATATCCAGGGGCTGAGAAAGCCTGTTTTCATCGGCTTCGGAAACTACGCGCGGCTGTTTGCCGACGCGGCATTTCGCAACACGCTGCTGACGACCTTGATCTTCACCATCGGAACGACTGTCATCTCAGTGGCGATCGGCTGGATTCTGGCAATGCTGTGCGCTTTTGCGCCGCAGCAAACCCTGCCCTTCCGCGTGATGATCTTCGCGGCCTTCGGCATTTCGGAAGCGGTTTCCGGCTATATGTGGATCGGCATTTACAGGGCGGATGCCGGCGGCCTGCTCAATTCGCTGATCCAACTCCTGGGCTTTCCGGGCTTTGCGCATGCCTGGTTGGGGGATGCCAACACGGCCCTCTGGGCGCTGATCATCGCGGCCTCCTGGAGCGGCGTCGGCCTGCCCCTCATGCTGATCTTTGCGGCCATCCAGGCGATCCCGAAATCTGTGCTCGAAGCCGCCTATATGGATGGCGCCAAGCCGGTCTCGACCATGCGGCATATCATGATGCCGCTGTCGATGCCGGGCGTGCGCGTCGCCGTCTTCATCAACCTGCTCACGGCACTACGCGCCTTCGACATCATCTATATCCTGACCGGCGGCGGCCCCGTGCGCTCGACGGAAACCGTCGGCTACTTCATGTACCGGGAATCCATGACCCAGTTCAAACTGGGCTATGGGGCGGCCGCGACCGTCATCCTGCTGCTGGCGGTCCTTATCATTTCCATCCCGGCCATCATCCAGCGAACGGCAGGTGCGAAATGATCGGCAAGGCTCCTCGCTGGATTATCGTCGTCGTCGGAATCGTCGCCTTCATCTGGGTGATCCCGATCATGGGCATTGTCGTCACCTCTTTCCGCCCGCCCGAGGGTGTCTCGCTGGGTTGGTGGCGCTTCGATCATTTCGATCTCACGCTCGATGCCTGGCGCCGCGTCTGGGACAAATATCCGCTCGCAGACTCCATGTGGGTGACGATGAAGACGGCCGGCATCGCGACGGCGCTCACCATGCTGCTGACACCGGCTGCAGCCTATGCCTTCCACTTCCTGACATTCCCATTCCGCCGGGTGCTGCTGATCGTCATCATCAATGCATTCGTGCTGCCGCAGCAGGTCGTCATCATTCCGCTCTTCACGCTTTGGCGCGATATGGGGCTGATCGACAACATGCTGTCGGTGCTTATCCCCTATGTCGGGTTATCCTTCGCTTGGTCGATCTTCCTCGTCAAAAACTTCTTCGAGGATTTCCCGCGTGAGCTGGTGGAGGCCGCCAAGATCGACGGTTGCGGGCCGCTGGCGACCTTCCGCCATGTGGTGTTGCCGAATAGCCTTTCGCCGATCTTCGCCGTCGGCATCCTGCAGTTCCTCTGGACATGGAACGCCCTGCTGCTGCCCATGCTCTTCCTGCGCAGCGATGTGCCCCTTCCCGTGCTGCTTGCCCGCATTTCCGGCAGCTACGAGATCAACTGGGACCTGAGATCGGTGGCGGCCATCATCACCACCCTCGTTCCCCTGCTCGTCTTCCTCATTTTCCAACGTCAGTTCGCCGCCGGATCGCAGACACGCACCGGCGCAAAGGAATAGAACCATGCCCAAAACTACGAACAAGCCGCTGCGCTACCGCCAGATCCATCTCGATTTCCATACGTCGGAACATATTCCCGGCATCGGCGCCGATTTCGATCCGGATGCCTTCGTCTCGACGCTGAAGGCAGCACATGTCGATTCCATCACCATCTTCGCCAAGTGCCATCATGGCTGGTCCTATTACCCTACCAAGGTCGGCAAGCCGCATCCGCAGCTTGCCCGCCCGGATCTGCTCGGCGATATGGTGAAGGCGCTGTCTGCCGCCGATATCGAAAGCCCGATCTATATTTCCGTGCAGTGGGACGAGCTGACGGCGCGCGAACATCCCGAATGGCGGGCCATGAGCGCCTCGAACCGCTATCATCACGACCGGCCGGCAGACCCTTCCGCCGGCAAGCAACTGAGCCCGGCCTGGCACACGCTCTGCCTCAATCATGCGGGCCTGCGGCACTACATCCTCGAACAGGCGCGCGAAGTCGCCCAGAACTATCCGACACAGGGGCTTTTCTTCGATATCATCCTGACACCTGATTGCGTCTGCCCTGATTGTATCGAGCGCATGCAATGCGAGGGCCTTGACCCGGAAGATCCGGCCGACCGCCTGAAGAATGACGAGGCGGTCAACGAGCAGTTCCGTCGCGAGACCAGCGAGGCATTGTTCGCAGAGTTTCCGGGCCTGCGCGTTTTCTACAATTGCGGCCATATCCATAAGCAGGGGCCAGAACGCTTTTCGACCTATTCGCATCTCGAGCTCGAAAGCCTGCCGACTGGTGGCTGGGGCTATGACCACTTCCCGTCGAGCGCACGTTATGCCGCCACACTCGGCATGGACTTTCTCGCCCATACCGGCAAGTTCCACACATCCTGGGGCGAATTTGGCGGCTTCAAACATCCGGACGCACTGGAATATGAATGCGCCCAGATGATCGCGCTCGGCTCCAAATGCCTGGTCGGCGACCAGCTTCATCCGAACGGAGCTATCAACCCCGACACTTATGCGTCGATCGCACCGGCCTATCATCGCGTCGAGAAGCTCGAACCCTTCCTGGAAGGCGCAAAGCAGATCTCCGAGATCGCCATCCTCTCGGCCGAACATATGAACCCCAAGGGGGCACGCAACCATCCAAGCGATGATGGTGCGGCCCAGGTGCTGCAGGAGCTGAAACGCCCCTTCGATGTCCTCGATATATCCGGCCGCTTCGAACAATACCGCCTGCTGATCCTGCCGGACGAGATCCCCGTCGATGCGCCACTCGCCGCACGTCTGAAATCCTATTTGGCCGGCGGTGGCAAAATCATCGCTTCCTGGCATTCGGGGCTCGATGAGAGCGGTAAATTCGCGATCGACTTCGGCATTGAAAGAGGTGTAGCACCCGTCGCTTTCAAGCCGAGCTATGTAAGGGCCGGCAAGGACCTTGACGCCTCCATGCCGGAAACGGCTTTCGTTTTCTACGATGAGGCTGAAACCGTCCGCTCAGCCGGTGCGACTGTCCTGGCAGGTATTTTCCCATCTTACTTCAATCGCTCGTACAAACATTTCTGCTCGCACCAACATGCGCCCGATGACACAAATGCCGAGATGGTCGGCGCTGCCGTGACCGAGCATAAGGGGGCGGCCTATATAGCCTACCCGATCTTCCGGCTCTACCGGGCGATGGGTCAGCCGCTCTACAAATATGTCGTTCGCGGCCTTATCGACCGGCTCGTTCCCAATCCGGCGATGGTCACCGACCTGCCCTCCTCCGGGCGGGCGACTTTGACGCGTCAGATCGAGCACGATCGCCATATCCTGCATCTCCTCTACGGTCCGCCGCAGATCCGCGGCAAGGACGTGCGCGGCGATGACGGCTCGACGCGTGTGATGGAAATGATCGAGGACATTCCGGCGATCGGCCCTGTCAATGCCACAGTGCGTCTGCCGGCAAAACCGAAACGCGTCTTCGATGCGATGACCGGCGAGGATCTCGCGTGGAATGCCGGCGACGACGGCGCCATCAACATCACCGTGCCACGCCTGCACATCCACAGCGCAGTAGTATTCGAAGGCGCCTGATGCAGGTTGAGGTAAGGGAACCGTCGGACTTTGCTCTTGCCGCTCGCAATACTGGTGGGCGGCGGGGCGCTGGGCTATACGACGGAAAGGCGCCTGACCAGGCGCCATTTCCCATGAATGAGTGTAGGAGCCCGCTCGAAATGCGACAGACGGACCAGACGGCTGCAAGGAGGCGCGGAGCCACGATCATCGACGTTGCAAGGGTGGCAAACGTCGCAGTCGGCACCGTGTCCCGCTATCTCAACGGCCAGACGATCCGCCGGTCCAACCGCGAGCAAATCGAGCAGGCGATCCAGGATCTCGGCTATCGGCGCAATGCCGCCGCCGCTTCGATCCGCACCGACCTCACCCATATGATCGGCTTCCTGGTGCCGACATTCGACGAATTCCATGCCCGCATGCTGGAGCATCTCGCCCATTCGGTGCGCCCAACCGGACGCGCACTTCTGACTTATTGCCATGGCGGCGATCCGCGGGTGGTCGCGGAAGCCTTGGATTTCTTCGCCGCGCAGCGTGTCGATGCGCTGGTCATGGACGGCACAGCGGAGGTTTACGACCGTGTCGACGACCTGATCCATCACGATATTCCGATCATCTTCTACAACAACGACGTCCGCGGGCTGGCGGCCGACCGGGTCATGGTGGAGAACCACCGCGCAAGCTATCGCATCGTCAGCCACCTCATCGATCTCGGTCACCGCCGCATCGGCATTTTGACAGGCGATCCACGCAATTCTTCGGGTATCGAGCGGCTGGCGGGCTATGAGCAAGCGCTGCGCGACCGGGGCATCACAATCGATCCGACGCTCGCGGCGCGTGGAAACTGGCGCATGGATGGCGGTTATGAGGCGACCAAGCGATTGATGTCGCTCGAAAATCCGCCGACCGCAATTTTTTCCGCCAACTACGGCATGGCAGTCGGAGGGCTGAGCTGGCTGAAGGAGAACGGCCGCCATGTGCCCGAGGATATTTCGCTCGCCAGCTTCGACGACGTGGCAATCTTCCGGCTCTATGAAGCCGGTATTACGGCCGTCGCCCAACCGGTGGCAAGCATTGCAGAAACCATCACCGACATTCTCGTGGAACGCTTGACAGAACCGTCAGGCGGGGCGACGCGGAGCGTCGTCCTTGAATGCGACATCATCCTGCGAGGCTCGACGCGACGGATCACCTGACGCGCTCTGCCCGCCAAGCGGTTAAAGGGAGGAAGCTTTGGCCAGCGTAGAATTGCACGATATCGACAAATCCTATGGCAGCTTTCAAGCGATAGAGGGCCTCAATCTGAGCGTCGATGATGGTTCATTCACGGTCTTCGTCGGTCCCTCCGGCTGCGGAAAATCGACGCTGCTGCGTATGATCGCCGGCCTTGAGAAGATCACCGCGGGGGACCTCACGATCGACGGGCGGCGCATGAATGAGGCCGATCCGATCGAACGCGGCGTCGCCATGGTCTTCCAGAACTACGCGCTTTATCCGCATATGACGGTGGAGCAGAATATCGGTTTCTCGCTGCGCATGGCCGGCATGGGCAAGGCCGATATCGACAGGAGCGTTGCCGCCGCCGCTGCCACCTTGCAGATCGAGCCGCTGCTCAAGCGCAAACCTGCACAGCTCTCCGGAGGCCAGCGTCAGCGCGTCGCGATCGGCCGGGCGATCGTGCGCAACCCGGCCGTCTTCCTGTTCGACGAGCCCTTGTCGAACCTCGATGCGGAACTCCGCGTCTCCATGCGCGTCGAGATCGCGAAACTGCACCGGCGCATCGGCGCGACGATGATCTATGTCACGCATGACCAGACGGAAGCGATGACACTTGCCGATAAGATTGTCGTCATGCGCGCCGGCAAGATCGAGCAGGCCGGCACGCCGGACACGCTCTACGCCGATCCCGACAATTTCTTCGTCGCTGGCTTCATCGGCTCGCCGCGGATGAATTTCCTCGACGGCAAGCTGGGCGCGGATGGGGTGATCAAGCTCGATTGCGGCACGGTTTTTAGAGCCGGCATCGTCGGCCTGGGCAAGGAAATGCCAGTCAAGGTCGGCATCCGCCCGGAACATTTCACCGGACAGGACGAAGGCGGCGGCGCGATCGACGTCAAGGTCGACGTAGTGGAAAACCTCGGCGGAACCCGCTTCATCTACGGAACTCTCGCTTCGGGCCAATCCGTGATCATTGAGGACCGCTCGGAAAGAACCCTGCGCCCGGGCGAAACGGTCAGCGCCGGCTTTTCTGCGAGAAAGGCGCTGCTCTTCAGCGTTGACGGCCTGCGGATCCGCGACATCAGGCCGGCAAACAGCATCCCGGCAGAATGACGATGGCGGACAACCTTCTCTGGTACGATTCCCCTGCCCGGCTCTGGACGGATGCGCTGCCGCTCGGCAATGGTCGGCTCGGCGCCATGGTCTTCGGCGACCCTGTTTCCGAGAGGCTGCAGATCAACGAGTCCACCTTCTGGGCCGGCGGGCCTTACCGGCCGGTCAATCCCGATGCCTATGGCCACTTGGAGAAAATACGGGAACTGATCTTCGCCGGGCACTATGCGGAAGCCGAAGCAATGGCCGAAGAACATCTGATGGCGCGGCCGATCAAGCAGATGTCCTATCAGCCGATCGGCGATCTCCGTATCGATTTCCTCCATTCGCAAACTGTCGGCAGCTACCGTCGCACGCTCGATCTCGACACGGCGATCGCCACGACCTCCTATGTTGCCGACGGCATCACCTTCTTCCGCGAAGCCTTTGTTTCCGCGGTTGATGGCGTGCTTGTCCTGCGCCTTTCAGCGGATCGGCCCGGAGCCATCAGATGCCGGATATCGCTCGACAGCCCGCAACAGGGGCAACTCGTCGACCAGGACGCTACAGGACTGACTTTCTCGGGCACCGGCAAGGCGGAATGGGGCATTGCCGCCGCCCTTCGCTTTGCCTTCGGCATTCGGGTGATCAATACAGGCGGGAGCCTGAGCTCCTCCAACGGCATCATCTCCGTAGACAATGCCGACGAGCTTGTGATTCTGCTCGATGCCGCCACGAGTTTCCGGCGTTTTGACGACGTCTCCGGCGATCCCGATGGCGCTATCACCGGGCGCCTTTCGAAAGCCGGCGGCCACAGCATCGAGGCCACGCGCCGTGACCATATCACCGAGCATCAAAGGCTGTTCCGCACTTTCGCGATCGATCTCGGCACGACGCAGGCAGCCTCGCAGCCGACCGATCGCCGGATTGCGGGCTTTGCCGGCGGAGAGGATCCCGGGCTTGCGGCACTCTATGTGCAATTCGGCCGCTACCTGATGATCGCCTCGTCCCGCCCGGGCACGCAGCCTGCAAACCTGCAGGGCATCTGGAATGAGGAGGTCGATCCGCCCTGGGGCAGCAAATATACAGTCAACATCAATCTGCAGATGAATTACTGGCTGCCGGCGCCGGCCAATCTGCCCCAATGCATCGAGCCGCTCGTCGAGATGGCGGAGGAACTTGCTGAAGCCGGACGTGAGACGGCACAAGTGCATTATCGCGCCCGCGGCTGGGTCATGCACCACAATACTGATCTCTGGCGCGCGACTGGGCCGATCGACGGAGCCAAATGGGGCCTCTGGCCGACCGGTGGCGCCTGGCTCATGACACAATTGCTTGATCTCAGCGATTACCTCGACGACGCCGATCGTCTACGCAGGCGGCTTTTCCCGGTTGCCAAGGCCGCGGCAGAGTTTGTCTTCGATGTGCTGGTGTCGCTTCCGGGCACAAGCTATCTGGTGACAAACCCCTCGCTTTCACCCGAAAATGTCCACCCGCACGGCGCTTCGATCTGCGCCGGGCCTGCCATGGACAGCCAGATTATCCGGGACTTCCTCAATCTGCTTCGCCCCGTCGCCACGTCGATCGGCGGCGAGGAAGAGTTCGTCTCGGAGATCGATCGCGTCCTGCCGCGCCTTCCGCCCGACAGGATCGGATCAGCGGGCCAGCTCCAGGAATGGCTTGAAGACTGGGACTTGCAAGCGCCGGAAATGCACCACCGGCATGTCTCGCATCTCTATGGCCTCTATCCAAGCTGGCAGATCGACATGGACAACACGCCTGCGCTTGCCGCCGCTGCCCGTCGCTCTCTGGAGATCCGCGGTGACGACGCGACGGGCTGGGGCATCGGCTGGCGCATCAATCTCTGGGCACGGCTTCGTGACGGCGATCATGCGCTCGATGTGGTCAAACTGCTGATCGACCCTGAGCGGACCTATACCAATCTGTTCGACGCCCATCCGCCCTTCCAGATCGACGGTAATTTCGGCGGGGCCGCCGGCATTCTGGAAATGCTGGTGCAGTCTCGCCCAGGCGAAATTCACCTGCTACCAGCCTTGCCCAAAGCGTGGCCGCGCGGCTCATTGCGCGGTTTGCGGGTGCGCGGCGGCATGCTTCTCGACCTCGACTGGGAGAATGGCAGGCCGGTGAAGATTGTGATCTCGGCAGCACGGGATATTCGCACGGCCATCCGCTTTGCGGACGGCAGGTTCAGCGTCGCCATTGCCGCTGGACAAACTTTCATGGCGAGCAAGGACGATCTCTTCGCATAGAGGCCAGGCCTCTATGCGAACTCAGCTTTTAGCGGCCTACATTGCCGATCAGACGATAGCGGCTTGATCGAGTGCAAATTGCCCGCACGATATTCAGCCAGTGCGCGTTGAACTTTTGACGGCCGCAGACTCTTGATCGCAAGCGTTCGTATTGCCGCTGTCCTTGCTCTTCCCCTCCCTTCCTAAGACTGATCTCCCTCAGAATATCGTGCTGGTGTAGGCCATATGACCGCGAATGATGGATCAAAGGCATCGATCCGGCCGGTTTCTTGCCAGGCGCCGACGCAATAGTTGGATGGCGCAAACAGACTGCGCGATTTATCCGGCAACTCGATCGAGAAGGCTACCGCCGGCGGAGTCTTGGTTATCTTCAATCCGGATGGCAGACCGATGGTCTGCTCCTGGAATTGAACGTCCGCATAGCTGGCATTTTTGCCGATATCATAATGCGCCTGCCGCAATCGGTCGGGAAAATCCGGGTGCGAGATCACGTCGCCGTCAAAGACAATGCCAAGAGATCCCCAGGAACGTGTGAAGCAACCCTCCTCAAAGCGGATGAGGTCATCCAGCTCGCTCGAGGGATAGGAATCGAAGCTCCAGCCTGATCCAAAGGGAGAACAAGCCTCCCACTTGAACTTATCAGCATCAGCCGCATAACCAATAAGGTTGTTGCGATGCTCTAGCTTCGCAAATCTCTTCTTCTTGGCAATCGGCGCGCGAAGGAGCCAGGTATTGTTGAAGACGTAATGCGGTCCATCCGCAATATGCGTGTCGGGAAACTTGAAAAGCACGCCCTTGGCATGCTTGTCGTCTTCGGGTCCGGGAATGTGAACGTTCCAGCCAAGATTGCCATAGACATAAAAGTAGCCCGAGCGCTGCATTTCGAAGGAAAACGGCATGTAGCAATCGACGAATTGGTTCCGGCGGATCGTCCAGTTCCACGCGAAATTCTCAGGTTCGACGGCATTATCCTTTATCCGCACGAACCAATTATCTTCGATAAGAACGTTCCGAGCGAAGGCTTCCTTGGTGGACTCCGATGCCTGATTGAAGAAATGGACGCCATTGAATGCGTCTGTGATGACGTTGTCGCGGATGATGACATACCCGGCGATGGTCCAGGCGCGGAAGAAGTCGCCGTCATAGGCACGTGCATCGCCGATGGGGTCAACGGGACCATCCTCGTCGCCCGATCCGTGCACCTGCTTCCAGGGGATATCGCTCCAAAGCCTGCAGTCTCCTAGGGATAAGTCGGCACGAACATAACCATTGTCCCGGATCGACAGGACGTCGTCTTCACCGTGGCTTTTCGTATCCTGCACCCAGCTGCATTTCTCGATGAGCAGATGACGCGTGTAGGGACCGGCCGCACCGATCGCAATGCACCCTCCCCTGAAATCGACGCGGCGTATGAAAATGTGTTGGCAGTTATCGAGGTATATTGCTGTCGGCCAGCAGTTCCTGAAAACCAGTTCGTCGATGATAGCCCATTGGCAATCCCGCAATGTCAAAGCCGCATTGTCGGCCATGAAATAGATGCCGGGAAACGAACCACCTTTCTGGTGAGCGGCGGCCAGTTTGTTCGCAGTTTCCCGATAGGCGTCGAAGTCCATATCAGAGCCTAAGATCGCTCCCGGACCGGTGATGTATATAGGGCAATCCTCGGAGCCTCGTTTACCTATTATCGTTATCGGATCGGGATAACGGCCCTTTTTCAGGTAGAGCTCGCCACCGGGCCCCAGCCGGTTGAGTTTCCTATGAATATCTTCGGCATTGACCTTTATTTGCGCTTTCATTCAATGCCGCCCCAACAAAACACCTCATCGACACTATCGCCGGAGTTGATATTTTTGCCAACACTCCCAAACGGGACCCGGCACGGGGCGAGAGCTTCATCTTCAGGCCTTCGCCTCTGCTGTAATCTTACCGCAACGTCCCGGATTTCGCCTGCCGCGCGCTTGACAAAACCGGACTGCCTGTATTTTATTCAAGCCTGCGGATTAGGCAGAGAGCGCCTCCGCATTCTTACATGACTTCGATAGTCGCTGGGCAGTTTCGCCCCATGATGGCCCCATCGCGGATGGGACGCCCTCATGGGGTTTTTGGTTTTTTGGCTTGCAGATGAATGATGCGTTGAAAATCGGCATTCTTTACTCCACCACCGGCCCTTACGGCTCGATGGGGCGCGACGCGCGCGACGGCGCGGAATTCGCGATTGCCGAATTTGCCGCAGAAAGCGGCCTGCCTGTCGAACCTGTTTTCTTCGACCCGCAGGCCGATCTTGCCGCCTATCTCGAAGGCGCGCGCCATCTGCTGCGCGCCGGCTGCCGCCACATTGTCGGCACCATTACCTCGGCCGCCCGCAAGGAAGTCATCCCGCTCATCGAAAAGCATGACGGGCTTCTCTGGTACATGTGCCCCTACGAGGGTTTCGAGGCGAACGAAAACGTCATCTATGTCGGCGGCTGCCCGAACCAGCATCTGTTGCCGCTCTTCGAACATCTGATTCCGCGCTACGGCAACCGGCCCTATCTCGTCGGCGCCAACTATGTCTGGGGCTGGGAGATGAACCGGCTCGCCCGCGAACTTACCACCAATGCCGGTGGCGAGGTTCTGGGCGAGCGTTACCTGCCGCTCGAGGAAACTGCCGTCGAGCGCATCGTCGCCGATATCGAGCAGCGCCGCCCGAGCTTCATCCTCAACAATCTTATCGGCCCGTCGAGCTACGCCTTCCATGAGGCGATCCGGCGGCTTGCCGATCGCGACGCGGCCTTCCGGCCCGAGAACTGCCCGGTCGTCAGCTGCGACCTGATGGAATGCGAGCTTGACGATATCGCGCCGGGTGCGGCCATCGGCCAGCTCTGCGCAGCCTCCTATTTCGATAGTGTCGCCACCTCCGAAAATGGCGACTTCAAACAGCGGATCCTCGCTCATTACGGCGCGCCGCGCCGCATCTCCAGCGTCTTTGCCAGTGCCTACACGGCCGTGCGTCTTTGCGTTGATGCGATCGTGGCTGCCGACGGCGACGAGCCTTCTGCCGTGCGTCGGGAACTCTACAACAAGAACTGGGCAACACCCTTCGGCATGCTCAGCATCGACAGGGAAACGAACCACGCCGCCCTGCCCTTTCATCTCGGCCGCATTAATCTCCAGAACGGCTTTGATGTGATCGCCTCGCGTCCGCCGCTTGCTGCCGATCCCTATCTGACCGGCCGCAACAAGCCGGCTTCGCCGAAATTGCGGGTTGTATCATGAAGGAAACACCCAATTTCACCGGCTGGCGTGCCGTGGTCCTGCACCGTGAGGACGGCAATACGGAAAGATTGATCCGTCAGCTACGACTTCTCGGCCTTTCGGCAACGCTGCAATGGGCGCCTCTTTCGGCCGCAGGCGTGCCCGACCTCGTCATCGTCGATGCCGACCAGGGCTTTGATGATCTCCTGCCCTGGAGCGGTGCCGCCGCGACATGCCCGGTCGTCGCACTGCTCGGCTCGGAAGCACCGGGCCGTATCGCCTGGGCGCTCGGCCAGGGTGCCGGCGCGATCATCGCCAAGCCGATTGCCGCCTCCGCTGTCTATCCGGCCCTCGTCATGGCCGTCTCCATTCACCAGGAGCGCAAGGGTGCCACCGAGCGGCTGCAATATCTCGAAGAGCGCGTGCGCCTTCGACCGCTCGTCCATGCCGCCGTCGAGAAGCTGATGAAGGCGCATGGTGTCGATGAGGAGCGCGCCTATTCGATCCTGCGCAATTGCGCCATGCGCCGCCGCCTGCCGATGGAACAGATCGCCGCCTTCATTATCGGCGGCATAGAGCCCCTGCCGGAGGCGGGTTGAATGCGTATATTAAAAGCCATTTTGCGGCAGCCGACCGCCCTCTTCGGCCTTATTGTCGTCCTTATTGTCATCGGCCTTGCCGTGGCCGCTCCCTGGATCGCGCCCTTCAATCCTGATGAGCAGATGTTCGACGGATTGTCGCTTGAAGGTGCGCCATTGCCGCCTGGTGGCCCCTACCTGCTCGGCACCGATACGCTCGGTCGCGATCTCTTTTCGCGCATGCTCTTCGGTGCACGCACCTCGCTCGTCATCGGCCTCGTTGCCAACGGCATTGCGGTCGCGATCGGCCTCCTCATCGGTATCCTCGCCGGCTACCTGCGCGGCATCGTCGGCAATATCCTGATGCGCTTCACCGATCTGATGATGGCTTTCCCGGCGCTGCTGCTGGCAATCGTGCTTGCCGCCTTGCTGCGGCCGAGCCTCTGGATCGTCGCCATGGTGATCGCGCTCGTCAACTGGGTGCAGGTCGCCCGCATCGTCTATACGGAGACGCGCGGACTGGTGGAGCGCGACTTCATCATGGCCGAACGCTCGCTCGGTGCCGGCCATATGCGCGTGCTTTTCCTGCATATCCTGCCGCACCTCGTGCCGACGGCGATCGTCTGGGGCACACTTGGTATCGCCACCACCGTTCTGCTGGAAGCGACGCTTTCCTTCCTCGGCATCGGAGTGCAGCCGCCGCAACCCTCCTGGGGCAATATCATTTTCGAAAGCCAGAGTTACTTCCAGGCAGCTCCGTGGCTCGTCTTCTTCCCCGGCGCGATCATCCTGCTGACGGCACTGTCCTTCAATCTCGTCGGGGATGCGCTGCGCGACATTCTTGATCCGACCCAGCGCGGGAGAGGCTGATGGTCTTCCTCATCCTTCGCCGGCTCGTTCAGGCCGCCCTCATTCTTCTCGGCGTTGCCGCCATTACTTTCGTGCTGCTCTATGCGCTGCCGGCCGACCCGGCGCGCATGATCGCCGGACGAAGCGCCACGACGCAGACGGTTGCCAACATCCGTCACGAACTCGGCCTCGACCAGCCGCTGCTCGTTCAGTTCAGCACCTATCTGAGCAACCTCCTGCACGGCAATCTCGGCCGCTCCTATGCGCAGAAGACCGAGGTCTGGACGCTGATCGCCGCCCGCCTGCCGGCGACGCTCGTGCTCATGCTGGCCGGTATTCTGGTGGAAGTTGCTCTCGGCCTGACCCTCGGCACGATCGCCGCCGTGCGCCGTGGCGGTTTCGTCGACCGGCTTGTCATGACGGCTTCCTTCGTCGGGGTTTCGGCGCCGCAATTCGTCGTAGCCCTGCTGCTTCTTTATGTATTTGCCGTAACGCTCGGATGGCTACCCATGAGCGGCTACGGCACCTTCGCCCATGTCGTGCTGCCAGCCTCCACCCTCGGCGTTCTTGGCGCCGGCTGGTATGCACGCATGGTGCGATCCGCGATGATCGACGTCCTCAATCAGGACTATGTGCGCACGGCGCGGGCCAAAGGCCTGTCTTCGCGCCGCATCATCTTCCGCCACGCCCTGCCAAACGCCATCCTGCCGATCATCGCCATGATCGGCATCGATATCGGCCAGTTCATGGGCGGCGTGGTCGTCGTCGAAGCGGTCTATGGCTGGCCGGGCATTGGCCAGCTCGCCTGGCAGGCAATCCAGCAGGTCGACATACCCATCATCATGGGCGTCACGCTGACATCGGCACTTGCCATCGTCATCGGCAACTTGCTCGCCGACCTGGTGGCCCCGCTTATCGATCCACGCATCCGTACACGTTGACAGCAACCAAAGAAGGGGAACCCGAATGTTCAAACGCTGGCTTCGACACACAACCATGGCAACGATGGTGGCGCTCGCCCCCCTCGCCGCCACGGCACAGGAAACACCCAAGCAGGGCGGCGATATCGTCGTCACCTACAAGGACGACATCACCACGCTCGACCCGGCCATCGGTTACGACTGGGTCAACTGGTCGATGATCAAGAGCCTCTATTCGCGCCTGATGGACTATGCGCCGGGCACGCCGAACCCGATCCCGTCGCTCGCCGAAAGCTTCACTGTATCGCCCGATGGCCTGACCTATACGTTCAAGCTGCACAAGGGCGTAAAGTTCTCCAACGGCCGCGAAGTCGTCGCTTCCGACGTGAAATATTCGATCGAGCGCGCCGTCAATCCGAAGACACAGGGTCCGGGTGCCGGGTTCTTCGGCGCCATCCAGGGCTTCGAGGACGAAACCGGCGGCAAGACCGAAACGCTTTCGGGCATCGAGACGCCCGACGACAGCACTGTCATCTTCCACCTGTCCCGCCCGGACGCGACCTTCCTGCACGTACTCGCCATCAACTTCGCTTCGGTCGTGCCGAAGGAAGCCGTCGAAGCCGCAGGCGGCGATTTCGGCAAAAAGCCCGTCGGTTCCGGCACCTTCATCCTGAAGGACTGGACGATCGGCCAGCAGCTCGTTTTCGAGCGCAACAAGGATTATTTCGTCAAGGGCGTACCCTATATCGACAGCTTCAAGGTCGAAGTCGGCCAGGAGCCGCTGGTTGCGCTGCTGCGCCTGCAGAAGGGTGAGGTCGATATCGCCGGCGACGGTATCCCGCCGGCGAAATTCCTCGAAATCAAGAACTCTGCCGATGGCGCAAAGATGATCGTCGACGGCGAACAGCTTCACACCGGCTACATCACGCTGAACACCAAGGTGAAGCCGTTCGACAACGTCAAGGTGCGCCAGGCGATCAACATGGCCGTCAATAAGGACCGCATCGTGCGCATCCTGAACGGTCGCGCAACACCCGCCAACCAGCCGCTCCCGCCGCTGATGCCGGGTTACGACAAGTCCTTCACCGGCTATGCGTATGACGTTGCCAAGGCCAAGGCACTGCTTGCCGAAGCCGGCTTCCCTGAGGGATTCGAAACGGTGCTCTACTCCACCAATACCGATCCGCAGCCGCGCATCGCCCAGGCGATCCAGCAGGATCTCGCAGCTGTTGGCGTCAAAGCTGAGGTTCGTGCTCTCGCACAGGCCAACGTGATCGCGGCGGGCGGCACGGAAGGTGAAGCGCCAATGATCTGGTCGGGCGGCATGGCCTGGATCGCCGACTTCCCGGATCCGTCTAACTTCTATGGTCCGATCCTCGGTTGCGCCGGCGCCGTTCAGGGCGGCTGGAACTGGTCCTGGTATTGCAATGCCGATCTCGACAAACGTGCGGTTGCCGCTGACTCCATGTCCGATCCGGCAAAGTCCGCCGAGCGCACAGCCGCCTGGGGCAAGGTCTTCACCGACATCATGGCCGATGCGCCCTGGGTTCCCGTCATCAACGAGCGCCGCGTCGTTGCCAAGTCGCTGCGCATGGGCGGTGCCGACAATATCTACATCGACCCCACCCGCGTCATCAACTACGACGCGATCTACGTGAAGCAATAAGCCCTAGGAAATAACGCCTTCCCGGTCCGACCGGGAAGGCCTCATAAGATCGAGGGAGACACCTTATGTGCATTGCCTGCACCCACACAATTCACCGCGCCCAGCATAATTTCGGCTGGAACAAGGATTTCGCACCAGCTGTCGTCGCCAAGCCCGGCGAGACCATCCACTTCGAATGCCTGGATTCCTCTGGCGGCCAGGTCGGCAGCGACGCGACGCTCGATACGCTGAACAATCTGGATTTCGGCAAGATCAACCCGGTCTCCGGTCCCATCTACGTGGAGGGCGCCAAGCCCGGCGATGCACTGAAGGTAACGCTGCGCAAGTTCATTCCCTCGGGCACCGGCTGGACGGCGAATATTCCGGGTTTCGGCCTGCTGGCCGACCAGTTCAGGGATCCGGCGCTGCATGTCTGGTCCTATGACGCTAACAGCATGACGCCGGCCCTTTACGGCCCTGGCGGCCGCGTGCCGTTGAAACCCTTTGCCGGCACCATTGGTGTCGCCCCGGCCGAGCCGGGCACGCATTCCGTCGTGCCGCCCCGCCGCGTCGGCGGCAATATGGATATTCGTGACCTGACCGCAGGTGTCACTCTCTATCTGCCGATCGAGGTCGAAGGCGCACTCTTCTCCATCGGCGACACGCATGCGGCGCAAGGCGACGGCGAAGTCTGCGGCACGGCGATCGAAAGCCAGATGAATGTCGAGGCGACGATCGAACTCGTCAAGGATGCGCGCTTGCAGACGCCGCGCTTCACCACCACCGAGCCCGTCACCCGCCACCTCGACGGCGCCGGCTATGAAGTCACGACGGGTATCGGCCCCGACCTGATGACCGGCGCACGCGAAAGCGTCATGCGCATGATCGATCTTCTGACCGCGGAACATGGCATGAGCGCCGTCGACGCCTATCTGCTCTGCTCGGTCTGCGGCGATCTGCGCATCAGCGAAATCGTCGATATGCCGAACTGGGTCGTTTCCTTCTACTTCCCGAGGATCGTATTCGCGTGATTGAAGCCATGCCCGCCGCGCCCATTCTTAGCGTTCGCAATCTTAGTGTCGATGCGCGAACGCCTGACGGACGCAAACCGGTTCTGAAAGATATCAGCTTTGATCTCGCGAGCGGCGAAACGCTTTGCCTGGCCGGGGAATCCGGCTCAGGCAAATCAGTGACGTCGCTGTCAATCATGGGCTTGCTGCCGAAGGCCTCGCTCCAGGTCGCCTCCGGCAGCATCATGCTCGGCGAACGCGATCTGCTGAAACTTTCCGACCGGGCCATGCGAAGCGTGCGCGGCGGCGATATCGCCATGGTCTTCCAGGAACCGATGACCTCGCTCAACCCGGTCATGTCGATCGGCGCACAGCTGACGGAGGCGATCCGCGAGCATCAGGGCAGCGAGAATGCCGAGGCGATCGCGCTGCAGATGCTCGATGCCGTGCAGATCACCGACCCGGCAAAACGTCTGAAGCAATATCCGCACGAGCTCTCCGGCGGCATGCGCCAGCGCGTGATGATCGCCATGGCGCTATCCTGCCGTCCGAAAGTACTGATCGCCGACGAGCCGACCACGGCGCTCGACGTGACGGTGCAGGCGCAGATCCTCAAACTGATGCGCGAACTAAAGTCGGAATTCGGCACATCCATTATTCTTATCACCCATGACATGGGCGTCGTCGCCGAAATGGCGGATCGCGTCATTATCATGCAGAATGGCGGCATCGTCGAAGAAGGTCGGGCAGTCGGCATTTTCCGCGCGCCGCGCCAGACTTATACGCAGCAATTGCTCTCGGCCGTGCCGCGCCTTGGCGCTTTTGCCGGCACCGACGCTCCTCCGCGCATCACATCGCGCAGAGTCGAGACCCTGCATCCCGACCGCACCCCGGTCCTGAATGTACGCGGCCTCAACGTCACCTATGGCGGGGCAGCGAGCTTTCTCTTCAAGGGCAAGGCGCCCGCTGCGGCCGTCAGCGACGTTTCCTTCGATATCCTGCCGGGCGAAACGCTTGGCCTCGTCGGCGAAAGCGGATCGGGAAAATCGACAACCGGCAAGGCGGTGCTCGGCCTTATCCCCTTTACCGGCGATGTGATCATCGATGGCCGTAACATTGCCGGGCTCAGCCATCGCGAGATGCAGCCCATACGCCGCACGGCGCAGATGATCTTCCAGGACCCCTATGCCTCGCTCGACCCGCGCATGGCAGTCGGCTCCGCGATTGCCGAGCCGCTGGTTATCCACGGTATCGCGAACAAGGCCGAGCGGCAGGACAGGGTCGCGGAACTCCTGCGCCGTGTCGGCCTGACGGCGGATGCCGCCACGCGTTATCCGCACGAATTTTCCGGCGGCCAGCGCCAGCGCATCTGCATTGCGCGTGCACTGGCGCTCGAGCCGAAGCTGATCGTTGCCGATGAGAGCGTTGCGGCGCTCGACGTATCCGTGCGCGCCCGCGTGCTCGACCTGATGCTGGAACTGCAGGAAAGCATGGGGCTCTCCTACCTCTTCATCTCGCATGACATGGCGGTTGTCGAACGCATGTCCCATAAGGTCGCCGTCATGCGCAGCGGCAGGATCGTCGAAACAGGCACCCGCCGCCAGATCTTCGAACATCCGGCAGAGGATTACACGAGGGCCCTGATGGCTGCCGTTCCGATCCCCGATCCGGAAGCGCGGCGAGCGCAGGTCTAAGATTTATAGACAGGAAGCAGAAGTGCCTCCTTTGGAGCCGTATACGCTTCCGCGAGGCTTGCTCTCGGCCTCCGCCGAATCATCGCTTAAAATCGACTTTCGGCACGAGCGAATGTCGGTCGCGCCTGCCAACCAAATCCCACTCGCCAGCCAAATTTTCTTTCGGCAGCCCGTCCAGATGGGCAAATACAGGCTCGCGGGTGCTGGATTTTAGATAAATTCAGCGTTCATCGACAACTCCCCGCGCCCCTTTGCGCGTGGCCAATCCGGCTAAGTCGTCCTAATATAGCAATATTTCGCCTTTCTATTTTACCTCTCGTTAATACCCGCGCAAGGACTGTTGTACATCTGTCACACACATCAAGGTTTAGTTAGAATTCTCTACAAAATGAGAGCTTTCATTGTTGAGCCCGCCCCCCTTTCGGTTATTTTAGGTCTTACCGAATTAATCGGGTTTTATCAGAGGGGACGTTCTTTCGTGGAACGCACTCGAACTTAGGAGATTGGCTTTCCATGAACATTCGTATGATGTTGCTTGGTTCTGCAGCTGCCCTCATCGCTGCACCGGCATTCGCAGCAGACGCAATTGTCGCTGCCGAGCCGGAACCGGTTGAATACGTTCGCGTCTGCGACGCCTACGGCACCGGCTACTTCTATATCCCGGGCACGGAAACCTGCCTGAAGATCGAAGGTTACATCCGTTTCCAGGTTAACGTTGGCTCGAACGTCGGCGGTGACAACGACTCTGACTGGGATGCAGTTACCCGTGGTCAGGTTCAGTTCACAGCTAAGAGCGACACCGAATACGGCCCGCTCACCGGCGTGATCGTTCTCCAGGCCAATGCCGACAACGCAACGAACCAGGAAACGATCCTCGACTCCGCTTACCTTGACGTCGCTGGCTTCCGCGCTGGTCTCTTCTACTCCTGGTGGGACGATGGTCTCTCCGGCGAAACCGACGACATCGGTTCTGTCGTAACGCTGCATAACTCGATCCGTTATCAGTACGAAACCGGCACCTTCTACGCTGGTCTCAGCGTCGACGAACTGGAAGACGGCGTCTATCAGGGTGACGTGGATCCGGTCACCGGCCTCCTGGTTCCGAACGATGGCCCGAACAATGTCGGCGTTGCCTTCGGTATCGGCGGCACGGCTGGCGCCTTCAGCTACCAGATCACCGGCGGCTGGGACTTCGACAACGAAGACGGCGCAATCCGCGCTATGGGTACGGCTGAACTCGGCCCGGGCACGCTCGGCCTGGCTGTCGTCTACTCCAGCGGCCCGAACTCCTACTACTCGACGGCTGAATGGGCAGTTGCTGCCGAATACGCCATCAAGGCAACGGACAAGCTGAAGATCACTCCTGGTGTTCAGTACTATGGCAACTACATCGGCGGTGCCAGCGCGTTCGACACCGTTCCGGATGACTTCGACGGTACCGGCGACGCCTGGAAGGTCGGCCTGACGGTTGATTACCAGATCGTCGACAACTTCTACGCCAAGGCTTCCGTCCAGTACCTGGATCCGGAAGATGGCGACGACTTCACGACGGGTTACTTCCGTCTGCAGCGCTCGTTCTAAGCTGAATATTGAAGACCCCGGGATCGCATCTCGGGGTTTTTCATCACAGGCTTCTGGTTTGGTGACCTCCAATTCAGAAGAAAGAGGTCGATCCGGTTCCCTGCCGGATCGACCTCACCCATCGATACAGAAATCCACTCCTGTAGATGGTTCTGGCTCGCCCTCATCCGAGGGCGAGCTTTTTACTTGACGGGACTGGATTGTCCGACGGACGGGGGTCTCTGTCGGCGGCTGAGAGTCTGAAGAACCCAGCCGCCGATTTCCTGCAGGAAAAAAATGCAGCCGGTAAGCGTAACGATTGTCCTGGTCGCAGATCGCGAACGCGCGCCTGTCCTGGACAGGGACGGAGCGATTGTTCAGACTCCGGGACGAGATCGCTACGCGCTTAAACCATGTTCAGCGGTATCAACTGGCGCAGTCTTGGGTCGCGCAGATACAGGCCACTCCAGGCAGCAATCCCCAGAAGCAGGCTGACGATCTGGGGAGGCGTAAAAAACTCGCCCAGGCGGAAGTGTGTGCAGATAGCGCCACCGAGAAAACCGGTTACCAGTATCGCACCAAGGAAGGCTGTTTTCGGAACAGCATAAAGGATCGCGCAGATCGCAATGATAATGCCGAGTGCCGGAGCGAGATTGACTGGGAAACCGGTTGCCTCCATTTCCGCCCTTATGAAATCAGGTGCAAAAAGGTTGGTGGCCGCATCAGCAAGAAGCAGAACAACAACTGTCGCTGACAGAATTCGCCCAATCCAGATCGACATTATTGCTGCCTCTTCAATTGCCGGTCACAACCCGGCTTATGGTGTGGTCTGGATGTTGTCAATTCAGCAGCAACCGCGCAATCGGGGATTTGGTCCTCCGCGTCCGATCACGTCTGCAGTTCCAAACGTTACGGTCATGATTGCCGCCTTACGCCGTCTGTGCTGGCCGTGGCAACTATTTCTCTCTCGCCGAGGCAAAAACGACGCTGGCATCGCTGACGATTTCCACATGCAAATAGGCTGCCTTTGCAGCGGCTGCACCATCTGCCCGCATGATCGCGGTCACGATCATATCGTGCTCATCATAGGATTTCGCGAGCCGACCCGGCAGCCGGAACTGCGCGCGGCGGAAGGGCGCGAGCCGGGCCCGGCTCTGGGTTACCAGCTCATAGATATGCTCGTTATGCGCACCGCGATAGAGCCGGGTGTGGAACTCGGTATTGTGAACAGCATAGTCCTCTTCCGCACCCTGATGCACAAGCCGAGCGGAAGCGCGATGTTCGATTTCCAAGATGCGCCGCTCATCGACCGTCATACGTTCGGCGGCCAAACGCGCGCAGACCCCTTCGAGCTCCGCCATCGCCTCGAACATCGAATGCAAATAGGTCTCGGTTACGTTGGTGACGAGAGCGCTACGGTTCGGCTCGCGATCGACGAGCCCCATTGCGCCGAGTTCGCGAAGCGCCTCGCGCACCGGCGTGCGCGACACTTCGAAACGGGCCGCGAGCGAGATCTCGTCAAGCTTATCGCCTGGCAGCATCTGCCCGGTCACGATCATATCGGCAATAGCCCGCACCATCTGCTCGACAGTCGTTCCTGCCCTGATGATCTCTCTGCGCCTGACCTGCTTCAAGGAATGATTCTGCCCATTGACGAATGCATACACATGCATTGTTGACGCCGCAAAGTCAAATATAGCTGCAACTCATTGTTTTAATAAAGAAACGTACTGGCCGATGCGCCGCGACACAGTACGCAGAAGCATCTGACGCCGAAATTAGCTAATTTTATAGTCTCTGCATAGTTTTTAATCTTGTGTGGCTAAAAATTGCATACACTTTTCTACAGTGTTTTGCGGATCATTGAATATTTCCAATGCATTCAATGGAATAAAATCTGGCACGGTCATTGCATACACTTTTCCGTAACCGATTGAACCGGCAAAGCCGCCATAAGGGAGCATTCCGATGACCAAACTCCTTTCCATGAACCGTCGCCATTTCCTCCAGGCTTCTGCTGCCACCGCCCTGGTCGGCGCAGCTCCCGGCTTCCTCTCCTCGCCTGCACTTGCGCAGACTGCGCTGACCGTTGGCTTCATCTATGTCGGCCCGAAGGATGACTATGGCTATAACCAGTCGCACGCCGAGGGCGCTGCAGTCGTCAAGGCGCTACCGGGCATTACTGTCGTCGAAGAAGAAAATGTGCCGGAGACCGTCGACGTCCAGAAAACGATGGAATCGATGATCAATCTCGATGGCGCCACCCTGCTGTTCCCGACCTCCTTCGGCTATTTCGACCCCCACATGCTGGCAATGGCCGCCAAGTACCCGGATATCCAGTTCCGCCATTGCGGCGGCCTCTGGCAGGAAAGCAAGAACCCGGCCAATACCGGCTCCTATTTCGGCTATATTTTCCAGGGCCAGTACCTGAACGGCATTGCCGCCGGCCACGCGACGAAGAGCAAGAAGATCGGCTTTGTTGCCGCCAAACCGATCCCGCAGGTTCTGCAGAACATCAACGCTTTCCTGCTCGGCGCGCGCACGGTCGATCCGACCATCACCTGCCAGGTGATCTTCACCGGTGAGTGGTCACTCGCAGTCAAGGAAGCAGAAGCCACCAATGCGCTGGTCGATCAGGGCGCTGACGTCATCACCTGCCACGTCGACAGCCCGAAGGTCGTCGTCGAGACGGCCGCCGGCCGCGGCGCCTTCGTCTGCGGCTATCACGCCAACCAGAGCCCGCTTGCTCCCGAAAAGTACCTCACTGGTGCGGAATGGGCCTGGGGCAATGTCTACAGCGATTTCGTCAAGAAGGCACAGGCCGGCGAAAAGCTCGGCAATTTCGTCCGCGGCGGCCTGAAGGACGGTTTCGTCAAGATGAGCGCACTCGGACCCAGTATTGCCGAGACGGGTCGCAAGGCTTTCGAAGCCACCCACGCCGAGATGATGAAGGGCGGCTTCTCGGTCTTCAAGGGTCCACTGAAGGACAATAAGGGCAATTCCGTCGTGACCGCCGACAAGAGCTATGCCGAAGACGCGATCGAGCTCGAGAGCATGAATTATCTGGTCGAGGGTGTCGTCGGGTCCACAGCGTAAACCGGCAAGGGAGAAGCGCCATGACTGTCCAGGCCAATGATCCCGCAATATCAGTCCCTTCCGAGAAATCGGCGTCGCTGCGCCCCTTCCTCGAATGGATCGCGCGACATGCCGAACCTGTTGTCATCGGCCTTGTGGCCATCCTGATCGGTCTTGCGCTCTTCTCCCTCTTCATCCTGGCGATCGGTAAATCGCCAGCGATGCTCTTCCAGCTTATGTATACCGGCGGCTTCGGCAGCTGGTTTTCGGTGCAGAACAGCTTAAGTCGTGCCGCACCCCTTCTCCTGACGGCACTCTGCGTCGCCCTGCCCGCCCGCCTCGGCCTCGTCATCATCGGCGGGGAAGGAGCGGTCGTGCTGGGCGGCGTTGCCGCCGCGGCCATGGCCATGCCGCTTGCCGGCACCGCGCCTGTTTTCCTGACCCTCATTCTCATGGGCATTGCCGCCATGGTGGTCGGCGGTATCTGGATCGGCCTAGCCGGTTTCCTGCGGCACTATCGCGGCGTCAACGAGACGATCTCGTCGCTACTGCTCTCCTATATCGCCATCGCCCTGATGAACCAGTTCGTGGAAGGGCCGCTGCGTGATCCTGCCAGCCTCAACAAACCTTCGACCACGCCGCTGCCGCCTGAATATATGCTCGGCAACATCCCGGGCATGGACGTGCATTGGGGCCTCGTCATCGGCATTGTCGCCTGTATCCTCTCCTGGATCCTGATCGAGGTGACGAGCTACGGCTTTGCGGCCCGCATCGCCGGCGGCAATGTACGCGCCGCCCAGATCCAGGGCCTGCCAGTCGGCAGGCTAATCGTCGGCTTCACCGCGATCGCCGGCAGTTTTGCAGGCCTCGCCGGCATGGTCGAGGTAGCCGCCGTGCAAGGCAGCGCCAATGCTTCGCTTGCCGCAGGTTACGGTTACACCGGCATCCTCGTCGCCTTCCTCGCCCGGCACAATCCGCTGGCGATCATTCCGGTCGCGATCCTGCTCGGCGGCATCGATGCCTCGGGCGGCCTCATCCAGCGCCGCATGGGCCTGCCGGATGCCACCGTTCTGGTGCTGCAGGGCACGCTCTTCATCGTCATTCTCTTCTGCGAGACCTTCTACGGCCGCTTCAAGATCTTCAATCCCGACCTCTGGAAAAGGAGCCTCTGATGGAAGAGACAGGTATCGGCATATGGGGCGTGCCCCTCGGCATCCTCGCAGGCGCCATCCGCGTTTCCACGCCCTTCATTTTCGTCAGCCTCGGCGAGACCATCACCGAACGCTCCGGCCGCATCAATCTCGGCCTTGAAGGCACGCTGGTCTTCGGTGCCATGACGGCCTACGCCGTTGCCGTCATGAGCAATTCGCCCTGGCTCGGCGTGCTGGCGGCCATGGCGACGGGTGGGGTCTTCGGCCTCGTGCATGGCTGGATCTGCAAATGGCCTAAGGTCAACGATATCGCGATCGGCATCGCCATGATGCAGTTCGGGCTCGGTCTTGCCTTCTTTCTCGGCAAGCCCTTCATCCAGCCGGCAGCCCCGCACCTGCCTGCAATCCCCTTGGGTTTCTGGTCCAGCATGCCCCAGATCCAGGCGGCGCTGAATATCAATGTACTCTTCCTGCTTGGCGCGGCACTCGCCTTCATGCTCTGGTGGGCCTTCAAGAACACCCGTGTCGGCCTGATCCTGCGCGTCGTCGGCGACAGCACTGATGCCGCACGCGCCATGGGCATCAATCCTGATCGCGTCCGCCTGCTGGCAACGGCCGTCGGCGGTTCGCTGGCGGCAATCGGCGGCGCCTATCTGTCGCTCTATTATCCTGGCTCCTGGAATGAGGGCATTTCCTCCGGCCAGGGCCTGATGGCCGTCGCACTCGTCATCTTCGCCCGCTGGAACCCGATCGGCTGCTTCCTCGCCGCTCTGCTCTTCGGCGGCGCTGGTGCGCTCGGGCCGGCACTGCAATCGGTCGGCGTCACGCAGGGCTACTACCTTTTCTACGCCGCTCCCTACGTGCTGACCCTGGTCATCATGATTGCGACGTCCTCGCCGACACGTTCGCTCGCCGGTGCACCCGGCGCGCTTTCCCTGACGAAATAAGCGTGAAAGGAGCCAAGCCATGAACGGTCTCGGCGGATTGAACAAGTCGGAACATGGCGTCGGCATCGGCCTTGTGCAGCTGCAGCTTCCGGTCACCGTGACAAGGGAAGACCTTACGCGCCAGACGCAGGTCATCGTCGAACTCGTTGCCAAGGCGCGGCGCAACCAGCCGGGCATGGATCTGGTCGTCTTTCCGGAATATGCCCTGCACGGCCTGTCGATGGATATTAATCCGGAGATCATGTGCACGCTCGACGGGCCGGAGGTCGCAGCCTTCAAGAAGGCCTGCAGGGAGAACGCGATCTGGGGCTGCTTCTCGATCATGGAACTGAACCCTGATGGCATGCCCTATAATTCCGGTATCATCATCGACGACAAGGGCGAGCTGACGCTCTACTACCGCAAGATGCACCCCTGGGTGCCTGTCGAACCCTGGGAGCCCGGCAATTTCGGCATTCCCGTTATCGACGGGCCGAAAGGCGCCAAGCTCGCGCTCATCATTTGCCATGACGGGATGTTTCCCGAGATGGCGCGCGAATGCGCCTACAAAGGCGCGGAAATCATGATCCGCACGGCCGGCTATACGGCACCGATCCGCGAAAGCTGGAAATTCACCAACCAGTCTAACGCCTTCTGCAATCTCATGGTCACGGCGAGCGTCTGCATGTGCGGCTCGGACGGTACCTTCGATTCGATGGGCGAAGGCATGATCTGCAATTTCGACGGCTCGATCATTGCCCATGGCACCTCCGGCCGGGTCAACGAGATCATCACCGCCGAAGTGCGTCCCGATCTCGTGCGCGAAGCCCGCCGCGGCTGGGGTGTCGAAAATAATATCTACCAGTTCGGCCATCGCGGCTACGTCGCCGTTGCCGGCGGCGCCGGCGATGCACCTTACACCTACATGCATGACCTTATTGCCGGCAAATACCGCCTTCCCTGGGAGGATCAGGTGAAGGTCACGGATGGCACATCGTGCGGCTTCGACAAGCCGGCGCGCCGCTACGGCGAAACATTCAAACTCGCGGGTGAATAGGAGAAGAAGACGATGGACGCCATGGTCGAAACCAAAGGACATTATGTCGACGCCGATCCCTATGCCTGGCCCTATAATGGCGCCCTGCGGCCGGACAATACCGCGCTCATCATCATCGACATGCAGACGGATTTCTGTGGCAAGGGCGGCTATGTCGACCACATGGGCTACGACCTGTCGCTGGTGCAGGCGCCCATTGAGCCGATCAAGAAGGTGCTCGCAGCCATGCGCGCCAAGGGCTACCACATCATCCACACACGCGAAGGCCATCGCCCTGATCTTGCCGACCTGCCGGCCAACAAGCGCTGGCGCTCACAGCGCATCGGCGCTGGTATCGGCGATCCAGGCCCGTGCGGGCGCATCCTGACCCGAGGCGAACCCGGCTGGGACATCATTCCGGAACTCTACCCTGCCGAAGGCGAGACGATCATCGACAAGCCCGGCAAGGGTTCCTTCTGCGCGACCGATCTGGAACTGATCCTCAACCAGAAGCGTATCGAGAACATCATCCTGACCGGCATCACGACCGACGTCTGTGTCTCCACCACCATGCGCGAGGCGAATGACCGCGGCTATGAGTGCCTGCTTCTGGAAGATTGCTGCGGCGCGACCGACTATGGCAACCACCTGGCCGCCATCAAGATGGTCAAGATGCAGGGCGGCGTCTTCGGTTCCGTCTCCAATTCTGAAACGCTTGTGAGCCAGCTGCCATGAGTACGGTCCGCGACACTCCCCTTCCGCAGGCCGGCAAGGCCGTCGGCATCGACACGATCGACATGACGATGCGCTTCGGCAGTTTCACGGCGCTCGACCACGTGTCGATCAACGTACCCTCGGGCAGCTTTCATGCGCTGCTCGGCGAAAACGGCGCCGGCAAGTCGACGCTCGTCAAATGCATCATGGGTTTCTACCACGCCACATCCGGCGCGCTTTCCGTCGATGGCCGTGAAGTGGCGATCGCTTCGCCGAAGGATGCTGCAACTTACGGCCTCGGCATGGTCTACCAGCACTTCACGCTGGTCCCTTCGCTGACGGGTGCGGAAAACCTCGTCATCAGCCGCGCCGAAGTGCCTGCCATCATCAACTGGGCGAAGGAGCGCAAGGATCTTGCTGCCTTCATGGAGCGTATGCCCTTCAAGATCCCTCTCGATCGGCCGGTGAGCGAACTTGCCGCCGGCGAAAAGCAGAAGCTCGAGATCGTCAAGCAGCTCTATCTCGGCCGCTCCTTTCTGGTACTAGACGAGCCGACCTCGGTGCTGACGCCTGCCGAAGCCGACGAGATGCTCGGCCTCGTGCGTGGCATGACCGAACGAGGCGAGCTGACCGTGCTGATGATCTCCCATAAATTCCACGAGGTCACAAAATTTGCCGATGCCGTCTCCATCCTGCGGCGCGGTAAGCTGGTCGGCACCGGCAAGGTGGGCGAGGTTTCGACCGCCGACATGGCGGCGATGATGATCGGCGACGTCAAACTGGCCGAACTCGACACCCGCGTTCCAATTTCCGACAATGCCAGGCCGGTGCTGACGGTCGAGCAGGTCAAGGCGCCGGACCGTTCAGGCCTCAAGACCATCGAGATCGGCAATCTCACTGTTCGCTCCGGCGAGATCGTCGGCATTGCCGGCATATCGGGCAATGGCCAGAAGGAACTGACGGAAATCCTCGCCGGCCAACGACCGACCGATACCGGCCGCGTCAGTGTCAAAGGCGAGACCTATGGCGCGACGCGCCCGGAGACCCGCAAGAACAATGTCCGCTTCATCCCCGAGGAGCCCCTGCAGAATGCCTGCGCCCCGCGCATGACGGTCAGCGAAAACCTCGCCTTCCGCACCTTCGATCTCAAGGCGGATGGTAAGGATGCGATCTGGCTGAACAAGGCCAAGATGAAGAAACGCGCCACCGACCTGATCTTCGATTTTAAAGTCAAGACGGCCTCCTCCTCCTCGCCGATTGCGGCGCTTTCCGGCGGCAATGTGCAGCGCGCCGTGCTCGCCCGCGAACTGACGGGCGAGGTCGATCTGCTGATCGTCTCCAACCCCTGTTTCGGCCTCGATTTCTCAGCCGTTGCCGAGATCCGCGCCCGCATCATGAGAGCCCGCAATTCCGGTACGGCCGTGCTGCTGCTGTCCGAAGACCTCGATGAGCTGCTCGAAATGTCCGACCGCATCATGGTGATTTCCGAAGGCAAGCTGGTCTACGAGACACCGGCACGCTCGGCCGATATCGGCATCATCGGCGCACATATGGCGGGGCATCACTGATGGCAGAGATCAAGGCAGAACCCTTCGCCTTCCCGGCGAAACACGACCAACTGGCCCTCATCGTCATCGACATGCAGCGCGACTTTGCCGAGCCGGGCGGGTTCGGCGCCAGCCTCGGTAATGATGTCAGCCGCATCACCAGGATCGTGCCGGATGTCAAACGCCTCATCCAGGGCTTCCGCAATGCCGGCCTGCCGGTCATCCATACAATGGAATGCCACCAGCCCGACCTTTCGGATCTGCCGCCGGCAAAGCGCGATCGCGGCAATCCGACACTCCGCATCGGCGATGCGGGGCCAATGGGCCGTATCCTGATTGCGGGTGAGCCCGGCACGGCAATCCTTCCGGAGCTTGCGCCACTCAAGGGCGAAGTGGTGATCGAAAAGCCCGGCAAGGGCGCTTTCTATGCCACCGAGCTTGGCGACGTGCTGCAGGAAAAGGGCATAAAACAGCTCGTCTTCGCCGGCGTGACGACGGAAGTCTGCGTTCAGACGACGATGCGCGAGGCGAACGATCGCGGCTATGAATGTCTGCTCGCCGAAGAGGCGACGGAAAGTTACTTTCCCGAATTCAAGGCGGCTGCCATCGCCATGATCCGCGCCCAGGGCGCGATCATCGGCTGGACGGCGCATGTCGACGACATCCTGGAGAGCATCGCCCATGCCTGAGACTACCCGCGAACTCCTAACTTCAGATGGCTGGAAGACACTTGAATTCGGCCCCTTCCGTGATGAAGTGACGATCCATTGGATCCGTCCTTTCGACGGCGACCAGCCGGGCGTGGCGCTGCTGAAATATGAGGCCGGCGCCAGCGTTCCCCGCCATCGACATGAAGGACTGGAAACAATTCTTGTCCTGGACGGCGTGCAATCGGACGAGGCAGGCGACTACGGCCGCGGCAGCTATATCGTCAATGCGCCGGGCACCGAACATTCGGTCTGGAGTGATACCGGCTGCGTGGTGCTGATCCAGTGGGACAGGCCGGTGAAAATACTGGGAGAGGAAGCAGCGTAAATTCGGCAGCACCTGCTTCGTCAATCCAACGACTGAGCGAGGCTGGCTGACGGCCAGCCTCGCGTTCAGAACTTGTTCAGGCCGATTGGACGGCTTTGATACGGTCAAGGCCACCAACGACAGAGGCGAAATCGTCCCAGACGCCCTGTGCACCCTTCTGCCATTCATCGAAGGCTTCGGGCTTCAGCAGCTTGCCGCCGTTCTTCAGCGAGATTTCGACCGATGCGACCTCGTCACCGACGATCAGCTGGTTGAAGTAGGCCGCACCTTCCGTGGAGGCCTGCTGGAAGACGGCCTTCTGCTCGTCGTTCAGACCGCCCCAGAAGGTCGACGAATAATAGATGATGCCCGACGCCCAGATGTGGCGGGTCTCGGTCATGTAGGGCACGACCTCATAGAGCTTGAAGCCGGCGTAGGCCGATTTGGTGAGGTCCATCGCGTCAGCAACTCCGGTTGCCAGCGCATTATAGGTCTCGGTGATCGGGATGCCGATCGGCGTCGTGCCGAAAGCGCTCCAGAGCTCGGTGTGCAGCGGGCTCTGGATGACGCGGATGCGCTTGCCCTTCAGTTGTTCCGGGCGCGTCACCGGCTCCTTGGTGAGCAGATGACGGGCGCCGTAATTGATGAAGTCGCCGACGACGAAATTCTGCGCCTGCAGCTTGCCCTTCAGATCGGCGCCGACTTCCCCGCTGACGGTGCGGCGTACATGGTCGGCATCGCGGAACAGGAAGGGAAGGTCGAGGATCTGCAATTCCGGCGCCCAGCCGGAGAGCGAAGAGACCGTCGAAAGGCTGGCATGGATGGAGCCTAAGCGAACACCTTCCGCCACTTCCTTTTCGCCGCCGAGCGCACCGCTCTTGACGATGTTGAACTTGAACTGGCCCGGCAGCTTGGCTTCTACCAGCTCGCTGATCTTTACCCAGATCTTCGTCTCCGGCTTATCGTCGCCGAGCAGCGAGGCGATGGTAATCGTCGTCGTACGGGCAGCCGCCGTGCGAACGAAGGCCGGGGCGGCAAGGGCAGTGCCGGCAAGCGCGGCGGTCTTCAGGAAATTGCGTCGGTTGAGATTGTCCATGAATGAGGTCCTGTCCGTTAGAAGATAATCGCCCAGGCGCAAAGGATTGCGAGGGAGACGAGAAGGGCAAGCAGATAGGGAACGACCGCCTTGAAGAGGGCGGAAGCTGGAATGCGGGTCACGCCGCTGACGACGAAGATCAGCATGCCGAGCGGCGGCGTCAGGCCGTGGATCATCAGGTTGACGACGATGATGACGCCGAAATGAATGGGATCAATGCCTGCGGCGACGGCCGCCGGCAACAGGATCGGGCCGAAAAGCAGGATCGCCGCGCCGATGTCGAGAACGAGGCCCACCACAAGCAGGATGATGTTGGACAGCAGGATGACGGCGAGCGCACTGCCGCCAAGCACCGTCGTCAGGTGTGAGATCAGGCCCGAGACATCGTCGACCGCAAGCAGGAAGGCAAAGGGGCCAGCCGTGCCGATCAGCAGGCCGATCGCGGCGGCCTCGACAGCCGCCTGCCGGAAGGCCGTGTAAAGCGAGAGTACGCCAAGCCGCGCACCGATGCCGAGCAGGAAGGTGTAGAAGGCGGCAAGGGCCGCGGCCTCCGTCGTCGTGACGATGCCGATGCGAATGCCGACCACGACGATAACGCCGAGACCGAAGGCGGGGATCGCCTGGACGGCCGACTGCCAGCGCTGCGCCGACGTGGCTCGCGGCAGCGGCGCCTGATCGCGGACCGTCAGATGGATGGCGACCGCGAGGCAGATCGCCATCAGACCACCGGCAAAGAAGCCCCCGACCAGCAGGGAGCCAACCGAAAGATTGGTGGCGGTTGCCAGGATCAGGAAGGCGATCGACGGCGGGATGACATTGTCTAGAACCGAGGTCGCCGCGATGATCGCTGCGGCCTTGGCCGGCGGATAACCGTGGCGGACGAGCTCCGGCTGGAAGGTGGACGCACCGAAGGCGGCATTAGCAACCGAGGAGCCGGATGCACCGGAAAAGAGCACGCTAGTGAGCAGCGTCGTCTGGGCGAGACCGGCACGGCGATGGCCGACCATGGCGGCAGCGAAACGCACGAGCTGGTTGGCAACGCCCGATGCCGTCAGCAGACCGCCAGCAAGCAGGAAGAAGGGGATGGCAAGCAGCAGGAATTTCGAAATGCCGGTGACGGTCGAAGAGACGATCGCCGGCTCCGGCAGGCTGCTGCCGAAAGCGATCACCACATAGGCGGCGGCCAGGAAGGCATGCGGCAAGGGTGCTGCAAGCACGAGGCCAATAGCGGCAATCAGGCCGAGGAAGATGCTGGGCGGCCAGTCGAGTTCGACGGAGACGAAAGGAATGCCGGCATAGAGTGCCACGCCGACTGCGAAGGAGAGCAGGACCGGCCAAGCCTTTCCTTCGGCGATGCGCTGCAGCAGAAGAACGACGAGGATCAGCGCGCCGCCGGCGCCGAGAAAGCCGAAACGGATCCATTCCGGCACGCCGAGCGTCGGGGAAATACCGCCAAGCATGGTCATGATCTCGCTGCCGCCGAAGCTCAGGATGAGACCGGAAAGCACGGTGAAGATATCGGCGGCCACCTGCGTTGCCGGGTAAAGGCGCTCCGGCATCATCTTCACGAAGACGTCAAGACGCATGGCAAGCGCGCTGTTGAGACTGAGCGGTGCGCCGAGCGCGATCAGCAACACATGCAGCCAGATGCCGAGATCTTCAGCGCCGATGAAGCCAGCCGCGAAGAAATAGCGCATGCAGACCGTGACCAGCACCATGACGAGCAGCACGGCAAGCACCGACGCGGCGGCAATGCCAAGGACGCCTTCGATCGTCTTCAGGATGCGGGCTGCAAGCCCGTTACCTGTCGTCTCCTGTTCGGCTGGGTGGAATTCGCTTGCTGCCACAGAACTTGCTTTCTTGCCGGAGGGTCAGGCGCTCTTGACGGTGGAAAGGTCGCGATCGAAGAGCGTCGACCAGGTGTAGTTGCGCGCCTTCGACACTTCCCTGCTGACATCAAGACGCGGCAGAACCTTTTCGCCGAAACGATAGGCTTCCTCAAGCAGCGGCATGCCGGAAAGAATAAAGGTTTCGACGCCGGCCCTCTGATAGGCCTCCAGCGTGCGCAGCACCGTATCGGGCGAGCCGACAATCGCCGTGCCGGGACCGGGCCGTACCAGGCCGATGCCAGCCCAGAGATTGGGCGCCACTTCGAGATCACGCAGGTTGTCCGGCTTCAGGCCGCCATGCAGCGCCGTCATGCGCTGCTGGCCGACGGAATCACTGCGGGCGACGAAACGCTGGTTGGCGGCAATCGCCGCATCGTCCATGCGGCCGTAAAGGTCGGCGGCAGCTTCCCACGCCTTTTCGTCCGTATCACGCACGATCACATAAAGGCGGATGCCGTATTCGAGCTCACGTTCATATTGGGCGGCACGCGCCTTCACGGCCTCGACCTTGCCCTTGATCTGATCGGGCGTCTCACCCCAGGAAAGGTAGGTATCGACGTGCTTTGCCGCGACGTCGAGCGCCTTGTCGGAAGAGCCGCCGAACCAGAGTGGCGGCGGGGCGATGCTTTCGCCAACCGGAAGCGCGAGCTTGGCGCCGTCGGTGGAGAAATACTTGCCTTGATAGGTGACGCTCTCGCCGGCGAAGAGTCGATGCCAGAGCTGTAGATATTCATCCGCCATGTCGTAACGTTCATCGTGCGGCAGCATCATGCCATAGGCGCCGAGCATCTTGGCATCGCCTGAGACGACGTTGATCAGCAGGCGGTCGCGAGCAAATTCCTGAAAGGTCGCGGCCATCTTGGCCAACAATGTCGGCGCGACGAGACCGGGGTGGATGGCGACGAGGAACCGCAGCCGTTCGGTATGGGAAAGCAGCGCGCTTGCCAGCACCCAGACATCGTGGGCACCGGTCGCAAAGAGTGCGCCAGTGTAACCCAGATGATCGTAAGCCTGGGCGAGCTGCTTGTAATAACCGTAATCGACCGGACGCGAGCCTTCCGGCTGCCACGGATAGGCGCCGTCAGGAGCACACATATACCAGAAGACGTTCATTCCCGGCTCCTCACTTCGTTGCTTCCAGCGGCCCACCAATGGCGACCGCGCGATCAAAATAGCCGTGGCGAAAAAGCGTGTCGGCTTCCTCCTGCTGCTCGGCCAGCACTGCTGCATCGATCGGCACGACCGAGAAATCGCGTGCGCGTACCACCCTCTCCCAGGCCTCGGCGTCGATACCGCTACGGTCGTTTTCCGCCAGAAGGTGAGCTGCCCTTACCGGATCGGCGGCGATCTCGCTGCCAACACGGGCAAGCTCCAAGGCAATGCCGGCAATTTCGCTAGGGGAAAGTCCGATGCGCGCGAGGCTCCAGAAGAGCGACCGGTTGGGGATGGTGGCGCCACAGCGGACGATGAGACGGAGATCCGTCCGCTCGATCACCTTCTCCAGCCGCGGCGACATGGCGATCCAGGCATCGACCCTGCCCTCCAGCAGCTCCGTCAGGGAATCCCGCGTGCCGCTTTCGATGCGCTCGACGTCACCAAGCGCGAGATCCTCGCCCTCCAGGCTGCGAGCGAGCAGATAGGTGTGAAACGAACCGTCGATCAGCGAGATTTTTCGGCCGGCAAGATCAGCTACCGAGCCGATATCACTGTCGGCGCGCACGAAGATCGCGCCATTGGCTGGCCGCGGTGCCGATGCGGCGACATATTCGACATGAAGGCCACGCGCATCCGCCTCGATCGGCGGCGTCGAGCCGGTTCCGCCGACATGGATCGCGCCGCCTTCCAGCAGCGAGGCTGTGTCGCGGCCTTCATCATAGGGAACGAAGATCGGATCAAGCCCGGCAAAGGCACCCGGCCATGCGCTGGCGAGCCGCAAGTGGAGATTGTTGGGATGAACGCCGATTCTCATCTTCATTCCGGTCGGGATTGTCATTGCGATCAATCTACTTTTTTATAAATTGAAAGCGAGAAAAGTCCTGCCGGAGACCGGTGGGAAAACAGATCAAAAACCTATTAAATCTACCGAAAATAAAATCTTTTATCGCAGTTGCGCCCGCAAAGCGGCCGGGCATTGAAATTTCCGAGCACTCACTTTACTTTTTTGTAGAACAAGAGAGATGGCGATGACCAAGCCCGTATCATCGAGAGTCTGCCGCAGTGTCGGCGAGGCGAGCGAACTTCTGAAGCTGGTCGCCAATGCGAACCGGCTGGCAATCGTCTGCTATCTGATGGAAACGGAAGCATCGGTGTCTGCGCTGGAAGACGAACTCGGCATCCGCCAGCCGACGCTTTCACAACAACTTGCGGAATTGCGTGAGGCAAACGTCATCGAAGGGCACCGCGACGGCAAGTTGATCGTCTATCGAGTCGTCGATCCGAGGATTAAGACCATCGTCCACGCGTTGCGGGACATGTTCTCCGGCCTCGACGACGTCACCGGCCGTTTCGGCATGGCAAAGCTGCCGGTCGATGAAGTGATGTTCGACTGATCGCTCCTATGATCGACTTCTATACCTGGATCACCCCGAACGGCCTGAAGATATCGATCGCACTCGAGGAATTCGGGCTTCCCTATAAGGCCCACACGATCGATATCACCAAAGGTGATCAGTTTTCCGCCGACTATGTGGCGATCAATCCGGGCAGCAAAATCCCAGCCATCGTCGATCACGAAACCGGTATTACCCTCGCCGAATCCGGGGCCATTCTTCTCTATCTCGCCGAAAAGAAAGGACGATTCCTGCCGCGTGAAGGTGCTGCTCGCCATCACACGATCGAATGGCTGATGTGGCAGATGGGCGGCTTCGGGCCGACGCTCGGTCATGCCCATCATTTCCTGACTTACAATGAAGGTCGCGCGCCCTTCGCCGAAGAGCTTTTCCGCAAGGATACAATAAGGCTCTATGAAACACTTGATGCAAGACTTGAAGGCCGGGAGTACCTTGTCGGCGACTATTCCATCGCCGACATGGCCGTCTGGCCCTGGGTTTCGCGCTTCGTGCGCCACAAAATCGACCTCAGCGACTTCCCGAATGTCCGCCGCTGGTATCTGCAGCTTGCCGCCCGGCCACAGGTGAAGCGCGGCTACGAAGTGCCGCATTTCACCACCCCGGTTCCGCTGCCGCCAGGTGTCTAAGCATTGGTTTCGGATAGGCAGTCGGCCTATCGCGTAAACATCAGCCGCATGCGCGCCAGAATGCCCTTCATGCCCGGTATGGAGGTCGCTCTCAGATGGCGGGCGACGACACCCGCATCGACCCGTGCTCCGAAATGGCAGGAGCAGACGAGCCCGTGCAGTTGCCGATCGTTAAGATCGAAGAAGCTCTGGGCGTCCCCATAAGTATCGCCTTCGAGACCCGCGGCACGCAGAACCGGATCGTCATAGGCTACGGATATGGGTGACCCGGTGATCCTCATCAGTGTCCGCTGGTCGCGGGGTAGATATTCGGTTTCCCGAAGGGTAACGAGCGAACGCGCAGGATCGACTTCCAGAAGCTCAGCCCACCGGTCCAACCGCTCGGCGCGAGACAGTTGTGGCGTGGTACGGCTGACCCTGGCTATAGCCTTAAGCTGATCGACTGCGTATTGTTCCATGACGGCCTCCTATTTGGAAAAATAGACTGCACGCCCCCTCTGAAAGGTTGATCCCAACTACGCAGCCTGTCCAATCACGTTTGAAGAATCGTGTCTCTTAAATGCAGGCAGAATCCCGCCACTCAGGCGAATTCGCTCTGTCGCGAAAATGTCCGCGGGTGGGCGACGTGCTTCCGGACGACACTCTCCTTGCTGTCGAGTTCCTCCAGCAGAACGTCATAGCTCCAGAGATCGGCAAGGTGCTGCAGGACGAGCTTAAGATCTTCTTCTTCCAGGAACTCGTCATTGGTGGCTCGGTGCTGCAACAGCAATCTACGGTCACCTGCGAGATCGACGTCGACGATCTCAATCGCCGGATCGGTATGGCCAATATCGTAGCCGCGGGAAAGTTGCCGGCGGATACGCCGATAACCGCGCTCGTCATGGATCGCGGAAACCAGGATACCCTCCTGAATCTCCGGGTCGTCATGGAGCTGGAACATGCGCCAGCGCCGCATGAGGCTCGGGCTCAGGAACTGGCTGACGAAACTCTCGTCGCGGTAGTTGGCCCAGATATCACGCAGGACCGCCATCGGATCGCCCCGTCCGGCGATGTCAGGAAACCAGTCGCGATCTTCGCCAGTCGGCTCCGTCACGATGCGCTCGATATCCTGCATCATCGCAAAGCCCAACGCATAGGGATTGAAGCCAGAGAACCGCCGATCATCGTACATCGGCTGGAACACGACATTGGTGTGCGATTTCAGAAACTCGAAATAGTTGCCGTCGCTGAGCTGCCCGCGCTCGTGCAGGCGCTGCATGATGTTGTAATGGACGTAGGTGGCGGTCCCCTCATTCATCACCTTGGTCTGGCGCTGGGGATGAAAATACTGGGCGACGTGGCGCACGATGCGCAAGATCTCTCGCTGCCAGGAATGCAGCCGGGGCGCGGATTTTTCGAGGAAGTAAAGGATATTGTCCTGCGGCAAACCGAGTGCGGCACGCCGGTGCTCGAGATCGCGATCGGACTTGTTGCGCTTGAGGCCGACAGGCACGGTGCGCCAGAGATCGTTGAAGATCTTCTCCTCGTGCGCACGGCGCTCCTGCAGCCGCTTTTCTTCCTGCCGGAGGTCGACCGTCGTCTTGCCGGCATAGCGGTGCACACCGTGCGACATCAGCGCATGTGCGGCATCGAGCGTGCGTTCGACGGCCACTTCGCCATATCGTTCTTCGCAACGCGAGATGTAGCTCTTGGCGAAGTCGAGATAATCAAGAATACCTTCGGCGTCGGTCCAAAGCTTGAACAGATAGTTGTTCTTGAAGAAGTGGTTATGGCCGAAGGCAGCATGCGCAATGACCAGCGTCTGCATGGTCGCCGTATTCTCCTCCATGAGATAGGAGATGCAGGGCGAACTGTTGATGACGATCTCATAGGCGAGGTCGCGCATCCCGCGGCGGTAGAAGGCTTCGTGATGGGCAAAATGCTTCCCGAAGGACCAGTGGCGATAGAACAGCGGCATGCCTGTCGAGGAATAGGCATCGAGCATCTGCTCCGATGTAATGACCTCGATCTGGTTCGGATAGACATCGAGGCCCAGTTCCCCAAGCGCGATGTCCTCACAGGCATCATGAATGCGCTGCAGGGTCGGAAAATCCCAGTCAGCCCCTTCAAACAGAAGCTTTTCCTTATGCCGCGTGCTGGTCTTCATGGCGTAGCCCCTGCCTTGGCAGCCTTCTTCTGAAACAGGTCATGGAAAACAGGGAATATCTCGTTCCTGCGGCAGACCTTGCGTATGGCAAGAGGCAGAGCTGCGGAGCGGATCTCCTGATAGAGCGTCCAGAGCGGTGACCTAGACATTGAGGAATCCCCGTCTTCCTCACCGACTTCGATATAGGCGAAGTACTGGCAGACCGGCAGGATTTCCTGCTGCAGCAGCTGGCCGGTCAGAGCGCCGTCGGAATAGGAATTGTCGCCATCGGAGGCCTGCGCCGCATAGATGTTCCATTCCGTCGGATCGAACCGCGCGGCAACGATCGAGCGCATGACCGCCAGCGCACTGGAAACCAGCGTGCCGCCTGTCGCCGGGCTATAGAAGAAAGTCTCCTCATCGACTTCCTCCGCCTTTTCAGTATGGCGGATGAAGACGATCTCCACCTTCTCATAACGCTGCGACAGGAAGAGGTAGAGGAGCAGGTAGAAACGCTTGGCGAGATCCTTCATATGCTCGCTCATGGAACCGGACACGTCCATGAGGCAGAACATCACCGCCTTGACGACAGGCTTCGGTGTGTTTTCAAAGCGCCGGTAGCGGACGTCGAGCGGGTCGATATAGGGGATGCGCTTGCTCTTGAGCGTCAGGGTCCTCAGCCTGTCTTCAAGAACAAGGCGCTCTTCCGCATTGTCGCATTCGTCGATCTGCTTCTGGAGCGCCTCTATTTCCTCTACCTTCGGGCGATGAAGCGCCAGGCGCCGCATCATGGCAAGGCGTGTCGTGCGCCCGACGGCGATGTTGGAGGGGGAGCCGGAGACAGAAAAACCGGCCCTTTGCGGTGTCACCTCCTCGGTCTCGCTCAGTCGCCGCTTGGCGAGATCAGGCAATTCCAGATCTTCGAGGAAGATGTTGAGGAACTCCTCCCGGGTCAGGACGAAGCGGAAGCCGTCTTCGCCGTCGCCCTCCCCCGCCTCGGACGAACGGCCGCCGCCCGATGCCGGCGGACGCTTGATGAAATCACCCTCGACGAATTTCTGATTGCCGGGAAGGATACGATCCTGAATTCCCCCTCCGCCCCGGTGAAGGCCCGGTTCGGCCATGCCGCCGATCGGGAGAGTAACTTCACCGCCATCAAGCACATCGCGGATGGAGCGGTTTTGCAAAGATCGTTTAACCGCTTGTGCTACGGCGTCCTTGGCACGCCGTAGAAACCGTTGTCTATTTTCTAAACTTTTACCGCGCGGATTGAGCCGCCGGTCAATGATGTGCATGTTTGCTCCTAATGGGTACTCGCCGGACAGCCTACCTAACTCGCCTGTTTGACGCGCATGTACCATTCCACCAGCCGGCGAACCTGCCGTTCGGTATATTCCCGCGCGACCATGCGCGAGACGAACTCACTGTGTTTCTTTTCAGTCTCGCTATCCTTCTTCGATCCGAAGGAGATGACCGGCAGCAAATCCTCGACCTGCGAAAACATCCGCTTTTCGATCACTTCCCGGATTTTTTCATAACTGGTCCAGGATGGGTTCTTACCACCATTGTGGGCGCGCGATCTGAGGCAGAACTTGACGATCTCGTTGCGGAAATCCTTGGGATTGGCGATGCCCGCGGGTTTTTCGATCTTCGTCAACTCCTGGTTCAGAAGTTCGCGGTCGAGCAATTGTCCTGTATCGGGGTCCTTGAAATCGACGTCCTCGATCCAGGCATCCGCGTAATCGACGTAACGGTCGAACAGATTCTGACCGTAATCGGAGTAGGATTCCAGATAGGCCTTCTGGATCTCGTTGCCGATGAATTCCGCATAACGCGGCGCCAGTTCTGCCTTGATGAACTCCATATAGCGCTTTTCCGTCTCCTCGGAAAACTGCTCGCGGCGGATAGCCTGTTCCAGAACATACATCAGATGAACGGGGTCGGCGCCGATATCCGTTGTGTCGTGGTTGAAGGTCGACGCAAGGACTTTAAAGGCGAAACGTGTCGATATTCCGTCCATGCCCTCATCGACGCCTGCGGCATCGTGATATTCCTGTACGCTTCTGGCGCGCGGATCGGTTTCCTTCAGGCTTTCGCCGTCATAGGCGCGCATCTTTGAAAAGAGATTGGAATTCTCGTGCTTGCGAAGCCGTGACAGGACGGAGAAGCGGGCCAGCATCTCCAGCGTCGCTGGCGCGCAGGCTGCATCTGCAAGCTCCGAGCCTTCGATCAACTTCTCGTAGATTTTCTGCTCCTCCATGACCCGGAGGCAATAGGGAACCTTGATGACGCAGATGCGGTCGATAAAGGCTTCATTGTTCTTGTTGGCCTTGAAAGTCTGCCATTCCGCTTCGTTCGAATGGGCAAGGATGATACCCGAGAACGGGATCGCACCGATATTCTCGGTGCCCATGTAGTTGCTTTCCTGCGTCGCCGTCAGCAACGGGTGCAGCATCTTGATCGGCGCCTTGAACATCTCGACGAATTCCAGAATGCCCTGATTGGCGCGATTGAGACCGCCGGAATAGCTGTAGGCGTCTGGATCGTTCTGCGAATAGTGCTCGAGCTTGCGGATATCGACCTTGCCGACCAGCGATGAGACGTCCTGGTTGTTCTCGTCACCCGGTTCGGTCTTGGCGATCGCGATCTGGCGAAGCCTGGACGGCTGGATTTTCACGACGCGGAAACGAGAGATATCGCCGTCGAACTCGTCGAGGCGCTTCAGGCACCATGGGCTCATCAGGCCACTGAGGCGACGGGTAGGGATACCGTATTCTTCGAGCAGCAACGGCCCCATGGCCAAGGGATCGAAGAGATTGAGGGGGCTTTCGAAGACCGGGCTCAAGTCGTCGCCGGCCTTCAGCACATAAATGGGATTGACCTCCATGAGTTGCTTCAGGCGCTCCGCAAGCGAAGACTTGCCACCGCCGACGGGACCGAGCAGGTAGAGGATCTGCTTACGCTCTTCCAGGCCTTGGGCTGCATGCCGGAAGAAGGACACGATCCGCTCGATCGTCTCCTCCATACCGAAAAAACCCGCAAAGGCCGGATAGGTTCGGATCGTCCTGTTCATAAAGACCCGCCCGAGCCGCGAATCCTTGGCTGTATCGATGATCTCAGGTTCGCCGATTGCCGCCAGCAGCCGCTCGGTGGCGTTGGCGTAAGCCATCGGATCCTTCTTGCATATGGACAAATAGTCCGCGATAGACATATCCGTCTCGCGGCGAGACTCGTAGTTACGGGTGAACGCATCAAATAGGGAGTTGTTCAGCATAGGCCCTCCTATAAAGGTCTGCCTCAGCGATTTTCGCCTTCGCTAAGTAAGATGGTGCGCCAATGTTTTGAAAGATCAAGGTCCTCCTAGACGGAAATAAGACATCGCTGGCATTCCAGCATCGCTACACAAAAAATTGCGCGTAACCTGCCGATTTGATCCTCGAAAGTTGACCGCCTCTATAGATTTGCGGCAGCACCGGGAGTATTATTCGCGCGCGGTATGAAAGAGAACGCCGCGCACCTTCACGCCATGATGTGAATATGTGTTGGTGCCCCTTAAAGGGCTGCCTGATTCGATGGAGCGAGGATTTCTCGCCGTCCGAATGTGAAATATGCCTTCAAGAACCGCCCGTGAGAAAAGCAAGGCCTGATCGAAAACAGGCCAGCGGCGCAACCCATGCGGTCAAGGCTGAGGGTCCTTCTCACATTGCTATTTGCGCAGCGACCTGTTCTGCCTGAGCCCTGATATCGGGAACGGCGGTAATCTCCCAGAATTGACCGGCTGTCAGCGCGCCGACCGCATAAAGGTTCGATTGCGTCACGCCTTCTGAATTCAGCACGCGCGAATCCCGGTTTACCGAGATTCCGAGCCCAAGCGAATCCGCAACGACAAAGCCCTGCCGGCGCATTTCCTGCAGAAGCGGTGAATGCGCCAACCCCGCCCGTTCCATCCCCGTGCAATTGACGATCCAATCGACTGTGAGAGCGATCGTCTCACGGCGTCCTCTTTTGCGGTATTCGATGCCGATCCCGTCGCCGGCGTCCTTGAGCGTTTTGAGATAGCCGGCGTGGAAATTGACGACGCCCTGCTGCCGCAGTTGCTCGAACCGGTCGCAGATGTCAGGCGCCACGCGATGGCGATGGATGTTCCACCATGGCAGCGCATGCCGCAGGAAACGCGACCGCTGCGCTGGAGCGAGGTTCTGCCAGATCGCCTGGGTCTTGGGCCGCAGCCCATCCATGACGCTTCGCCAGTCGGCCCCCGATCTTACCCGCCGCCTGATATCGTGCAGGATCTGGCTGAGTGTCGTCCCGTTTGCATCGATCTCGATGGCCGCAGGTGATTTCGGATCGCGGGCATGTCCGTGCGGCGCGAGCCCGCGACGGGAGAGAACATCGATGCGGCCGCGGTGCCCATGCGACCGAAGCCCAAGAACCTGATCGATCATGGTAAGGCCCGAGCCCAGGATACAGACCCGATCCTGCGGGCCGACATGTGTCAGCCAGGAAAGGCGCCAGGGATTTTCGATCACATGCGAACGCGTGGCGCTCCCAAGAACTCCGGTATCGACCGGCAATTTCGCATTTCCCAACCCAAGACAGAGGACGACGTGGCGGCCGGCGATTTCGCCGCCATGCTCCAGCAGAAAGCCGAGGGCGCCCGGATAGCGCTCGACGCAACCGGTGGCCTTGGCCTTGATGAAATCGACGCGGCGCCGGTCGTCGCGAGGCCGCAGCAGATCTGCGAGCGTATCCCTGACATAGAGCCCATAATCGCTCCGTGACGCGAAATCGGCATCCCGCGACGGACGGTTCTTGCGGCTCAGCCATTCCACGAAATCGGCCGGCCTGTCCGTGAAGAGGCTCATGCGCGCCGCTGGGACATTCAGCCGGTGGAGATGCATTTCAGTGCGATAGGCCGTGCCTCTGCCAAAACCCGGATCATCGCCGATGACGGCGATCGACGCCGTCTGCGGAAGTTTCCGGACAAGATTGCAGACGACTGCGATCGCAGAAAAGCCGGAGCCGACGACAACAACATCATAAATCAAGCGCTCGTTCCATGAATCACCGGGTGAGGCATCGATGGAACTAGCGCGGCTTGACGACTTGTCACGGTCCCGGACTCTCAACCAAGGTGTTTATACCGGGATCCGTTTCGGCACCGCCGGTAACCGATGTGTCAGCTCTCCGCCTTTGAAGAGCTGAACGCGGCACGCTCGATGCCATAACGCTGCAGCTTGTCATAGAAGGTCTTGCGCGGAATGCCGAGTGTTTCGATCGTTCGGCGCACGTCGCCGCCGTTCCGGGTCAGCGTCTCCCGGATGATATCGGCCTCATAGCGGTCAATTCTCGCCGGCAAAGGGAGCGAGGCCTCTTTGTTCGCCATCCCGTCTTGCTGCGTTTCCGCCGGCGCCGCTTCGAGACCGAGCACGAAGCGCTCGGCGAAGTGGGAGAGCTCGCGTACATTTCCTGGCCAGTCATGGTCTTTCAGATGGCGATGCAGTTCGGGCGCAACAGGCGGAACCGGGCGTTTGAAGCGGTTGGCAGCCCGTTCGGTAAAGTGGGCGAAGAGAAGCGGGATATCGTCGCGCCGATCGCGCAGTGGCGGGATGCTGATCGTCACGACATTGAGCCGGTAATAGAGGTCCTCGCGGAAATCGCCGCGCTCACGCGGATCGCCGAGATCGATCTTGGCAGCGGCCACGACACGCAGGTCGACGGGGCGCACCTCGTTGGTACCGAGCGGCATGACTTCCCGCATTTCCAAGACGCGCAGCATCTGCACCTGCGCGGAAGGCGGCATGCTTTCGATTTCATCGAGGAAGAGTGTCCCACCGCTCGAATGTTCGATGCGGCCGATGCGCTTCTTCTGCGCGCCGGTGAAAGCGCCGGCCTCATGGCCAAAGAGTTCGCTCTCGATCACGGTTTCCGGCAGGGCGCCGCAATTCAGCGCCACAAAGTTTCCCTTTGAGCGACGGCTCCAGCGATGCAGCAGGCTTGCCACCACTTCCTTGCCGCTGCCGGTCTCGCCGGTCACCAGCACATCGACATCCGTGTCGGCGATCTGCCGGAGCGTTCGCCGCAGGCGCTCCATGGCCGGCGTCTGGCCGATCAGCGGCAGGTCGCCTTGTGCCTGCTCGGCCGCCTCGCGCAGCGACCGGTTGTCGAGCACGAGCCGGCGCTTTTCGGCGGCACGATGCACGCTTTGCACCAGCCTGTCGGCCGCGAAAGGCTTGGTGATGAAGTCATAGGCCCCATCCTGGATCGCCTTGACGGCCATCGGGATGTCACCGTGCCCTGTGATCAGGATCACGGGAAGGTCTTCATCGAGCCGGCGGATCCGATCGAAGAGCTGCAATCCGTCGACATGCGGCATGCGGATATCGGAAACGACCACACCCGAGAACTCCGCGGTCAGATCCTTCAGCGCTTCCGTAGCGGCGGAAAAGGTCGAAACAGAAAAGCCGGCAAGCTCCAGCGTCTGTTTCGTCGCCTTCAGGAGATCCTTGTCGTCATCGACCAGCAAGACCGGGATTGCTTCACTCATGCCTGTGCCTTCTGCAGATAAACGGTAAAGCGGGTGCCGCTTTCGTTGCTTTCGACCTCGATACGGCCGCCATAATCGGCAACGATATCCTTAGAAATGACGAGCCCAAGGCCCAGGCCTTTTTCTTTCGAGGTGTTAAAAGGCGAAAAAAGCGAGCCAAGGATGTTCTCCGATATGCCGGGGCCGTTATCTGCCACAGTCACCGCCACCTCGCTGTCCGTCTCCTCGCAGAAGATCTCAACCTTCGCGGCCTCCCTGCCCTCCAGCGCTTCCAGCGCATTCTGGAAGAGGTTGATCAGTACCTGCTCCAGCCGGATGCGGTTGCCGCTCACCTTCAGATCGGCTGCAGGTAGCCTGATATCGAGCGCATCTAATCGGCCGGCAAAACGGCTGCGCAGCAGTACGACCGCGCCTTCGATGACGGCGCGCAGTTCGATCGGCTCCGCCGCAGTGCGGCCCTTGCGGGCAAAGGCCTTCAACTCCTCGGTGATGGTGCCGATGCGCTCCGTCAGGCTGGCAATCGCATCGAGATTGCCGTCGGCCGATTCCGGCTGATGGCGTTTGAGGAAGGTGCGAGCATTGTCGGCATAGGCGCGGATGGTCGCGACCGGCTGGTTGATCTCATGCGCCACGCCGGCGGCGACCTGCCCCAAGATCGCCAGGCGGTTCGCCTGCACCAGTTCCTGCTGCACCACCTGCAGCCGCGCCTCGGTCGCGCGGTGGTCCGATATCTCCTCCTGCAGACGGTCACGGGCGCGGCTCAGGTCCTGTGTGCGCTCCAGCACCCGGCGCTCCAGCTCCTCGCGGGCGGCGCGCTCGGTCGCGATACGCATGACGACGATCTGGCGGCGGCGCAGCAGGAAGGTCATGATCGCCAGCACCGGAATGAGGGCGGCCAATGTCAGCAGCCGCCATTCGCGCACCGAAGAGGCGATCGGCGCTTCGGTCGGCACAAGATATTCGAGTTGCCAGGTTGTCGATGGCACCTCCGTGCGCAATCGCAGGAACTCGCCCTCCCCGGCGCCCGGCATGATGGCATGGACGATTGCGGCTCCAGGCCCCAGCGCCTGCCGTTCGTCGATCGGCAAGGGCAGCAATGGCGCCTCGCCGAATTGCAAACTGCTCCTGATCGCCGCAAGGCTTTCTTGCGGCAGAGGTTTCGCCGTCATAAAGCGCCAGGACGGCAGGCTGGTGATGAGCACGACACCGTGCTCGTCGACAACATAGGCGGGCCGGACAGCATCGCGCCAGTCGGATTCCAGCTGATCGAACTCCATCTTGACGACGACGACACCAAGCGGAGCCGCGGCATCCCCGACCCGCCGGGAAATATAGAGGCCCGGCCGGTTGCTGACATTACCAAGCGCGAAATGCTCCGCCGTGCCCGTTTCCATCGCACGGCGGAAATAATCGCGGAAGGAATAGTCGTTGCCGACAAAACTCAGGGGCTCCCGCCAATTGCTGGAAGCGATCGCGATGCCGTTCTTGCCGGTTACATAGAGAACCGAGGCGCGGGTGCCGGCGACAAGGCTCTGGAGCTTGCGGTCAAGCCCCATGACGGCTTCTCCCTGCCCCGAGGCCAAAGCGTCCCGCACCTGCTGGTCATCGGCAAGGAGCAGCGGCAGAGCCCGTGGCCCCTCGAGCACGGCACGCAGCAGCGCCACCTTGAGATTGGCGTCGGTCTGCCCCTGATCCTCCAGCGCTGCAATTGCCTGCAGGCGGCCGTAGATGCCGGCGCCGTAAAGGGCCGTTCCGATGAGGACGGCGGCGAGCGCCGCAAAGATCAGCCAGACGGATCGGGAGCGCCGGCCAAGCTGTTCAGGCGTCAGTAAAGGTTCATTTGCTGTCCTCTGGAGCATGGCCGCATTGTGCATCTTTTCGCACGGCCAGCAAATCACTTTGTGCGAAAAATCGCACTATCGTTTCTGGGTCAGCCCGACGCATTCAATAATATCAATGAATTAGGCAATTGGAAGTAACTGGCACGCGCGTTGCAAACAAGTCCTCATCAGTCGGGAGGCTGTTTGACCATCATGACTTGGCCGTCGCCCTATTGGCGTCCGGCATAGTGGAGGACACCATGGATATTGCAATGAACGCCGCTACAGAGCGCGGCAAAACTCCCTTTTACCGGCACCTCTACGTGCAGGTTCTCGCCGCCATCGCCGCCGGCATTCTGCTCGGCCACTTCTACCCTGCTCTCGGCGCTTCGCTGCAGCCGCTCGGAGACGCTTTCATCAAGCTCGTGCGCATGGTGATCGCACCCGTCATCTTTCTGACTGTCACGACCGGCATAGCCGGCATGGCCGATCTCAAGAAGTTCGGCCGCGTGGTCGGCAAGGCGCTCGGCTACTTCCTCGTCTTTTCGACGCTGGCGCTCGTCGTTGGCCTCGTTGTTTCCAACGTGCTGCAGCCAGGCGCCGGCATGCATATCGATCCGGCGACGCTCGATACGAAGGCGGTCAACAACTATGCCGCCCAGGCCCATGATGCGACGATCGTCGGCTTTCTGATGAACATCATCCCGGACACGATCGTCGGCGCCTTCGCCAAGGGCGACATCCTGCAGGTGCTATTCTTCTCAGTCGTCTTCGGCATTGCGCTCGGCTCCGTCGGGGAGCGTGGCAAGCCCGTGCTGGATTTCTTCCAGGTTCTGACCGCTCCGGTCTTCCGCCTCGTCGCAATCTTGATGAAATTCGCCCCGATCGGCGCCTTCGGCGCCATGGCCTTCACCATCGGCAAATATGGTATCGGCGCGATCGCCAACCTCGCCTTCCTGATCGGCACCTTCTATCTGACGTCGCTGCTCTTCGTGTTGGTCGTGCTCGGTGCAGTTGCCCGCTACAACGGCTTCTCCATCCTGGCGCTGCTCCGCTATATCAAGGAAGAACTGCTGCTGGTGCTCGGGACTTCGTCCTCGGAAGCCGCCCTGCCCGGCCTGATGAACAAGATGGAACGGGCCGGCTGCAAGCGCTCGGTCGTCGGCCTCGTCATTCCGACCGGCTATTCGTTCAATCTCGACGGCACCAACATCTATATGACGCTGGCTGCACTCTTCATCGCCCAGGCTACTGATACGCATCTGAGCTTCGGCGACCAGATCCTGCTGCTTCTGGTGGCGATGTTGAGCTCCAAGGGTGCTGCGGGCATTACCGGCGCCGGCTTCATCACGCTTGCCGCCACACTCTCAGTCGTCCCCTCGGTTCCGATCGCCGGCATGGCGCTCATCCTCGGCATCGACCGCTTCATGTCGGAATGCCGGGCATTGACGAACCTTGTCGGCAATGCCGTCGCGACTATCGTCGTCGCCCGTTGGGAAAACGAACTCGACCAGACCCGCTTTGCCGCCGCAATGGCCGGCGATTTGCGCGAAGACAGCGACGTGCTTGTTCCAGTGGCGCAGCCCGCCGAGTAAACAACCGACAAAACAAACCCGCCGCCAGTCATACATTGGCGGCGGATTTCATTTGATGTCGACGAGCCGGCACACGTCCGGATCGTCAGCGATCTCTCAGATTTAAAGCGCCAGACCCGTGCCGCGGTCGAAAATATGGACCTGATCGCTGGCGATATTGGCCTCGAAACGGGCGCCGTAGCGGGCGGCATAGTCTCCATCCACCACCGCCGTGACCGGCTGACCGGCCAGATCGAAGACGACGTGCGTCTGGGCGCCGGTCGGCTCGACAAGAAGGGTCTGGCCGGCGAGCGCATTTCCATCCCTGCCGCCCGGCGTCAGATGTTCGGGACGCAGGCCGACTGTCACCATCTGGCCCGGACGGACCTTACGGTCCGGCGCAATGCGGATCGCGGTTCCATCTGAAAGACGGGCTGCAGGCACGCCACCCTCGCCTTCGACAATACCTTCGATGAGGTTCATCGCCGGAGAGCCGATAAAGGCTGCGACGAAGAGATTGGCCGGTTTTTTGTAAAGTTCGAGCGGCGTGCCCTCCTGCTCGATATTGCCCTGGTTCAGGACGACGATGCGGTCGGCGAGCGTCATGGCCTCGATCTGGTCATGCGTAACGTAGATGGACGTCGTCTTGACCTTCTGATGCAACGCCTTGATTTCCGAGCGCATCTGCACACGCAGCTTGGCATCGAGGTTCGATAGCGGCTCGTCGAACAGGAAGACGGCCGGGTTGCGCACGATGGCGCGACCCATGGCGACGCGCTGGCGCTGGCCGCCCGAAAGCTGCGCCGGCTTACGCTCCATGAGCTTCGTCAGATCCAGCATACGCGCGGCCTCAGCCACGCGCTGCTCGATCTGCGGCTTGGGAAGACCTGATAGTTTCAGATTGAAACCCATGTTCTCTGCGACGGTCATATGCGGATAGAGCGCATAGGACTGGAAGACCATGGCGATGTTGCGCTCGCGGGGTGTCAGTTCGTTGACGACGGCGTTGTCGATGATGACCTCACCGCCGCTGATTTCCTCGAGACCAGCGATCATGCGCAGGAGCGTGGACTTGCCGCAGCCGGACGGGCCGACGAGGGCAACGAACTGCCCATCCTCGATCGACAGCGAGATATTATGGATCACATCGAGCGATCCATAGGCCTTGCGAATATTCTTGAGTTCGACAGACGCCATGTGCGTGTCTCCGATGCGGGCTCAGGACTTCACCGCACCGGCGGTCAGGCCGGCGATGATGTGCTTCTGGGCGAGGAAAAAGACGATGATGGTCGGCAGGATGGTCAGCGTGATGAAGGCGAGGATGAGGTGCCAGTCAGTGGCAAACTCCCCTCTGTAGACCATGATGCCGAGCGGCCAGGGATAGAGGCTCTCCGAATTGAGCATGATCAGCGGCACGATATAGCTGTTCCAGCTTCCGACAAAGGAAATGATGCCGACGGTCGCGACGATCGGGCGCGAGAGCGGCAGCGAGATATGCCAGAAGAAGCGCATATAACCGCAGCCATCGACGAAAGCCGCATCGAAGAGCTCGGACGGCAGGTTCCTGAAATAGTTGCGGAACAGCATGATGCTCATGCCGAGCCCGAAGGCCACCTGCGGCAGCACCACACCCCAATATGTATTGAGAAGGCCGAGATCGCGGATGCGGATGTAGAGCGGCAGGATGGCAGTTGCAGCCGGAAACATCAGCCCGATCAGGAAATAGTTCACCAGATAGGTCGAGCCGAAGAAGCGGATATGGGCAAAACAGAAGGCCGCCATGGCACCGAGCGTCAGCGTCAGGAAGACGGTGAGCAGCGCGATCAGCAATGAATTGCCCATCTGCAGCCAGTAGCGATGGCTGACGATGATGTCGATATAGTTGCTCCACTGCCATTCCGTCGGCAGACCGAAGGGATTGCCCCGAAGGTCGGAAAGTGTCTTGAAGCCGCCGAGCGCGGTGCTGATGAGCGGGATGACGACGAGGCCGGCGACGATCAGCAGCGAGACGTACATGTAGATCTGCGTACCGGTGCGGACCTTGCGGCCGGCGCTATTTGCCGATGCGGCATCGATAGGTGGTGCGGTTGAGATATCAGTCATTGCGCATGAATATCCGCTTGTAGCTGAAGGCGAGCGTGACGCAGATCAGGAACAGCACGACGCCGACGGCGCTGCCGAAACCGACCTGCATGCGGGTCACCCCGAAATTATAAAGGAAGGTCACCATCGTTTGCGTCGAGTTCGACGGACCGCCGCCAGTCAGCGGCATGATCATGTCGAAGAGCTGCAGAGAGCCGACGACGCCGAAGAAGACGGACAGGCGAACGGTGGAGCCGAGAAGCGGCAACGTGACGTGCCGGAATTTCTGCCAACCGGTCGCGCCATCGATATCGGCCGCCTCCAGCACGCTCTTGTCGATCGCCTGAAGGCCGGCAATGAAGAGCATCATGTGAAAGCCGAAATACTTCCAGACGATGACGCCGAGAATGGCATACATGGCGACGTCGCGATCGGCGAGCCAGAAGGGTGGCTCAACGCCGATCATATGCGAAATGCCGGCGACCAGGCCGAAATCGCCGTCATAGACGAAGCGCCAGATCATGCCGGCGGCAACGTCGGCCAGAACATAGGGCAGGAAGAAGATGAGGCGAAAGAACAGCGCGCCCTTGATCTTGGTGGAGACCATTGTCGCGAGCCATAGCGCCAGCGGGATCTGCACACAGAGCGAGATGAGGACGATCAGGCCGTTATTGATGAGCGCCTGGGTAAAGGCACCGTTGCGGAAAATGAGCTGGTAATTGCGGAAGCCGATCCATTGCGTCGGGTCGCCGTAGCCATTCCAGTTATAGAAGGAATACCATGCGGCTTCGCCCATCGGTACGATGACGAGCAGCGTGAAAAGCATCAATGCCGGCGGCAGGAAAAGGATCAGCACCGGCCATTTGCTGTGGGCCAGCGAACGCTTGTGCCGGCGCGGGGCCACTTTGGCGCTCGTCCCTGCCACATTTGCTGACATGAAAGTATCACTCATCGGTCTCTAGGACTCCTCGGGCGAATTCGCGACTGCGCCGCGAGTGAGAAGGAGCCGGCGCTCGGTTCGAGCGCCGGCGGATTTTTTACTTCGCTTCGAGCGAGTAGGCGTCCTGGATCTGCTGGGCAGCGTCGGCCGGCGAAGTCGAGCCAGAGACGATCTCCATCGTCATGTCGTTGACGACACCACCGACATTCGGGCCGAGATCCTGATCGAGGAAGTTCTGGTGCCAAGTTTCCTGATCGAGAGCGACCGCGCTGTCCTTCAGAAGCACGTTCTTAACGCCATCGGCTGCGCCCTTGGCGACGGGGATGATACCGGTCTTCTGAGCCAACAGCTTCTGATTTTCCGGATTGCCGAGGAACTTCAGGAACTCTTCGGTTTCCGGAGGCGCATTCTTGGTGACGACCCAACCGTTCAGACGACCGAGGTAATCGGTCGCGAGACCCGGAGCGCCTTCGACGACCGGGAACGGGAAGCGGCCGATATTGTCGTCCGGCTGACCCTTTCCGCTGGTTGAGCTCGCACGCGAGGTGTCGTTGGTGTTTTCAAAGCCGAGCAGCATGGCCGCGCGTCCGTCGCCGAAAGCAGCAAGCGCATCGTTCCAGGTGGCGCCAAGATAGCCGTTCTGGAAGGGTTCGAGCTTGCCGAGTTCGGCGAGATGCTCGCCGGCCTTCACGAAGGCTTCACCGGCAAAACCATCACCCTCGCCAGCCTTGGCCTTTTCGAAGCCATCATGGCCGGCTTCGCGCATGGCGAGATAGCCCCAATAGAAATGGATCGGCCACTTATCACCGCCACCGCCGGCGATCGGCACGATGCCTGCGGCCTTCAGCGTCTTCACGGCGCTGAGGAAATCGCCCCAGGTCTTGATCTTGCTGGCATCGACATTGGCCTTCTTGAACAATTCCTTGTTGTAGAAGAAGGAGACGAGGCCAGTCTTGTAGGGCGCTGCCCAGACCTTGCCGTCGAAGGTCATGCCGTCGATCGTGGCAGCACTGGTGCCGTTGCGCCATGCGCCGCCATCGGCGTCAAGGGCGGCATCGATCGGCCGCAGCATACCGGTCTCGGCTTGCGCCTTCAGCACGCCGCCACCCCAGGTGTAGAAGAAGCTCGGGGCTTCGTTCGACTGCAGGAGCGTCGGAAGCTTGGCCTTGAAGGCCTGGTTTTCGAGGAACTGCAGCTCGACCTTGACGCCGGGGTGGCTCGCTTCGAAGTCCTTGGCGAGCTTGTTCCACACCTCGAGGGTGCCCGGAACCTGCTCCAGGTGGAGCCAGCGGATGGTCGTATCGGCGGCAGCCGTTACCGTTGATGCACAGTAACCGGCAACCGCGATTGCGATCGCCGACAGCATGTTGATGCGATGAGTTTTGGTAGTCAGCACTTGGCACTCCTCCCGAGGCGCTTTATTTCTGTATCCGGATTAAATAATCGCAACCTTTGCCTTTCTGTCAATACCCTGCCTGAAAAAGCGGCAGAAGATGCGCAAAATGATGCCATTATGGAAATTCCTGTTGCGCGATTGTGAAAATCAGATCTACAACAAGGCGAATTTAATTTGCCTCTCGAATAAAATCGCGAGGCCTATGACAGTTTAGGTGCGCACGAGACGATGAAGACTGCCGATCCTGAATTGATGCGTGCCATCAACCGCTTGAACGTGCTGGATACGATCCGGCGCCACGGCCCGATCTCCCGCATCCAGATCAGCGAACGCACCGAATTGTCCACGACGACAGTTTCGGCCATTACCGCTTCGCTTCTCGACGACGGGCTCATTTTGCCCATTCACGAGGGTGATATCCGCAACGAGGCAGTGCGTGGCAGGCCGCGCGTCATGCTGGAGGTCAATCCGGATGCCGCCCGCGTAGTTGGCGCCAAGATTGCCGCCAGCCGCATGATCTTCGTGGTTACCAATTTCCGCGGCGACGTGCTCTCCAAGCTCGCCCTGCCGATCCGCATCGATCGGCAGCCGATTGCCGTGATTGCCGACCTCATCGAGGATGGCGTGCGGCGCTGCGTCGTCGATATCGGCCTCTCGCTCGATGATATCGACAGCATCTGCCTGGCACTCCCTGGCGTCATCGAGCACCGTACCGGCCATATCCGTTCAAGCCCCATCTTCCGCGAAGTCAACATTGATTTTGCTGCGGAAATGTCGGCCCGCCTGTCGACGCCGACCATCATCGAGAGCGACGCACATGCCATCACGCTTGGCCATCATTGGTTCGGCAAGGCCCGCGATCTCGAAGACATGGTGCTGATCTCGCTGGAGCAGACACTCGGTCTCGGCGTGCTGCACGACAACCAGCTTTTCCGCGGCGCTGGCGGCCTCAGCCACAATCTCGGCGATCTTGTCCTCGGCATGGGTCAGCAGGGCGTGGTGCGTCTTTCCAGCCAGGCCGGTGAAAGCGCCATTCTCGGCGAACAACAGGCCGATGGCCGCTTTGCCGAAGCGGTACGCCTCGGCCGAGGCATGACCCATGTTCAGGCGCTGATCCAGGCCGATGACGACCGTCTGATCGGCGCGGCCATGCGCGCCGGCGAGGCGGTGGGGCTGACCATTGCCAATATCGTCACCCTGTTTGCGCCACCGCGCGTTATTCTCGTCGGCTCCTCGCTTGCGCTGGGTGAGCCCTTCCTCAACAGTCTGCGGGATGCCTATGCGCTGGCTATCCCGCCGTCCCTGCAAGGCGTCAGCGAACTCGTTTTCGATGATTCGACCGACGACTTCTGGGCGCAGGGTGCTGCCGCTGTTGCGCTTTATGAACTCTACGAATCGCCCTGGAGCACTACAGGACCGGCGCTCTGACGCGCAAAAATCAGTATTTATGGAGGATATGATGGAAAAAGTCGGTATCGGCATCATTGGATGCGGCAATATTTCGGGCGCCTATCTGAAGGCGATGACATCGGCATTCCCGATCCTCGAGATCCGCGGACTGGCCGACCTCAATCGCGAACTTGCAGAGGCAAAAGCCAACGAATTCAATCTTCAGGCCAGGTCTGTCGAAGAGCTTCTGGCCGATCCGAAGGTCGAAATCATCGTCAACCTGACCATTCCGAAGGCCCACGTTGCAGTCGGTCTGCAGGCACTGGAGGCCGGCAAGCATACCTATTCGGAAAAGCCGCTGGGGATTAATTTCGCGGAAGGGAAAAAATTGGCGGATGCCGCCAAGGCCAAGGGTCTGCGCATCGGCGCTGCCCCTGACACCTTCCTTGGCGGCGGTCACCAGACCGCCCGCGCCCTGATCGACGAGGGCGTCATCGGCATTCCAGTCGGCGGCACCGCGACCTTCATGTGCCCGGGCCATGAGCGCTGGCATCCCAATCCGGCCTTCTATTATGAAGTCGGCGGCGGCCCGATGCTCGACATGGGTCCCTATTACATCACCGACCTCGTCAATCTGCTGGGGCCGGTTGCCAAGGTCGCCGGTTTTGCGGTCACGCCGCGCGATGAGCGCATCATCACCAGCGAGCCGCGCAATGGCGAGCGCATTTCTGTTCATATCCCGACGCATGTGGCCGGCGTGATGGCTTTCGCCAATGGCGCTGTCGTGCAGATCGGCATGAGCTTCGATGTGGCAGGCCACAAGCATGTGCCGCTCGAAGTCTACGGCACCGAAGGCACGCTGATCGTGCCGGATCCGAACCGTTTTGCCGGCCCGGTCGAATATCTGAAGAAGGGCGGCCAGTTCGAGGACCAGCCCGTGACGCTGCCCTATGCCGACGGCAATTATCGCTCCCTCGGTGTGGCCGATCTCGCCCACGCGATCCGCTCGAACCGGCCGCATCGCGCAAATGGCGATCTGGCGCTGCATGTGCTCGAGGTGATGGAAGCCTTCCAGAAGGCATCTGACACCGGCAGCACGGTAACGCTCACCACGACAACGGAGCGCCCTGCTCCGCTTTCTCAATCCCTCGTCGACGGACTGCTCGGCAAGTAACATTCAGGAGGAATACACGATGCGTGAAGCACTGATCGTCTGGGGCGGCTGGGCCGGCCACGAACCGGAACAATGCGCCGCAATCATCAAGGACATACTCGAGGAAGACGGCTTCAAGGTCTATGTGGAGCACAGCACGGAGGCCTTCGCCGATCCGTCGATCCACGATCTGAGCCTGATCGTTCCCGTCATCACCATGTCGAAGATCGAGAAGGAAGAGGTCAAGAACCTCGCTGCCGCGATCGAAAGCGGCGTCGGCATTGCCGGCTATCACGGCGGCGCCGGCGACAGCTTCCGCGAATCGACCGATTACCAGTTCATCATCGGCGGCCAATGGGTTGCCCATCCCGGTAATATCATAAACTACACCGTCAACATCACCCGGCCGGACGACCCGCTGATGGAGGGGATCACCGATTTCCCCTATAATTCCGAACAATATTACATGCATGTCGATCCCTCGAACGAGGTGCTGGCGACGACGACTTTCACCGGCGAACATGCTTACTGGATCGACGGCGTGACGATGCCGGTTGTCTGGAAGCGGAAATATGGCAAGGGTCGCGTCTTCTATTCCTCACTCGGCCATGTCGCCAAGGAATTCGACGTGCCGCAGATGAACACGATCTTCCGCCGCGGCGCCAATTGGGCAGCGCGCTGATCGGTTCGACGTTGGGGCTGCCGGTGTCTCGCCGGCAGCCCCACATGAAAAGTGCATATTTGGGCACGACACGGGTGCCAAATCCGTCGATATGCGTTACTGCTGTGGAAAGAACGAACCAGACAGCAAGACAATGAGCGATAACGTTATCAAGTTTCGCAAGCCGAAGCCCCCGCCGAAAGCCCCCAATCCCATGCTCCGCAAGCTCGTGATCATCGCCGCGGTGATCATCGTGTTTGCATTGGCCTGGGTCTATGTCCAGGTCACCGGCGTCCAGCCGCAATAATCCAGCGAGGGATCGTCCGATGAGCGTTCGCCCGCCGCAATCCTTCAGGCAGTCTTTTTCGGCCGAAGGCGGGGTGAATGTACTCGAATACGAGCTCATGTCGGAGCGCGCCAGTTCACTCGGACGCAACGGTCTCAAAGTCGAATCGGCTCTCTCAGCCCTGAAGGCCTGGAATCCCGATCGCGATAGTGCCGAGCAGCGCGAAACGCTGATCAACGAGGCGTCCGATGCCGTTTGGGCGCTCTTCGTCCAGCGCGAGATCTGCGGGCTGCGCAACAGCAGGGATATTGTCCAGCGTTACGCCATTCCCGGCGAAGTGCTGGCGCGGGTCGGCGTCGTCAGGAAATAGCGGCGGTCAGGCTCTGTGTCGCAGGCGCCGGATGCGAGAGAACGAATGCGCGCGCCTCTTTTTCCAGCCATTCGCAAAAGAGCGTGGATTTGCGGTTTCGCCTCGCCCGGCGCAAGGCCACGTATTCATGGCCGCTTTCCAGAAATCCATGCGGCGCCACCAACCGGCCGAAGCGAACATCATCCGTCACATAGGGCCAGGGCACGACGCAGACGCCAAGCCCGGCGTTGGCAGCCTCCAGCATGAAATAGAAATGCTCATATTCGACACGGCCACCGGCTTCGACGGTGATGCCCGAGCGAGCAAGCCAGTCACCCCAGGCGCGTAGACGGCTGCGGGTATGAAGGCGAGCGGCACCTGTGAAGCGTTCGCCGACAATTTCCGCCAATGCCGGCGAAAGCACGGGACCGGTCTGTTCGGGAAAGAGCGGGATGACATCCGCACCGGCTGGCCAGGGTGCTGTTCCAACGCGGATAGCGACATCGAAGCTGTCGCGCGCAAAATCCACCGGACGTGAAGAGGCGGTCAGGCGCACATCGATATCGGGATATTCCGCCTGAAACCGGTAGAGCCTTGGGATCAGCCAGCGCATGGTGAAGGTTCCGGGGCAGGATACATCGAGCGCACCATCCTCGGTATCGGCCACCGCGCGGACGGACGTGTCGATCTGGTCGAAGGCGGCATTCAGACCTGACAGAAGCGTCGTGCCGGCCTCGGTCAGACGCAGCCGGTTCTTCGGGCCTTCAAAGAGAGGAACGCCGAGCACATTTTCGAGATGCTGGATCTGGCGGCTGACGGCGCTATGGGTGACGTTCAGTTCGTCCGCGGCGAGCGTCATGCGCCCGAGACGGCCGGCGGCTTCGAAAGCGCGGAGCGCATTGAGCGATGGAATACGGCGAGCCATGTGCATTTTCCGAACAACATTTGTTCGATCATATCGATTTTCACACTGCATTCCATGGTGTTTCTTGCGGCTCGCGAATTGGCGAATGCCTTTTCAGGAACAACAAACGCCGGAGAGCTCAGCGCTCCGACAACAGCGGCGCTTTGCCTTTTGAAGCAGTTATGGAGACCGATCGTGAACAGCAGACACAGGGACGGAAGTGCGGGCGACGCCAATTACGGCGTGATCGGTACAAATTACACCAGGTACCGCCGGCCCGATCCGCATATCGCCGAATTCATCCGCGCCGCACTTGGCAACGCCGAGACCGTTCTGAATGTCGGCGCAGGTGCAGGCTCCTACGAGCCGGTCGACCGGAAGGTGACACCAGTAGAACCTTCTGCATCCATGCGCGCCCAACGTCCGGACCATCTGCCCGAGGCAATCGATGCAACGGCCGAAAAACTTCCCTTCGCAGATCAATCATTCGACGCGAGCATGGCGACCTTCACTGTGCATCAATGGTCGGACCTCAAAGCTGGTGTTTCAGAAATGCGTCGTGTTTCGCGCGGCCCCGTGCTGATCTTGAGCTGCGATCCCAATGAACTGGAACACTCATGGCTGTTCGACTATGCGCCGGAGATGATCGCCGTCGAGGCAAGCCGCTATCCGGCCCTGCAGACCGTCGCCGATCATCTCGGCGGCACAATTGAGATATTGCCCGTGCCAATCCCGCTTGCCTGCATCGATGGCTTCGGCGAGGCCTACTACGGTCGGCCGGAGCTTATGCTCGATCCCGGCGCCCGGCTTGCAAATTCGGCCTGGAGCTTCGTCGATCCATCGATCGGCGAGCGCTTCGTGACCGAACTCGGCCGCGATCTTAAGGATGGCACGTGGGATGCGCGTTACGGGCATCTGCGCACGCAACCCTTCTTCGAAGGTTCACTGCGCCTGATCGTCGCCCTGCCCTGACAGCCTTAGCTGAAGAAGCGATTCTCCGGTCGCGGCAGGCCAAGGTGTTCGCGCAGCGTCGTGCCTTCGTATTCCCTACGGAATAGGCCACGGCGCTGCAGTTCAGGCACCAGGCGCGTGGTCACGTCGTCAAGCCCCTGCGGCAGGTAGGGGAAGACGACGTTGAAACCGTCAGAGCCCTCTTCGTCCAGCCAACGTTCCATCTCGCCGGCAATGCTTGCAGGCGTGCCAACGAAGGCAAGACCGGAATAGCCGCCGTAACGCTGGGCAAGCTGCCGGACGGTGAGGTTTTCCTCCTGCGCCAGCTTGATGACCTGACCGCGGCCCGTCTTACTGGCATTGGTATCGGGAATATCCTTGGGCAGCGGCGCATCCGGGTCGAAGCCCGAGGCATCATGGCCAAGCGCGATCGACAGCGAGGCGATGGCGCTGTCATAGTGAACGAGACTGTCGAGGGCGAGGCGCTTGGCGCGCGCCTCCTCGATGCTGTCGCCGATGACAACAAAGGCGGCCGGCAGCAGTTTCAGGTGATCGCGGTTGCGGCCGATCGCCTCCATCCGGCCCTTGATGTCGGCATAGAGAGCCTTGCCGCCTTCGAGATCACGCGGCGAACAGAAGACCACTTCGGCGGTTTCCGCGGCCAACTGGCGGCCGGGATCCGACTGGCCGGCCTGCACGATAACGGGCCAGCCCTGAACCGGTCGGGCAATATTCAACGGCCCACGCACGCTCAGTTCCTCGCCCTTGTGGTTGAGCACATGCATTTTTTCGGGATCAAAATAAATACCGCTCTCGCGGTCGCGACTGAAGGCGTCGTCGGCGAAGCTGTCCCAGAGGCCGGTGACGACATCGTAGAACTCGCGCGCCCGCTTGTAGCGCTCGCCATGTTCCACATGCTCGTCAAGGCCGAAATTGAGCGCAGCATCGGGATTGGAGGTCGTGACGATATTCCACGCGGCGCGGCCATTGCTGATGTGATCGAGCGAAGCGAAACGGCGGGCTACATGGTAGGGCTCGTCGAAGGTCGTCGATGCCGTTGCAGCGAGCCCAATCCTCTCGGTGACGGAGGCAAGCGCCGACAGCAGCGTGAAGGGCTCGAAGGAAGTCACGGTGTGACTGCGCTTCAGCGCTTCGACCGGCATGTTGAGCACCGCCAGGTGATCGGCCATAAAGAAGGCATCAAATTTCGCGGCCTCGAGCTTCTGCGCGAAGGCTTTGATATGGGAGAAATTGAAATTGGCATCCGGATAGGAGCCGGGATAGCGCCATGCGCCGGTGTGCAGGCTAACGGGACGCATGAAGGCGCCGAGGCGCAACTGCCGTGAACGGGTCATGTTTTTCCTCATGGATCGGGCGAAGCGACCGCCTGCCCTCTGCTGAACGGTGATGCCGGAACGACGCATCCGTTTGGGTTACGTAGGCGTTGGCGCACAGCAATTCGAGATCAGCATTGGCATTTTCTGGCGGCGATTTCACCGGCAACCCGGTCAATTGCCGGATGAGATGGATAGGGGCAGACGTTAGCCGTGCCGACGCGCCTCACAGAAGCAAGCACTTTTCATTTTCTATCACATCTATAGAATTTATAATCTTACCTGTCGCTCCGATTTCTTTCACCCATATCACGGTCAGAACTGGAGAAATCAATGACGACCGTGCTCAGGCAGCAAGACCAGATCCGGCCCGTGGCCGCCCGCATAGCCAGCGACGAGGAGGCACTTGAGACGGCCCGCAGGCTCGGCGCTCAATTTGCCGCCACGGCCGCCGCACGAGACGCAGAGCGCCGGTTGCCTTTCGCCGAACTCGATGCGCTGGCGCAATCCGGCCTGCTGGCGATTGCCGTTCCAGCGCAATATGGTGGGCTCGATGTTTCGAATGCCGTGCTTGCCGAAGTGACCGCGATCCTGGCGGAAGCTGATGGCTCGATCGGCCAGATCCCGCAGAACCATTTCTACATTCTAGAAGCCCTGCGCACCGATGGCAGCGAGGAGCAGAAGCGGTATTTCTTCGGCCGGGCGCTTGCCGGCGATCGTTTCGGCAATGCGCTTTCGGAGCGCGGCACGAAGACGGTCGGCCACTACAATACGCGCATCGTCAGGGACGGACCCGGCTACCGCATCAACGGCCAGAAATATTACTCGACCGGCGTACTGTTTGCCGACTGGATCACGGTCTTCGCGCTTGATGAGGAAGACCGGCTTGTCATGGCCTTCGTGCCGAAAGGGACCGAGGGTGTTGAGATCCTCGACGACTGGGACGGCTTTGGCCAGCGCACGACCGGCAGTGGCACCACGATCCTCAAGAATGTCTATGTCCATGCCGATTCCGTCGTCCTGCATCACAAGGGTTTCGAGCGGCCGGCGACGATCGGCTCGGTCGGCCAGATCGTCCATGCCGGCATCGATCTCGGCATCGCGCGGGCCGCTTTTGCGGAAACGTTGGAATTCGTGCGTACCAAGTCACGCCCCTGGATGGATAGCGGCGTGGAGCGCGCCGCCGAGGATCCGCTGACGATCTCGAAGGTCGGGCAGATCGCCATCCGGCTGGAAGCTGCTGCAGCACTCCTCGAACGCGCCGGCCGCAAGGTCGATGCCGCGCAGATCGAGACGACGGAAAAGACCGTCGTCGACGCCACGCTTGCCGTGGCTGCCGCCAAGGTGCTGACGACCGAGATCGCCATTGAGGCCACCAACACGCTCTTCGAGCTTGCCGGAACCTCTGCGGTCAAGAGCGACCTCAATCTCGACCGGCACTGGCGCAACGCACGCACCCATACGCTGCACGATCCCGTGCGCTGGAAGTACCATGTCGTCGGCAATTACCACCTGAACGGCGCGATTCCGCCGAAGAACGGCGCGCTCTGAACCCTCTCCTCAACTAAAACCCCACTTCCGTCACCGGAAATGGGGTTCTTTTTTGCTTATGTTCCTGAGTTCAGCTGTAAAGGCTCACTTCAGGGATTTTGTCGTTCAGCACGAATTCGCCGACTTCCTTGGCCTTGTAGAAGACCGGATCGTGCAGCGTGTGAGTGCGCACATTGCGCCAGAAACGGTCGAAGCGATATTTCTCCGCCGTGGAGCGCGCGCCGGTCAGCTCGAAGACACGAGAGGTGGTATCAAGCGAGACATGGGTTGCATGCACCTTGGCGGCATAGGCTTCTGCCGCCGCCTCGCCACGCTCGCGGGCGGTGACACTGTGGCCCTTTGCGAGACCTGCCTGAACGGCGGCGGCGGCCGTATCGGCCAGGGCAGCAGAGGCTTTCAGCGCGGCGGTGAACTCACCGACCCGCTCCAGGATATAGGGGTCGTCTGCAGCGCGCTCGACGCCCGAGGTGATCCACGGGCGCGTCGTCGTGCGCACATAATCGACGGCAGCCTGGAGCGCGCCTTCTGCGCTGCCAAGATAGAAGTTGACGAAGACGAGCTGGATGAGCGGCGTATTGAAGGTGGAAAGCACCGGCGGGGCGGCATCAGGAGCAGCCGGGGGACCGACGAAGTCTTCCTCATAAACAGGAAAATCGTGGAACTCGACACTGCCGCTGTCGGAGAGCCGCTGGCCGAAATTGTCCCAGTCGTCATTTGCCTGATAACCGGGCCGGTTGGTCGGCACGGCGAAACCGACGATCTTGTCGTCGAGCGTGGCGTTGGCATTGATATAGTCAGATACATGGGCGGCGGTGGAAAACGACTTGCGCCCGTTCAGCACATAGCCATTGCCACGACGGGTCAGCACAAGACCCGGATCACGCGGATTGACGGCAGCGCCCCAATAGAGGTTTTTCGCCACGGTTTCGGCACCCACCGCATGAGCACGTGCTTCTTCTAGCGCCCAGTAGACATACTGGCTGTTGACGAAGTGATAGCCTAGCAGCTGGCCGATCGAGCTTTCGCCGCGCGCAAGGATACGCACCAGCCGCAAGCCATCCACCCAATCAAGGCCACCGCCGCCGATCTTCTGATCATGCAGGGCGTTCAGCAGGCCGGCATTCTTCAGCTTGACGATCTCCGCAAGAGGCGGGCGACCGTCGCGGTCGAGCTCGGCGGCGCGTCTGGAGAGATCGGCCGAGATATCTTCGGCGCGGGCAAAGAGGTCCTCTCGCGTTGTGCTGCGATTGGTCGCGAAGACGACATTGGACTGGCTCATGGGTCGAAACTCCGATTTCCTGAAAAAAATGGGCCGGCGGGGGCCGCACAACCCCCGCCGGAAGATCGAGGCAGGCAGCCTAGAAAAGCTTGTCCGGGATCCAGCTAGCGGTTGCCGCGTCGCTTGTGCTGAAGGCCGGGATCTTCTGCGCCAGGTCCTCGATCGTCTTGACGCCGGCTGCGCGCAGGCTTTCCTGCGTGAGCAGCGTCGGCTTGACTGTGATCTGATGGGGGACGTCCTGTCCGGCGATCTGCAGAGCCGCGGCGCGGACGGAGACGGCGCCAACGACAGCCGGGTTGGTGGCGACGGTCGCAACCCAGGGGCTGCCCTCTTCGATGATCTCCTGAATGTCAGCAGTCGAAACGTCGGCCGAATAGATCTTCAGCTTGCTTGCAATACCAAGGTCGTTGGCGGCAAGCTTTACGCCACGGGCAAACTCGTCATAGGGCGCAAAGACGACGCCGATATCGGGATTGGCGGTCAGCGCGGCCTTGGCCTGATCGGCGGTAGAGGTCGCGGTGGTGTCGCTCACGTTACCGAACCGGGCCTTTTCAACAACGCCGGAATTCTCCGACTTGAACTTATCCCAGACCTCGTTGCGGCGGTCGAGCGGCGCGAAACCGGCGACATAGACATAACCGGCATTGAAGCTCTTGCCGTTGTCCTTCACCACCTGTTCGAGCGCGAGTTGAGCGAGTTCGTGGTCGCTCTGCTCCACCTGCGGCACCTTGGGATTGTTGAGGTTGACGTCGAAGGCGACGACCTTGATGCCCTTGTCCAGCGCCTGCTGGACGACATCGCCGAGCGATTCCGGCAGGCCGTGATCGACGACGATCCCGGCCACGCCAAGATTGATCGCCTGAAGGATCTGCTCACGCTGCTCGGCGGCATCCTGCCGGCCGGGGAAGACGCGCAGGTCGATATCGAGCGCCTTGGCCTGGGATTCCGCACCGGCCTGATAAGCCTGGAAGAAGTCACCCGCCGAGATGTAGCTGATCAGTGCCACCTTGACGCCGCCCTTATCAAAGGGCGCCGGTGCGCCGTTAAGGCCAGCGGCAAAGGAGGTCTGATAGAGAGAAAAAGAAATTGCGGCTGCAGAGAGCGCCAGCCGTGCGAAGGATTTCATCGTCGCGATCCTCTAGTCAATCGGGTGCGTCGTCTGACAGGTTGGCAGCTCCCTGCGACGCATGAAATTATTAGATATAAACTCTATGTTTTTAGTAGATTTAATGATCTGATTTTTGCGGATTCAGGAGATTCTTTGTTCCCATCGCCTTCCGACCGAGGCAAGGCTTGCCTCGAAGTTCGGGCATCTGTCAGGCCAATATCGCGGCTTAAAAGCAGACCCGGATTTGCCCGATGCCGCTCCTTCAAGTCGAGAATATCACCCGCAGTTTCGGGTCCACACGCGCGCTTTTCGGCGCGCATTTCTCTATCGAGCGGGGTGAGATCGTCGCGCTGATGGGAGCCAATGGCGCCGGCAAATCGACGCTGGTAAAGATAGTCTCCGGCGTGCTTGCGGCAGATGGCGGCACAATCAGCCTGAACGGCCGGCCCTTTTCGCCGAAAACACCATCCGAGGCGGCAAAGGCCGGCATCGTGACCGTGCATCAATCGACGGATCTTGTCGGACCGGCGGGGCTGACGGTTGCCGATGCCCTGCTGCTGCATCGCTTCGCAGAGGGCAGCACACCCTTCTTTCTCTCTCACGCAAGCGTGCGACGCGAAGCGCGCTCCGTGCTCGATACCGCCGGATTCTCGCTGCCGCTCGACCGGGATTTCGGCGATCTGACTGCCGCCGACCGGCAGCTGGTTGCGATCGCCCGCGCGCTTGCCAACAAGGCCGAGCTGCTGATCCTCGACGAACCGACAGCAAGCCTTTCGGCGGACGAGAGCCGACGCCTATTTGACATCCTGCTCACCTTGCGGGCGCAAGGCCTTGCCATCCTCTATATCTCTCACCGGACCGCCGACCTCGAAGCGATCGCCGACCGGGCACTCGTCATGCGCGGCGGCCGCATCGTCGGCAGCTTCAATCGCCCTATCGATTTTTCCAGCGCCATCGAAACGATGATCGGTCGCAGGCTCGAAGCGGCACGGCCGGATGCCCGCCCAGTGACGGGCTCAGCTGTTCTCGAGATGAACGGCATCCGGCTTCTGCCATCAAGCAAGCCCTTCGATCTGACCCTGCACGAAGGCGAGGTCGTTGCCATCACCGGCGTGCTCGGCGCCGGCAAAAGCCGCCTGCTCTCGGCGATCTTCGGCGTTCGAGACTTGGCCGATGGCACGATGCAACTCGATGGCAAGCCCTACCGGCCGAAATCGCCGGCTGAGGCGATTGCCGCAGGTGTCGCCATGGCGGCGGAGGACCGCCATCGCTCCTCGCTGATGCCGGCCGCGTGGCCCGGCAATTCGCTCGCGGCTACCATCAGCCTGCCGCATCTTGCCAAATGGTATCCGAGCGGCCTGCTATTCGGCGGCCGCGAGCGGCACGAGGCAGAGCAGGCCATTTCCCGGCTCAGCATCAAGGCCGCCGGTCCGCACGCTTCGATCTGGTCACTGTCGGGCGGCAATCAGCAGAAGACGGTCATCGCCCGCTGGGAAGCGGAGCCGAGCCGGCTGCTGTTGCTCGACGAGCCGTTCCAGGGGGTCGACGTCGGCGCCCGCCATGACATCATCCAGGCGATCCGGGCACGCACCGACCGCGCAACGCTGATCGCCACATCCGATCCCGAAGAGGCCTATGAGGTCGCCGATCGCATCCTGACGATCGACCACCACAGCTTGCTGCCTGATCTCGTCGACATCGCCTCTTCTTCAGCCCCACAGGAAATTTCCGCATGACGACCATCGACGAAGAGGCCCTGCCAAAGACCAGTGCGGTCCCTCAGAGCCATAATGAGGATAGCCGCGCTCTGGCACTCGGCAGCTTCTTGCGCGCCGGTGCGGTGTTCATCCTGCTCGGGCTGATGGTGATTGGCTTCACCATCGCCCAACCGGCCTTCATCAACATCGGCAACCTGATGAGTATCCTGCAGGCCGTATCGGTCGTTGCGATCCTCGGCGCCGGTGTGACGGTGACGCTTGCCGTCGGCGGCTTTGATCTCTCGATCGGTGCTGTCGCCGCCTCCAGCGTCATGGCCGCGAGCTATGCGATGATCGTCTGGCATCTCGATGTTTTTGCCACCGTGCCGCTCGTCCTTGCCTTCGGTGCCGCGGTCGGGCTCGTCAATGCCTTGCTCATCGTGCGCCTGCGCGTGCCCGATCTGCTGGCGACGCTTGCCATGATGTTCCTGCTGTCGGGCCTGCAACTCATCCCGACCGCCGGGCGATCGATTTCTGCCGGACTGGTCCTGCCCGACGGCTCCAAGGCGACCGGTGCCTATGATCCAGCTTTCTTGCTGATCGGCCGTTACAGCCTGTTTGCCACCCTGCCCGTTTCCGTCGTGCTGATGGCCGCCGTCGCCATCTTCCTTTTCGTGCTGACAGAGCGTACCCGCATCGGCCGACTGCTCTTTGCGACCGGCGGCAATGAGGTAGCGACGCGGCTTGCCGGCGCCTCCACCACCCGGCTGAAGACGCTTGCCTATGTCATCTCGGGAACCTTGGCCGCTCTTGGTGGCATCGTGATCGCCGCCCGTGTCGGGCGCGGCGATGTCTCCTCCGGCGGCTCGCTGCTGATGGACTCGGTCGCTGCCGCCCTCATCGGCTTTGCCGTCCTCAACCTGCGCCGCCCCAATGTGCTTGGCACCATTGCCGGCGCCGTCTTCGTCGGCGTGCTGCTCAATGGCCTGACGATGCTGAACGCACCCTATTACACGCAGGATTTCGTCAAGGGTGCCGTGCTCGTCGGAGCACTTGCCCTGACCTATGGGCTCGGCCGCAACAGCGATCGCTGAAGCCAGGCCTTAGCTTCAGAAAATTTCCTGCGACCGTGTGCTTTTGGAATAACGTACCTCTTATGAGCCTTAAATCTATATATTTTACAGACTATCAAATTGAGAGGGTATCGTTATGAATGAAGGACTTGGAGGCGGCTTCGGACGCCGTGAAATCTTGAAGCTCGCGGCTGTCGCCAGCGCGACCTTTGCAGGCGCCAGCATGCTGACCGCACCCGCCGCAAGGGCCGACGACGAGGGGCTTTCCCTGAAGGGCAAGCGCGTCGCCATCAGCGCCACCGGTACGGACCACTATTTCGATCTGCAGGTCTATAATGCCCAGATCGAAGAGGTGAAGCGGCTTGGCGGCGAACCGATCGCCGTTGATGCCGGCCGTAACGACGGCAAGCTGATCGCCCAGCTTCAGACGCTTGTCGCTCAGAAGCCGGATGCGATCGTCCAGATCCTCGGCACGCTCAGCGTCATCGATCCCTGGCTGAAGAAGGCCCGTGACGCCGGCATTCCTGTTCTGACCGTCGATGTCGGCTCAACCAATTCGATCAACAACACGACGTCGGACAATTGGGGCATTGGCAAGGATCTCGCCCTGCAGCTCGTCTCCGATATCGGCGGGGAAGGCAATATTGTCGTCTTCAACGGGTTCTACGGCGTGACACCCTGCGCGATCCGTTACGACCAGCTCGTCAACGTCATCAAGTATTTCCCGAAGGTGAAGATCATCCAGCCGGAACTGCGTGACGTCATCCCGAATACGGTTCAGGACGCCTTCACGCAGATCACCGCCATCCTCAACAAATATCCGGACAAGGGCTCGATCAAGGCCGTCTGGTCGGCCTGGGACATTCCGCAGCTCGGCGCCACGCAGGCGATCGCCGCCGCCGGCCGCAACGAGATCCGCACTTATGGCGTCGATGGAAGCCCGGAGGTTCTCCAGCTCGTTGCTGACAAGAACTCGCCGGCTGGCGCCGATGCCGCTCAGCAGCCCGCCGAAATCGGCCGTGTCGCAGTCCGCAACGTTGCCAAGCTGCTCGCCGGCCAGACGCTGCCGCGCGAGACCTATGTTCAGGCGCTGCTCGCCAACAAGGAAAACGTCTCCGAGATCATCAAGAAGCTCGGCATCGGCTGATATCAAGGCTGACCTTGCGGTTAGCGCCGCAAGGTCAGCATGTCCCTGGAAAGCGGCATCATGACTGAACCCGTCCCGGCGCAAGTGACCGACAGCAACGATGTCATCATTCGCTTCGATCACATCATCAAGCGTTTCGGCGGTGCCCAAGCGCTCGCCGACGCATCGCTCGCCATACGACGCGGCACCGTCCACGGCCTCGTCGGACAAAACGGCGCCGGCAAGTCGACGCTGATCAAGCTGCTTGCAGGGCTGCATGTCGCAGACGAGGGCACGATCGAAATCGAGGGTAAAGTCTACGATCGGCTGACACCGCATCTCAATGAAGAGCTCGGCATCCATTTCATCCATCAGGACAGGCTGCTGGTTCCGACATTCACCGTCGGCGAGGCTTTGTTCCTCGGCCGTGAAACGCGGCTTGCGAAAACTCCCTTCCTCGATCGCCGGGCGATGCAAAAGCGTGCCGGTGAGCTCCTAGCCAATTATTTCGGGATCACTCTGCCGAAGAACGCCCTTATAAGTGAATTATCGACCGCCGAAAGGCAGATCGTCCAGATCACCCGCGCACTGCTCCACCAGCCGAAAATACTCGTCTTCGACGAGCCGACCGCGGCCCTGGTGCGGCGCGAGGCCGAGATCCTCTTTCGCCTGATCCGCCGGCTGCGCGACGAAGGCGTGACCATCATCTACATCTCGCATTACCTCAACGAGATCGAAGAACTCTGCGATCACGTCACCGTGCTGCGAAACGGCCGGGATGTGGCTTCGTTGCCGATTGGCGAAACCTCGGCCAAGGCGATCGCCAGCCTGATGATCGAGCGTGACATCGCCGAAATGTTCCCCAAGCGCCAGGTCGACCTCGGCGAAACGATCCTGAACATCCGCGGGCTTTCAGCGCCCAACCGGTTTGACGATGTCAGTTTCAGCCTGCGACGTGGCGAGGTGCTCGGCATCACCGGTCTCCTCGGCTCCGGCGCCAAAGACCTGATCCGCACGCTCTTCGGTCTGGAACAGGCCGCGAGCGGCGAGATTGAAATCGAGGGTCGAGCAGCACAGCCGCGCAGCCCGGCAAGGGCCGTCGACCGTCGGCTTGCACTTGTTCCCGAGGATCGGCGCGGACACGGCGTCGGCCTCAATCTTAGCGTGGCCGAAAATGTCACGCTCCCGAGCCTTGACCGCTACAGCCGTTTCGGTTTCCTCAATCGCAGGCGTGAGCGCTCCGATACCGAGGACCTGATCAAGCGGCTGCAGATCAAGACGGCCGGGCGCGATGCGCTAGTCCGCACACTCTCGGGCGGCAATCAGCAGAAGGTGGCGATCGCCAAGTGGCTGAGCCGCCAGTCGGAAATCTACCTGCTGGATGAACCGACCGTCGGCGTCGATATCGGCTCGAAGGTCGAGATCTATGCGCTGATCGGCGAACTTGCGGCGCGTGGCGCCGGCGTCATCGTCCTCTCCTCCGACCTGCCGGAGCTCGTCGGCATCACGGACCGGATCCTGGTGTTTTTCCGCGGCCGGCTGATCCGAGAGCTAGACTCCTCCAAAACCACAACGGATGAAGTGCTGTCCATCTCGACCGGCGCTTCGGAAGGATTGCGCCATGTCGGTTGACGTTCACTTCGCGCCCCATCCCGCCGTTTCCTCCGACCCCGTGCCGCAAGCCAAGGGCGCAGCAGCCGTCGCGGTGCTCCGCTTCGGCTCGCTGCTTGCTTTCGCGGCCATCCTCGTCGTGTTCTCGTTGACCGCGCCCTACTTCCTGTCGGTCGGCAATATCGGCAATGTTCTCGGCCAGTCCGCCATTTCGGGCGTGCTGGCGATCGGCTTGACCGTAGTGCTGGTCGCGGGGGGCTCGAATGTCGTCACCGGCGGCATCGACCTGTCGCTGGCCGCCAATATGGGCCTGAGTGCTGCAGTCTATGCGACTTTGATCCAGCTCGGCTATGGCGACGCAACAGCGGTGGCTGCGGCCTTGCTGACCGGGCTTGCGATCGGCGCGGTCAACGCTGTCGCCGTCGTGCTCGCGGGCATCGTCCCGCTGCTAGCAACGCTCGCGGTAATGAATGTCGTCGCCGGTCTCGAACTCGTCCTAACGCAGAATACCGTCGTGCCCGCCTCGACCGATTTTCTGACAGTGGTTTCGGCTTCCGACAGTTTCGGCATTCCCATTCTCGCCTATGTGCTGATCGGGTTTACAGCAATTGCCACCGCGATAGTGCAATATACGCCAGTCGGTCTGAGGCTTTATGCCGTCGGCGAATTTCAGGATGCCGCGCGCGCCGCTGGCCTGCCGCTCAAGCGGCTGCTTGCCGGGGCCTTCATTGCCAGCGGGTTCTGCGGTGGTTTTGCCGGCATTCTCTCGGTTTCCTATCTCAGCGGCAGCACGACCGGTTCGGGCGAAGCGTTGCTGCCCATCGTCGTTATCGCATTGCTCGGCTCGGTCTTTTCGCGTCGGCTGGTGCCCACTGTTCCGGGAACACTGATATCAGCGCTATTCATCGGCTTCCTCACCAACGGCTTCCAGCTCCTGAACCTGCCGAGTACGCTCGTCAGCGGCGTGCAGGGGCTTCTCATTCTGATCGTCGTGTCGGCCACGACATTGCTGCGCAAGCGGGAGATCTGACATGACCGCCTCGACTTCAGCCGGCCGCTCGCTCGCCGGCCTCGCACGCTTTGGCCTGATCGTGGCGCTCATCGTGGTTTTCTCCGTCTTCTCGATCCTGGCGCCAACCTTCTTCACTCCCGGCAACCTGCAGAGCATTCTCGTCAACAATTTCACGCTGCTCGCCATCGTCTCGATCGCCATGACCTTCGCCGTCTCCGCAGGCGGCATCGATCTGTCGGTCGGCACGGCCGTCGATTTTGCAAGCTTCGCCTTCGTCTCCCTCGTTCTGGCGGGCCAGCCGGTGCCGCTCGCGCTGCTCGCCGGCCTTGCAGCCGGCGCACTGGTCGGCGCGTTCAATGCTGTTCTTGTGTCCGTGATCGGCGTTGCACCATTTCTGGCGACACTCGGCACCTTGTTTATAGGTCGTAGCATCCAGCAATTGCTGACCAATGGCGGAAATCCGGTCTATCTGCCGCCCTCGGGCGTGCCGGACGCCTTCCGCTTCGTCGGCAACGGCACGATCGCCAGTGTGCCCGTTCCGCTGGTGATCGCCGCGGTCGTCATTGCCGGTGCAGCAGCCGTGTTCGCCTGGACGCGTTTCGGGCGGGTGGTGGTCTCGATCGGTATTCAGCCAAGCGTCGTGCGCTATTCCGGCATCGGGCTTGGCGTCCCTGTGGCCGCCACCTTCATTCTCGCCGGGCTGATTGCCGCCGTTGCCGGCCTTATCCTGACGGCGACCGTGACCGTCTACATCCCCTCCTCCGGCAATGCGTTCCTGCTGAACGCCATCGGCGCCACCTTCATCGGCACGACGCTGTCGCCGCTCGGTCGGCCCAATGTGCTTGGCACCGTTCTCGGCGTCCTGCTCCTCAGCATCGTCGCCAACGGCCTGCTGCTGACGGGCCTGAACTTTTACTGGCAGCAGGTCGGTACCGGCACGCTCATCTTTGCCGTGCTCGCCTTCAGCTTCATCAACAGAAAAACCGTCGGCGCCTGAACCGCACCTCGCCGACCGATGTAGGAAGAATAAAATGACCCGTGAAATCAGGCTCAACGCCTTCGATATGAATTGCGTCGGACACCAGTCGCCAGGGCTTTGGCGGCATCCGCGCGACAAGTCCTGGACCTATAAGGACCTCGACTACTGGGTGCATCTGGCAAAGACGCTGGAGCGCGGCAAGTTCGACGGTCTCTTCATCGCCGATGTGCTCGGTGTCTATGACGTCCTGAACGGCAACGTCGATGCAGCACTTCGCCATTCGGCGCAGGTGCCGGTCAACGATCCGCTGCAACTCATCCCGACCATGGCCTATGAGACCGAGCATCTCGGCTTCGGCCTGACGGCTTCGCTTTCCTTTGAACACCCCTATACATTCGCCCGGCGAATCTCGACGCTCGACCACCTGACCAAGGGCCGCGTCGGCTGGAACATCGTCACGTCTTATCTCAACAGCGGCGCGCTCAATATCGGCCAGCCGGCACAGACCAACCATGACGACCGCTATGATCTCGCCGACGAATATCTCGAGGTCTGCTACAAGCTCTGGGAAGGAAGCTGGGAGGCCGATGCTGTCGTGCGCGACCGCGAAAGCGGCATCTTTACCCATCCGGGAAAGGTCCATCCGATCAACCATTCGGGAAAGTATTTTAACGTTCCCGGCATTCACCTGAGCGAGCCCTCGCCGCAGCGCACGCCCGTTCTCTATCAGGCTGGCGCTTCCAGCCGCGGCAAGGATTTTGCCGGCGCACATGCCGAATGCATCTTCGTGGCTGCGCCCTCCAAGACGGTTCTGAAGCGCTATGTCGCCAATGTCCGCCAGGCCGCCGAACGGCTGGGACGTAACCCGCGCGAAATGCTTGCCTTCAACCTGCAGACCGTGGTGCTCGGCGAAACGGATGCCGAGGCGCAGCGCAAATTCAACGAATATCGCAAGTACGCTTCCTTCGAGGGGGCGCTGACGCTGATATCCGGTTGGACGGGCATCGATTTCGGCCAGTTCGGCCCGGACGAGGTGCTGCGCCACCGCCATACGAATGCCGTGCAGTCGGCTGTCGAGACCTTCACGACCATCGACCCGAGCAAGGAATGGACTGTGCGCGAAATGGCCGATTGGGTCGGCGTCGGCGGTTTCGGCCCGGTCTTCGTCGGCTCGCCATCGACGGTCGCCGATCTGATGCAGGAATGGGTCGAGGACACCGATGTCGACGGCTTCAATCTTGCCTATGCGGTGACGCCCGAGAGCTTCGAAGATACCGTCGATCTGCTGGTGCCGGAACTGCAGAAGCGCGGCGTCTACAAGACCGAATACCGGCAGGGTACACTGCGCGAAAAGCTCGGCGCTGCGGGGCCGAGGCTGGTTGCGCCCCATCCGGGAGCTGCCTATCGCAACCTTGGCGCGGAAGCGCTGCGGCTTGCTGTCGGCGGCCGCTGAAAAATAATGGCTGGGTGACAAAAAATATCTCGCCTGGCCATCCTGTTCGAATTTAATTCCTGTCACACTTACGGTTTCAGCTCGAATATAGATCATTGAATTTTTAAGGGATCAGGAGGGGGCATGACTATTGCGGATATCTCTCGGCGTGGCCTGCTGAAGGGCACGGCGCTGCTGCTCGGAACAACGGCGCTGTCGCGCATTGCGCTGGCGCAGGCAGTGCCGGCTGGCGGGCGTCTGATCGTTGCAGCCGACTCCGAGCCGAAGAACCTCAATCCTGCCATCGTCGCCTCGAACGGCGTTTTCTTCATTTCAAGCAAGGTGATCGAACCGTTGGCGGAAGCCTCCTATGAAGGTTCGGATGGTCTCGCACCGCGTCTTGCAACGTCATGGGAAGGCTCGCCGGACGGGCTCTCCGTGACCTTCAAGCTGCGCGAAAACGCCACTTGGCACGACGGCAAGCCCTTCACCTCGGCCGACGTTGCCTTCTCGGCGCTCAACGTGTGGAAGCCGCTCCAGAACCTCGGGCGCCTGGTCTTTGCCAATCTGCAGGCTGTCGATACGCCCAACGATCATACGGCGATCTTCCGCTTCTCGAAGCCGACGCCGTTCCAGCTCATCCGCAATGCGCTTCCGGCTGTCACCAGCGTCGTTCCCAAGCATATTTTCGAAGGCACCGATATCGCCACCAATCCGGCCAACAATGCACTCGTTGGCACCGGACCTTTCAAATTCGCCGAATACAAGCCTGGCGAATATTACCGGCTGACACGCAACGAAAATTACTGGCAGAAGGGCGAGCCGAAGCTCAACGAAATCGTCTACCGCGTGTTGCCGGACCGTGAATCGGCCGGGGCCGCGCTCGAAGCAGAAGAGATCCATCTCGCCGCCTTCTCGGCCGTGCCGCTTGCCGATCTCGACCGCATCTCCAAGGTCGATGGCATCAAGGTGATTTCCAAGGGCTATGAGGCGCTAACCTATCAGCTTGTCGTCGAGATCAATCATCGCCGCAAGGAGCTGTCAGATCTAAGAGTTCGTCAGGCGATTGCCCATGCGATCGACAAGAAGTTTGTCGTCGATACGATCTTTCTCGGCTATGCGACAGAATCCACCGGCCCCGTTCCGAAGAATTCGAAAGAATTCTACACCGCCGATGTCGCCAACTACAATTTCGACGTGAAGGCGGCAAACGAGCTGCTGGACCAGGGCGGCTATACCAAAGGCGCTGACGGCAATCGGTTCCAACTCAAGCTGCGCCCTGCACCCTATTTCAACGAGACACGCCAGTTCGGCGATTATCTGCGCCAGGCGCTTGCTGCCATCGGTATCGATGCCGTCATCGTCAATGCCGATGCGGCCGCCCACCAGAAGGCCGTCTATACCGACCACGACTTCGACATCGCCGTCGGCCCGCCGGTCTTCCGCGGTGATCCGGCAATTTCCACGACGATCCTCGTGCAGTCCGGAACACCTGACGGCGTGCCCTTCTCCAACCAGGGCGGTTATGTCAGCGCCGAGCTCGACAAGATCATCAAGCAGGCGTCCGAGACCGTTGATACGGCCGCACGCACCGACCTCTATTACAAGTTCCAGCAGCTTGTGGTGGCCGAGCTGCCATTGATCAACGTCGCCGAATGGGGCTTCATCACGGTCGCCCGAGACACCGTGCTGAATGTGTCCGACAATCCGCGCTGGGCAGTTTCGAACTGGGGCGATACCGCGCTGCAATCGTGATAGGGTCGAAGGCGCAATTGCTGCAGGGGCCTCGTCCGGCGTGAAACGTGCACTTCTCCTCCTGAGACGCAGGGTCATCAGCAGCATTCCGGTGCTGCTGATCGTCGTGATCTTCAGTTTTTTCCTGCTGGAATCCGCCTCCGGCGATGCGGTCGATGCCTATCTTGGTTCGATCGGCGGTGGTGACGCCGCCCTTATAAATTCGCTGCGGCAGAGCTACGGCCTCGATCAATCGGTCTTTGCCCGCCTCTGGCTCTATCTGTCGTCACTTGCCCGCCTCGATCTCGGCTGGTCGGTGGCCTTCAACCGGCCGGTGCGGGATCTGATTGTCGAGCGGCTGCCGAACACGCTGCTTTTGATGGGAAGTGCCACGGCACTTTCCTTCGGGCTTGGTTCGACACTCGGCATTCTGGCTGGCGCAAGGCCCGGCAGCGTGCGGGATCGCTTCCTCTCGATCGGCTCGCTCGTCATCTACGCCATTCCGAGCTTCTGGCTGGGATTGGTGCTCAGCATCTTCTTTTCGGTCAAGCTACGCTGGCTGCCAATTGCTGGCATCGAAACCATTGCCTCGGGCAAGACAGGCCTCGCGCGTGCGCTCGATATCGCGGAGCACCTGGCCCTCCCGGTTGGCGCACTTGCCTTCATCTATCTCGCGCTGTTCCTGCGCGTCATGCGCTCGGGTATGGAAGAAGCTTGGAAGCTCGATTTCGTGCTCTTTGCCCGGGCCAAAGGCCTGTCGCGCAGCCGTATCGTGCTTCGCCATGTGGCACGCAATGCGCTTCTGCCGCTTGTTACCATGCTCGGCCTGCAATCCGCGGCTATGCTCGGCGGCAGTGTGGTGATCGAGAGCGTTTTTGCCATTCCGGGCTTCGGCCGACTGGCCCAGGAAGCCGTCAACGGTCGTGACGCGCCATTGCTGATGGGCATTATCCTTTCCAGCGCTGTTCTCGTCATCTGCGTTAATTTCATTGTCGATCTGGTCTATGCGACGCTCGATCCGCGCATCGGCGCATCTGGGGGCCGGGCATGACACTGCTGCGTCGTCTTCCTCAAACTCCGGAAGGTGGGATCGGGCTTGCAATCCTTTCAGCTTTGCTCGTCGCCGGCCTGTTGGCGCCGGTCATCTCGCCAGGAGATCCACTACGAATTGCTGGCCGGGCGCTCCTTACGCCGTTCACCGATCCGAGGCTGCCGCTCGGCACCGATAGGCTGGGGCGCGACGTGCTCGCCGGCCTGCTCTACGGTGCGCGCACCTCGCTCGCCGTCGGTATCGCCGCTGCCCTGTCCGCCATGGTGCTTGGGCTCTTTGTCGGCATGGCTGCCGGATTTGCCGGTGGTGTCATCGATGAAGCACTGATGCGCGTCGTCGATGCTTTCCAGATCGTTCCGGGCTTCCTGCTGGCGCTCGCCTTTGTCAGCATCATCGGCGTCTCGACGCCGGTCATCGTCTTCGCCATTGCGCTCGGAACCTGGGCCGATCCTGCGCGGCTGACGCGCGCGCAAGTGCTGTCCATCCGCGAACGGGATTATGTGGCTGCCGCACACGTGATCGGCATGCACCCGGCTGAGATCGCCTTCAAGGAAATCCTGCCGAATGCGCTGCCTCCGGTTCTGGCCCTGTCCGCCACTATTGTCGCAGGCGCGATCCTCACTGAAGCCGCCCTTTCCTTCCTCGGTCTCGGCAATCCCAATCTCGCCACCTGGGGATCAATGATCGCTGAGGGCCGCAGCGTGTTGCGCTCGGCCGCCTACCTTTCCGTGCTGCCCGGCCTCGCGCTGGCAATAACGGTGCTCGGAGTGCATCTCTTTAGCGAGGGGCTGAGCAAGGCGCTTGGCAATGAGGAGGGATTGCGATGAGTGATCTCTTCTGCAGCGTGAGAGGGCTTTCCGTCCATTACGAGCGCGATGCGGCTCTGGAATCCATCGACCTCGATGTCCTCAGAGGTGAAAGGCTGGCCCTCATCGGCGAAAGCGGCTCCGGCAAAAGCACATTTGCCCGAGCGCTTGCCGGACTTTTGCCGAAGAGCGCCAGGATCAGAGGCAACATAACATGGCCGGCGCTTGGTCATGCGCCGCTTCCCGGTCGCGATTTCGGTTTCGTCTTTCAGGACCCCGGCACCAGCCTCAATCCGGTGCTGACCATCGGCGAGCAGGTTGCCGAAGCGGCCCGACGGCACCTGGGGTTAGACTGGCGGCGAGCCTATGCCCGTGCCGAAGAGCTTCTCGAGCGGGTGCGCATACCACAGCCCGCGAGCGCCATGCGCGCCTTTCCGCATCAGCTTTCCGGCGGCCAAAGGCAGCGTGTGGCAATTGCGGCTGCGATTGCCGCCAAGCCAACCTTGCTGATCGCCGATGAGCCGACCAGCGCGCTCGACGTCGTTGTTCAGGCCGAGATCGTCAGCCTTCTCGACGGGCTGGTGCGCGAAGAAGGTATGACCCTGCTCTTCATCACCCATGATATCGCGCTTGCCTCCGGTTTCGCCGATCGCATCGCCGTCTTCCGGAATGGAGAACTGGTCGAGGCCGGCCCTATCAGATCGGTCCTGTCGTCGCCGGCCGATGGCTATACCGCGGCCCTCATCGCAAGCCATCGCGATCTGTCCACGCCGCCCTTGATTGCCGAGGCAGCGTCATGAGCGGGCTTCTGACTGTTGAGGCTCTATCCAAGGCCTATTCCTCCACCGGCCGACAGGTTGCCGCTCTCGACAATGTTTCACTGACGATTGCAGCCGGCGAAACCCTGGGCTTGGTTGGAGCGTCGGGCAGTGGAAAATCGACGTTGTCGCGCGTCCTTCTGCGACTGCTGGAGCCCGATTCCGGCTTCATCCGATTCGAAGGGCAAGATTGGCGCGCGCTTCGAGGCGCCGAACTGCGGCGCCGGCGCGCGCATATGCAGATGGTGTTTCAGGACCCACTCGGCGCCTTCAATCCGCTGTCCTCCGTCGCCTCGGTTCTCGACGACCCGCTGCGGATCCACGCCATCGCGAACAGGAAACAGCGGCCGGCCGAAATCGCTACCCTGCTGGAGCGCGTCGGCTTGCCCTCGACCTTTGCCTCCCGCCCTGTTCGCACACTCTCGGGCGGGCAACGACAGCGCGTTGCCATTGCCCGTGCCATCGCGACGCGGCCGTCTCTGCTAGTGCTGGATGAAGCCGTTTCCGCGCTCGACGTGACCATTCGCGGCCGCATCCTCGAATTGCTGGTCGAGTTGCAGCGCGAGCGTGGCCTTGCCTATCTCTTCATATCCCATGACCTCGCGGTGGTGCGCGCGGTTTCGCATCGTATCGCGGTCATGGATGCGGGCCGAATCGTTGAGGAGGGACCGGCAGCGGATATCGTCAATGCCCCGCGATCCGATGCAGCGCGCCGGCTCGTCGCGGCTGTGCCGCGCCTTGTAACCGAACCCGTTTGAAGGAGTTTCCCATGACCGAAGTCGCCTGGAACCCGTTCTATGGTGCGCCGGTCTATCCGGCCGAACGTTACACCGCCCTCGCCCGCCGCATCGGCGCGATCCTGAAGACGGACAACGACGTTTTGCTGGTGCAGGCCGAGGCGGTGGTGGCGCTCGAAGCCGTTGCGACCAGCCTTGCCAGACCTGGCTTTTCCGCGCTGAACGTCGTCACCAGCGCCTACGGCGGCTGGTTTGGACAATGGCTGCGGCGCGGCGGTACTCACGTCGTCGATGTCATCGCTCAGCCCGGCCTGCCTATCGAGGCCAGAGCAATCGCCGCCGCGCTGGATGCAAATCCCGATGTCAACGTACTGGCCCTCGTCCACGCGGAATCGGCAAGCGGTATCCTCAATCCATTGCCCGAGATCGCTGCTCTCGCAAAGGCGCGAGGCATTGTGACGGTAGTCGATGCCGTTGCCTCCGTCGGCGGCCATGCGCTCGATGTCGACGCGTTGGGCATCGATATCGCCGTGATCGGCCCACAGAAAGCACTCGGCGGGCCGGCCGGCGTTTCCGCGCTGTCAGTCAGCCAGCATGCCTGGGAACTGGCCCTCTATGACGGTGCGCCGCGTGATTCCATCCTGTCGCTGGCCGACCTGAAGGCTTGGGTGGATGCCGGCCGCGGCGCGTTGCCGGGAACGCCGGCACCGCTGGAATTCTTTGCACTGGAAGCGGCCCTCGACCGGGTCGAGGCGGAAGGCCTCGGGCAGGTCGTCGCCCGCCATGAAAGAGCAGCTTCGGCGAGCCGGGCCGGACTTGCAGCGCTGGGCGCCAACCTTTGGGTGCCGGCCGAACAGGCATCGAACCTCGTGACAACGGTCTCCTTACCGTCAGGAATTAAACCCACCTCTGTGGTTGGTTTTGCGGCGGGGTTGGGCGTCGAACTGACGCCGGGTGTCGGGACAGGCTCGTCGCACCTCATGCGTATCAACCACACAGGGGCACGGGCAACCTTCCAGACCGTGCTCGCAAATGTCGTGGCCTATGGTGCCGCGCTTCGGCAGGCCGGCTTCCCGGCGAATATCGGCGCCGCATCGGAAGCTGTCGCGAAGATCTATAGCAGCTGATCGCTCAGTACCAGGAATTCGGCGTCGGCTGCCAGAAGAAGAGTTCTTCCTCCCGCAGGCTACGCAGACGGCTTTCGGAATCCTCTTCCGTCGCGTGGACAGATGTTTCGAACACCGGTTGGTCACGGTCTCGGAAAAGCTTCGCAAAGAAAGTTTTGAATGCCGCAAACATACGTCACCTCCTGGAAAACCGAGCCACGATTTTCGCACGGATCGCTGGGCCAGGGAACATTGTCTACAAAATTAGTATTCTAATTTGCACTGTTGTGCCGCATGCAGATGCCACGGGAAGACTGGCGCACGAAAAAGGCTTTGTTCGGTAAAGAGGGGCCGCGGCCGCGAGATCAAGCCTAATCTTCCACCGACCCTTGAGAATCGAACCTTTCCGATGCACGAAGAAGCCGAGACGAATAGGTCGAGGATGATGGAATGACCGATACAGGCGGACTTCGGATAGAGTTTGAAGGCCATTCGCCCCTGCTGAAGTGGCACCGGCTGCGCCGGCGTATGGCCGACCCGCTGTTTTCGGCCGAGGTGATGGCCGAAGGCTTCAAGGCCGGCGCTTCGATGGAGCTCGACCTGCGGGTGCGCGCCGATGGTGGTTTCGTCGTGCTGCATGATAAGGAGCTGGAAGGCGAGACGACCGGGCGCGGTCTCATTGCCCAAAAGAGCCTTGCGGATCTGCGCGACCTGCGCATGAAGGACGGCAATCGTCCGCTCCTCTACAGCGAGGATCTGGCAGCCATGCTGCAATCGGCCCATCCGGACGCGCTGCTGCAGTTCGATATGAAAGACGATTACGAGGCGATCGGCGAAAAGGGCATCGCCCATCTTGCAGAACACCTGCAGCAGATTTCCGCCTCCGTCATCGTCAGCGCTGGAAGTCCGGAGCTAATCCTGGCCGTCAAGGACAAGCTGCCGCATCTGCGCCGCGGCATCGACCCCACCAACAAACTCGGCGATATCGCCAAAGCCGAAGGCTGGAAAGCGGTCGAAAAGGAACTGCTTGCAGATCTGCGCGGCCCGACGGAGCCGGAAACAATCTACCTTTACTGGCCGATGTTGCTCGATGCCGCAAAGGCCGGCCTCGACATGATCGCGCTCTGCCACAGCGAGGCCAAGCTGGTCGACGCCTGGACCTTCACACTGAAAGATCCCGACGGCGGCTTCAGCGATGCGGAGTGGACGAACTTCTCGGCACTGGTCACTTTGAAGCCGGATCAGATCACCACGGACGAAGCCCTGGCGACCGAGCGGGCGTGGCTGAAGCGCATGGCGGGCTGATCAGCCCGCCAGACCTTCGAACTCGACGAGGAAGGCGAATTCTTCTGCCAGTCCAGGCGAATGGGCGATAACAGGACCGCCATCCTCCAGCAGCGTATCGACAGGTGGAATGGCGACCTTCGCACCGGCCTCCGAGGCGATCAGCGCGCCAGCCAGCATATCCCAGGCATTCAGGTGCCGTTCGTAGAAGAGGTCTGAAACACCTTCCGCCACGCGCACGAGATCGACTGCGGCTGCACCCATGCGGCGATAATCCATGCCGCGCTCGTAGAGCCGCTTGGAGAGCGCCGCATAGTCGTCAAAGCTCGTCTTGCGCGAATGGCCGAGCACGACGATCGCATTGGCAGGATCGGTCGTCGGAGCAGCGTGGATCGGCTGGCTCTCCTTGAAGGCGCCACGGCCGCGGATCGCGGAGAAAACCTGGTCGTTGGCCGCATCATAGACCACGCCGATCTCCACCTTGCCACCAACGACGAAGGCGATGGAGACGCCCCAGTGACGAAAGCCTCTGATATAATTTGTCGTGCCGTCGATCGGATCGACGACCCAGGTGCCGGCAGAGCCGGACTCGCCGCCGGTTTCCTCGCCCATGAATGTGTCGTCTGGAAAGCGCACCAGCAGCCCTTCGCGGATCGACTGTTCTGCCTGCCTGTCTGCGACGGTAACGAAATCCTGCAATCCCTTGTTTTCGACATGCAGCGTGCCTGGGTGTCCTTCACGCCTGAAGCGCGCAGCCTCGCGTCCAACCTTGCGGGCCACGTCGATTGCGACCTCCGCCCGCGCGGTTAGAGCAGAGGCATCGAATGCGGAATTCATCAAGCAGTCCTTCTTTTAATCAGCGTCACGGGGGTAAATTCGACGCGGGCGGTCATATCCGGTTCGGACATGCGGGTCATCAGCAGATCGACCGTTTGTTCGGCCTGGAAATCGCAGGGCTGGCGGATGGTCGTAAGGTCATAGGCAGACCAGCTGGCCTGCGGAATGTCATCATGGCCGATGATGCGTAGCGGCGGCTCATCGTCGCGGCCAAGCCCCTTCATGATGCGGTCGATCACGCCGCAGGCCATGTAGTCGTTGGCGCAGAACAGACCGTCAATACCGAGCGAAACAAGATCGGCGGCCGCGTCGTGGCCGCTCTTATAGTCGTTGATTTTCAATTCGATCATGCGCGGCTCGAGGCCGAGTTGCCGACAGGCCGTCATGAAGGCTTCACCGCGCCGCCTTGCCGTATAGGAGATAGCGGGCGCCGCCATGACCGCCGGCGCCCTGACGCCGCTTTCGATCAGATGCGTGGCAGCGAGATGGCCTGCCATGCGATCATCGGAAATGATGCGGTCGACGAAGGGAATATCGTCGCCCTTGTTGATCAGCACGATCGGCACACCTTCGGCTGCGCATTGCTCGCAGATCTCCGTCGGCGGCGCGTCCGATGTGACGATGACGCCGGAGACGGCATAGTGCAGAAGCTGGCCGATGACGGTCGAGGTGTCCGCCTCCTTCGAGGTCGGCAACAGGATCGGGCGAAAATTGCGGGCGATCAGCACCCGCGCCAGATGCTCGATCTGCAGCGTGCGGAACGGGTTATCGAGGCCGGCGGCGACAAGGCCGACGAGATCGGAACGCTTGTTGGTGAGGCTGCGAGCCAGATAGTTCACCCGGTAGCCGAGATCCTTGGCCGCCTGATAGACCTTCTCGCGCGTCTTCGGCGAAACACTGGCATCCGGGGTGAAAGCGCGCGAAACGGCAGCGCGCGAGACGCCCGCCACACGTGCCACGTCGAAGGACGTGACCTTCCTCGGTCCCTTGTTATCCTTGTCTGCCATGCTTCTCATCCCTGGCGGCCGGGCGCATCAGATCGGGCAGGTCCGTACAGATGCCGAGTACCGGAAGCTTCATGATGTCGGACAAAATGGCCGGCCGTTCCTCGTGCCACAGCACGATTTCACGGCTTTCGCCGAAGGCTCGCCGCATCAGCTCTCCTGTGACCAGATCCTGCGGGCGCTCGCCGGCCCTTTCCCAGCAAAGGTGCAGGATATCGGCGCCGGCTTCATCGCCAGCTGCGTGCGGATCGTGGCCAACACGGACCAGTACCGAGAGCGGGTAATCGCAGCCCGCATCGCGAAGCTCACGCACTTGCGCGGTATCGAAAGAGCCGAGGCAGGCAAAGCGCTGGTTTTTCTCAATAAGATGCTTCCAGCACCGAAGCCCCGTGCCCGGCGCCTTGAGCTCGATATAGAGGCCTGTATTGGTCCGCCGTCCAAGGGCTGCGACCGCCTCGAAGGTCGGAACGTTGACGCCTTCGAGAGCAGCAAGCTCGGCCGCCGTCATCTCGGAAATTCGGCGGTCGATACCGAAGACGCGCTCGAGATGATCGTCGTGGGAAACGACAACCACACCATCTTTGGTGAGTTGCGTGTCGAGCTCCCACATTTCCGCGCCGAGTTCGGCAGCGCGCTGGAAGGCTTCGAGGGTATTCTCCCGCTCATGGCCACTTGCACCGCGATGGCCGATGCAGAAAGGCAGATATCCCTTGTTCGAGGGCCAATCATAACGTTCGAAAAAAGACGAGAAGTCACGCATCGCTCAGAGCCTCCGGCCTTCTTCATCGAAGACGAATACGCCTCGGCTGTCGATCGCCCACTTCACCTCGTCGCCGACGGTGATGTCATTGCGGACCGGCTGAATGGACCGCAGCAGCGAGCCGCCGGCAAGCTGCACGTCGTAAAGGTTCTCGCGGCCCTGCGTTTCGGCAAAGGTGACCTTGCCGGGAACGGCGATGTCGCCGGCCGGATTGAAATGTTCGGGGCGCACGCCGAGCGTCAGCTTGGTGCCCTCGGCGGCCTGGACCGATACCGGCACGCGGATCTCGCTTTCCGGCATGGCGAAAGCGCCATCCTTCATCACGCCACGCAGGAAGGTGATCGGCGGATTGCCAAGGAAGCCGGCGACGAAGGCAGTGCGCGGGTCGCTATACATCTCGGCCGGCGTCGCGATCTGCACGATCTCGCCTTCCTTCATGATGGCAATGCGGTCGCACATACTCATCGCTTCCACCTGATCATGGGTGACTAGGATGGCGGTGATGCCCGTCTCGCGCTGGATGCGGCGAATTTCCGAACGCATTTCGAGGCGAAGCTTGGCATCGAGATTGGCAAGCGGCTCGTCGAGCAGCAGGACGTCCGGCTTGCGGATCAGCGCACGGGCAAGGGCTACGCGCTGCTGCTGGCCGCCGGAAAGCTGGGCTGGCCGGCGCTCCATCAGATTGCCGATCTGCACGAGGCCGGAAATGCGCTCGACCTCCTTGCGGATATCGGCCGCATTGACGCCCTTCACCTTCAGCGGAAAGCCGATGTTCTCTGCAACCGTCATATGCGGATAGAGCGCATAGGACTGAAAGACGACGCCGACATTGCGCATCTGGCTCGGCAGGTCGGTGACGTCCCGGTCGCCAAAGAGAATACGGCCGCCGGTCGGGCGATGGATGCCGCAGATGGCAAACAGCGTTGTGGACTTGCCGCAGCCCGAGGGCCCGAGAAGCGCCAGCATCTCGCCGCTGCCGACTTCGAGATTCATGTTCTCGATGACCTTGGTGGAGCCGAAGCTCTTCGAAAAATTGTCGAGGAGGATACGCATCAGCCTTTGCTCCCGCCGCCATAGATGTTCATGAGATATTTGTGGAAGAGTGCGTAGGCGATCAGAACCGGGATGACGTAGAAGAGGCCTACCGCCTTGAACATGTTGAAATCATAATTGTTATCGTCGGCGAGGAAGCCGGCGAGATAGACCGAGAGCACTTGCACCTGATTGCCGGGCGCCAGCACCTGCGGCAGGATGAATTCGCCCCAGCCGGACAGGAACGAGAAGAGGCCGAGCGCCATGATGCCCGGACCGACCTGCGGCAGAACGAGGCTACGCCAGACCCGGAACCGCGAAGCGCCATCGACGACGCCAGCCATCTCTATTTCCCAGGGCACCGTGTCGTAGAAGCCCTTCATCAACCAGATGCCGAGCGGCAGATCAATCGCCGCCTTGACCAGGATGACGCCGATCAGGGAATTGTAGAGGCCGATCATCTGCAGCACGATGAAGATGGCGATGATCAGCGTTACCGACGGGAAGGCGTGGAGCACCATGACACCGGCAAGGAAGAAGCCGCGCGCAGGTACATTGAGCCGCGAGAGCACATAGCCTGCCATCGACGAGACGATGACGACCACGCTCGTCGTGGAGCTGGCGAAAAGCAGCGTATTGAGCGTCACGATCCAGATGTTCGGCTTGCCTTCGGTCGTCTGCCACAGGAAGCGCCAGTGCTGGAGGGTGAAGCTGGAGGGTATGAGCGAGCCGGCCTCTTTCACCGTTACCGTGTCGATGAAGAAATAGGCGTACATCAAAAGCAGCGGCAGGCTGACGACGGCGAGCATGGCGATGACCGGCCAACTGCTGAAATTCGCGGAGGGTTGCGCTTTTTCGGCCATGGATCAGTCCTCGATCAGCGGCTTGGAGACAAGTGTGCCGTAGTTGAAGATGCGCAGGTAGATCAGAGACAATGTCACCCCGATAACCACAAGCACGAGGGCCATGGCGGCGCCGAGACCGTATTCCAGGTTGCCGGCGTAGTTGTTGAGCGCCGTATGGTAGGCGGCGAGCGCCCAGATTTCGGTCGCCCTGCCGGGTCCGCCGTTCGTCGAAAGCAGGATTTCGTTGAAGGAGGCGAGCAGCGAGAGCGTCTGGTAGCAGGTGACGAAGAGGATCGGCCAGCGCATCTGCGGCAAGATGATGTAGCGGATCTGCTGCCAGCGCGACGCGCCGTCAACCTCGCTCGCATAGAACTGGCTCTTCGGAATAGCCTTCATTGCCGACGAGAAAACCAGCATGCCCATGGAGGCGCCGATGAAGCCATTGATCATGACAACGAAGACCCAGGCATTATAGGCATTGTCGAGTAGGTAATTCTTCGGCGGATAACCGAAATTGCCCATCAGCGTGGAAATGAAGCCGGTATCCCAGGCAAGCCATTTCCAGAGCATGACATAGATGACGACGGGCGTGATGCGCGGCAGTAGCCAGACACCCCGGAAAAAGGAAGCCGGTGCCGCCGGCATGTAATGCGTCCAGATGGCAAGCAGCAGCGCATAGCCGACATTAAAAATGACCAGCACCAGCGCGACGTAGAGCACTGTATTCAGCAGCACGCGGGCCATATCCGGCGAGGAGGCCATGCGCGAGAAATTGTCAGATGTCCACACCCAACCGGTATAGGCGGCCTTGGCGACCTGTTCCTTCTGGTCGGGCGTCAGCTTGAAGCCGAGCGTATCGAGGGCGGAGAAAAGCTCGTCCTTGCTGTCGAATCGGGCATTGACGACCGAGCGGTTGAACTGGTCGGAAATTTGTTTGACCTCGCGCGTCGAGGGGCGCTCGTTCAGGTCCTTGATCATGCGCTCGATTTCGCGGCGTGATGGGAAGACCTCGTTCATATGCTTATCGCGCAGTTCCGAGACGATGGCTGACGAGAGGCTCAGGTCTTCGACGGCCTTGAGGCCAGCTTCGTCGATCGTGTAGCGCGGCTCGCCCAGCTGATCGGCGATATCGGGCATGGTCGATTTGAGCGTGATCAGCGAATTCGGCGCGACCTGGTAGACGCCGCCGGAAATGCCGGTCGCCGTCGTCATGTTCGTCATCGAGAAGACGGCGGTCAGAACGACCGGTAGCAGGAAGAACAGAAGGATCATGATCGCCGCAGGTGCGATCATCACCAGCCCAAGCGTTCTGGACGATTTCATGGAAGTCCCCTCATGGACGACGCTCCGGAAGGCGGCGTTGCGGCCGCCTTCCGGCAGAGTGCGCCGATCTTAGCGGATGACGATCTTGTCGCCGAGCGTGCTCTTCAGCTCGCTCTCGGCATCATTGACGGCGGCGTCGACAGTCTTGGCGCCGGTCCAGGATGCTTCAAGGTTCTTCCACATGATGTTCCAGTAGGTGCCGAAATCGGAATTGTTCGGCATCGCGTTGGCGTGGGGCAGCAGTCGCTCCGTCGCCTCGCGGGCCCAGCGATTGGCGGCGTAGAAATCAACGGCTGATTCGGACTTGGAGACACCGAGATGCGCCGACTTGATAGCGTGCAGCGCATTGGTGCGCGGCTCCGAAGCGATCGTGATCAGCTGGGCTGCGATCTGCGTGTCCTCGTCGCTATGACCCGATGTCAGCAGGTAAACGAGAGGGTGCGTCAGCGTGTTGGCCTTGCCGCCTTCGCCAGCCGGAATCAGCGTGAAGGCGATGTTGCCGAAGAAGTCTTTCAGGCCTTCCTGGTTGACCATGCGGGCATAGTGCCAGGTGCCGGCGTCCCAGATGCCGGCCTTGCCGCTGGAGACTTCCTTCCACCACTGGTCGCCCGGCATGCCGATGTGGTTCTTCTTGGTGACGCCGGAAGCAACGGCATCAGCAAAGAACTGGTACGTGCGCTTCATCGCAGCCTTGTCGAAAACGAGCTTGCCGTTTTCTTCCATGACGCCGCCGAATGAGGTGTAAAACTGCCAGTAATCAGGACCGTTGCTGGTGCGCGGATAGAAGCCGTAGCCGGGCTGTACGAGGCCCTTGTCCTGCATCTTCTTGGCGTCTTCGAGCAAGTTCTTCATCGTGTACTTGCCGTCCTGGACGTTCTGCGGCAGCGCGTCGAGGTCAGCATCGCTGTAGCCGATCGCCTTCATGTGCGGCTTCCAGAACAGCATCGGGCGGGATTCTGCATCCTGTGGGATGCCGTAGACCGAGCCATTGTAGGAGGCGATCTGCATCAGGTTTTCGTAGATGTCGTTGAGCGGCCAGGAGTCGAGGTCGACATAATCCTCCACAGGAACGATGAGGCCGGCCTGCGACCAGGGAGCGATGTCTTCATGGCCGCTGACGACGATATTCGGAGCCTTCTTGGCTTCGGCGGCAAGCGTCAGCGCCTGCTTGAAATCATCCCAACCGGAGTAAGGGGTCTTTTCAACAATGATCTTCAGATCTTCGCCCTTCAAAGCAGCTTCGCGCTGAAGCTGCTGAGCGGCGATCTCAATGGCATCGAGGCGATAAACGTCGTTCGGGCCGGTACCACCAGCCCAGACGCTGATGTGAACATCCTTGGCAAGCGCAAATGCAGAGGTCGAGGCCAGGATTGCGGCCGCAATGGTAAGGGATTTCAGTGTCGGCAAAATGGTCATCTTCTTCGTCTCCCTAGAAGAGCAGTGTGAGGCCTCTTGACGGGTCATCACTGGTGTTGATGGCCGTTCCGATAGCCCCACGAAAACGTGGCGTATCCCGCTCTAGGGGGCGAACGTAACGGCCGAATGACAAAATTGAGCACGTGTGCAAAATTATTATGACGATGTTCTCGACGTGGTCAATCGCTGATGGAAACGCCAGTTCAGCTGCCGGTGGAAATTGATATCAAAGGACGCAACGACGCCGGTCATCGACCGCGACACGGACCCTGCGTCCATATTCAAGCTCTTGCCTACCTTTTCTCAATCGGCTAGTAATCTCGCCGGAGCTGTTCAACAACGGAGGCGTGCAATGACAGATATTTCTTCGTCCCACGCCTCTTTGGCATAGCCTTCGAAGCTCCCAACCCTTGCCCCTATTCGGGGTCTTTCAAGCTTCACCATCCAAAGATGGCACCCGTTTCGCACGCAGCGCCTGGCAGCGATAACGACTGCGCCTGATCTTGCTGCGCACATTCAGCTTGAAGGAAGGGCGGTCCAGAATTCTGGCCGCATTTGATCATGAACAATCAACACGCCGGCGAGAGCCTGGCGACATCCGTGAGCGAGCTCTGCTCGCGCTTCAGCTTTAGAGAAATTCTCGTCGCAACCATCATTGCCCGGTGGAGACGTCGTCGCGTCGTGAACAGCGTCGAAGCTTTCCCACCATGGCTGCGCCGTGATCTTGCTCTGTTCGATGAGTAAGTCCCACACTTTGCAAACCTTACCAGCGATCAGCTGGCGGGTGATCCTCTTTCAGATCATCCCGCCAGCTTGCGGCCGGCAATCCGGGTGGCCTTTCGAAGCACCCGAAATCGTCTCTGTAAACCAAGCGATTGAATTTTCTGAAATTGAGATATTAAGTTGAACGCATGAATCCCCATGCCGCTTCGCGGTCCCTTGTCGGCTGTTCATCCAGAAGTATCCATCCCATGAGCCTCGAATCCGTTCGCACCTTCTTCGCCGCCAACGCCCCCGACATTGCCATCATCGAAACCGCCGGCAGCTCTTCGACAGTCACCCTCGCCGCAGAAGCGCATGGCGTCGAGCCGGCGCAGATCGCCAAGACGATCTGCCTGCGCGTCGGTGATCGCATCATGCTGATCGTGGCGAGCGGCATGGCGCGTCTTGATAACAGGAAGTTCAAGGACACCTTCGGCGGCAAGGGGCGCATGCTCGACGCGGAGGAAGTGCTGGCGGTGACGAGCCACCCAGTCGGTGGCGTCTGCCCCTTCGGCCTGCCGGCACCCTTGCCGATCTATTGCGACATGTCGCTGAAGCAGTTCGATGAGGTCGTTCCGGCCGCCGGCTCGACCAATTCCGCGGTGCGCATCCCCACCGAAAGACTGGCGGAAATCACCCGGGCCGAATGGGTCGACGTCTGCCAGTAGCGGCGCATAACTTCACAGCGCAGAAAGAATACCTATATTAGGTACCGACATGCCATTCAGCGCATGATAGGAGATGAACGAATGCCCACTGCCGTTTCGCGTTTTGCCAGGATCGCGGCGATTGCCGTTCTTGCGAGCGCTACCGTCTTTGCTTCGATCGGTGATGCCGATGCGCGCCGCGCCGGTGGATTCGGCGGATTCGGAAGCCGCGGCACGCGTACCTTCAGCGCGCCTCCGGTCACGCAGACTGCTCCTGCCCCGGTTGCGCCCATTGAGCGCTCGATGACGCCGCGCCCGCAGACAACTACGCCCTATAACACACAACAACCCGGCTACGCCCAGCAGCGCCCCGGCTTCTTTGGCGGCTTCGGCCGTTCGATGATCGGCGGCCTGATTGCTGGCGGTCTGCTCGGTATGCTGCTCGGCCACGGTTTCGGCGGCGGCTTCGGTTTCCTCGGCATGCTCCTGCAGATCGCGCTGATCTTCGGAGCGATCACCCTTGCCATGCGCTTCTTCGCCAATCGCCGCCAGCCGTCCTACAGCGCAGGCGGCCAGAGCTATGGCGGACCGCAGTCCTATGGCATGTCGCCGGCCAATGGCGGTTCGTCCTTCCATATTCCGGCAATCGGTTCGGGCTCCAGCGGCCAACAGCAGCACAACGCACGGCCGAGCGATGAGATCGGCCTTGCCCAGGCCGACCTCGATCAGTTCGAGGAATTGCTGACCAAGATTCAGACCGCTTATGGCGCGGAGGATTACGGTGCGCTGCGCCGCCTGACGACGCCGGAAGCCATGTCCTACCTTGCTGAAGAACTCGGCGAGAACGCGACCAACGGCGTCCGCAACCAGGTTACCGACGTCAAGCTGCTACAGGGCGATATCGCCGAAGCCTGGCGCGACGACGGGCTGGAATATGCGACGCTTGCGATGCGCTACTCCTCGATCGACGCCATGGTCGAGCGTAACAGCGGTCGCCTCGTCTCGGGCGACGACCGCCGCCCGAGCGAAAGCACTGAGGTCTGGACCTTCGTGCGCAATTCCGGCGCCGACTGGAAGCTTGCCGCCATCCAGGGCACCGGCCAGCGCGCTGCTTAATTAACCGAAACGGGTTTGGAGCGCATGCGGGACACCGTTTCGCGCTCCGCCCGCTTGCAGCGCATCGGCGGCAGGCCGCGGTCCATCAGATCCATATCCTCAAGCACCATGTCGCCCATCCTCTTGAAGGCGATATCGAGTGCACCGGCCCGATGGGCCGAGCGGATGAAGCCCTTGAGGTTCCGCACCGGATGGTCTGACGGCAACGGCTCCTGCGGATAGACATCGCTTGCCGCAACGATGTGGCCTGACGCGACGGCGGCCATCAGCGCGTCGAAATCCACGACATCGGCGCGACTGAGCAGGATGAAGGCGGCACCCTTGCGCATGCTGGCAAACGCATCCGCACCAAGGAAGCCCCTGTTCTCGCTGGTGACCGATGCTACGACGAAAACGAAATCACTCTGTGTCAGCACTTCGTTCAGGCTCGCGGGCTGGACGCCATTTTCCTCCAGGATCGAGCGTGGCATCCAGGGATCGAAAACCCTGATCCTGGCGCGAAAGCCCGACAGAACCCGCCGCAGCGCATTGCCGAGATCGCCGAAACCGACAATGCCGATCTCGGAACCGGATATTAGCCGGGCGCTTGTATTGCCCTCACCGCCCCAGAGTTCATTGCCTTCCCGGAAAGCCACATCGGCATCGACGATGCCGCGGGCGAGGCTGAGCGCAAAGCCAAGACCGATCTCCGCCACCGGCTCGGCAAAGACCTGTCCTGTCGTCACCACATGAATGCCGCGCTGGAAGAGGATCTCGTAGGGCATGTTGTTGAGGAGATTACTCTCGACATTGAGGATCGAGCGGAGCTGCGGCATACGACCAAGCGTTTCCGCAGAAAGCGGTGGCTGGCCGATGATGTAGCGCGCCTTGCCGATGACATCATCGTCGAGGCCAGCGATGTTTTCGGGATCGGCCTCGACGATCTCATATTTGGCGTTGAGTTCGGCGCGCGCCTTATCGCTGAAGATCAGGTCGAGCGTACGCGGCTCCGGCGCGCTGATCGCCAGCGGCCTTTCGGTATTCGTCATGGGGTCCTCCTCGAGACGCGGCGGCACACCTCCGCAAGATGATTGATAATCCGGTTGAGCGCCCCTTGTGAAGCCGCCCTTCAAAAAGGCAATTGCCTATGATATAAGCAATTGAAATTCCTATTTATTTTCATGCTTTTCGTTGACGATAAAATCTCGCTGGACTAGCTTGGCGACGCGACTTGAAACCGTGCCTGAGGGGTCGGCGGCCGCAGGATCTAAAAGCTCGGAGGGAATTCCACAATGAAATCAATCTTCAAGAGCGGCGTCCTTACGCTCGCCACCGCAGCGCTCCCGGCAGTCGCCTATGCCCATACCGGCGTCGGTGAGACGGCCGGCCTTGTCCATGGTTTCAGCCATCCTATCTCCGGCTTCGATCACATCCTTGCCATGGTCATGGTCGGCGTTCTCGCCTTCCAGCTTGGCGGCCGCGCTCTCTGGGCCGTGCCCGCGACCTTCGTGCTCGTCATGGCCTTCGGTGGCGCGCTCGGCATTGCCGGTATCAATGTGCCTTTCGTCGAGACCGGCATTGCGCTTTCCGTCATCGTGCTCGGCGCTGTCGTCGCGCTGAACATCCGTGCCTCGACAGCAGTCGCGATGGCGATTGTCGGCCTGTTTGCAATCTTCCACGGCCACGCGCATGGCGTCGAGATGCCTGAAAATGCCGGCGGCGCTGCCTATGCCGTAGGTTTCATGATCGCAACCGCTCTGCTGCATGCAGTCGGGCTCGGCATCGGCTTCCTCATCGCCCGCTTCGGCGAGCGTCAGGGCGCCTTTGTCGTGCGTTCCGCAGGCGGCCTTGCGGCAGTTGCCGGCGTCGGCATCCTGACCGGCCTGATCTGAGGCTCACGCCTCTCCGATAAATTTATATGGCATTTGGCGCCCGGCAGACACTTGTCTGTCGGGCGTTTTATATTTGCGCGATTTGACTCAAGTCAATTTCAGGCGCGCGACGCCGGTCTATGAAGAAACAGACCACCGAAGCATGTATCCAAATTGACGCAGGTCAAGCTGGGCAATTGCGGCATAAACGCGAAAGTCTGTATAGTGATTTCAGAAATTTCTGAAATAACAGATATAACGGAAACGACAATGAACCTTCCGCCTCTCGTTCAGTCCTTTGTCCTGCACTTCGGTGAAATGGGTTCCCGCTGGGGCATCAATCGCACGGTCGGCCAGATCTATGCCCTGCTCTACGTCTCGCCTTCGCCGCTTTGCGCCGAGGAGATCGTCGATGCGCTCGGCATATCGCGCTCGAACGTCTCCATGAGCCTTCGCGAATTGCAGGCCTGGAACCTAGTGATTCTGCGCCACAAGCCGGATGACCGGCGCGACTTCTTCACCACACCCGACGATGTCTGGCTGATTCTCAGAACGCTTGCCGAAGAGCGCAAGAAGCGCGAGGTCGATCCCACATTATCTGTGCTGCGCGAGATCCTCATGCAGCGCCCGGCGAGCGAGGCCGAACGCCATGCGCAGGAGCGTATGAGCGAGATGCACACGCTGATCGAACAGCTGACGCATTGGTATGAAGACGTAAAACAACTTGAAACAGAAAGGCTTGCGACGTTACTCTCACTAGGTGCGAAAGTGACCAAATTGCTGGAGGCCAAGGACAGAGTCGTTTCGCTTGGCCGCCGTCGTCCCAATCCTGCGAACAAGAGTTAGCGCCATGGGTAGTGCTTTCTTCGACGCGAGAAACCAGCAAGTGTCCGGGATACCGGATCGTAAGGCCGCGGCACGCAAGCCGTCCAAGACCAAAAGCCGCCTACGCGGCGCAGCGATGCTGCAAGCGTTTGCGGCTGCCCTCTGGATTCCCCAGGCAGGCCTGCTCGCCTGGTCCGTCGGCCGGCTCGCCGATGGTGGAAGCCCTGCCGATATCCTCTGGCCGGCACTCTTCATCCTGTTGCTCGGCGTCGTCAAAAGCTGTCTCGATGCGGCCGGCGGCCGCCTTGCTTTTCGTGCGGCACGCGCTGAACTCAGCGAAAAACGCGCCACTGCCATCCGCCTGCTTGCCCGTCTTTCGCCTGTTGATGCCGGGCGCCCTGCGTCGGGTGAGGCCGCCAGCGTTCTCGGCGAACAAGCTGAGCTGATCGTGCCCTATCTCTCCCGTTTCCAGCCGGCGCGAATGAAGGCAAGCCTTGTGCCGCTCATCATCCTTAGCTGCATCTTTCCGATCTCCTGGATCGCCGCGCTCGTGCTGCTGTTTGCGGCGCCGCTCATTCCGATCTTCATGGCGCTGATTGGTTGGCGCGCGCAGACTGCGAGCGAAAAGCAACTCGTCGCAACGGGCGGCCTCAACGCTTTCCTGCTCGACCGGCTGCGCGGTCTTGCGACGATCCGCTCTCTGAACGCGGTCGATGCCACGGCGCGCAGGCTTCGCGCGGAAGCAGAATCGCTTCGCACGCGCACCATGACAGTGCTGAAGATCGCTTTCCTGTCTTCGGCTGTGCTCGAACTCTTTTCGGCACTCGGCGTCGCGATGACCGCCGTCTATGTCGGCTTCAGCCTGCTCGGCGAAATCCGCTTTGGCGCCTGGTCGGGCGGCCTTGACCTTTCGCAAGGCCTGTTCGTCCTGCTGCTGGCACCGGCCTTTTTCGAGCCGCTGCGTGAACTCTCCGCCGTCTGGCATGACCGTGCCTCGGGCGAGGCCGCGCTGAAGGCGCTGGATGGGCTCGCTGCCGAAGGCATGACGCTTCCCGATCGCGAAGAGGCGGGAGCCTTTGCCGCGAACGAGGCCCTCAATATCAACCTAGAAAATATCAGCTTTCGCTATCAGCCGGATCATGCGCCGGTCCTTGATGGCTTCAGTCTCGATATTGCCGCCGGCGAACACGTAGCGCTGCTTGGCGCCAGCGGTACCGGCAAATCAACATTGTTGTCGCTGATCGCCGGTCTGGCGCCCTGCTATGAGGGCCAGGTTCTGGTTGGCGGCACAGCGACAGATCGCGGCAAAATGGCCTGGATCGGCCAGAAGCCGCATATTTTCGCAGGCACCGTTGCCGGCAATATTGCGCTGGGACGGCCCGGCATCGCCAAGGCAGAAGTCTCCAAGGCGCTCGATCTCGCAAGGCTTGGCGGTATCGCGAATGCCTATGGACATCGCCCGCTCGGTGAAAGCGGCATCGGTCTTTCTGGCGGCGAGGCGCTGCGCCTTGCGATCGCGCGGGCTGCCTGCGACCCCGATATCCACATCATCCTCGCTGACGAGCCGACCGCGCATCTCGATGCCGAGACGGCTGCCGAGATCACCGAGAGCCTGCTTGCTCTTGCGGAGGGCCGCACGCTGATCGTGGCAACGCACGACCCGCTGCTGGCCGCACGCATGCACCACGCCATCCGCCTTGATACGGAGCGTCTTCAGGAGGCTGCCGAATGACCAACTTCCTTAGAGATATCAGGCCGGTCCTGCGCCTGTTCATGCAGACGCGTCGCAAGGAACTCCTGCTCGGCGCCGCACTGTCGGCGGCGACCGTTACGGCTGGTATCGCCCTGCTCGGCCTATCCGGCTGGTTCATTACCGCAACCGCGCTTGCAGGTCTCTCGGTAACCGTTGCCGCGACCTTTGACGTCTTTGCGCCATCGGCCAGCATCCGTTTCCTTGCCATCCTGCGCACGGCTGCACGCTATGGCGAAAGACTGACGACCCACAACGCGACGCTCGCCGTGCTCGCCGCCCTTCGCGAGCGCCTGTTTCGCGGCTGGGCCTCCGCCGGTGCGGCGCGCGCCCTTCTCAACCGTCCGGCCCGGCTGCTCTTCCGGCTGACCGCCGATATCGATGCGTTGGATTCGCTCTATCTTCGCATCCTGGTGCCGGCAGCCGTGGCAGTCGGCACGGCACTTGTTGCCAGCGTGACACTCGGCCTGATGCATCCGCTGTTCGGCCTGCTCTTCGGATCTTGCCTCGTTCTGGTGGGGCTTGGCCTGCCACTCGCCGCCGGCCGGCTGGCACTGAAGCACGCTCGCCGCCGCGCCTACGGCATCGAAACCATCCGGTCGCGGACCATCGATCTCGTCGCTGGGCAGACCGATCTTCTCATGGCAAACCGCCTTGCCGCACAGCAGCAGGCAATCGCCGCCGCGGACGCCTATACCGCAAAGGCCGACGACCGCCTGAACAGGATCGAGACCGGCGTGAGTTTCGGTTTCGGGCTCGTCTCAACCGCCCTGCTGGTCGGGGCATTGCTGACATCAGCGACGCTAATGCAGACGGGCAGGATCACCGCACCCGTTGCGGCACTCGGCGTGCTCGTCGCCTTTGCTGCAACAGAACCCTTTGCCGCATTGCGCCGCGGCGCGATGGAATTCGGCAGGACCATGCTAGCGGCGAAGCGGATCGCGCCACGCCTTTCGGCCATTCAAGCGGATTTCACGCCCAAGGCTCCGGCCCATGAGCTCGCCTTCGCGCTGCAGAATGTGACCGTCGCCAATGATGGGGCGGCACTGCCGGCCTTGCGGGAGGTGACGTTCGAACTTCGCCGCGGTGAGCACATGGCCGTGGTCGGCAGCAGCGGCGCCGGCAAATCGACCCTGCTGTCGCTACTATCAGGCGAACTGCCGCCAAGTGCCGGCATGGCCGCAGCGCTCGACGCAACGCTGCTCATCCAGCGCACCGAGCTTTTCCAGGACACGCTGCGCGGCAACCTGCTGCTCGCGGCGCCCGATGCTGAAGATGACCGACTGCGAGACGCGCTCAGAGCCGCAGGCCTGCTTGCCGATGTCGATGCGCTGCCATCAGGCCTCGATACCCCGCTCGGCGAAGGCGGCATGGGGCTTTCCGGCGGCCAGTCGCGCCGGCTGGCGCTCGCCCGCCTCTTCTTGCGCGACACGCCGCTCTGGCTGCTCGACGAGCCGACCGAGGGGCTCGACGGCCGCACCGCCCGCGATGTGCTGCATCGCCTCGCGCTGAGAGCGGAAGGCCGCGCGCTTGTCATTGCCACACATATTCGCCGCGAAGCGGCGCTTGCAGACTTGATCGCCGTCATCGAGGACGGCCGCATCTCAGAAGTTTCGCGCCGTGGAGAGGCGGCGTTCGAAAAGGCGCTCAACCGGCTTCGGCCGGATTGAGCGAACAGGCATGCTCCGCACGGCCAGCCGGCCATGCGGAAACTTCTTGATACCCCGTGGGACCGTGGGAGTAAGACAATGGAACTAGACATCGTAGCGCTATCGCGCTTCCAATTTGCGCTGACTGCGCTTTATCACTTTCTGTTCGTGCCCTTGACGCTCGGCCTTTCCGTGCTGCTTGCCATCATGGAGACGACCTATGTCATGACTGGCCGCCAGATCTGGCGGCAGATGACGAAATTCTGGGGCACGCTCTTCGGCATCAATTTCGTGCTGGGCGTCGCAACCGGTATCGTCATGGAATTCCAGTTCGGCATGAACTGGAGCTATTACAGCTATTATGTCGGCGACATCTTCGGTGCGCCACTTGCAATCGAGGGCCTGATGGCCTTCTTCCTCGAAGCGACCTTTGTGGGCCTTTTCTTCTTCGGCTGGGACAAGCTGTCCAAGGTCGGCCATCTGGTCGCTACCTGGGCAGTGGCGCTCGGCTCGAATTTCTCCGCGCTCTGGATCCTCATCGCCAATGGCTGGATGCAGAACCCGGTCGGTTCCGCGCTCAATCCCCAGACGATGCGCATGGAGATCGTCAGCTTCTTCGACGTGGTCTTCAACCCTGTCGCCCAGGCGAAATTCGTCCACACGGTTTCAGCCGGCTACGTCTGCGCCTCGATCTTCGTGCTCGGCGTTTCGGCCTGGTACATGCTGAAGGGCCGGCATATCGAGCTTGCCAAGCGCTCGATGACGGTCGCCGCCTCCTTCGGCCTCGCTTCGGCGCTGTCGGTGGTCGTTCTCGGTGACGAAAGCGGCTATCTCGCCACCGAAAACCAGAAGATGAAACTCGCTGCGATCGAAGCCATGTGGAAGACGGAGCCGGCTCCGGCCGCCTTCACCGCCTTCGGCTTCCCGGACCAGGAAGCACGCGAGACACATTTCGCCGTCCATATCCCCTGGGTCATGGGCCTGATCGGCACGCGCTCGCTGACGACGGAAATTCCCGGTATCGACAAGCTGGAACAGCAGGCCGAGATCCGTATCCGTGACGGCATCAAGGCCTACGATGCGCTGATGCAGATCCGTTCCGCCCCGGCCCAGGATCAGGTCGCCCAGGAAGTCCGGAGCTCCTTCGAAGATCTGGGCCACGACCTTGGCTATGGCTTGCTCCTGAAGCGCTATGTCGACGATCCGCGTCAGGCGACCGACGAACAGATTGCCCAGGCGGCACGCGATACCATCCCGCATGTGCCGACGCTCTTCTGGTCGTTCCGCATCATGGTCGGCCTCGGCATGTTCTTCATCGTTCTGACGGCAACCTTCTTCTGGCTGTCGGCCCGCCGACATCTGGACAAATATCCGCTGTTGCTGCGCATCGCGGTCTTTGCCATCCCTCTGCCCTGGATCGCTATCGAAGCCGGATGGGTGGTTGCCGAAATCGGCCGTCAGCCCTGGGTGATCGAAGGCGTGCTGCCGACGGCGGTTGCCGTCTCCAATCACGGCGCCTGGGCAGTGCTGCTCACCATCATCGGGTTTGCCGCACTCTACACGACCCTGATCATCATCGAGATGAGCCTGATGCTCAGGGCGATCCGCCAGGGCCCGGAACCGGACCACGAACCGGAAGCCAAGCTCATTTCCGAAACCCTCGTTCCCGCGGAGTGACCTGTCATGATCCTTCATGAACTCATCGATTATGGAACCCTGCGCCTCATCTGGTGGGTGCTGCTCGGCGTGCTGCTAATCGCCTTCGCCGTCACCGACGGCTTCGACCTCGGCGTCGGGACGCTCCTGCCCTTCGTCGCCAAGACCGATGCGGAACGCCGTGTCGCCATCAACACGATCGGCGCCACCTGGGAAGGCAATCAGGTCTGGCTCATCCTCGCAGGCGGCGCGATCTTCGCCGCCTGGCCGCCGCTCTACGCGGTCTCCTTCTCGGGCTTCTACCTGGCGATGTTTGCGATCCTCTTCGCGCTCATCCTGCGTCCGGTCGGCTTCAAGTATCGCTCCAAGCGCGACAGCGCGCGCTGGCGAAACGGCTGGGACTGGGCGCTCTTCATCGGCGGTTTCGTGCCGTCGCTGATCTTCGGCGTTGCCGTCGGCAACGTGTTGCAAGGCATTCCCTTCCGCTTCGCGGACGATATGCGGATCTTCTACGAGGGCTCGTTCTTCGCGCTTCTGAACCCCTATGCCCTTCTCTGCGGCCTGCTTTCCGTCGCCATGCTGGTAATGCATGGCAGCGCATGGCTGGTGCTGAAGGCAACAGGGCCGGTTGCCGATCGCGCCCGGCGCTTCGGCAGCATCGCAGCGCTTGTGGTCATCGTGCTCTTTGCGCTCGGCGGCCTATGGCTCTGGGCCGGTGTCAGCGGTTATCGCATCACCAGCGATATCAGTCCGGTCGGCCCGTCGAACCCGCTTCTGAAGACGGTGGCGCTGGAAAGCGGTGCATGGCTTGCCAATTACGTCACCCATCCCTGGATGATCGCCGCTCCGGTACTCGGCTTCCTGGGTGCGGCGGCCGCCTTCCTTGCCATGCGAGCACGGCTGGAAGTCATGACCCTGCTCTTCAGCGACCTCTCGATAACAGGCATCATCTCGACGGTCGGTCTGTCGATGTTCCCCTTCATCCTGCCCTCTTCGCTCGATCCGAGGTCGAGCCTGACGGTCTGGGATGCGTCGTCGAGCCACCAGACGCTCTTCATCATGCTGGTGGTTACGGTCATCTTCCTGCCGATAATCTTTGCCTACACCGCCTGGGTCTACAAGGTGCTGTGGGGCAAGGTCGACGAGAAGAGCATCACCGACAAAAACAGCCACGCTTACTGAGGAGACGAAACGATGTGGTATTTCGCATGGATACTCGGCCTGCCGCTGGCAGCCGCCTTCGCCGTCCTCAACGCCATATGGTACGAGCTGGTGGATGACGAAGCCAAGAAAAAGGCATCGGGCGAACGCCGATAAAGAATTGAAGGGCGCGGCCCAAACCGCGCCCTTTTTCTTTCAGCTCATCGCCGCACAGCTGTCAGCCAAGCCGGTTCTGCGACCGCTCCGCAAGCTCGACAATGATGCCATCGGGATCGCGGACAAAGGCGATCCTGTTCAGCATCTCCGAATGGACGGCAAAGCGCGGCCGTTCCTTGATTTCGACGCCTGCCGCTTCCAGCTGCGCGAAGGTTTCTTCGACATTCTCGAAATGGAAGGTGATGTGCTTGACGCCTGCCGTTCCTTCGGGAAGATCGACCGCGCGAGCGGCCCCGCCAGGCGGGGCGAAAACTTCCAGCATGCCGCCGCCAGCGTCGAGGAAGGCAACCTGCATGCCATCAGGCATCTGCTTGCGCAGCTGCAACTTTAGCCCGAGCAGACCGCAATAGAACTCGATGGCACGATCCATATTGCTGACGGTCATACCGATATGTTCGAATGATTTCAGCATCTTCACTACCTCAGACGCCAGCCGCAACGCGCCGATCTTCTTCCGGCAGCCAGGAACGATAGAGCGGATGATCGGCCGTGATCGGCATCGGCGTCGGCTGGCCGGTACGCTGCGAATAATAGGCGGCTGTTACGAGCTCCAGCGAATTGCGCGCGTCCTGCAGGGTGACTGGCGGATCGTTGCTCTCCATAAGGGCCTGATGGAACAGCTCGAACTGCCGTGTATAACCGTCTTCCTTGGCTTCGTAGCCGGCAAGCGCTGCGTCGATGCGGGCCTGATGTTCCTCGGTCCCAGCGATGAAGGTCCAGGGATCGCGACCCATCGTGTAGGGTTCCAGAATGCTTTCGGCGACGAGATCGCTGAAGCAGAAGCGCAGTCTGGAGATCTCCTTGCGTGAGCCGAGCGTCATGGAGAGCGTGGCGAGGGAGCCGTTCTGCATCTTCACCGATAGCGCGGCGGTATCTTCCACCTCGATCGGATTGACCAGCGTCGCGCCATAGGAAAACACCTCGGCGCATGGGCCGTGTACATAGTTCAGCATGTCATGGGCATGGATCGCATGGCCGAGCAGGCCGCCGCCGAGTTCCGTCGCCCACTTGCCGCGCCACGGCACGGCATAATAGTCCGGCCCGCGCCACCAATGCGTTTCGATGGTGGTGAGGAACGGCTTGCCGGCCAGGCCGCGCTCGATCAACAGCTTCAGCTTCTGCAGGCCGCTGCCGTAACGATACTGGAAGATCGGCATCAGCTTGCGGCCGTTCGAACGCGCCAGGATGCGCGCCATCTCGTCCACTTCGGCGATGGAACCGAAGAGCGGCTTTTCGCATATCACGTGCTTGCCGCTTTCGATTGCCTTTTTGCAAAGCTCGAAATGTGAGCTCGGCGGCGTGGCGATATCGATGATATCGAGATCGTCGCGTGTGAAGAGCGAATCCGTATCCTGGGTATATTCAGGAATTTTGTGCTCCTCACAGAGCGGCTGGCCGCGATCCGCGTCGAGAGAGCAGAGAACGGGAACCTCGAAAAGATCGCGGTTCCAGCCGAAGCCTGTCAGATGCCGTTCTGCAATGCCCGCGCCGATGACGCCCACGCGCAGTTTCCGTGTCATGATGTTTTCCTCAGCGGGTGCCGATGCGGGCGGCCTTGGTCTGTGCTTCGATTGAAAGGCGGCAGACCTCATAAACGTGGTTCTGCGTCATCGCCGTTTCGGTGCGGTCGCTTACATCGGCGGCAAAGGCATCAAAATAGTCGAGCTTCTCGCCGCTGCAATCGATATGCGTCATCTCCTTGCCGTTGACGAGGAAGAGATGATCCTTGCCGGGCCGGCCGGCGATATCGATATATTTGCGCAGCTCGATATAACCTTCGGTGCCGAGAATGGTCAGGCGTCCGTCGCCCCAGGTGGGCAGCGCCTCCGGCGTGAACCAGTCGACGCGGACATAACCGCTTGCCTTGTCGGAACGCAGCAGCACTTCGCCGAAATCCTGGAAATCAGGTTTTTCCGGCATGCCGAAATTACCAACGGAGCTTGCGACCACCTCACCCGTCGTCGAGCCGGTGTAGAACAGGAACTGATCAACCTGATGCGAAGCGATATCGACGATGATGCCGCCGAAGGCTTCCGGATCGAAGAACCAGTCCGGCCGTGTCGGCAGCTGCAAGCGGTGCGGCCCCATGCCGAGCGTCTGGATGACCTTGCCGATCGCCCCTTCCTTCACCAGCTTGCCGGCCTTGACGGCGGAGCGCACGCAATGGCGCTCGGAAAAGCAGATGGAGAAGATCTTGCCGGTCTCGGCAACAGTACGTTTGACCTCTTCCAGCTGGGCAAAGGTCGTGACACCCGGCTTGTCGGTCATCACATCCTTGCCAGCCTTCATGGCGCGGATGGCAAGGCCAGCGCGGTCGCGCGGAATGGCGGCAATGCAGATGACGTCGATCGAGGGATCGGCGAAGATCTTCTCGCGATCGATCTGAGGCGCATCCGGATAGGTCTTCTCGAACATTTCGCGGATTGCAGGCACAGTCGTTTGCGGGCAATAGCCGACGAATTCGGCACCCGCGGCCAGCAGTCCCTTCACATGATCGAACGTGTGCCCATGGTCGATCCCGACGACGGCAAATCTCAGCATCGCAGTATTTCCTCCCGCGAAATTTCCGGAATCGGCAGCCGCCGACCCTTCTCCATAGTGCAAAACAGACAGCGAAAGAGAGGCCCTGTCAAGGCAAGATCAGCGGCAAAACTCTTTTGCCGCATTGGTAAATATATGAAATAAAACGGTTATTTTGTATCTAAATAGTTATAAGTTATGATGAAATGCCGCTTGGGTGCTCCATTGCGTCGCGGGCGCAAGCCGCCGATGCGAACCGCTTTTCGCCCGCTGAGACTTGCTCTTGCCCGATGAATATGCTCGATTTTCGCAAGCCGTCGGGTAGGAGGACGGCAGCTATCCCTTTCTGCAGGAGCGCTCCCCGCTCCGCCCTGTGACGGAAGATCACCATGTCCCATTCTCCCCTCGATGCGACCGCTTCGGGCGGCCTGTTTGTCGGCCGCGCCTGGAATCCTAATGTTGTCGGACCGAGCGTCGTGACGCTTCGCGACGGCGCACTTGTCGATATCACCTCCCCCGAAGCGCCGACGCTGAGCGCGCTGCTGGAACGAGCCGATGCCGCAGAGTTCGTCCGGGCCGCCGCCGGTAAAACGCTCGGCACGCTGGAAGCGATCGCCGCCAACAGCACCGGCAAGCCGGATGCGAGCAAGGCTTATCTTCTGGCGCCGGCCGACCTGCAGGCGATCAAGGCCTGCGGCGTAACATTCGCACAGTCGATGATCGAACGCGTCATCGAGGAGAAGGCGGCCGGTAACCCGGATCGCGCCGCCTCGATCCGCGAGCGCGTCAGCACGCTGATCGGCGGCAGCCTGACCAACATCAAGGCCGGCTCGCCCGAAGCTGCCAAGGTGAAGCAGGCGCTGATCGAGGAAGGCATCTGGTCGCAATATCTCGAAGTCGGCATCGGCCCGGATGCCGAAGTCTTCACCAAGTCTCCGGTGCTCTCTTCCGTCGGCTGGGGTTCCGACGTCGGTCTTCATCCGATCTCGACCTGGAACAATCCGGAGCCGGAAATCGTGCTGGCGGTCAATAGCCGCGGCGAGATAAAGGGTGCGACACTCGGCAATGACGTGAACCTGCGTGACGTCGAAGGCCGCTCCGCGCTGCTGCTCGGCAAGGCGAAAGATAACAACGCCTCTTGCTCGATCGGACCTTTCATTCGACTGTTTGACGCGAGCTACAGTCTCGACGACGTGCGCAAGGCCGAGCTCGACCTAAAGGTCACCGGCCAAGACGGTTTCGTGCTGCACGGCAAGAGCTCCATGTCACAGATCAGCCGCGACCCGACCGATCTCGTCAAGCAGACGGTTGGCGCTCACCATCAGTACCCCGACGGATTCCTGCTGTTCCTCGGCACCCTCTTTGCGCCGACGCAGGACCGCGATGCGAAGAACCAGGGCTTCACCCACAAGATCGGCGACGTCGTGGAAATCTCGTCCGCCGGTCTCGGCGCGCTGGTCAATACCGTCAGGCTTTCGACGGAATGCCCGCCCTGGACCTTCGGCATCTCCACGCTGATGAGCAACCTCGCAAAGCGCGGATTGCTCTGAGCTACTGGTTTCGCCTGATCCCCTGCAGGAGGTCGAGAACGGAATTCGCGGCCTCAAGCACATTGGTACCCGGACCGAACACGGCGGCAACGCCGTGTTCGTGCAGGAATTCATAATCCTGCCGGGGAATGACGCCGCCGCAGACAACGATGATATCGCCGCCGCCCTGCTCCTTCAGCCGGTCGATAAGCTGCGGCAGCAGCGTCCGGTGACCGGCCGCCAGCGACGAGACACCGATGACATTGACCTTCTCGCCGAGCGCCATGCCGGCCGCCTCCTCCGGCGTCTGGAACAGCGGGCCGGCCAGAACATCGAAACCGACATCGCCGAAGGCCGAGGCAATGACCTTGGCGCCGCGGTCATGTCCGTCCTGGCCGAGCTTGGCGACCATGATCTTAGGCTTTCTACCCATCGCCTCGGTCACTTCCGCCATACGCACCTTGAGCACGTCAAGCTCGGGCTCGTCCCGGTAGGCTGCACCATAGATGCCGCGGATAACCTTGGGCGTGGCAAAATGATCGCCAAAAACGTCGCGCATCGCATCCGAGATATCGCCAACGGTGGCACGCGCCCGCGCTGCTTCGACGGCGGCTGCAAGCAGATTGCCATTGCCGCTGCGGGCAATCTCCAGAAGTGCTGTTAGCGCCTCCTTGACCTTCACGCTATCACGACGGCGCTTGGTCTCCTCGATGCGGCGGATTTGCGCGGCACGCACCGCGCTGTTGTCGATTTCGAGAATGTCGATCGGCTGTTCGGCCTCCAGCCGGTATTTGTTGACGCCGACAATGACCTCATCGCCCTTGTCGACGGCGGCCTGACGGCGGGCGGCGGCTTCCTCGATCAGCCGTTTCGGCAAGCCTTCATTGACGGCCTTCGTCATGCCGCCGAGCGCCTCGACCTCTTCGATCAGCGCCCAGGCCTTGTCAGCCAGTTCCTTCGTCAGGCTCTCGACATAATAGGAGCCGGCGAGCGGGTCGACGACGTTGGTAACGCCGGTCTCGTGCTGCAGAATGAGCTGCGTGTTGCGGGCAATGCGAGCGGAAAACTCCGTCGGCAGCGCGATCGCCTCATCGAAGGAATTGGTGTGCAGCGACTGCGTACCGCCGAGCACGGCCGACATGGCTTCGAAGGCGGTGCGGATGATGTTGTTATAAGGATCCTGCTCCTGCAGCGAGACCCCCGATGTCTGGCAGTGGGTGCGCAGCATCAGCGAAGACGCTTTCTTCGGCTGGAACTCCTCCATGATGCGGGTCCAGAGCAGGCGGGCGGCGCGAAGCTTGGCCGCCTCCATGAAAAAGTTCATGCCGATCGCGAAGAAGAAGGAGAGCCGGCCGGCGAAATCATCAACATTCAGCCCCTTGGCGATCGCCGCACGCACATATTCGCGCCCGTCGGCGAGGGTGAAGGCAAGCTCCTGCACCAACGTCGCGCCGGCCTCCTGCATGTGATAGCCGGAGATCGAGATGGAATTGAATTTCGGCATCTCCTTCGCCGTATATTCGATGATATCGGCGACGATGCGCATCGAGGGTTCCGGTGGGTAGATATAGGTGTTGCGGACCATGAACTCCTTGAGAATGTCGTTCTGAATGGTCCCGGAAAGCTCCGCCTTCGAAACACCCTGCTCCTCGCCGGCGACGATGAAATTCGCCAGAATCGGGATGACCGCGCCATTCATCGTCATGGAAACGGACATATCCTGCAGCGGAATGCCGTCGAACAGAATCTTCATGTCCTCGACGCTGTCGATCGCAACACCCGCCTTGCCGACATCGCCGACGACGCGGGGATGATCGCTGTCATAGCCGCGATGGGTGGCGAGATCGAAGGCAACGGAGAGGCCCTTCTGACCGGCGGCGAGATTGCGGCGATAGAAGGCGTTGGATTCCTCGGCGGTCGAAAAGCCGGCATATTGCCGGATCGTCCAGGGCCGGCCGGCATACATGGTGGCGCGCGGGCCGCGGGTGAAAGGCGCAAAGCCCGGCAGGCTGTCCGCATCCGTACCGTTAAGATCAGCGGCCGTATAGAGCGGTTTGACGTCGATGCCTTCGGGCGTGTGCCAGGTCAGCGTATCCGGTGCTGCGCGCAGCTCCTTTTCCGCCAGCGCCTCCCAGTCCGACAGCGTCTTCTTCGTCATATCATCCTCCGCATCGTCTGCGCGCCACGCTACCACTTTGCGGTGACGCGGCGCGATACAGCCTTAGGATAATTTCATCGGCAAGGCGATGATAGACGTTCAGCGATGCGCGGCCCAGGGCACAAACAACCGTTCGATCAACCGCGCCAGGATCTCCAGCAGGAAGGCAATCGCGGCAATGACGATGATCCCGCCGATGACGATATCGGTCACGAGGAACTGCGCCGCAGACTGGATCATAAAGCCGAGGCCTTGGCTTGCCGCAACGAGCTCGGCCGCGACCAGCGTCGACCAGCCGGCGCCGAGCGCAATGCGCGTCCCCGTCAGGATCGACGGAATGGCGCCTGGAAGAATGACATGCAGCAGCACCTGCAGCCGGCTCGCCCCGAAGGAGCGGGCAGCGTTGACGAAATCGCCCGGCGCGGATTTGACGCCTGACGCCGTCGACAGGATGACCGGTGGCAGCATCGCGAGCGAGATGACGGTGACCTTCGACGCCTCGCCGATGCCGACCCAGATGATGATCAGCGGTAGATAGGCCAGCGGCGGCAGGGGCCGCAGGAATTCGACGATCGGATCAAGGATGCCCTTGCCGATACGGCTCGTGGCGATCGCTAGGCCTGCCGGCACACCGATGATGAGCGAGACGGCGAGCGCTGCAAAGATGCGCAGCAGGCTTGCGAGCGTATGTTCGGCAAGCGTGGAATCGACGAAGCCGTTGACCGCGACATTGGCAAGCGATTTCGCTACGACGAGCGGCGACGGGAGGAAGACCGGCGAGACGGCACCATAGGCCGAAGCAAGGCTCCAGCCGGCAATAATGACCGCTATTGTTACAAGCGAGATCGGCAGCGTGCCGCGGCGTTTCGGCCGCGCCTCTACCGGTCGATCCGACACTGCTGTCGTAAGTGCTTCCGCCTCGACGCTCATGCGGCAATCTCCTCTTCATCCGCGTGGATGAGTGCGGTCAGTTCGTCATGCAGATGTTTGAACGCAGTAAGCGCCTTGATCTCCTTGACGCTTCTGCCTTCGAGCAACGCCTTGCCAAACTCGGTCTTGATGTCGGCGACGATACGGCCGGGATTGGGCGCCAGCACGATGATGCGTGTTGCAAGCAACAGAGCCTCGTCAATGCTGTGGGTGATCAGCAGGGCACCCGTTTTGCTTTCTGCCCAGACATCCAGCAGGAATTTCTGCATGCGGCTGCGTGTCAGCGCGTCGAGCGCACCGAGTGGTTCATCAAGCAACAGGAAGCGAGGGCCGGAGGCGAGCGCGCGAGCGATGCCGACGCGTTGGCGCATGCCGCCTGAGAGTTCCCAGATATTCTTGTGACCCGCGCCATCGAGCCCGACTTTCACCAGCAGTTCCTCCGCGCGGCGCTGTCTCTCGCCTTTCGGGATGCCCTGAAGCTTCAGCGGAAAGGCCACATTGCCGGCTGCGGTCAGCCAGGGATAGAGCGCGTCGTCCTGAAACACCACGGCCCGGTCTACGCCTGGCCCGTCGATCTCTTTGCCGTCGACCAGCACGCGCCCCTCGCTCGGCTCAGTGAAACCTGCAGCAATATTGAGAAGACTGGTCTTGCCGGAACCGGAACGGCCAATGACAACCACGAATTCGTCCGAAGTGATATGCAGGTTGACGCCATCGAGCACACGTCTCTTCCGACGACTGCCTGCCTCGGCATAATCGAGCGACAGGGACTGTAGTGAAAGTATGCTCATATGGGCATCACCTGTTTGAGAAAAAACCGGCGCAGCCGAAGCCACGCCGGGACCCTTGGGAGGATCAAAGACCTGCCTTGGCTGCTTCCTTGACCCAGCGGTCGGAAACATAGGGGCTGTAGTCCCTCAGAACGCCGGGGATCTTGCCCTGCTCCAGAAGGAAGGCCGAGGTTTCAGCGACGGCCTTCGTCGTACCGCCACCGAGGAGATCGGCGCTCGCCTGTTCCTTCAGGCTCGGGAAAATGTAGCCCTTGAGAAGAGCCGGCACTTCATCGGTCTTGGCACCGGTAAGCTTGGCAATCTTTTCGGCCTCCGGTGATTTCGCATTCCAGCTATCCGGATTGGCGAGGTAGGAGGCATAAGCCGCACCCGTGACCTTCACGAAGCCCGTGACCACTTCAGGATGGGCCTCGGCAAATTTCTTGCTGACGATCCAGGCGTCAAAGGTCGGGCCGCCCCACTTGGCAACATCGGCCGAAGTGGCGAGCACGCTGCCGCTCTTCTTCAGCTGCGCCAGCACCGGGTCCCAGACATAGGCGCCGTCGATATCACCGCGCTCCCAGGCAGCAGCGATTTCCGGCGGACGCAGGTTGAGGATCTGCACCGACTTCGGATCGACCTTCCAATGCTTCAGCGCCGTCAGCAGGCTGTAATGCGCGGTCGAAACGAAGGGCGTGGCGATCTTCTTACCCTTCAAATCTTCTGGCTTGGTGATGTTCTTGACGGCGAGCGCTTCGGCGTCGCTTATGAGACCGACGACATAGATCGTCTCGATCGGCAGTTCGCGACTGGCAGCAGCGGCAAGCGGCGATGAGCCGACATAACCGATATCGATGGAACCGGAAGCGATGGCGGTGATGACATCGGCGCCGCTATCGAATTTCTGCCAGTTGATCTTGGCCTTGGTCTCCTTTTCATAGGTACCGTCGGCCTGCGGCACGCGTGACGGCTCGACGATCCGCTGGTAGCCGATATTCAGCGTGACGTCGGCAGCGTGGGCCGCATAGGTGGTCAAGGTGAGGACAGCGGCAGCGGCCGTACCCAGAAGGTTGCGTCGGTTGATTTTCATATCCCTCTCCCGCAATGTTCAAAATCATTCCACCCCGGAATGTGGTTAGATCATTGTAAAATTCATAGATTTTATAGAGATAGAAAATTCCCGAAATCGGGCATGCGAGATAATTTGCTTCTAAATAACGAGAGAGATCCGGTGGTTTCCCGATCTGCCCGATAATTCCACCAAGTGACCGACTAACATCTCAGGACAGTATTGATGAAGAAAATGCAGATCTACGCCTTCGACATGAACTGCGTCGGACACATAAATCACGGCATGTGGACGCATCCGCGGGATCGTTCGGTCAACTATACCGATCTTGATTATTGGGCAGATTTTGCGCGCACGGCCGAACGCGGCAAGCTGGACGGCATATTTCTCGCCGATATTGTTGGCGTCTACGATATCTATAAGGACAGCCCGGGCCCGGTCATCGAGACGGGCGCGCAAATCCCGGTCAACGATCCGCTAATGCCGATTTCGGCAATGGCCTACGTCACGAAGCACCTCGGCTTCGGCGTCACCGTCAATACGACCTATGAGCCGCCCTTCCTGCTGGCGCGGCGCATGTCGACCCTCGATCACCTGACCAAGGGACGCATCGGCTGGAACATCGTGACAGGCTATCTCGATAGCGCTGCCCGCAGCATGGGTTTCGACAAGCTGCCGGAGCATGATGCGCGCTACGACGCCGCCGAGGAATATCTCGAAATCCTCTATAAGCTCTGGGAAGGCAGCTGGGATGACGGTGCGGTGCTGCGCGATAGGGAACGCAGCGTCTTTGCGGATGCCGCTAAAGTGCGGGCCGTCAGCCATCAGGGCCAGTATTATAAGATGGAGGGCATCCATCTCTCGGAGCCCTCGCCGCAGCGCACGCCCCTGCTCTTCCAGGCCGGCGCATCCGCACGCGGACAGGATTTCGCCGCCCGCCATGCCGAATGCGTCTTCATCGCCGGACCGACGCCGCAATCGGCGCGGCCGACCGTCGATGCGCTTCGCGCCAAGACGCTTGCCAATGGCCGCGGCGCGGATGCGATCAAGATCCTGAGCCTGATTACCGTCGTTGTCGGCAAGACCGAAGCCCAAGCGCAGGAGAAGCTCGAGGACTATCGCCGGCACGCAAGCATCGAAGCGTCGCTTGCGCATTATTCGGCCTCCGTCGGCGTCGATTTTTCGAAATACGGGCTCGATGACGTGATCGACCAGAACTCGACCAACGCCAATCAGTCGGCACTAGCGGCAATCACCAAGCAGGCGGCAAAGCCGGTGACGAAGCGGCAGATCATAGACCAGATGGTGCTCGGCAGCCGCATGAAGCCGATTGTCGGATCGCCGGAACAGATTGCCGATACCCTGCAGCGCTGGATCGAGGAAGGCGGCATCGACGGCTTCAATCTCGCACGCACTGTGGCACCTGAGAGCCTTCATGATTTCGTCGATCTCGTCGTGCCTGTGCTGCAGGAGCGCGGCCTGTTCAAGGCCGACTATGTGGAAGGGCCGCTGCGCCAGAAGCTGTTCGGCGGCAATGGCCGGCTGCCGGCCAGCCACCCCGCCGCACAGTTCAGGCGATAATTTCTAGCGATGATCCATGCGGGCGACCAGCCGGTCGCCCAGCCACTGGATGCCGCAGACGAGAACGATGAGCACGACCACGACCGCAATCATCACATTGGTCTCGAAGCGCTGGTAGCCATAACGAATGGCGAGGTCACCGAGACCGCCGGCACCGATGGCGCCGGCCATCGCCGAAGCACCGATCAGCGTCACCAGCGTGACGGTAAAGCCGGCGACGATTCCGGGCAGGGCTTCGGGCACCAGAACCTCGCGGATGATCGTCCAGCGATTGCCGCCCATGGCACGCACCGCATCGATCAGGCCACGATCGACCTCGCGCAACGAGACTTCTGCGATACGGGCATAGTATGGCGTCGCGGCAATGGCGAGTGGAACGATGGCCGCCCAGGTGCCGATCGCGGTGCCGACGATAAGGCGGGTCAGCGGGATCAGTGCCACCAGCAGGATGATGAAGGGCACGGAACGGAAGCCGTTGATGACGGCGCCGAGAATGCGGTTGATCCAGAGATTTTCGGCAATGCCGCCGCGGTTCGTCAGGACCAGCGCCAGGCCGAGCGGCAGGCCGGCAACCAGCGAAATCAGGCCGGATGCAGCTGTCATCAGCACCGTCTCCCAGAGGGAGCGCAGCAGCAGATTAATCATGATCGGTGACATAACCAAGCACCTCCACCCGAGCCGACCGGGCCTTCAGAAATTGTTCGACCGTTCCGGCAAGCGCGGGATCGCGCGCAGGAACGGCAATGAAGAACCGCGCCACGGGCTGGTTCTGGATGTGATCGATACCACCGTGCACGAGGCGGAAGGAATGCGGCAGCGCTGCAGAGAGATCGGCAAAAAGCGCGCCTTGCGCTTCCGGTCCAGCAAGATCGACACTGAGGATAGCTTCCGTGCCGCCGGTTTGCGACAGGCGTGCAGCAATGTGTTCCGGAAGCTGCGGGCGAATGCCGCTGAGCAGGCTTTTTGTGATCGCCGCCTGCGGATCGCCGAAGATCGACCAGACCTGGCCTTCCTCCACGATGCGCCCTGCATCGATGACGGCGACGCGATCGGCAATGCCGCGCACCACTTCCATCTCATGGGTAATCAGAAGAATGGTAAGACCAAGCTTACGGTTGATGTCCTTCAACAGCGCAAGGATCGAACGCGTCGTTTCCGGATCGAGGGCCGAGGTCGCTTCGTCGGACAGCAACAGGGCCGGCCGGGCGGCCAGTGCGCGGGCAATGCCGACACGCTGCTTCTGGCCACCTGAGAGCGACGACGGATAAGCCCTAGCCTTATCGGAAAGACCGACGAGGTCCAGAAGCTCCTGCGCCCGCTTCAGCCGTTCGGCCTTGGCGACACCCTCGATCTTCAGCGGCAGGGCGACATTCTCCTCGACCGTCTTGGCCGACAGCAGATTGAAATGCTGAAAGATCATGCCAATGCGGCGGCGCAAGGGCTGCAGCTCCTGCTCGGCAAGGCCTGCAATATTGCGGCCCTCGATAACGATCTCGCCACTATCGGCCCTTTCGAGACCGTTGAGGCAGCGGATCAGCGTCGATTTGCCGGCGCCGCTGCGGCCGATGATGCCGAGGATTTCGCCCTTCTTCACGCTGAGTGAAACGCCGTCGAGCGCTGCCGTCACACCGAACTTGCGCCTGACATCCTTCAGGCGCACGACCTCTTCGGCATCGACTGGCCGCGTCTCGATCCCTAAGGCGGAGACAATTGAATTCATGCTCGTTCCTTCACAAACGCTGAAGGCGGCCCTGGCAAAAGGCCAGGGCCGCCTCAGTTGCTGACGCCCTTTTAAGGGCGGCGAAATCAATAGGCGCTGAGGCCCGTACCCTTATAGACCTTATCGAATTCGGCCTTCACCGTCTCGTTCTGATAGGAGGAGACGAGCGTCTTTACCCAATCGGCATCCTTGTTCTCTTCCTTGACGGCAATGAAGTTGCGATAGGGATTGTCGGCGATCGGCTCCTGCGCGATGCGCTCCTTCGGGGACAGACCGCTCTTCAGCGCCCAGTCGGTATTGACGATACCGGCATCAAGGTCATCAATGGAACGGCCGACGATACCGGCGTCGAGTTCGCGGATCTCGATGTTCTTCGGGTTTTCCGAGACGTCGACGATCGTCGCCAGAATGCCGGTGCCGTCCTTGAGCTTGATCAGACCCTCATTCTGCAAAACGCGAAGCGCACGGCCTTCATTGGACGGATCGTTCGGGACACCGATTACGGCGCCCGCTGGCAGTTCGGCAACCGACTTGTGCTTCTTGCTATAGAGACCGATCGGCCAGACGCCCGTGTAGCCGACGGATACGATATGGTAGCCGTGCTGCTTGACCTGATTGTCCAGATAGGGCTGGTGCTGGAAGGCGTTCGCGTCGATTTCGCCGCGTTCCAGAGCCTCGTTCGGCTGGGTATAGTCGTTGAAGGTGATCGTCTCGATCTTGAGGCCCTTCTTGGCGGCTTCGCTGGTGACGACGCGCCAGACATCCTCGTCCTCGCCGCTCATGATACCGACCTTGATCGACTTGTCTTCGGCAAAGGAAGGAGCCGGCGCAGCAAAGGCGATGAGTGCGGCCGCAGAGGCGGCAACAGTAAGAGCCGCGCGGCGCGAAAGCGAAATGGCGCCGAAATTCTTGTTCTTGGTCATTTTTTTATCCCGTCTGACTGAATGAGGCCGAGCCCCGAGCAGGCGGATAATTGCAAATACGGGCATGGCGAGCGAAGCACGAACGTCTGATGTCTTCTCACCACCGGAAAAACTCTTGCCGCGTCTTCGAGAGCGGCAGGATAAAATTCCATCAAATTTATGGATTAAATGCCAGCTGCTGGCACGCTCCAAACAAAACGGCGCCCGAAGGCGCCGCTGAAATCCGTATTTGGATATTGTTTATTCCGCTGCGATCAGCCTTGAGCTTCTGCCCGGAAAGAAGGCGGCGAGTTCGCCGATGACCTCCCCGATGCGCTTGGAAAGCTGTTCGGAGGAAACGCGATAGTCGGTGAAATCGCGGTCCGAGGCGTAGACAGCAGTCGGCAGCGTGTGGGCCATGAAGAAGCCGAAGAGCGGGCGCAGTTGATGCTCGACCATCAGCGCATGGCGGTCGCCGCCGCCGGTCGCAGTGATGACGATCGGCTTGGCACGCAGCTCATGCGGGTCGATGAGATCGATCAGATGTTTGAAGAGACCCGGATAGCTGCCCTTGAAGGTCGGCGCACCGATGACGAGGACGTCGGCATTGGCGATGTCGGCGATGATTTCCCTGGCGCGATTGTCGAGATCGTCGCGGCGCAACGCCTGGCCGAGCGAGGGGCCGACATCCGTCAGGTCGTAAATCGTATTGTCGAAGCCATATTTTTCGGCGGCGAGGCCGGCGATATTCTCGACCAGCGCAAAAGTCTTCGAGGGACGATTGAAGCTGCCGGCAAGACCGACCAGTTTGGGTGCAGACATATCATTTCCTTCCACTATCGCGCCGTCGATGGCTGCATCATACGACGGATATTATCCATCAAAATAGTAGATTAAAGAAATGACGATCCGTCTTCGCCGAGGGCCGAGGAAAAAATGTTCGTTCGAACGCAACGCCGCGCCGTGCGCTTGCCCTGACGCAAAAGAGGCACCGAAACGCTTTCGGTGCCTCTTTCTGAGTGCGAAACCTAAACCGCTCGATACTTCGGGATGCGCGGCAGGAAGATAGTGAACAGGCCGAGCAGCGGCAGGTAGGAGCAGATGCGATATACGAAGGCGATACCGTGCGAGTCGGCAAAACCGCCGAGCAAGGCAGCACCGAGACCGCCCGCACCGAAGGCGAAGCCGAAGAAAACGCCGGCGATTAGGCCAACACGACCGGGCACCAGTTCCTGCGCGAAGACGACGATGGCCGAAAAGGCAGAGGCGAAGATCAGGCCGATAACGACGCTGAGCACGCCCGTCCAGAAGAGGTTCGCATAGGGCAGCAGCAGCGCGAAGGGGATCACCCCGAGGATCGAGAACCAGATGACGAAGCGGGCGCCGAAACGATCACCGATCGGACCGCCGAGAAAGGTGCCGGTGGCAACGGAACCCAAGAACAGGAAGAGCATGAGCTGCGCCTGCTGCACATCGAGCTGGAAACGGTCGATGACGTAGAAGGTGAAGTAGCTCGAGACGCTTGCCATGTAGACATTCTTCGTCGCCGTCAGCAACACGAGGATGAGTAGCGCCCAGACGACCTTGCTCTGAGGCAGCGGCAGCGTGCGGCTCGGGGCCGCCTTGCTGGCGTGCTGGCGGCGGTGACTCATGTACCAGTTCCCGACCCAGCTCAGGACCACCATGCCGACCATGGCGATGCCGGAAAGCCAGGACACGCTGTGCTGACCGTTCGGCAGAACGATGAAGGCGGCCAGCAGCGGACCGATTGCCTGGCCGGCATTGCCGCCCACCTGGAAGAAGGACTGCGCAAAGCCGTGGCGACCGCCGGAAGCAAGACGCGCGACGCGCGAAGATTCCGGATGGAAGACGGCCGAGCCGAAGCCGATCAGGCTCGCGGCAACGAGCAGCAGTTCGAAGCTGCCGGCATTGCCGAGGAGGATCAGGCCGCAGAAGGTGCTCGCCATGCCGACAGGCAGCGAATAGGGCATCGGCCAACGGTCGGTGACGATGCCGACAAGCGGCTGGAGCAGCGAGGCCGTGACCTGGAAGGTCATGGTCAGGAGACCGATCTGCACGAAATCGAGGTTATAATTGGCCTTGAAGAGCGGATAGAGCGAGGCAAGCAGCGACTGCATGATGTCGTTGAGCATGTGGCAGAAGCTGACTGCCACCAGGATAGACATTGCGGTCTTTTCAAAGCGGGGGGCGCTCTCGGCAACGGATGCCATGGGTCTTCCTCCTGCGCGGCCGGAATCATGCCGGTCCGTCGTCGGTTTTCGTGCGTGCTGTTCTTAAGGCGATCGGGGCTTGGGAAGTGAATTTCAGCGGCGGTCGCTGAGAAAGCATTTATCGTATGAAGTGGAACGATTACAGCCCAGTTTTACGCGGATCGGTACGCAGTTTTTAAGATTTCTGCTCTCGATCCTGCAATTCGGCCACCTCACGCGCCAATCCCGCGCTGGCGACTGTTCCGTGGGTTAGAGCCGATATGGCTTATCGGCGGGCTCTCCAACGCAATAGGCCGCGCAATCAAGACCGGCGCTTGAATGTATGTTTCTCCGTGGGGAATGCGCGGGAGCGCACCTCCTCTGCATAGGCGGCAGCGGCCACCCCGACCCTCTTTCCAAGTTCGTCGTATCGTTTAACGAAGCGCGGCGTGAAGTCATTGAACAGTCCGAGTATGTCGTCCGAAACCAGGATTTGACCGTCACAGGCAGCCGAAGCGCCGATCCCGATCGTCGGAACAGGAATTGCCGTCGTCACCTCGCGGGCAAATGTCTCGACGGTGCCCTCGATGACCACCGCAAAGGCTCCCGAGCTGCCGACCGCGTCGGCATCACGCCGGATCTTGGCAACCTCCTCCTCGGAATGTCCAACAGATCGGTAGCCGCCTGCGGTATGAACCTGCTGAGGCATGAGCCCGATATGCCCGAGGACCGGAATACCGCGCGCTGTGAGGAAGGAAATTGTCTCGGCCATCTCCTCGCCACCTTCGAGCTTGACCGCGTCGCACCCTGTTTCCTGCAGAATGCGCACGGCATTGCGATAGGCCAGCTCCTTCGACTCCTGGTAGCTGCCGAAGGGCATGTCGACGACCACGCAGGATTTAGCGACGCCACGCATCACCGCCTTGCCATGGGCGATCATCATGTCGAGCGTCACCGACACGGTGCTCTCCATGCCGTAAAGAACCATGCCGAGCGAATCCCCAACAAGCAGGAGATCGCAGTGTTCGTCCAGGAGCCGCGCCATCGGTGTAGTGTAGGCCGTCAAACACACAATCGGCGTTCCGCCCTTCATCGCCCGTATTCGCGTTGGCGTCAGGCGTTTTGCGGAGCTGACAGCGCTCATTGTGCTTCTCCCGTTCCAGACGAACCTTTTCTCGCGATCACCCGATTATCGAGGAGCTTGGTCGTGCCAATCCGCACGAACAGTGCGACAACCACCGGGTCCTCGATTTTCACCACATGCTTCAAGGTCGAGGCGTCCCTCACAGCGACAACTTCCGGCTTTGCCAGGGGCTCACGGCCGATGAAGCCGACTAGCTTCGCTTCAAGGACCTGCGGGTCGGAGAGGCCTTGAGCCACAAGGCGCTCCGCCTCATCCAATGCGCGCGGGATGATGACCGCTGCGCGTCGTTCCTCCTCGCTGAGATAGACGTTACGAGAAGATAGAGCGAGACCATCCGCATCCCGGACCGTCGGCACCGAAACGATACGCACCGCCAGAGCCAAATCGTCTGCCATTCGTTTGATGATGACGACCTGCTGGTAATCCTTCTCGCCGAAATAGGCGTTGCTTGGCTGGACGATATTGAAAAGCTTGCTGACAACGGTGGCGACACCCGCAAAATGCCCCGGTCGAACGGCGCCTTCGAGCTCGCAGCCAAGCTCCGGCACATCAACCACAGTTTTCATCGGGTGCGGGTACATATCTTCGACAGCGGGCGCAAAGAGAATATCGACGCCACCCTTTTCCAGCATCGTTCTGTCGCGTTCCAGATCGCGCGGGTATCGGGTCAGGTCCTCCGTCGGCCCAAACTGGAGCGGATTGACGAAGATCGAAGCAACAACGATTTCGTTTTCAGCGCGGGCTCGCGCAACAAGTTCCATGTGCCCCGCGTGAAGATAACCCATCGTTGGCACGAAACCGATGTCTCCGCCATTTGTTCTCACCGCTGCAAGCGCTGCGCGCACCGCCTCAATGCTCGATAGGACCTGCATGTGCCCTCCCTGGCCGCCTTCCTGACGTTGGGGGCGGATAGAAGATGTAAGCAGGGTCGCAGGTCAATGGATTCTTTTCGATAAGACCGATTAGATGAAGAAGCTTCCATCAGGGCGTGTTCAAATATTGCGGACCGCAACCGAGGCGGCGGATTTCTCACTGGGCAACAAGGGGCGGCGGCTGAGTTGATGGTGTTTCCACGCGCGTGACTTCCGCGCATCTGGTTACCGATAGCGGCACAAAAGATCTCCACGCCCCACATCCGCCCGAACTCGTATCATGCCCGTGCATCTAAAGTTCGTACCATATCCGCGGATTGTCGCCCGACTGGATCATCAGCCAGCGAAGATCCGTATCCTTCCAGCCCTTGATCGCATTCGTGCGGTTGTCGAGCACCAGATCGCCTTGATCGGTTCTGACGACCAGAACCGCGTGGCCCTTGCCGGAGGGCGTCTTGGTCACGGCGATCCGCAATGCCTTCGTCGACCAGCCCATGGCAATGAGGTGGTCGCGCTTCGTCAACGCAAAATCCTCGCAATCGCCCGCCGTGACGTTCACCTGCCAGACATCACCTTGATCGGGCCGGTCGTCGAGCGAGCGGATCGAGCGGTTGACCGAGGTGTTGACAGTGCGAAGCTGCTCGTCCGCTAAGGGGCCCAAGGAGACTTCCGAAGCATCGCCGCGAGCAGTGCACTCATCGGGATTTCGAGCGCAGAACATCACATGCGCGAAAGGTGCTGTAGTCCGGCGCTTTTCAGAAATATAGCTGAATACAGGCGCCGTCTTCAGGCCACGGGCTGCACCGGCAGGCCCGTCCGCGTGAGCAGTCTGAACCGAGAAAAGAGATGCAAGCGTCATCACGATAACCAGTTCATGCTTGCGCATCTTATACCTCCGTGTGGTGGTTGATCGAACGATGATGAGGTTCGCCCAGCGGTGATGAAGCTCTTTCAGGCGCGTCATTCGGACGGCTGGGCGCTTAGTCGCGATCCTTTATTTCCGGGATGTTTCCGGAGACGATCACCTTTCAAATGCAAACGCTGTACGTGTGTCTCACTTTGCGAACCAGACACATCCAAGTTGTGGGCATGTCCGATCCTTCAGTCACAGCGCAACTGGCGGTATGCGCATCGCAACCAGACGCATTCATCCAATGACTTGACAATTTAAAATAGTGCGGCGGACGGCCATGTCAATTGCCGTGATAAGTGCTGATTTGGAAAGACAAGCACTGGGCAACAGGAGATATCGCACCATGTGCGAGCGACGGCGCACCGAGATCCAATACCCGTCGCGGACCGGATTCTGGTCGTCCTTCAATTCGTCGCGGCATCGACGACAGAGTGTTACCACCAAGGACGCCAAGCCTCGGTTCCGTCAGGCAGGGCGGTGTCGCTCTGACGAAGAAGCCGCCGGTATTGTCGTTGCTGTCGGTATGCCCCTTTCGCCGTGGCAGCTCCAGTGGAGAGCAAGGCCGCCGGCATCGGCATTTGCGACGCACCGGAGTTTGCTTTGCAGCCCGCCACCGGCTTTTGGCAGAACGCGCTGCGTCAGCCCTTTACGGCTTGTCGCCATGAAGATGGCGCTCGAGGAAGGGGAGATTGTCCTGCCCCCAGTAGAGCTCATCCTCATAGGCAAAAGTCGGGAAACCGAAGACGCCTCTTTCGCGTGCGTGAACGCGATCGGCTGCCCATTTCTGCTGGACATCGTCATCGGCCTGCCGTCGCAGCAAGGCCGCGCCATCGAGACCGACAGCGTTGACGATCGCTTCGCGGATATCAGGCCTGCCGATATCTTTCGCCTCACTCCAGAAGGCATGCTGTAGGGCGCGCGTCACCCCGATCCAATCCTGGCCATCGAGATAGGCGGCAATGACGAAGAAGGAGGCAGGCGTCGGATCGCTGAGCTCGGGGCGATTTTCAAGGATGAGGGGCTTGCCGCGCACCCTTGCCCAGCGCTTGAGATCGCGGATCCAGTAGGCACGGCGAATTTCCGGGCGATTGCGCGAAAAAATCCCGCCGTTCTCTTCAACGACCGTCGTCAGATATGGCTTGATGGCAATGTCGTTGTTTACGGCAAGCGCGGCAAAGGCATCAAGACCGATATAGGACCAGGGCGAACTGATGGAGAAAAAGTATTCAACTGATTTCGTCACGGAGAGATTTCCTACAATTTCGGCGTTTGTCGCGCCGCTTACGACGCCGCCCGGAGGGCGGTCTTCGTGTTCCAGCCCAGCTCGGGAGCAATGTGGGTGACGAAGTCGTGTAGAATCTGGCGATATTCGTCATGCTCGAACTCGTAGGGCAATTCCAGCCTCAGCTCGCGCACATGCGGCAAAATGGGATCGGCAAGAAGGCGCTCGAGGATCTGCTCTGACGGACCAACGAGATCACGGGCAAACAGCGTGCGTCGTTCACCCTGGGGAGACAGCGTGCGCTCATATCGTCCGGCGGCATAGTCTGAGTATCGCTGGCGGGTGGCTGCATCCGCACTGTCAAAGGGCACGATGACCCGGCCGAGCGCCACGCGCCGTTCCGCTCCGCCGGAAGCCCGATAGGCTTCGAGCTGACGGGACTGGGCGACGAAAAAATCATCGGTCTCTTCGCCGGACGTGACATTGCCGATCAGCAGGTTGAAGCCGTTCCGGCCGGCCCATGAGGCCGACCGCAATGAGCCACCGCCATACCAGATGCGATCGATCAGGCCTTTAGCGTAGGGCTGCAGTCTCGGGCGCTGGGGTCCAAAGGGCGTTTTGATGAAGGTGTTCTCGTCACCGAGATAGGTCCCCTTCAGATTGTCGGCAAAGCGCAGCACGCGCGCATGCGAGAAATCATGGTTCTGCCAGTTGCCGTCGAAGGCAAGCGGACCGATGAGATCGGCATGCAGCGGACGGCCGGCGCTCAGGCCCACATTCAGCCTTCCCTTCGATAGAACATCCACGGTAGAGAGATCTTCGGCGAGCCGATAGGGACTTTCGTAACCGATCGGAATGACCGCGGTGCCGAGTTCGATACGGCTGGTGCGCTGGGTGGCGGCCGCCAGGAAGGCGGTCGCCGAGGAAATCCCGGGCTCCAGATGCCGCTGGCGGGCCCAAGCACTGTTGAAGCCCAGCTCTTCGCCGAAGCTAAGAAGCTGCAATGTCTTTTCGAGGCCGGAGAGCGGGTCGTCATCCGGGTAGTTGCCGGGTGTCAGGAAGCCGATATGGCTGATCGAAAGCGCGTTGCCGCTCATCTTGTCCTCACTCAGAATTTCGGCAGGCCGGGCGGGTTCGTCTCGGAAGCGGGCAGCGCCTCTTCTGAAAGCTGCCAGTGCGCAAGGATTTTTGCGTAGGTTCCATCCCTGATCAGACCATTGGTGGCGAGCGTCAGCGTATCGGCAATGCCGCTTCCTTTGCGGGTGGTGATCGCAACGTCGGAGCGATCGGGCCAACCGGCGCTCAGCGTTCCGACCCGTTTGAGGTTCTTGTCGCGGGCGGCGATATAGACGAGTTGGGCATGCGGCTGGACGATGACATCGGCACGGCCTGAGCGTAGCGCCAGCAGACTTGCTGCCTCGTCATCATAATATTGCAGCTCGAGCGGCTTGAGGCCGGCAGCGACATCCTCATCGCTCCATTTCAGCAGGATGCGTTCCTGATTGGTGCCGGCGCCGACGATGAAGCGCAGTCCTGCCGCATCCTTCGGCTCCTTGATCGAGGCGATCGTGCTGTCGGCCCTGACGAAAAAGCCGTGCAGACCTTTCCGGTAGGTGGAGAAATCGAACTTCTCCTTGCGCTGCTCGGTGACACCGACATTGGAAATAACAGCATCATATTTGCCCGACGTCAGGCCAAGTGGCCAGTCGATCCAGGCAACCGGGACGAGCTCAAGCTGCAGCCCGAGGCTTTCGGCAATGGCGTTCGCGTACTCGGGATCGGCTCCGACGACGGTCTTGGCATCCGTCGCATAAGTGGCAAGCGGCGGTCCGCCCGGGCTTACGGCAACCGTGAATTTGCCTGATGTGACGAACTTGAAACCCTTCGGAATGGACGCGATCGCCGCCTCGTTGCGCTGAGCGTGCACGCGGTTGGGCTGCTCGGGGCTCAGGTCGAATTCATCAGCCGCAGCCACGCCTGTATAGCAGCTTGTCAGCGAGGCAATGGCGGCAATCGATGCGATGCGCAGTCTGGAAAATATCGTCACGAGAGAACTCTCCAAAATATATGAAAACGAGGACGGACCGGCGCGACCTCCAACGCCCGTCCGTCAGACCATCCTTTACGAACCGCTCTTCGGCAGCCCCGGCGGGTTGGTCTTGGCGTCGTCGATGGCTTCGGCGTTCAGGCTCCAGTGCTTCAGCACTTCGCCGTATTTGCCGTTCTTGATAAGGTCGTTGAGGGCGACGGTGACGGCATCGGCAAGGCCGGCGCCCTTATTCGTGGTGACGGCGATTTCAGCCGTCAGCGGCCAGCCGCCGGAGACGATACCGACGAGCTTGGTGTGCCCCTTGATTGAGGAGCTGTAGGCCTGCGTCGCATTCGGATTGAACTCGACATCGGCACGGCCGGACTGCAGCGCCAGATCAGCTGCGGCACGGTCGTCATAATATTGAACTTCAATCGGCTTCAGGCCGGCGGCGACATTCTGGCGATCCCATTCCAGGATGATCTTTTCCTGATTGGTGCCGGCACCGGTGATGACTTTGAGGCCGGCGACATCCTTCGGCTCCTTGATCTCGCTGATCTTGCTGTCGGACTTCACGTAGAAGCCAAGCACGTCCTTGCGATAGGTGGAGAAATCGAACTTCTCCTTGCGCTCCTCGGTTACCGTGACGTTGGAGATGACGGCATCATATTTGCCGGAGGAGACGCCGAGCGGCCAGTCCGCCCAGGCGACGGAAACAAGGTTCAGCTCGAGGCCGAAGGAATCGGCAAGCAGTTGCGCCAGATCCGGATCGGCGCCGACCACGGTCGCAGCATCCGATGCATAGGTTGCGATCGGCGGATCCCAGGCGTTGACGGCCACGGTGAACTTGCCCGGTTCGACGAACTTGAAGTTGGGTGCGATGGCCTTGATCGCGGTCTCATCTTTTTCGGCCCGCACGCGGTTCGACGTGTCGGGGCTGAGATTGAATTTCTCGGCTGCCTGCGCCGTGCCGAGGCCGATTGCCGCCAGGGCGACGACTCCGGCAAGCAGGTAGTTGGCTCTATTTCTGAATGCCATTTCCCTTCTCCATTTCATCTTAGGGTTGTTTTTCTTTTCATGCCCTCCGGACGCCCGTCGCGGCCGGGATCTGCTGATGCCTTGCTATTTTCAGAGAACTTTGGCGAGGAATTCACGTGTGCGGGGATGTTCCGCGCCGTTGAAGATGCGGGCCGGCGAGTCGGCTTCGAGAATATGGCCGCCATCCATGAAGACGACAGTGTCGGCAACTTCACGGGCAAAGCCGATTTCGTGCGTGACGATGACAAGCGTCGTGCCCGTGCGCGCCAGTTCCTTGATCACATCAAGGACTTCACCGACCAGTTCCGGGTCGAGCGCCGATGTCGGCTCATCGAACAAAAGCACCTTCGGGCGCAGTGCTAGGGCACGGGCAATGGCGACGCGCTGCTGCTGGCCGCCGGAGAGCTGGCGCGGATAGGCATTGATCTTGTCGCTGAGGCCGACGCGGGCAAGCAGCTCCTGCGCAAGTTGCACGGCCTCTTCACGGCTCACGCCACGCACCTGGATCGGCGCTTCGATCAGGTTTTCAAGCACTGTCAGGTGCGGAAAGAGATTGAAGCTTTGGAAGACCATACCGATATCGGCACGCCGCTTGAGGATTTCCTTTTCCTTGAGCTCGTAGAGCACATCACCTTTCTGCTCATATCCGACGAGATCGCCGTCGACCGAGATGAAGCCGGCATCGACGCGCTCCAAGTGGTTGATGGCGCGCAGCAGGGTGGACTTTCCGGAGCCCGAGGGACCGAGAATGGCGGTGACGCTGCCGGCAGGCAGATTGAGGTCGATACCATCGAGCACTTTCAGAGAGCCGAAGCTCTTGGAAATGCCGTGGATGCGCACCGTCCCGCCGGTGCGAAGAACCGCTGCGTCACGGAAGCCGGAGGTACGGGTAAAGTCGCCAGAGATCGCTGCCGTAGGCAAAGGGCGGGCAAAACGCTTGAGGAAAGACTGGAAGGGCAAGGGCTTCGGGTTGCGCAATGCGCCCTTGGCAAAATAGCGCTCGATATAATGCTGGGCGATCGACAGCACCGTCATGATGACGAGGTACCAGACGGTCGCTACCATCAGCAGCGGAATGACTTCGAGGTTACGGCGATAGATAACCTGGACCGTGTAGAACAGTTCCGGCAAGGCAAGCACGTAGACCATGGAGGTCGCCTTGGCGAGACCGATGATCTCATTGAACCCGGTCGGCAGGATCGAACGCATCGCCTGCGGCAGCACGATACGGAATGCCTGACGACGGCGCGAGAGACCGAGCGCCGAAGCGGCTTCAAGTTGCCCCTGATCGACGGACAGAATGCCGCCGCGGACGATCTCGGCGAAGAAGGCCGACTGATTGAGCGTGAGACCGAGGAACGCGGCAGCAAAGGGCGTCAGCAATTGTGTCGTCGGATATTCGAAGAGGACAGTGCCAGTGAACGGCACCCCGAGCTTCACCGTCTCATAGAGATAGCCGAGATTGTTCAGCACCAGCAGCAGAACGATCACGGGGATCGATCGCAGCAGCCAGATGTAGCCCCAGGATAGGCCCGAAAGCAGCGGCGATCTCGAGACACGGGCAAGCGCCAGTGCCGTGCCGAGGATCGAACCGGAGATCGTTGCCAACAGTGTCAGGAGCAGCGTGCGCCCGAGGCCGGCGAGAACAGGCGCCGCAAAGAACCATTCGGCAAAAACATCCCAGCCCCAGCGCGGATTGGTGAAGGTCGAATAGAGGACGGCGGCAATGACGAGAGCAGCGAATATGGTGCCGGCAACCCGGCCGGGATGCCGCGCCGGGACGATCCTCAGTCGGGAATAATCCTGAAGCGTTCGGTCCCCTGCCCTGCTGCCGGTATCGATGCCGGCATAGTCACTCGTCAGTGCCATCGTATATCCCCCTTTTTATGGAGCGTTATTTGCCTGGATTCAGCGACGTGCTGCTGCCTGTAATGGCGGGCGATCGGCGTTGGCCGACAGCTGCGGTGCGAGGTGGCGGATATCCTTCTCGAAGGGCAGCGTCTTATAGATTTCCGGGTCGACCTTGGGGTCGAAGAGCGCCGTATAGCCGTAGTTGAGATAGAGGCCGACCGCCTCCGGCTGGCGAAAGCCGGTCGTCAGGTAGACCCGCGAATAGCCTTGGCGGGCGGCCTGCGCTTCCAGTTCCACGAGAACCTTGCGGGCAAGGCCCTGCCGACGTAGGTCAGAGCGTGTCCAGATGCGTTTGAACTCGGCGGTCTGCTCATCATAATATTTGAAAGCGCCGCCGCCGATCGTCTCGCCGCCGCGTACCAGCAGCACGAAATTGCCGACGGGCGGCGCGAAAGCCTCGGGCGGATAGCGGTTGAGCTCTGCCGCGGCACCCTCATCGCTGAAATAGTTCCCGTAGCGGCTGTCATATTCGTGGATAAGTTCGTCGATCAGCGGCTTGGCGCGGGGGTCGAGCGGGGAAGTGTAGAGAAACGTGTCGCTCATGTCGTTCGTCACCCGTTGTCGTCAGTGAGGAAGGTCTCGGCAAGCCGCACCCAGTAGCGGGCGGCGGGCGCAATGATCGCGTCGTTGAAATCATAGTGAGCGCTGTGAAGAGGCGCGCTGTCGCCATTGCCGACGAAGAGATAGCTGCCCGGCTTCTCCTGCAGCATGAAGGCGAAATCCTCGCTTGCCGTGCGCGGGCGGAACCCAGCCTCGATCCTTTCCGGTTCGAAAGAGGAGAGCGCGACATCGCGGGCAAAGGCCGTCTCGGCCCGATGGTTGATGAGCGCCGGAAAGCCAAGCCGGTAATCGACCTCGGCCGTTGCCCCGAAGCTCTCAGCTTGGGCTAGGGCAAGCGCCGGCACGCGTTCCTGGAGTTTGTCGCGCACCGCCTGGTTGAAGGCACGCATGGTGAGCTTTAGCTCGACGCTCTCCGGAATGACATTCGACGCTGACCCGGCATGGATGGAGCCGACGGTGACGACGGCCATATCCTGCGGATCGACATTGCGTGAGACGATGCTCTGCAACGCCGTGATGAAGGAAGCCGATGCCAGCACCGGATCGATGGCGCGATGCGGCTCGGCGCCATGACCACCCTTGCCGACGATGCGGATGACCGCCTGATCGACGGACGCCATGGCGGCATCGGCAACGAAACCGAACTTACCGGCCGGCACGGCCGGCCAATTGTGCAGCCCAAAGACCGCATCGACCGGAAACCGTTCGAACAGGCCTTCCGAGATCATCTTGCGAGCACCGGCACCGATCTCTTCGGCCGGCTGGAAGATCAGCCGAAACGTACCGCTGAAATTGCCGGCCTCGGCCAGATAGCGCGCAGCGGCAAGCAGGATCGTCGTATGGCCATCGTGGCCACAGGCATGCATGACGCCGGGATTGCTGCTTGCATAGGAAAGGCCTGTCGCCTCCTCGATCGGCAGGGCGTCCATATCGGCTCGGATGGCGATGGAGCGCTTGCCGTTTCCGCGGACCAGGGTGGCGACGATGCCGGTGCCGGCAATGCCCGTCGCCACCTCATAGCCCCAGGAGGAAAGGTGTGATGCCACGAGCTTGCTCGTGCGGCGCTCCTGAAAAGCAAGCTCCGGATATTGGTGAAGGTCGTGGCGCAGCGCGATGAATTCATCGAGATAGACGGCAATTCCCGTCTCGACCGGATCGTGGCTGCGCGAAGGTTTTGTAATGACGTTCATGGAATTGTCCGCCGCGCCTCAGGCGCTGGCAGCCTTTCCCTGTTCGACCTCACCGGCATCTGTCGCATAGCGGCTCTCGCGGAAAGGCAGCCCCAGATGATCGCGGAGCGTCTCACCCTTCAGGACGGGATCGAAGTAGCCGCGCCTTTCGAGGAGCGGCAGCACATGGCGGGAAAAATCATCGAAGCCTTCGGCGATGACGGGGAACCCAAGGATGAAACCATCGGCAGCCTCGCCGTCGATCCAGCGGATGATCTCGTTGGCGATATGATCTGCAGTACCGATGAACGCCGTGCGCGGCGTTGCCGCGTCGAGCGCGACATCCCGGAGGGTGAGCCCCTTTTCGCGCGCCGTCTTCTTGATCCGATCCGTCGTGGCACGGAAATTGTTGCGGCCGATGTCGCCGATATCAGGGAAAGGTTCGTCGAGCGGATAGGCGCTGAAATCGTGATGGTCGAAGAAGCGGCCGAGATAGAGCAGCGCCTCTTCAATGGTGACGAGATTGCGGATCGCCTGATACTTGGCCTCCGCTTCCTCTGCCGTCGCGCCGACGATCGGGCCGATACCGGGATAGACGCCGATCTCTGCGGTCCGTCGCCCTTGCGCGATCGCGCTCTGCTTGAGTTGCTTGTAGAAAGCCTGCGCTTCCTCGATCGGTCCGCCGTTGGTGAAGACCGCGTCGGCATGTTTGCCGGCGAGCCGGATACCGGAATCGGAGGCGCCCGCCTGGAAAACCACCGGCTGGCCCTGTTTCGAGCGGCCGATATTGAGCGGCCCTTCGATGCGGAAGAAGCGCCCCTTGTGGTTCAGCCGGTGCAGTTTGGTCTTGTCGGCGTAGACGCCGCTCTGACGGTCGCGCACGAAGGCATCGTCATCCCAAGAGTCCCAGAGACCCCTGATGGCGTCGATATATTCCTCAGCGATCTCGTAACGCAGCTCGTGCTCGGGATGCTCGCGCCCATAGTTGCGGCCCGAGCCTTCGAGTGGCGAGGTCACGGCATTCCAGCCGGCACGGCCGCCGCTGACGAGGTCGATGGAGGCGAACTGCCGGGCAATCGTGAAGGGATCGCTGTAGGAAGTGGAGACCGTGCCGACTAGGCCGATCTTCGAGGTCGAGGCCGCGAGCGCAGCAAGGATCGTCAGCGGCTCGAACCGGTTGAGGAAGTGCGGGATCGATTGTTCGTTGATATAGAGGCCGTCGGCAACGAAGGCGAAGGCGATGCCTGCTTCTTCGGCCTTGCGCGCCGTCTTGACGAAAAAGTCGAAATTGGTGCTGGCATCGGCCGGGCCGCTTGGATGTTTCCAGGCGTTCATATGGCCGCCCGGGCCCTGCAGCATGATACCGAAAGTGATTTTCTTCTTGGCCATGGGTTCAATCCTCCTGGGGATGGTCAGGCTGCGAGGGAAAGCCGTTCCTTGGCGAGCAACTCGATTGAGGAAAGCCGCTCGGAAGCGGCGAGTGCCGGTGTATCGAGAATGAATTCCTTGACCCCGTAGCGGCGATGCAGCTCGTCCAGTTCCTTGCGGATCTGGGCTGCGGTACCGTGCAGCACGCTCGGCACTTTTTCCTCGATGCGATACTCGGTGACACCGGCCTGCCTTGCGAATTCGGCCGCCTGTTCCTCGCTGCCGACATTCACGGTCTGGCCGTTCGGCAGGAAGACCTTGACGATGCGCAGATTGCAGACGCGCTCGCGCGCCTGCTCCTCATTGTCCGCCGCGAAGGCAGCCAGCGCGAGGATCGGCCTCTTGCCATCAGAGGCGCGTTCATAGGCTTCAAAAGTCTTGCGCAGGTTCTCCGGATCGCCGTTGAGATGACCGGCAAAAACCAGCTCCCAGCCTTTCTCTGCGGCAAGTACTGCGCTCTCGACGCTTGCGCCGAGAAGGAAGCGCTCCGGCGCATGAGGCGGAAAGGGCGTCGCCTGCACACCTTCATAGTTGGGATCAGCCGCAAGATAGGTGTTGATGTCGGAAAGCTGGACGGCGAAATCCGGCTTCCTTTCTGGATCGAAAGCCGCCTGAAGAGCCCGCGTTGACAGCGGAAAGCCGCCTGGCGCCTTGCCGACGCCGAGGTCGACGCGGCCGGGCGCAAGCGAGGCGAGAAGATTGAAGGTCTCGGCCACTTTGTAGGCGCTGTAATGTTGGAGCATCACCCCGCCCGACCCGATGCGAATTTTCGAAGTCCGCGCCAGGAGATAGGCAATCAGTGTTTCCGGCGCAGAACTCGCCAGGTTAGACATATTGTGATGCTCGGCGACCCAGAACCGATGATAGCCGAGTTCCTCGGCCCGGATCGCCAGCCGCACGCTTGCCTGCAAGGCTTCGCTAGCGCTTTTTCCCTGTTCGATCGGGCTCTTGTCGAGAAGGCTGAGAAAATAGGTCATGCGAAAACGCCTCATCCGGATCCATATTGTCTATAAAAACAGTAGATAATATGGATTATAAGAAATCGCTTTCTCATTTCAGGGCAGCAGCAGGAAAAAGCGTTTGGGAGACGGAATGGAAAGCGAACTTCAAAACGCATCTCACCGATAGGCGGATCACGCGCCCTGAGAGCCACGACCGCGACAAGCCGAAAGGGCGAGCAGATGGCCGACCGCGCCGACGACGCGGCACAGGATGTTATGAATGCTATTCAGAGATCACACGGTGAAAATTGCCTCTCGATCGCTGATCGGCGTCGCAAACTTTGGTTTGAGGTTCGGAGTTCGTACACGAGCATGGATAGTCGGGCGGCAACAGCACCACGGGTGCGTTTTCAGGCCCTACTCGCGGGAAGAGATATCGATGCCGTTGACGGTCACATATCTATGGAGCTCGAGCGTCCGAGGCACTGCAGTCAACGCCGACCGGCTTCTGCCCGAGAAGTCGATCTTTCAGGTGTGTGAGTGCAGTCATAGTCGTGGTGGCCTCGGACGTTCCGGCGGGTCCTGACACCGCATAGATGCGTGCAGAGGCGTCAGCCGTTTCCAACTGACGCCTCTGCAGGCATATGGTTTCTCTGCCCGAGCCCGAGCATCAGACAAATCTGTCAGAATACCCCGGCCGACAATCCTTAAGCGGGCAATTGGAAGATCCAGTTGGCGATCAATACGATGGCGAGACCGCCGGCAAGCGCGAGGTATGGCAATATCCCGGCCTTTTTGACACCGAGGTCCTGGCCCACGAGCCCGAGGTCGTCCATGGCGCCGGCCGGGAATTTGCCGCCGTCGCGGACGTAGTGGCGATAGGCGAAAACCGGCAGGATAAGCGCGGCGAAGATGAAGCCGACCCAGAGCGCGTTGGCGTAGCCCCAGACCTTCGCGCCGGCGCCGAGGAAGAGCGCGTTGACGAAGGCAAGCACGGTATTGACGCCGATCAGCCAGGTGGGGGCCTTCCAGGGACGCTCGACATGACCGGAATCCATGCGATGGATCCAGCCGGAATTAAGGTTCAGGAAGTTGAAGATGATGTAACCGACATTGGAGACGGCGAGCACGAAGAAATAGCCGCCAGCATCGGACGCGATCGCCAACAGGAAAAGATTGAAGGCAAAGTCCGTCCACATCGCCCGGGTCGGGGCACCGTGTTCGTTGACATGGTCGAGATATTTCGGCAGCCAGCCATCCTTCGAGCCCTGGTAGAGCGTGCGCGAGGAGCCTGCCATCGCGGTCATGATGGCGAGGAAAAGCGCCATGATCATCAGCACGACGAGAAGCTGGGTGACGACACGGCCGGCGCCGATCAGTCCGCTGAGTGCTTCGGCGACACCCGTCCCGTCAATGATGCCCGGCGCCAGCATGCCCGCATGACCGAGCACGCCCTGGAAGGCGAAAGGTACGAGGAAGAAGAACAAGCAGCAGGCAAGGCCGGAATAGAAGATCGCCTTGAAGGTATCCGTCTTGGGGTTCTTCAGTTCGCGCGTATAGCAGACCGCAGTCTCGAAACCGTAGGTCGACCAGGCGGCGATATAGAGACCGCCGAGGAACAGCGTCCAGCCGCCATTGCTCCAGGTACCGTCGGTGCCGGCATAGGCCGCCGTTGGCGGAACCAGCCCGGTGACGTTGGCGCTAACGATCTGGCCGCTGATGATCGGATAAAGACCGATGATGAGCAGCGGTACGAGCACGATGATCGCCAGCCATTTCTGGACGCTCGCCGTCTCGGAGATGCCGCGATGCTGGATCGCAAAGATGATCAGCATCAGGATGCCGCCGATGAAGAAGGTGGCGTTGATATTGGCGGTGGCCAGGAAGGGAATGCTGAAGCTGACGAGCGACCAGCTGCGGATCGCCGGCGTCAGCGCGGATACGCCGTCCGCGCTCAGCAGCGCCTTGACCGCATCCTCAGGCGAAGTGCCGGCATGGGCAGCAATATATTCGGCGACGCGGGGGCTATCGGCCGTGATCGAAGCGGCATGCGCGCTGATCCAGGCGAGGACCGCCTGCGAATCCGCTGCCGGGATCGGGAAGAAGGCATTGAGAATATATCCGGCCGCAATGGCGCAGCCGAGCGAAAGCACCGGAGACCAGGCAAACCAGTTACACCAGACGGACAGCGGCGCGATGAATTTCGAATAGCGCAGCCAGGCCGTGGCGCCATAGACCGATGCGCCGCCCGACTTGTTGCCGAACATGCCGGCGATTTCGGCATAGGTGAAGGATTGCAGGAAGCCCATGATCATCGAGATGATCCAGACCACAAAGGCGAGCTTGCCGGTCGTACCTGCAATACCGCCGATGGAGAAGAGAACAAGCGGTGGCACGCCGGCTGCCACCCAAAACGCACCCTTCCAGTCAAGCGCGCGTATAAGTTTACCTTCGGTGCCGGCGGCAACGCCGGCGTCCACGATATCCGTCATCGGTGAAATTCCCCATTCTATTTGTTCGGGACGTAGCTTTGCGTACGTCTCCCTGAACGCGCCTCCCGTGGCATTGCATGGGCTGCCCGGCATTTTCTCGATCCGCGTTCCCGAGCGGATTTCCGAGTCTCGACCCTTTATGCATAGTGAAGATATTTTCTTTTTAGTCAACATCCCTTTACTTTCGGGCGGCATTTTGTCAGCATGATTTGCGTGCCGGAGAGCACATCAATCCCATGAGGACCACATGCGAGATCTCCATCCCGGGATGTCAGGGGTGCGACCGGTATCGGCAAGCATCATCCGCTATCCCGGTATCCCCGCGCTGCCCGAGGGTGTCGAGCGTTACCGCTGCAAGGGCGGTGGATCCCTTGTTGTTCGCGTCGAGGCAGGCGACCACGTCACCCTAATCGACAGCGAAGGTGGACAAGCCTGCGAGCTTTCCTTCCTCGACGAAAATGGCCGGTTTCAATCGACCGGCCTCGGCGCAGCCTTCACCGGCTCGGCCGAAGGACTAAAGGCCATTCTCTCTTCAGGTGATGAGGGCGCCGACCGGACCCGCACGGCGCTTGAGCGACGCGGTGCCGATCTCGCCACGGCAGGTGCAATCCGCATGTTCAGCGAAGCCTCCATTCCGGGCAGCAAGGCGGAGTTTGCGATCACGATGAAGGGTCTGCTGATTGCCGCCGCACCTGCAACGGCGATGTCGCCTGACGCGCAGGACACGGCAACGCCGATCGAGATCCGCATCAGGCGCAGCAGGCTGATCCGCGACTATGCCGCGGCCCTCCCCGAGCCGATGGCCGATCCGATCGAGGACATCCGCATCAAGGCGGCGACCGCCTCGGCCTATTTCGTCCGTGCCGGAGAGTTCATCCAGATCATCGATGTCTACGGCCGGCAATGCACCGATTTCCAGGCCTTCGCCGCCCGCAAGGTCGACAAGGGTCTTGATCTTGCGCTCGATTCCACCGTCACACGCACCCTGCTCGGCCGCAGCTATCCCGCCCCCGGCCTGCCGTCCAAGGCTTTCGACCGCGATTTCGAGCCGTTGGTGGAGGTCGTCCAGGACACGGTCGGCCGCCATGACGCATTCGCGACCGCCTGCAATTCGCGCTACTACGACGACATGGGCTATCCCGGCCATGTCAATTGCACCGACAATTTCAACGCGGCGCTAGCGCCCTACGGCATAGCTGGCCGGAAGGGCTGGGAGGCGCTCAATTATTTCTACAATACGAATATCGACCACAACAACCAGCTCTATCTCGACGAGCCATGGTCGCGGCCGGGCGATTATGTGCTGATGCGGGCGCTGACCGACCTCGTCTGCGTCTCCTCCTCCTGCCCCGACGATATCGATGCGGCCAACGGCTGGGATCCGACCGATATCCAGGTGCGCACCTTCTCCGGAAAAGAAAAATTCTCAAGAGCGGTAGCCTATCGCATGACCCCTGACGCCGACGCAGACCTGACGCGGGAAACCGCCTTCCACCCCCGCCTCTCGGCACTGACGCGGGATTACACTGAATATCGCGGCTACTGGCTGCCAAACCGGTTTTCCTCCGCAGGTCCGGTCGAGGAATATTGGGCCTGCCGCGAGAAGGCCGCCGTCATAGACCTGTCGCCGTTGCGCAAATTCGAAGTCACGGGTCCGGATGCCGAGGAACTCTTACAATATTGCCTGACGCGCGACGTGCGCAAGCTGTCGACCGGGCAGGTTGTTTATTCCGCCATGTGCTACGAGCACGGCGGCATGATCGACGACGGCACGCTCTTTCGCCTCGCCGATAAAAATTTCCGCTGGATCGGCGGCGACGACTACAGCGGCATATGGCTGCGCGAACAGGCCGAGAAGAAGGGCTTCAAGGCCTGGGTACGCTCTTCGACAGACCAGATGCACAATATCGCCCTGCAGGGACCAAAGAGCAGGGACATCCTCAAGGAGATCATCTGGACGGCGCCACGCCAGCCTGAGATCGGCGAGCTCGAATGGTTCCGTTTCACAGTCGGCCGCATCGGTGGCTTTGAAGGCGCTCCGGTCGTCGTCTCGCGTACCGGCTATACCGGCGAACTCGGCTACGAGATCTTCTGTCATCCGAAGGATGCGCTGACCGTCTTCGATGCCGTCTGGAAGGCCGGCGAACCCTATGGGCTGAAGCCGATGGGACTAGAAGCGCTCGACATGGTCCGCATCGAGGCAGGCCTCGTCTTCGCCCATCACGAATTCGACGACCAGACCGACCCCTTCGAGGCTGGCATTGGTTTTACCGTGCCGCTCAAGTCCAAGCAGGACGATTTCATCGGCCGCGAGGCGCTCCTGCGCCGCAAGGAGCATCCGCGCCACCTGATGGTCGGTCTAGACATACAGGCGAACGACGCGGTCGGCCACGGCGATTGCGTCCATGTTGGCCGCGCCCAGGTCGGCGTTATCACCAGTGCCACGCGCTCTCCGATCCTCGGCAAGACGATTGCGCTCGCCCGCGTCAACGTCACCCGTGCCGCCGTCGGCACAGAGGTTGAGATCGGCAAGCTCGACGGCCAGCAGAAGCGCTTGCCGGCGATCGTGGTGCCGCTGTCGCACTACGATCCGCAGAAGACCCGGCCGCGTTCGTAAAAACCACTATTCCGCCCTGCGCTGGGCACTGGTGATTGCCCTTGCGGCCTCTTCGGAGGAATTGGCGAGCTGACGCATCTCAGCGGCGAGCACGGCGAAGCCGGAACCCGCCGTCCCCGCCCTTGCCGCCTCGATGCCGGCATTGACGGCGAGCAGCTTCAGGTAGCGCAGCGATTGCAGGATCTCGTTAGTCTTCGAGGCGGTGATGCGCATGCCGGCGGTCTGCTCGTCGATGCGCCGGTAGAGTGACTCGATGTTGATAATGCTGCCCTCAAGATAAAGCAGCTCGCCGTTTTCGTCCCAGATGCCCCCACCCGTTTCCGTCACCCAGACATAATATCCGTCACGGTGGCGGATACGATATTCCATCGTCCAGTCGGTGCGGCTTTCCAGCGCGATGCCGACGACCTCATCCATCAGCGGCACGTCCTCTTCACACATGATCGAGGTGAAGGTGCGTGTGCTGTTGCCGATAATCTCCTCTGCCGGATAGCCGAAGATGCGTTCGATGCCATCGGTCATCTCCAGCATCGTGTAATTTTCATCCGCACGGCAACGATAGAGAAAACCGCTCATGCGGCCGAGAACACTGCTCTGAAAATCCATGAAGACCACGCCTTGAGAAAATGAGTTGCAGATCGGGTTTGCTTCGTCTCATTTCAAACACGCCGGAAAGGGTCGCGACGGACGACCCTTTCTCGGTTACGCGGGAGCCTGGGAAAGATCAGTTGCGCAGATATTCCTCCATGGAATCGTCGAGCGCCTCGACCCAGGGCGTGTGGTGCGTCGGCGACATGTTGCCGGTCATCAGCGAACGATAGGCGTGATCGCGGAAGCCCATGATGTTTTCCGCCTTGTGGTGCTCCCACTCCATGAAGGTCTTGTTGGTCCCCTCAATGTCGAAGCTCGGATAGTCGGTTTCGGCGAGCAGTTCCTTCACGTAGTCACCCTGGTACCAGATCATCTGCTCGGCATCCTCGAGCGTCTCCTCGCGGGCCCGCCACATGTCGAAATTCGCCTTCAGTTCCTCTTCCGGCGGCAGGGTGATGCGACCCATCATCACGTCGCGCGCCCACCATGCCTGCACGTCGAACATGTTGAAGGTGTAGAACTGGTCCTGCATGCCGATATAGAAAAGCTGCGGGTTCCTGTCGAAGATCACACCCTTGTAGAGATGGTCCGCCCAGAGGCGGTTGGCAGTCTTGAGCCTCAACTCGTCGGGCAGGAAGGGGAAGTGATGCTGGTATCCCGTGCACAGGATCAGCGCATCAACTTCCTTCGTTGAACCGTCGAGGAAATGGGCGGTGCGGTTTTCGAGCCTGGTGAGCAGCGGCCGTTCTTCGAAATTATCCGGCCAGTTGAACCCCATAGGCTTCGACCGATAGCTCGTGGTGACCGACTTGGCGCCGTATTTCCAGCATTGCGAGCCGATATCCTCGGCCGAGTAGCTGCGGCCGACGATGAGGATATCCTTGCCCTTGAATTCCAGCGCATCGCGGAAGTCGTGGGCATGCAGGACGCGGCCATTGAAGGTTTTCACGCCCTCGAAATAAGGCACGTTCGGTGTCGAGAAGTGGCCGCTCGCCACCACGACATAGTCGAATTCCTCGTCGTACATCTGATCTTCGACGCGGTTATGCGCCGTCACCGTGAATTTCTTCGTGGCATCATCGAAACGCACCATGCGCACCGGTGTATTGAAGCGCACCCAATGGCGGACATTCGCCTTTTCGACGCGGCCCTTGATATAGTCCCACAGCACGGCGCGCGGCGGATAGGAGGCGATCGGCTTGCCGAAATGCTCCTCGAAGGAATAGTCGGCGAATTCGAGGCATTCCTTCGGGCCGTTCGACCAAAGGTAACGATACATACTGCCGTGGACCGGCTCGCCATATTCGTCGAGGCCGGTGCGCCAGGTATAGTTCCAGAGCCCGCCCCAGTCGGACTGCTTTTCGAAGCAGACGATCTCCGGGATCTCCGCACCCTTCTGTGCGGCCGACTGGAAGGCCCGCAACTGGGCAAGCCCGGAAGGACCGGCGCCGATGACGGCAACTCTTGTCATGAAGCATTCCCCTCTTGATTATATGTCATTGCTTAGTTTACGCGTCTGAGAAGACGCACGGCGCTGGTGCGCATCGCTGCGCCTCAGTCCGGATAAATGCCGGGGCTGGTCGGCGCCCCATCGTCGTATTTGGAAAGCCAGTCGATCGTGGTCTCGCGGAAGCGGGTGAGGCCCTTGTAGTCGATGAGCTCTGGCGGCAGCGTCTTCAGCACGCGCGGGAAGCGCCGCGCCCATTTCGGCACGGTGACGAGTTCTTCCATGTTCATCAAATAGCAGCGGATGACGAAGAGGATGGCATTCGAGCGCGGCAGACGCCAGAGGCTTTGCAGCTCGACGCGCAGATGCACCTTCTCGCCGACATTGTCAGGCGTCACCGTCGTGCGGTCGGGACCCCATTTGTGATAATTCTCAGGACTGGTGTCGAGCCGCGGATTGATCGTCATCGTCCAGTTGAAGCGCCGGGTCGGCTTGCCCTGCTGCAGGTTCAGCAGGAATTTCAAAGCCCGGTCAAAGACGCCGATCTGGTGGGCGAGCGGCACCGGTCCATGCCATTCCATGAAGTTCATGCCGAGGTCGAAATCGAGCGACCAGTCGGCCTGCGTCGTCACCATACCGGCATCCATCCAGAGATTGCCGTCGCGCTGATCGACGATGCAGAAATCGCCCTGGGCCTGGCGGGTGATATATTCGAAGGGCTCGCAGGGCAGCGTCGAGGCATCGCCGAAGGTGAAGCTGTCGTCGATGCCGAGCGGGCGGTTGATCCAGCGCCAATGGTCGCCGTTGCGGATCAGCGTGAAGTGGTCAGGAAAACCCGCCGCCTGCTCTTCCATCAGCAGTTCGAGCGTGTCCCACTGCGCGCTCATCATGTGCGGCAGAGCCTGATAGCGCAGCGGGTCTTCCTTCAACACCAGCGCGCGATCGCACATCTCGGCGACATAGTGCTCGTCGACGTCGATCAGGTTTTCGTAAACGGTGTCCGCCCGGCCGCGCACATGCGGCTCCATATTGACGGAATACATGTATTCGTCGCGGTCGAAGGGAAACGGGAAGCGACGGATGTTCCCGGGGCTGTTCCGATAGCTGAAATCGTCCCGGAACGTTTCCTGCTTGAAGGCGATTGCCATGTCCGGTCTCCTTTTTACCGTCAAAGATCGAGATGCAGCGTGTTTCCCTCGAAGCGGGAAACACAGATCATCACCTTGCGGCCGGATGCTTTTTCTTCGCTCGTGAGATAGACGTCATTGTGCAGCAGCTTGCCGTCGCAGGTGACGACCCCGGTCTCGCATTGACCGCAGGCCCCGCCGCGACAGAGGAAGGGCGCGTCGACGCCCGCCGCCTCGATCGCCTCCAGCATGCTTTCGTGATGGCCGACCTTCACGGTCTTGCCGGATCGCAGTAGCTCGATCGCGAAGGGTTTACCGGGCAGCGACGACAGGAACCGTTCCGAATGCAGGTTCTGTTCCGGCCAGCCGGCATTCAGCCCCGTCTTCAGCACGCCGTCGATCATGCCTGTGGGGCCGCAGACATAAAGATGCGTGCCGAGCGGCTGGCTGTCGAGCAGCCGTGTCAGAGGAATGGCGCCGCCTTCGGAGTCGCAATAGATCTTGATGCGATGCGGACCGTAGCGCTCCAGCAGTTCCCGCCAGTAGGCGCCGCGGTCCCGCGTGCGGATGGCGTAATGCAGTTCGAAATTGGCGCTTTCGCGGGAAAACTGCTCCATCATCGCAATGAAGGGCGTAATGCCGATGCCGCCGGCAATCAGAAGATGCTTGCGCCCGCGCCAATCCGGTTGGAACAGGTTGACGGGATAGCTGACCTTCAGCTCGTCGCCTTCGCTGACCTTCTCATGCATGAAGGTGGAGCCGCCGCGCGAATCCTCGACGTGCAGCACGCTGATCTCATAGGCGGCGCAATCATGCGGCGGCGACATCAGCGAATAGGCGTTGCGGCGCATATGGCCGCCATCGTTCATCGAGACGATGACATGGGCGCCGCCGGAGAAATAAGGCATCGGCTTGCCGTCCAGCCGCTCGAAGCGGAAGCGCTTGACGCGCTCGGCGATCGGGGTGATCCGCACCACGCGGACGGGAATTTCTGTACCACCGCTCAAAGGAACAACTCCTCCGGATTGGGCGCGCTGCCGGGCTCTTCCGCATCGATATTGACGCCCTGGAAGGCGGCGAGCCGACGCGAATAATGGTCACGCACGAGAAGCGTCAGCCCGCAATGGCTGCAGGAAAAGGGGCTGACGGTGACGTCGTCGGTGATGCCTTTGCAATGGACACATTGCACGCGCCTAGCCAGCGAGCCGCGATGCTCGGTGATGATGGAGGCATGGTCCATGCCGTATTCGAGCGCCACCAGCATCGCCTGGCCGATGAAGCCTTCCGTCCCCGAAATATAAAGCCGCGTGCCCATATGGGCGGTGGCGAGCGAACCCTTCAACCGAAAGAGCAGCGTCGCGATCGTCGGGGCCGTGAAGAACATGTCGGCGCCGAGATGGCGCAGCGCCTCGTCCAGGCCGGACCATTGGGAGCCGCGGGCGACATAGAGGATCTCGCTGCGGGAAAGGGCTGCCTCGTCAAGCACCGGCTGCTGGTCGAGGAGAGCCTTGGCGCCCTCCCCTTCGAGCGCGAAAATGTGCCGCCGGGCGTGCGGCTGGATGGTCAGGCCCTTGTAGACTGGTCGGCTCTTGATGCCTGCAACGAGCATTCGCGTGCTCCTTAACCTACGGCAGTCCTCTTCTTCTTCTCCGGATCGTCGAAGGGGAGCGTATGGGCGGTGGCGCTCGCCTTGACGGTCTTGCCGCGTACTTCGAGTTTCGCCCCGTGCACCGCCTTGTCAACATCGAGACGGGCAATCGCCATGGATTTCTTCGTCAGCGACGAATAGCTCGGGCAGGTGATGACGCCGACTTTCTTGCCGTCGGCAAAGACCTCGTCGCCGAGATCGGCCGGACCGTCCGCGTCGATCAGCATGCCGAAGATCTTGAAGCGTTCCTTGCCCTTTAGCCGCGCATGTTCTTCGGCGCCACGGAAGCCGGTCTTGCCGGGGCTGACCGTGAAATCGAGGCCGAGTTCCCACAGGCTGTCGCCGGGCGGCTGGTCGGCAAAGGGATACATCTGCGAATTGTCGTAGGGATAGAACAGCAGGTAGCTCTCGACGCGCAGCATGTCGAGCACAGAGAAGCAGCAGGGAATGATGCCCATATCGGCGCCTTCTGCGACGATACGATCCCAGACCATGACGGCGTCCTGGCCGCGCACGAAGATTTCGTAGCCGCGCTCGCCGGTATAGCCGGTGCGCGAGATCATGACCGGCGCGCCGAACAGCGTCGTCTGCATGTGATGGAAATATTTGAGGTCGCGGATGCCGGGCACATATTTGGCGAGGTAATCGACCGCGATCGGGCCCTGCAGCGACAGGTCATGCAGGTCGTCGTCGAAGAGCACGGCGCAGTTTCGGCCGGCCGCCTGCTTGACGAGTTCCTCGTGGCCGGAACCTGAGCCGTGTACCAGCATCCAGGAATTCGGGCCGGTGCGGTAGACGATGCAATCGTCGGTGAAGTGGCCGCGGTCGTTCAGCATGGTCGCGTAGACCGAGCGGCCGGGATAGATCTTCGTCATGTCGCGGGTGGTGATATAGTCGAGCACGGCGATCGCATGCGGGCCGACAAGATGCACCTTCTTCAGGCCCGAGACATCCATGATGCCGGCCTTGGTGCGGACCGCGACATGCTCGTCTGACATGTTCTTGTCGTAGGTCCAGGCGGTTCCCATTCCGCTCCAGTCCTCGAGCTTCGATCCCAGAGCGCGATGCCGATCCGCCAAGGCGGAGAAACGCCAAGATAATGCCATTTCCGTTCCCTCTTATTTCCTCTACGGAATATTTATTTCCTGACTATATTCGTCTTTCACGCTGTGGCAAGCCGATCCCGGTGATTTTTGTCGGCTGTCCCAATGGCACTTTCCTTAGAATATCGGCGGTGTCAGCCCTGCCGAGCGATGGGCGGCAATCACCGTATTGGCCATCAGCATGGCGATCGTCATCGGGCCGACGCCACCCGGCACCGGGGTGATGACGGCGGCAACCGGAGAAACCTCCGCAAAGGCGACATCGCCGACGAGGCGGGTCTTGCCCTCGCCGCGCTCGGGTGCCGCGATGCGGTT
>NZ_JBFRCX010000014.1:0-160293 GCF_052113285.1 Rhizobium sp. YAF28 | reverse complement strand
CTCAGCGCGAAGAAACTGCCGACATTGGCGACCTGCTGCCGTTCAATTACTCCAAGACCATCGCGGCCTGATAAGGCTGGGTACTGCTACCCAGCTAAGCGCGAGTATCCGTCAACCGCCGTCAATGCGCATCGAAAATCGCGCTTACGATCGATCCGCATAGGCTTGTATCCGGCATCGCTTACTGCTGGCGCGATACCTTGATTATAGGCTTCAGCGACTTCCGCTCCGAACCACATAGCGACGAACGCTTGATGCGAGTCTTGGGAAGCAGCTCGAAGCACTTCGAGATGTGCATACCCAGCGAACGTGAGTGCTAGATTCCCGCTCTTTGACGTGAGGAGGCCTTGATCTTCAGCGAAGTTGATAAGGGTCTCGACTTCACTAACCTTCACGGATTCGGTAGCCGCCAGAAGGTAATCCTGTTGTGCCCAATAGGAGTTCTCTTCCCTAGAATCGCCCATCACGGCATAGATGTAGTCAAAGTAACGCATCGGTTCCCCTAACTCCGGGGTGTGCGCTGCAATAGCTTCAAGGAGACCATCACGGCGCTCGGTAATACTCATGGGATTAGCTGCCTCAGCTCTCTCCACCTCCGCAGACGTAATGGTTGGCGAAGTGTTTCCCGCTCGCCTCTGATCCATAAGCCACGTAGTGAGATACGCTTTATGTTGCGGAGAGAGAGACTGAAGATTGATCTTCGCTGAGCGCGTGATGTCGTACTTCCCGCCTGCTCGCGGCGAATCGTAAAAGTCAGCATCGCGCAAAGTCATTCTGCCGCTGTTATGGGTTCGTGTTGTCCAGATGGCGCATGGAGCCGACATTGAAGATCTCCCGTGCAAAACGTCGCTGATCGGTTACTACCCTGAGTCGGTGCATATAAGGTAGCATTACCCGCTCCGCTCCAAATGCTTTCCAAAATTGAGTAGGATCATCTCCAGGGAGGGCCGATGAGGAGGTGCAGGCCGACAGCTTACTGTGAAGTTCCAGCAGCTGTGTGGTCTCCTAGATGCCGTCCAACACACAAGACTTGAACGGGACCTCCGGGTCCCTTCTTGTCACTAAGGCGCAAGCCGGAGCAGATTTAGGGGTCACGCATCTGAGCGGTGATCTACGTGCCAGTTGCCGCGCAACTTCCCCCCGGGTGGGGCAGATCGGACCCATCTCGTAACGAAGTGCAACTACTCCTCTCCGTGCAATCAAAGAGGTGCGTCTAAATCTCTGGCCACGTCTTTCCGGCGAGATATGCCTCATGCGCGGTGCTGACCGATGTGATACGCTGCAGGAGATCGTAAAGGGGATCGGCAAAGAGTTCATCTGCCAGCTTGTGAGAGATGAAGGTGAAGTACGAGAAGACGCTCTCAACGATAACGGGGCAAATCGTTAACAGAACTTGCGGGCGTGGCCTTTGCCACTCAAGATTCGGCGTAAAGCGTGAACCGTCCCAATCTAAGTGGTTGCCGTAAATCTCCTCCCAGCTGCCGTGAATACTATGTGACCCTCCGCCAAACATGGACAAGTAGAGGGCATCGAGCCCAACAGCTTCCGCCTTCTGATAGAGATTTCGATTGCCCCAAGGAGCCTTGTTCTTCGGGTCTACGTCATCCATTCTCACGCCGGAAGCGCTGAAGGCCCGCTCAATGGACTGCTGCATGCGGTCTTCGATAGGAAGCAGGATGCCGTCGCGGGCAACGATCTGCTGGGCGATATCATTCCACAGCTTCTTTTCATGCCTCAACGAATGTTCAACGTAAGAGTTGATGAGCGAAGTGGAAAAGTTTCTGATTAAATATTGTACGTTGACGATCGTTTCGAAAACCAATCGAGCGAGCAGAAAGCTCATTTCGCCTCGATGCTTACAGGTCTGGTCCAGCATCGCATCCACTAGCTTGTACATCCTGACCATGTTGCCACCGATCGCAGCCTGATCTCGGTTCCAAGACGGCTCCTCTCCGGTGGTAGAGGCAGCAATACAGACATACTGTCCGGTCTCTACAGCGAGGCCTACAGTCAGGCCCATGAATTCCGACTCACTTGTAAAGCCGCGCATAGCTTCGGCGTCTACGGCAGTCTTTTCTATCTTCGGAAGCGTCTCGCTGTTGAGTTGATCCATGTTGCTCTCGCTGAAGGCTTGTTGCGAATGGAAGTGTACGTGATCGCAGTGGTCACGGGAAATGAGTCGCCCGAAATACACGCAGTCTCAATAGGCCAAGCCCTTGTGAGTCTGTCGCGAAGTCGCCAAGATGCTCCGGCCTTTCGATACATAGCCACTTCAAAGCCACTTCATTGCCAACGACGCAGAGGGGAGACCAGCGATGGCGAATTTCAAGGCTGAAGACGAAGCGATCGGAACGATCATCCTGGTGGAGGAACTGTTTCAAAGCATGGTCAAGTCCGGCATCGTGCCTGCAGCCGTTATGGCGGATGTCGTGCGCGGCGCGGTTGGGAGGCTGGATACGACCGATCATTTCGGCGCGGGTGCGGCCGTGCGCCACTATTTTGAAAGCTGGCTGTCGAAGTAGATAATCTTCGCTGGGTGCATAGGATGCATAGGATGCATAGGCAGTTTTAAACTGCTCTATAGGAAATGTCAGATTCAATGCCTGTCATGTCACCGTCTGACATTTCCCACACGGCGTATGGAAAATCCTATGCAAGTTATGCATCCTATGCAGAGAGGTATTTGAAAGTCCCTCATCAGAGCGGGATTCTGGCTGGCTGCCGCGATGAACATCCATTTCGACGAGAGCATCCGTGCGGCTTGGCGTTGTCACGTAGGCAGCGCCCTTGCCTCAGCTTTTCCCCGCGTTTTCGACCTTCCAAAGAGCCGCGTTCACGCGGTTTTTCCCCGCACTGACGATCATCTGGCCGTTGACGATCCGACCGCAGTGTTTGCGCAGGAAGCCGCTGAAACGCGCGGTATTCAGCCGCCCGCGCTCGATGAACTCTGACAGGGCATCAATCAGCCTCTCGTGCCGGCGGTTGCCGATCGGATCGAAGGCTCCCTCGTCCACCATCCTGGCGATATCGGCCGCGACCCAGGGCTTGCCGGACGGCAGGGCTGAAATGATCGCCGACGTGCGCTCCTTCTCCGGGTCGTTGTCCCGGATCTTTACCGCATTGCCGAGCGGATCGGGCAGGCCGAGCCAGACGAGCGCGGAGCGGACGAGGTTTGACCAGTGCTCGAAGGAGCCGAGCACCGGCGAGACCTTGTCGGCCTCATTGGCGACGAATGCCCGCAGGAGCGTCAAGGCTGATGTGACGATCTCCACCCGCTGCCGGCGTGCGTCCTCGATGACGTCACTTTCGAAGACGCGCTCTTCCGGCCGCTCGACGCCGGCATCGAGGTTGATCAGCACCACGCGCCGCGTCAGGTCGCCGGCAAAGCGCAAGCCGTTGCCCGTGGCGCAGAACATGACCGCCGTTGCCGAGTCCAGCGAGACGGTCTTGCCGAGCGGGCGAATATTGACCTCCTCCTGGGACAGGACCTGGCAAAGGTGATCGGAGCGGAGCGCCACCGACAGATTGTCCAGATTGATGAAACTGTCGCCCTGCAGGAGCCGCGACTCCAGGACCTTGCGCAGCTCGTTATCGTCGCCCGCATAGGAGTTGACCGCGGCGACCCGGCCGGTCGCCAGAATGGCGGCAACATCCACCAGCTTGGATTTGCCTGTGCCGGGCGCCGTCGCATTCACGCCAAATAGCGGTGCGGTTTTGAGGCTGGGGCGGATGACCGCCGTCAGGATCATGGCGAGCGCTGCCGATTCATCGACGCCGCCCACGAAGGGGAAGCTCGAAATGAGCTTCCTGATGGTGTCCAGCGCCGCCAGTGCCGCAGCCCTGTCCGGGCTTTCGGGTATTGCGGGCCATGTCTTGTCCGATTCAAAGAGTATGCCCGATTGCTGGTCGAAGCCCTGCGCATCGATGATGGTGCCATCGCTGCGCATCGTCGGCAGGGAAACGATCGCCCTGATCTGCGGGAAAGGCCAATCGCCGTGTCGCGCAATGACGGATCTCGCGACCAGCGCCGGGCAGGATATATCCCTGTAGCCGAGCTTTTTTCTCTCGTCGGGCTTCAGCCAAAGCACGTGTTTCGTCAGGATGTCGATGATCGCATTCTCATCGGCAAGAACCAGCACCGTCTTTTCCTTCCCCGCAACGCGGACGGCCTGAAACAGGGCCGTATCGCGGGCGTAGAGCCGCGCGCCGGCATCGACCACCAGGCGGCAGGCACTCGTCACCGCTTCCGAAAGGTCGGCTTCGTGGAAGATGAGCCTCGGCCGGTCGTCTCCCTCTCTGGCCGGTGGCGACATGTCACGGACGACTGCTTTGCGCCGCGATGCGCGGCCGACGCGCTCGACCGTTACAGGCTTTTCGTCCTGTGCACCCGGCGTCGCGAAGGGGCGCACCGTGGCCTGCATGAAGGCATCGATCTCGGCTTGTGTCCATCCATCGTCCAGCGCATCGGCGCAATCCCAGCCGCGACCGGGATAGAGACCGGCCCGCCAGTCTTCGACGCGATAGGTCTCAAGCTCGCTTGCGGCACCGATATCGGCAAAGCCGACAAGCCGGATGCGCGCCCCAAGGCTCGTCAGCTGCGCGGCGATTTCATTTGCCGCCGCCATGCCCGGGGGATCGAAATCCGGCCAGATGAGCACGTCGCGGTCTGATAGCGGCGACCAGTCCGTATGCTTGACGCCCTGCGTCCCGCCCGCCCAGGAAACGACCGCCCGCCCGCTCGATTCATGCAGCCTGTCGCGGCACTTCTCGCCCTCGACAACAAGCACTTTTCCCTCGCCGATATCTGGCCGGTTGCCGATCGCCTCCAGACCATAGATCGGCCGTAGCTTCGGGAACGGGAAGCGGCACCATGTTTCGGTCCCGTCCGGCAGACGGACAAACATCACCATCGGCGTTTCCTTAGCCCCATCGGCGAGATCATGGCGCAACACATAGCCTGATAGAGACCCGTCGGCATTGCGATAGGGAAAGACCATCGAGGGCGCGAATGAGCCCCATTCGAAGCGCTCGCCCTTGCGCTTGGGATTGTAGAGCCGCACGCGCTGGCCGGCCCGCAACAGATCCGCCGGCGGCCGGATCGGCGTTACGCCCTCATAGGGATCGCGCGCCTTGACCGTTTTCGGCCGAAGGTTCGGCTGGCTGCTGACGCCGCCGCCGAGAATGCGGATGGCTTCGGGCAGATCGACGCCCTTCACCTCGCGCACGAAATCAAGCACATCGCCCTTCCTGCCGCAGCCGAAGCAATGGAAGCGCTCGATACCGTCATTGCCTGTGAAGATCGTGAAGGACGGGGTGTCTTCCGCATGGAAAGGGCAGCAGGTTTCAAGCTCCTGCCCGTTGCGATCGAGCTTGTAGCCGTGTTGCGAGACGGTCAAGGCAAGCGACACGTCACGGCGCAGACATGCGATATCGTTCACGTCCATCTTCGACGGCGTGTATTCAGGTATTCGGAGCATGGCATTGTCCCGTTTCAGACGGTGCGGTTGGCGGTTTCGGCCGGCGCCTTGATGTGGCTCTCGACGAAAGCCTGCAGATCCGCAGGGCGAAACAGGGTGCGCCTTCCGACCTTCACAAAGCCAAGCTGGCCGGCCCTCATCTGCCGGTAGAGGGTGGGGCGACTAAGGCCGGTGACCTCGGTGACTTCCTTGAAACTAAGCAGGATTTTCGGGCTGGCTTCCACGGTTTCTCTCCAGGTCAGGTTGTGTCTGACCGGATTCGTAGAGGCGGAAAGTTGAGCGAAAGAAATAGCGCGGAGCGCTTGATGGCCTCGAGGCAGCCTTGCGCTTTCGGGCCTCTCCGCTCGCTGCCTGACATGGCCTCATTGGCGATGTGGCTCCGCGCGTCGCCTGCATCATCCACTTCCTGAAGACACCAAAAATGGACCGCGCCTTTAAACATTGCGTGCTTTCAGGCCCGCGCCCGGTAAGGCTTGGCAAAGCAAAAGCCGATAACAAAGGGGCGTGGCGTGATCCGGAGCGAGAGGGGTGGCAAGGGCTGCTGCCCGCCGGGGCGCGACCATCCGGGGACCTACCATGAAGAAACTCATCATTGCGGCCGCCTTTGCGGCATTCCTGCCTGTGATGGCCCAGGCGGAAACGCTGGAATTTCCGAGCGACGATCCGGTCGCGACCGTCACCATTCCCGACAACTGGGGACCGAAGGAGACGGAGACCGGCATCGACGCTTCGTCGGCCGATTCGGCGATCTATCTTTCGATCGACGTTGCCGATGAGAAGACCAGCGACAAGATCATCGACGAAGCCTTCGCCTTCCTGCAGAAGAACGGCGTGAGCATCGAGGAGAAGACCCAGAAGGAGTCCGAAGCCGAGATCAACGGCATGAAGATGAAGACCTTCGATTGGGATGGCACCGACAAGGAAGGGCCGGTCAATATCGGCGTTGCCGTGCTTTCGCCTGCTGAAGGCAAGCTGCTGCTGATCACCTATTGGGGCACCAAGGGCAAGCAGGACGCCCATGACGACGAGCTGATCGCCATCATCAGCTCGCTGAAGCCGGCCGGCTGATCTTGTCCGACGCGATGCGAGGCGCTGCCGGCAAAGCGGCGCCTTTTTTATGCGGGAACAAGTGCGCGCCGACACGGTTCCTTTTCCATGGCGAAAACAGGCACGATCCGCATCGGCATATCGGGATGGACCTATGCGCCCTGGCGCGGTGTCTTCTATCCCAAGAGGTTGGCTAGGAAGAGCGAGCTTGCCTATGCCTCCCGGCAATTTCCCTCCATCGAGATCAACGGCACGTTCTATGGGTTACAGAAGCCGGATGTTTTCGCCCGCTGGCGTGACGAGACGCCCGAAGGCTTCGTCTTTTCGGTCAAGGGATCGCGCTACATCACCCATCTCAAGCGCCTGCGCGATATCGAAACGCCGCTTGCCAATTTCCTCGCCTCCGGCCTGCTGCGGCTAGGCCCGAAACTCGGGCCGATCCTCTGGCAATTTCCGCCAAGCCTGACATTCGATGCCGATCTGTTTGCCCGGTTTCTGGCAATGCTTCCCAAGGATACAAATGCTGCGGCCGAGATCGCGAAGCGGCATGACGAACGGCTCGATGGCCGTGCCTGGACGAAGAGCGAGACGAGGCAGCCCATGCGCCACGCGCTGGAAATTCGCCACGACAGTTTCTGCACGCCCGACTTCATCGAATTGCTGCGTGAATACAAAGTCGGGCTGGTGGTCGCCGATACCGTGGAATGGCCGTTGCTGATGGATGTGACGGCTAATTTCATCTATTGCCGGCTGCACGGAACGGAACAGCTTTATGTCAGCGGCTATAGCGATGAGGCGCTCGATCGCTGGGCTGGACGCATCGATGCCTGGACGCACGGGATCGAGCCTGATGATGCCAGCCGTATCAGGTCGCCGCTGAAACGCTCGGCGAAGGGCCGCGATGTCTATGTCTATTTCGACAACGATGTGAAGGTTCGGGCGCCAGCCGACGCTCGATCGCTCGCCGAGAGGCTCGGCGTCGCCCACCCGCCTGACGACAGTGTCATCGTCAATCCGAAAGGCCGCGGCAGCAGGCTGATGGCAGAAGAGCCGCGCCGGCACTGGCCGGCGCCGCGTTCCGTTTCTTAGACCAGCACGGCCTGATCGGTCCGATCCTCGGCGCCGAAGAATTTCAGATAGCGCTCGACTTCGGCCGGTTCACCGGTCGCCTTTTGCGGATTGTCCGAGAGCTTCACCGCCGGGCGGCCATTGGCATCACTCACCTTGCAGACGATGGAAATCGGCAGGAAATCGGAACTGTCGTTCGGCGCGCAGCCGGCGAAGTCATTCGTCAGGTTTGTGCCCCAGCCGAAGCTCATGCGCACGCGGCCTTCGAAATGCTTGTAGGTGTCGATGATCGCATCGACATCGAGGCCATCGGAGAAGATCAGGAGCTTCTGGCGCGGGTCGCGGCCCATCTTCTTCCACCAGTCGATGATCTTTTCGCCGCCTTCGATCGGCGGCGCGCTGTCCGGACGGAAGCCGGTCCAGTCGGCCACCCATTCCGGCGCGTCGCGCAGGAAGGCGGCCGTTCCGAAGGCGTCCGGCAGGACGATCAGCAGGTTGCCGCCATAGAGCTTGTTCCAGTCGCGCAGCACCTTGTAGGGCGCGTTCTTGAGCTGCTCGTCGGTTTCGGCAAGGGCTGCGGCCACCATCGGCAGCTCGTGCGCATTGGTACCGACGGCTTCGAGATCGGAATCCATAGCCAGCAATACATTGCTGGTGCCGGTAAATGCCGGACCGATCCCTTCCTTCAGCGCTTCCACGCACCAGCGCTGCCAGAGGAAGCTGTGGCGGCGGCGGGTGCCAAAATCGGAAATGCGCAGGCCCGGCAATTCACGCAGCTTTTCTACCTTGGCCCACATCTTGGCCTTGGCGCGGGCATAGAGCACGTCAAGCGTGAAGGGACCCATCGTCTTCATGGCTGCGCGCGAGCGCAGCTCGTTGATGATGGCGAGGGCCGGGATTTCCCACATGGTCGTTTCCTTCCACGACCCATGGAAATCCAGCACATACTGCCCGTCCTTCTTGGAAAGCTCATATTCCGGCAGCTGGAAATTGGAGAGCCAGGCCAGGAATTCCGGCTCAAAGATCTGTGCGCGGCCATAGAAGCTGTTACCGGCGAGCCAGATCATCTCCTTCTTGGCGAGCCTGAGCGTGCGCGCATGATCGAGATGCTCGCGCAATTCGCCCTCGTCGATCTGTTCGGCGAGGCGCACGCGCTTGGTGCGGTTGATGAGCGTGAAGGAGGCATTGACCTCAGGATAAAGCTTCCAGATCATCTGCAGCATCAGAAGCTTGTAGAAATCCGTATCGATCAGACTGCGAACGATCGGATCGAGTTTCCAGGTATGATTGTAGACGCGCCTAGCGATATCGGTCCTGGCCATGAAACTCCTGCCTGTCCGTCAATCCGGTCAGGTGCGGCCCTGGAACGGCCAGCGCACAAACCGGCTCGTGCGCTTTCTTATCGAAAAATCGACAAGCAAAGTCCAGAAAAAACAACAGTCAACGTCCCGCTTTGCTATCGCAGCGGGACGTCACAGAAATGCTCGATCGAATGGCGTTACTGCGCCGGGGTTGCGGGCTGGGCCGGCGCCGGGCTGGCGTTCTGCGCGGGCGCGGCTGGAACCTGCGACTGCATTGCCTGGCCCGGCTGCTGCGGAGCGACGTCATTGGCTTGCCTCTGGCCCCAGATCTCGACCGGGATCCAGATGAGGAAGGCCAGCACCAGAGCGGCCACCAGCACCGTCAGGATGCGACGACCCGTGCGGCCCTGCCTGGCCTTCACAGGCGAAATCTGCTCTTCGGCATGGAGCTTCTGATCGGACTTTTCCCAACGCGTTTCGGTGTGCGTCATGGTCGTCTCCTTCCGGTAATCCGCGGGCGAGGCTCGCGGAACTTCGGATGAGAAACGAGGAGCCGTGCCGGATGGTTCCGAAGGGGATCTGGGCATGTCGTTATCGCAAGACCCCGCCATGCTCAGCGGCGTAGACAAATTCACCGAATGACGAAATTAGGATCTTTGTTGGCGCGCTGCCAATCGAGCCATCAAAGCCGTCGGAGCCAAATCGTATCCTGTTGCCCTCTCACCGGACCAGTTGAGCCCACAAAAGAGACCATCCTTTTTCAAGCCCGGTAGCCACCGTTCGACGAAAGCCGACAATGGAATCGGCTCCGGCTTGAAATCGCGGTAAGCCGGAATGGCCTCGATTGTCGACATCGCCCTCTTTTCCGACGACCAAAAAGGCATTGCTGTTTCACCGGACGCGTTTGTCGACGTAGGGAAGCCGTCCTTATCCCTGATGGCCCAGACTTGCGCACGACGCAGTACCTCGGAGACAAAGATGTCGGCGCTGGTTGCAGAAATACTCATCTTTCAAGAATGAGCATCATATTGAGATTTTCGCAAGTGACCGAAAAGCAGGCAGAGAGGTTGATTCAAGGCTGCTTTTTTTTGGTCAGGTTTGGGCCGGGACGACCTTACGGACGCGGGATGGCGCGTCTAAAGGGCTTGCTGCCGATCAAAATTTGTCCAAGCCGCCTAGGTCCATTGATGATGCGATCATGGGAGCCTCAAGTCCAAACCGAGCATACTGCTAAGGGCGAAGGCGACGAGCCCCACGCCTAGGAGCGCCAGCGCGAAGACTGCGGCCATCTTGCCGCCCGTGCGTAGTACCGCTCGCCTGTCTCCCTTCTCTCCTCGATCGTAATGCCACTTGATGGCGAAGAACATGGCCGTTCCTAAAGCGAAAACCTTAAACGTAACGAAGACTACAGGGACCCAATCCATATTAAGGACTCTCATGTGCATCAGCTACGCGCCTTATGATCTCATCTCAGGCAAACGCATACTTCCTATTATACAACGCAGATATGTAATAGCAGGTGGCAGTTTCCTGGCCTGTGTCGTGGGGTCGGGAATGACCGCTCAGGGCCGGAAACGGACATTGGCGGCGCTTGCTCAATAGTTCCGCGCTTTTGCGCGACGCGCGCTACAGCATCGGCCCGAAAATCGGAATCGATTTTCGGAAAGCCTGATACGTAAGATCAAAGAGTTAGAACGTCCTTTGTGCATCCAAACGGACGCACGGCGCTCTAGTACCCCGCCTTGCGATCGACGACGAATTGCAGCGGCTCGCCGCGTTCGAAGCGGGCGATCTGGGTCTCGACATGACGGAAAAGCGCATTCTCTTCCGAGATCGCGGCATCATGCGGGGTGATGAAGACAGTCTCCAGATGCCAGAGCGGATCGTCCGCCGGCAGCGGTTCGACCTCGAAGACATCGAGCGAGGCGCCGCCGAGCACGCCGCTTTCAATCGCCGCAACGATATCGGCCTGGACCTGGCTCTTGCCGCGGCCTGCGTTGATGAAAACAGGTTTGCCGAGCGCGCCGCCCTGGCGGAGCCTGGCGAAGAAGGCCTTGTTGTACAGGCCCGTGGTATCAGGCGTCAGCGGCAGCAGGCCGACGACGATATCGGTCTTCGACAGGAAGGTATCGAGCTCCGAACCGTCGAAGGTTTCGATGCCTTCAACCTCTTTCTTCGACCGCGACCAGCCGATCACGTTGAAGCCCATGACCCTGAGCTTGGCGACGGCATCCTGGCCGAGAATACCGAGGCCCATGACGCCGACGGTGATTTCGGCGGCTTCCGGCGGGACGAGCTTGCCCCAGACCCGGTCGCGCTGGTCCCGGTCATGCTCGCGCTGCAGGCGCAGATGCATGAGGCATTGCATGACCACCCATTCGCTCATGCGCGTCGTCAGGCTGCTATCGACGAAGCGGACGATCGGAAGATCGGGCAGATCGGGAATGGACAGGATGCTATCGACGCCGGCGCCGCCGGAGAAGAGCACCTTCAGGTTCGGCGCGCGCTGGAAGATATCGGCATCCGGCTTCCAGAGCAGCGCGTAATCGACGCCGGTGAGGTCGAGCGCCTTGTTCGCGGGATCGGCTGAATTGATGCTGCCGCGATCGGCAAAGGCGGTCTTGAGGATGCGGGCAACGGTATCAGGGTCGAACTTGAGGTCGACGAGAATGGGAGGTCTTGCTGACATGATCTTCTTTACTGCTGCCCGTCTTTTACTGCTGAATTGCCGGCGTCGGCACCGCCTCGATGTTGAAGGCGGCGGCCATCAGCGCCCTGGTATAGTCATCCTTCGGCGCACGGAAGATATCCGCTGACGGCCCCTGCTCCACCACCTTGCCGAAGCGCATGACAATGACGTCATTGGCGAGCGCCTTGACCACTTTCAGGTCGTGGCTGATGAAGAGATAGGCAAGTTCGTGCTTCTTCTGCAGGTCGCGCAAGAGATCCACCACCTGCGCCTGCACGCTCATGTCGAGCGCCGAGGTCGGCTCATCGAGCATGACGAAACGGGGCTTCAGAACCATGGCGCGTGCGATCGCGATGCGCTGGCGCTGGCCGCCGGAAAATTCATGCGGGAAGCGCCAGCGGGTGAGCGGATCGAGGCCGACTTCTTCGAGCGCCCAGCAGACGCGCTGGTCGCGCTCTTCGGCCGAGAGCGAGCGCTCGTGCACTTTCAGGCCTTCGGCAACGATATCGCCGACGGACATGCGTGGGCTCAGCGAGCCATAGGGATCCTGAAAAACGACCTGAAGCTGGTTGCGCAGCGGCCGCATGTCCGTGAATGAATAGCTCGCTATATCTTTTCCGACGAAGGAAATCCGGCCCTTCGAGGAGATGAGGCGCGTGAGCGCCAGCCCCAGCGTGGTCTTGCCGGAGCCGGATTCGCCAACGACCCCGAGCGTCTGGCCGGCTCTAAGCGTCAGGTCGATGCCATCGACGGCCTTCACGTGATCGACGACCTTGCGCATGAAACCGGCCTTGATCGGAAACCAGACCTTGATGTCATTGCCTTCCATGACAACAGGCTTGGAGGGGTCGGTCACCGGCGGTTCGCCGCGCGGCTCGGAGGCGAGCAAATGGCGCGTGTAGTCGTGCTTCGGATCGGTGAAGACCTCTTCCACCGGTCCGGTCTCGACGATCTTGCCCTTGGTCATGACGCAGACACGGTCGGCGAATTTGCGCACGATGCCGAGGTCGTGGGTGATGAAGAGCATGGACATGCCGTGCTCGCCCTTCAGCTTGCGCAGGAGTTCGAGGATCTGCGCCTGGACCGTGACGTCGAGTGCCGTGGTCGGCTCGTCGGCAATCAACAATTCGGGCCGATTGGCGAGCGCCATGGCGATCATCACACGCTGACGCTGGCCACCCGAGAGTTCATGCGGATAGGCTTTCAGCCGTTTTTCCGGCTCGCGGATGCCGACCTGGTTCAGCAACTCCAGCACGCGGGTGCGCGCCGCCGGCCCGGTCATGCCCTGATGCAGCGCGAGGATTTCGGCAATCTGCTTTTCGATCGTATGGAGCGGATTGAGCGATGTCATCGGCTCCTGGAAGATCATGGTGATGTCGTTGCCGCGAACTTCGCGCAATTCGCGGTCGGAGGCCTTCAGCAGATCCTTGCCCTTGAAGAAGATCTCGCCGCTCGGATGGCTTGCCGAGGGATAGGGCAGAAGCCGCAGGATCGAATTTGCAGAGACCGACTTGCCGGAACCGGATTCGCCGACGAGAGCGACAACCTCGCCCTTATGGATATCAAAAGAGATGCGATCGACGGCAAGCGAGGTTTCGCCACCCTGATGGAAGGCGACCGAGAGATCGCGGACGGAGAGCAGCGTTTCACTCATTGGAACGTCTTTCTCGGATCGAAGGCATCGCGCACCGCTTCGCCGATGAAGATCAGCAGCGACAGCATGATCGACATGGTGAAGAAGGCCGTCAGCCCGAGCCATGGCGCCTGAAGATTGGCCTTGCCCTGGGCGATCAGTTCCCCAAGCGAGGGAGAGCCTGGCGGCATGCCGAAGCCCAGGAAGTCGAGCGAGGTCAGCGTGGTGATCGAACCCGAGAGGATGAAGGGCAGGAAGGTCAGCGTCGCGACCATCGCATTCGGCAGCATATGCCGCCACATGATGGTGCGGTTGTTGACGCCGAGGGCGCGAGCGGCCCGCACATATTCGAAATTGCGGGCGCGCAGGAACTCGGCACGCACGACGCCGACGAAGCCCACCCAGGAGAAGAGCAGCATGATGCCGAGCAGCACGAAGAAGCCGGGCGGCAGGATGGCGGCGATGATCAGCAGGATGTAGAGAACCGGCATCGAGGACCATATCTCGATGAAGCGCTGGAAAAACAGGTCGGTCCAGCCGCCGAAATAACCCTGGATGGCGCCGGCCGTGACGCCGATGACGGCCGAGCAGATGGTGAGCACCAGGCCGAAGAGAACGGATATGCGGAAGCCATAGATGACGCGGGCAAATACATCGCGCGCCTGATCGTCCGTGCCGAGCCAGTTGAGATTGCCGAGCCTGCAGCCGGGATCATCGACGCCCTGCGGATAGGCCGAGCAACGCTCCTCCGCCGACATCAGCCAGAAGGGCGCGGTTGGGGCCGAATGCGGGATATTGGAATTGACCGACTGATAGGAGTAGCGGATCGGCGGCCAGATCATCCAGCCGTTGGCGTTGATCTCATCTGAGATGACGGAGGAGCGATAGTCCGTCTCGGCCAGGAAGCCGCCGAACTTCTCTTCGGGATAATCGATGACGACGGGGAAAAGGATCTCGCCCTTGTAGGAGGCGATGATCGGCCTGTCATTGGCGATGAATTCGGCAAAGAGGCTGAGCACGAAGAGGACGAGGAACAGCCAGAGCGACCAGTAGCCGCGCTTGTTGGCCTTGAAGTTCCGCCAACGCCTGATGTTGGTCGGCGACAGCAGGCCTTTGCGGGGCGGGCGGACGGGCGCTGATGTCGTCGGATTTGCGGCGGCATCCATCAGACGTCCCTCCGCTCGAAATCGATGCGCGGATCGATCCAGGTATAGAGCAGGTCGGAAATCAGGCCGACGAAGAGGCCAAGCAGCGAGAAGATGTAGAGCGTCGCAAAAACGATCGGATAATCGCGGTTGACGACCGAGAGGTAGCCGAGGCGGCCAAGGCCGTCGAGCGAGAAGATGTTCTCGATCAGCAGCGAGCCGGTGAAGAAGGCGGAGATGAAGGCGCTGGGGAAGCTTGCGATGACGATCAGCATGGCATTGCGGAAGACATGGCCGTAGAGCACCTGCCGCTCGTTCAGGCCCTTGGCGCGCGCGGTGATGACATATTGCTTCTTGATCTCGTCGATGAAGGAATTCTTGGTCAGCAGCGTCGTCGTGGCAAAAGATGCCAGCGACAGCGAGATCAGCGGCAGCGTGAGATGCCAGAAATAATCGAGCGGTTTCTGCCACCAGGCAAGCTGGTCGAAATTATCGGAGACGAGGCCGCGCAGCGGGAACCAGTCATAGAAGGAGCCGCCGGCGAACAGTACGATCAGCAGGATGCCGAACAGGAAGCTCGGCACGGCATAACCGACGATGATGACGCCTGATGTCCAGACATCGAAGGAGGAGCCGTCCTTGACCGCCTTGCGGATGCCGAGCGGAATGGAGATGGCGTAGGAAAAGATCAGGATCCAAATGCCGAGCGAGATCGAGACCGGAAGTTTCTCGATAATCAGATTGAGCACGGTCGTGTTGCGGAAGAAGCTCTCGCCGAAATCGAAGCGGATGTAGTTCCACATCATCTCGCCGAAGCGGGTCAGCGGTGGTTTGTCGAAGCCGAACTGCTTTTCGAGCTTGGCGATCAGTTCCGGATCGAGGCCCTGCGCACCGCGATATTTCGAGCCGGCATCGTCTCCTCCACCGACCATGAGATCACCGCCGCCGGAGAGGCGTTGATCGGCACTGTCGGCCTGGCCGGTCAACTGGGAGATCACTTGCTCGACGGGGCCGCCGGGCGCGAATTGAACGACGACGAAGGAAATCGCCATGATGCCGATGATCGTCGGGATCATCAGAAGCAGGCGGCGAAGAATATAGGCTCCCATCAGTCTCGGGCCTCCGGGAATATCTTCGCCTGCATGCCGTCCAGTCTATTGCCGTTCAATCTGCCAGCCTTCCTTTGCCGGCTTGTGCCGGCATTCATGATTCGTCGATGCCATTTGGAGCGCAGGCCCCCTCGCATTGCAAGTCTGCTCATTTCGCCGAGGTGGACCACCAGGCATCGGGGAAGCCAAGGCCGTATGCCGGAAACTCTGCCGGACGCGTCACCGTATTCCAATAAGCAATCGAATAGGTGTCTCGGTAGAACAGCGGAATGACATAGTGATTGGCGAGCAGCACACGGTCCATAGCCTTGATGGCCGCAACCTGTTCATCTCTGTTGGGGGCAAAGATAATCATGCGAACAAGCGCATCGACGGCCGGATTGGCGATGCCGGCATAGTTGCGCGACCCTTGCTGATTGGCGGAACCCGATCCCCAGTAATCGGCCTGCTCGTTGCCGGGGTTCACGGTTTCGGCCCAGACATTCCAGATCATATCGAAATCGAAGCTGCGCGCACGGTTGGTATATTGCGCGGCATCGACTGTGCGGATCCGCGCATCGATACCGATCTTCTTCAAATTGGTGGCATAGGGCACCGCCCAGCGCTCAAGCAAGGGGCTCGACAACAATATCTCGAAGCTCATCGGCTGACCGCTCTTGGCATTGACCATCCGGTTGCCCTTCAGCTCCCAGCCGGCTTCTTTCAGAAGGGAGATCGCCTTGCGAAGGTTGTCACGGCTTTTCTGCGGATCCCCGCCGACGGGATTGCTGTAGGGGGTCGTAAAGATGTCCGCCGGAACCTGATCCTTCAAGCCCTGAAGAATTTCCAGCTCCCTGCCTTGCGGAAGGCCGGACGAGGCAAGATCGGTGTTCCAGAAGTAGCTGTCGATGCGCTTGTAGCTGTTGTAGGCAACCGTGCGGTTCAATTCCTCGAAATCGAAACCGTAATTCAACGCCTCGCGCACCCGCTCGTCCTTGAAGATGTCGCGCCGCATATTCGGCACCAGCGCCTGCATGATGCCGGTGGAACGCAGGGGATTGGTGACATCTTCCTTCTTGACGCGCCCTTCCTTCACGGCGGGGAAATCATATCCTGTTGCCCAACGCGCAGCAAAAGTCTCCTGCCAGTAATCGCTGTTGCCGGCACGGAACGCTTCGAACTCGACGTCCCGATCGCCATAATAGGTGTAGAGAATGTTGCGGAAATTGTTCTGACCAACGTTCACATTGAGGTCCTTGCCCCAATAGTCGTCCCGCAACTCGTAGCGGATCGTCGCACCAGCCGAGAAGGCGGCAATTTTGTATGGTCCCGAACCCATGACCGGCTCAAGCGTCGTCTTCGAAATGTCTCGCGGTTTGCCATCCGGTCCCGGTGCCTCCCACCAGTGTTTCGGCACGATCATCAACTGGCCGAGAATATTCGGCAGTTCGCGATTGTTCTTTTCATCGAAGGTGAATGTAACGTCCCGCTCGCCCGTCTTCTCGGCCTTGACCACGTGATGGTAGTAGTTTCCGGCAAGCGGGTTCAGCTCCTTGGTCTTGTCGAAGCTGAAAACGACGTCTTCGGGCGTGACCGGCTGGCCATCAGCCCATTTCGCTTCCTTGCGAAGGCGAAAGGTGGCGCTCGAAACGTCGGGCGGATAGGAAAGGCCTTCAGCAAGCAGACCATAGGAGACGAGGAGTTCGTCATCAGCTGGCTTCAGCAGGGTGTCGTAAACGAGCGACAAACCTACCGCTGTCTGGCCTTTTGCCAGCAAAGGATTGAAAGTGTCGAAAGTGCCGCTTGAAGACAGGCGCAGGTCGCCGCCTTTCGGGGCATCGGGATTGACGTAGTCGAAACGGGTAAAGCCCGGCTTGTACTTCATCTCGCTGATGACCGAACTGCCGATTTTAAACTGCTGGTCCTGAGCCAATACAGTCATAGGTGCGAGCGCACCCGCCAATGCTACCAGCACACCGATTTTCGACCACGAAGCCACTATTCATTCTTCCCCTGTTATTAGTTTCGCCGACAATACGAGAAATGCAGGCGAAAAACAGGAAAGAGTTTGTTTTTTACCGGGCTCGCGAAATTTTGACCTTACCAATGGAGGTCAGGGCGTCACTTCCTCGAGGCGCTTGCGGAGCATGCGACGCAGCTCTCCAACCAGGCGCGGATCGCCCGAACCATCAGGGTCATTGGCGGCCGCGACGACGATGCGCAGCAGCTCCAGGACGAGGGCGCCCAGGAGATCGACATCGCGCTCGACCGACGGTTCAGCATTCTTCAGGAGTGCGGTGATGTTGGCACGAAGCTCCGCACGCGACTTCGCCTTTCGCTCCTTCGGCACGTCGCGTCGCGCGGCGAGAACCGGAAATTCCGGATGATCCTCGATGAACCGGCCGAGCCGCGTGAAGATCGCATCGCCGATTTCGGCAGCACTCTTCCCCCTGGTCTTCTCGGCGAGTTCGGCGAGCCCGCTGTTCAGATGCTGCAGGCGATCGATATGCAGCGCCTCGGCAAGCAGAGGCTTGGTCGGGAAGAACTGATAGAGCGAACCGATCGAAGAATTTGCGGCAGCGGCAATCTCCGTCATGGTTGCGGCATCATAGCCTTTTTCGAGAAAGACCCTGGCTGCCGCTTCCAGCAGGATCGCAACGCGCTCATGGCCGCGCTGGCGTTTCGGCACACGGGTTTGCGGTTCGGGGCTTGATTTTTGTGAGGCTATCCTCGTATTTGTCATTGTGAGGATGCCCTCATGTTTCCTTCCCCCGGAGATTTCTTATGTCCCTTTATGATCCGAAGACCACCGCACTCATTTCCATCGACCTGCAAGGCTTCATCGTCGGCCGGCAGCTTGCGCCCCATCCCGCCCGGCAGGTGATCGAGAATACCGCCGCAATCGCCACCAGGCTGAAATCCGAAGGCGGGACGGTGATCCTCGTTACCGTCGGATTCTCCCCGGACTATGCCGATGCTGTCAACCAGCCGGTGGACGAGCCGACGGTTTTCCCGGAAGGTGGCCTTCCGGCGGCGGCACTTGCGGCACCAGTGGAAATCGGTGCGCTCGCAGTCGACGTCCATGTCGTCAAGCATCAGTGGAGCGCCTTCTACGGCACGGAGCTGGACCTCCAGCTTCGCCGCCGCGGCATCAGGACCGTGATCCTGACCGGCATCGCCACGAATTTCGGCGTCGAGGCGACGATCCGCGATGCATTTGCCCATAATTACGCAGTCATCGCTGTCGAGGATGCGATGAGCACCTTCACCGCCGAAATGCATTCGCTTGCCTGCGAGCGCATCCTGCCGCGCCTGTCGCGCGTGCGCAAAACGGCCCAGGTTTTAGCCAACGCGTGATGCTGCGGCGATCCGTCCCCACCCCGCCTGCCAAAACATCGATTCACCAAAATTGCTTTTCACGATAGATTCGATTGCAAATCACTTTGGCGCAGCAAGGGAATGGCATGGCTTTCGGCTTGGCTCAGGTTTTCAGGACTTTCGGCAAACTGACATTCGATGTCAGGGCGTTTGGCAAGCTGACGCTTGCCGGCGCAATGGGCGCAAGCCTTGTCGCCGGTGATGTCGGCGCACAGCAGAAGACGCCGAGCCCCGGCAGCGCCAAGGCGATTTTCGGCGCCGTGAAATTGCCGACGCAGGGGCCGGCGCAGCCGATCGGTTTCTACGCCAAGGGCTGCATGACCGGTGCGGAGGCGCTGCCGGCTGACGGGCCGACCTGGCAGGCGATGCGCCTTTCGCGCAACCGGCGCTGGGGCAATCCGGTGATGATATCGCTTCTGGAAAAATTCTCGCAGGATGCGCGTGCCAGGATCGGCTGGCCGGGCATCCTCGTCGGCGACATTGCCCAGCCGCGCGGCGGGCCGATGTTCAACGGCCATGCCTCGCACCAGATCGGGCTGGATGCCGATGTCTGGTTTACACCCATGCCTTCGCAGCGCTTGAGCTACGAACAGCGGGAAGACCTGCCCTTCACCACCATGCTGCAGAAAGACAAGTTCCTGACCGTCGACCCGAAAGTATGGAGCGAGCAGCGGGCGGAACTCTTGATGCTGGCGGCAAGCTATCCGCAGGTCGAGCGCATCTTCGTCAATCCGGCAATCAAGAAGAAGATGTGCGACACCTGGACCGGCGACCGCACCAATCTCGGCAAACTGCGGCCCGAATACGGGCACGATTCGCATTTCCATATCCGCATCAAATGCCCTGTTGGAGCCAAGGGCTGTACAGGGCAGGCGCCGGTGGCTGGCGGTGACGGCTGCGACAAATCGCTTGCCTGGTGGTTCACCAAGGAACCTTGGGCGGCGCCGAAGCCGCCGCAACCCGGTGCAAAGCCGCCGAAGCCGCCGCGTGAGGTCATGGTCTCCGACCTGCCGAAGGCCTGCTCTGCCGTTGTCAATGCCCCGTCCATCGCCTCTACGGAAGCCGGGACCTATGGCGGCCCTTCCGCGGCGAGTGCTCTGACGGCAGCCCCGGCGGCTGCACCACCTGTCGATACCGGCAGCGCGCTTCCTTCCGTCGGCCCGGTTCCGAACGACAAGCCGGTCGTGCAATAGGCTGAACAGGCTGGCGGGCGGCTGTCTTTCAAATCACAAACGCCTGGTGTAGAAGCGGTCAAATCGATTGAATTACTCGCGTGGAGAACCCGTTCATGGCCGGCGGCAAATGCCTTGCATTGATTGCGCATGACCAGAAGAAGGACGACATGGCGGCGTTTGCCCGCCGTAACAGGGATCTTCTCGCCCAATGGAAAATCGTCGCCACCGGCACGACGGGCGGGCGCGTGCTCGACGCTGCTCCCGACCTTCACGTGACCCGGCTGAAAAGCGGCCCGCTCGGCGGCGACCAGCAGATCGGCGCACTGATTTCCACCGGCGAGGTCAGCGCCCTGATCTTCTTCGTGGACCCGCTGACGCCGATGCCGCATGATGTCGACGTCAAGGCGCTGATGCGGCTTGCGATCGTCTACGACATTCCGATGGCACTGAACGAGTCTACAGCCGAAAAGCTTCTCCCTACCCTTAACGCCTGATCCCTCGGGCCTACAGCACGGAACCGGCCATGACTGCATCCTCTACTCCCTTGCCCTTTCCGATCCTGATCGGCGACATCGGTGGCACGAATGCCCGCTTCTCCATCCTGACGGATGCCTATGCGGAGCCGAAGCAGTTTCCCAATGTGCGCACCGCCGATTACGAGACGATCGACGAGGCGATCCAGAAGGGTGTGCTCGACAAGACCTCCGTACAGCCGCGCGCCGCGATCCTTGCCGTTGCCGGACCGATCAAGGCCGATGAAATCCCCCTGACCAACTGCCCCTGGGTGGTGCGGCCGAAGCGGATGATCGAGGGCCTCGGCCTTGTCGATGTGCTCGTTGTCAACGATTTTGAAGCACAGGCGCTGGCGATCGCGGCACTTTCCGACGACAATCGCGAACGTATCGGCAACGCTTCGGGTGACATGGTGGCCTCCCGCGTTGTTCTCGGACCCGGCACCGGCCTCGGCGTCGGTGGCCTGGTCCATACCCAGTCGACGTGGATTCCGGTTCCAGGCGAAGGCGGGCATGTCGACCTCGGGCCGCGCAGCAAACGCGACTATGAGATCTTCCCGCATGTCGAGACCATCGAGGGCCGCATTTCGGCCGAGCAGATCCTCTGCGGCCGCGGTATCGTCAACCTTTACCGCGCCATCTGCGCGGCCGACGGTGCCACGCCAACCATGAGCGACCCGGCGGACATCACGTCGCATGCGCTCGTCGGCAGCGACAAGGTCGCGGTCGAAACCGTTTCGCTGTTTGCCAGCTATCTCGGCCGCGTGGCGGGCGACATGGCGCTGGTATTCATGGCCCGCGGCGGCGTCTATCTTTCGGGCGGCATCTCTCAGAAGATCCTTCCGGCACTGAAAAAGCCGGAATTCCGGGCCGCATTCGAAGACAAGGCGCCGCATTCGGCCCTACTGCGTACGATCCCGACCTATGTCGTGACGCATCCGCTGGCAGCTCTTGCCGGGCTTTCTTCCTATGCACGGATGCCTGCAAACTTCGGCCTTTCGACGGATGGACGGCGCTGGCGGGCCTGAGCCTGAAGCATAGTTTCAAGGCGTTAGAGCGTCCTTTGTGCGCCCCGATGGGACGCACGGCGCTCTAGCCAAAGCCCCGTCAACTCTTTATAGAGCCCGCGCATATGCGTGCCGCGCCTGTGGCACGCAGCCCCGAGACAGGAAGCCTATTTTTGGAAGCCGCCGACAGCAGAAAGCCACATGTCAACAGCGATACCGTGACGGGCATCCTGAAGCGCATCATTGCGGAAAACGGCCGGGACCATCTCTGGGGCTATGTCTTCGCGATCTCCTGCCTTGTCGTCATAGCGCTTTCGACGGCATTCACGGCCTGGATCATGCGGGCGATCATTGACGAGGCCTTCGCCAACAGGCGTGCGGACGTCGTCTGGATCATCTGTCTTTCGATCTTCATCGCTTTCATGCTGCGCGGTTTTGCGAGCTACGGGCAAGGCGTTGCCCTTTCAAGGATCGGCAACGATATCGTTGCGCGCTATCAGCGACGGATCTATTCGCACCTGATGACGCTCTCCGTCGGCTACTTCAACGAGTCTCGCTCCGCCCATATCGCGGCCCAGGTGAGCCAGAACGTTACCGGTATCCGCGACGTATTGAACCTCACAATCACGTCGACCGTGCGTGACCTCCTCACCTTCGTCTCGCTGATCGGCGTCATGGTCGTTCAGGATCCGCTGCTGAGCCTTGCCGTCTTCATTCTGGCGCCGCCGCTGCTTTATGCGCTACGCTACGTTTCCAAGCGGCTGCGCTCGGCCACTCGCGAGGCCGTCGACCTCAACAGCCATGTTCTCGGCGCCATGCAGGAGACGATCCAGGGCATTTCCATCGTCAAGGCCTTCACGATGGAAGAGGCACTGGAGAAGAAGGTCAACAAGCTGATCGGCGCTGCCGAGGGCCGGGCAAACCGCATCGCGCGGCTTTCCGAGCGCACCTCGCCGCTGACGGAGGGCTTTGCGGGCTTTGCCGTCGCGAGCGTGCTTGCCTATGCCGCCTATCGCTCGATCTATCAGGGCGTGCCGCCGGGCGCCTTCTTCTCCTTCGTCACGGCACTGCTGCTCGCTTACGATCCGGCCCGACGTCTTGCCCGCCTGCAGGTGCAGATGGAGCGCGCCGTCGTCAACGCCCGGATGATCTACGAGTTGCTCGACATGGAAACGCGCCAGCGCGACCTGCCGGATGCCAAGCCACTTGTTGTCACCGAAGCAAAGATCGAATTCCGCAACGTCTCCTTTGCCTATGGCAATGAAAGCGTGCTTGACGGCGTGACGCTGACGGCCGAGGGCGGCAAGACGACGGCGCTCGTCGGTCCGTCCGGCGCCGGTAAGTCCACCGTCATCAGCCTCATTCCGCGCTTCTACGATCCGAAGGGCGGCGAGATCTTGATCGACGGACAGGATATCGCCCATATCACCAAGCGTTCGCTGCGCCAGCAGCTCGCCTATGTCTCGCAGCAGCCTTACCTCTTTGAAGGCACGATCCGCGACAATATCCGTTACGGCCGTCCGGAAGCCACGGACGAGGATATCGAGAAGGCAGCGCGGCTTGCCTATGCGCATGACTTCATCGTCGCGCAGTCACAGGGCTATGATACGCCCGTCGGCGAAAACGGCGTGACATTGTCCGGCGGCCAGCGCCAGCGGCTGTCGATCGCCCGCGCTTTGGTGCGCAACGCGCCGATCCTGCTTCTCGACGAGGCGACCTCGGCGCTCGATACGGAATCGGAAGCAGCCGTGCAGAAGGCGCTCGACGAAGCCATGACCGGCCGCACCGTCGTCGTTATCGCCCACCGGCTTTCGACCGTGGTGCGCGCCGACAAGATCATCGTGATGCAGCAGGGCCGCGTCGTCGAAGAAGGCAATCACGAGACGCTTGCGAAGGTCAGCGACGGACTTTACGCTCGCCTCAACAATCTGCAGAGGCCTTCGGCTTCTGATTCATACTGATCGGGATGACGGACTGACATGAGCGACGCTGCGATGAAACTGGTTGTGGTCGGAGCGGCAGGGCGCATGGGACAGACGCTCATCCGTCTCATCCATTCCATCGACGGCGCAACACTGCATGCAGCGGTCGCGCGGCCGGGCTCGCCCTTCGTCGGCAAGGATGCTGGTGAAATCGCCGGTCTTGGTGCCAACGGCATCATCATCGGCGACGATCCGCTGGCGGCCTTCCTGCATGCCGAGGGCGTGTTGGACTTCACCTCGCCCGCCGGCTCCATCGAATTTGCCGGTCTTGCCGCGCAGGCACGCATCGTCCACGTGGTCGGAACGACCGGCTGCTCCGACGAGGACAATGTCAGGATTGCCGCTGCCGCGCGCCATGCGCGCGTGGTCAAGTCGGGCAATATGAGCCTCGGCGTCAACCTGCTCAGCGTTCTCGTGCAGCAGGCAGCACAAGCGCTCGATCCCGCCGACTGGGATATCGAAGTTCTCGAAATGCATCACAAGCGCAAGGTCGACGCACCATCGGGCACGGCGCTGCTCTTGGGCGAGGCAGCGGCAAAGGGCCGCGCTGTCGATCTTGCCGCAAAATCGGTGCGCGTGCGCGACGGCCATACGGGCGCGCGGGAGGCGGGTGCGATCGGCTTTGCGACGCTGCGCGGCGGCTCCGTCATCGGCGAGCATTCGGTGCTCTTTGCCGGCGAAGGCGAAACCGTCACCCTATCGCACAGCGCAACCGACCGTTCGATTTTCGCGCGTGGCGCCATCAAGGCAGCACTCTGGGCGCGCGACAAGAAACCGGGGCTCTATTCCATGCTCGATGTTCTCGGGCTTTCTTCCCATTGATCATTTCTAGGAGGCATTTTTCATGAGCGGTACCCTCGTCCTCGTTCGCCACGGCCAGAGCGACTGGAATCTCAAAAATCTCTTCACCGGCTGGAAGGATCCTGATCTGACCGAACTCGGCATCCAGGAAGCCAATACCGGCGGTGAGGCACTTGCCGACTATGGCATCAAATTCGACATCGCCTTCACATCCGTGCTGGTCCGCGCTCAGCACACGCTGACGCTGATCCTCGACAAGGTCGGCCAGCCGGACCTCGAGACGATCCGCGACCAGGCGCTCAACGAGCGCGACTATGGCGATCTCTCCGGTCTCAACAAGGACGATGCCCGCGCCAAGTGGGGCGAGGAGCAGGTGCATATCTGGCGCCGCTCCTACGACGTTCCGCCTCCGGGCGGCGAAAGCCTGCGCGACACCGGCGCCCGCGTCTGGCCTTACTATCTGACGGAAATCCTTCCGCGCGTCCTGCGCGGCGAAAAGGTGCTGGTTGCCGCGCACGGCAATTCGCTGCGCTCGCTGGTCATGGTTCTCGACAAGCTCAGCCGCGAACAGGTTCTGTCGCTCAATCTGGCGACCGGCGTGCCGATGGTCTACAAGCTGAAGGCAGATTCCACCGTCGCTTCCAAGGAAGTGCTCGGCGACATGTCGAACGCGCACTGATCGCAATCAGACACGGATAAAGCTGGAGGCCGGGCTCATGCCCGGCCTTTTCAGTTTTACCGTTTTCAGTTTTCGATGGTGAATTGGACGCGGTCGGCAGCAAAACGGCTGATCGAATATTGCACCGGCACGCCCTCCAGATCGGTGTTCATCGCCTTGGTGATCAGCAGGACGGCGCCCGGCGTCAGCTCAAGATCGGCAATATCGCCGGAATCGGCGTGAGCGGCGGTGATCTCCGTCGTGGCGCGCACATAGTCCGACAGGCCGAGCACCGCAAAAGCCTTGGTGATGGACTCCGTCTTCCGGTAGGCCTCGCCGATGCCGGCAAAGCGTGCGGCCGGGAACCAGCTCGTCCCACGCGAGACAGGCCGCTTATCCGCCTCCCGCACCGTTTCCAGCCGGATCACGGGCATGCCCTGTTCGATCTGCAACCAGCGAGCCACCTCAGAATTCGCCGCCTCTTCCGCGTGGCCAAGCAGGAGAGCGCGGGTTTCTCGCGCCTGATCTCTGATACCGTCGGTGAAACGGGTACGGCGGCTGATCGGAAAATTCAGGCGCTCCTTACGCTCGATCAGCGTGCCGCGGCCCTGCACCGCACGCACGATGCCTTCCTGCGCCAATGCAGCCAGCGCGCTGCGGACCGTGTGCCTGTTGACGCCGAACTGCAGCGCCAGAACGGTTTCCGGCGGCACCATGCCCGTTTCGTCATAGGCGCCGCTGCTGATCGCCTCGCGGATCCTGTCTGCAATCTGCCGCCAGAGCGCCACTCCGGTCTGCCGCTGCACCTGCTTCAGTCCTGCCATTCCACCCCTGCCCTCATCATTTTCTGGCCAGCTCATTTTCGGGCGTGCCGTGTCACACGCTTGTCACGTCATCGATTTAGGGATAGGTATAGCTTGTATGGTTGTCTATATCAATAGACATTTCGAGGAAAAGATGATGACGGCAGCGGAGAAGACCGAAGCTGCGGCGCGGACGGATGACGGGCGTAAACGCACTGTCGATCTGCTCGCCCGGGCCGAGACACAGGAATTACTGGCAGCGTGGGATGGGCTTGCCGAAAAGCCGGCGGTGCAGCCGGTGCGCGGCCCCGAGACGGGCCTCGTCATGGTTCGCGGCCGCATTGGCGGCGGCGGGGCGCCCTTCAATCTCGGCGAAGTGACGGTGACGCGCGCAACGGTGCGCCTTGCCTCAGGTTCCGTCGGCCATGCCCAGGCGCTTGGCACCGACCGCGAGAAGGCGCGACTTTCCGCGATCTTCGATGCGCTCTGGCAGGAGGAAGCCACCAAGGGCTTCGTCGAAGAAAAGCTGCTTTTGCCGATCGCCCAGCGGATCGCCGATGACATCAATCGCAAGGCTGAGGAAACGGCCGCGACCCGCGTCGACTTCTTCACCATGGTGCGGGGAGACAACTGATGAGCCTCAAGACCGATGTTCTGACCGGCGGCTTCACCGAGCCGGTCTTCCAGGCCCAGAGCGTGTTCAAGATGCTGATGGACGGCATGGCCCGGCCCGGCACGATCCAGTCTGTCGCGCCCGACGTCGCGCCGCCCGCGCTGCTCGGCATCGCCGCCAGCGCAATCGGCCTGACGCTCTGTGACCACGATACCCCCGTCTGGCTTTCCGCGGGGCTCGCGAAGTCCGCAATTCCCGAATGGCTGAGCTTCCACACCGGCGCGCCGCTGACCGCCGAAAAGGCCGAAGCGCGTTTCGCCTTCATCGAAGCAGGCACGGCGCTTTCCACCTTCGGCCTCTTTGCCGCCGGTACACAGGAATACCCTGATCGTTCGACGACGGTCGTGATCGAACTTGCCGACCTCGAAGGCGGCCGCCGCCTGGCGCTGATGGGGCCGGGCATTCAGAGCGTGACCGAGATCGCGCCTGTCGGCCTGCCGGAGACTTTCCTGCGCCTCTGGACGGAAAACCGCGCGCTCTTTCCGCGCGGCGTCGACATCGTGCTGACGGCGGGCAAGCGTTTCCTCTGCCTGCCGCGCACCACCAAGATTACAGCAACGGAGATCTGAGCTCATGTATGTTGCCGTCAAGGGTGGCGAGGCCGCCATCGCCAATGCCCACCGCCTGCTCGCCGACCGCCGGCGCGGCGACCGCTCCGTGCCGGCGATCGGCATCGAGCAGATCGTCGAACAGCTGGCGCTCGCCGTCGACCGCGTCATGGCCGAAGCCTCGCTCTATGACCGCACGCTCGCCGCACTTGCCGTGCGCCAGTCGCGCGGCGACATGATCGAGGCGATCTTCCTGCTGCGCGCCTACCGCACGACGCTGCCGCGCTTCGGCTATTCCAGGCCGCTCAATACGGCCGGCATGCAGATCGAGCGCCGCATCTCCGCCACCTACAAGGATCTCCCGGGCGGCCAGCTGCTCGGCCCGACCTTCGACTATACGCACCGCCTGCTCGATCCCACGCTGCTTACTGACGAGACGGTGGAAGAGCCGGCACAGCGCGAGGCCGAAACCGGCCGCGTCATGCGCGTTTCCGAAATCCTCGGCCAGGAAGGGCTGATCGAAAACGATGGCGAGCTTCCCGAGGACCATGAGACGGGCGACCTGACGCGCGAGCCGATGGAATTTCCGATGACCCGCGATCTGCGCCTGCAGGCGCTTGCCCGCGGCGACGAAGGCTTCCTGCTGGCACTCGGCTATTCGACGCAGCGCGGTTACGGCCGCAACCACCCCTTCACCGGCGAGATCCGCATCGGCGAGGTCGAGGTGGAATTCGACGTGCCGGAGCTTGGCTTCACCGTCTCGCTCGGCACGATCCAGCTCACCGAATGCCAGATGGTCAACCAGTTCAAAGGTTCGGCCAAGGCTCCGCCGCAGTTCACCCGCGGCTACGGCCTCGTCTTCGGCCAGAGCGAGCGCAAGGCCATGGCCATGTCGCTGGTTGATCGCGCATTGCGGGCTGAAGAGCTCGGCGAGGACATTACCGCGCCGGCACAGGACGAGGAATTCGTCATTTCCCATTCCGACAATGTGCAGGCGACCGGCTTCGTCGAGCACCTGAAGCTTCCGCACTATGTGGACTTCCAGGCTGAACTTGACCTCGTCCGCCGCATGCGCCGCGAATTCGAAGCCGCCCGCAACAGCGGCGAGACCCAAAAGGAGGCCGCCGAATGAGTGATCTCGCCACCTACAATTTCGCCTATCTCGACGAACAAACCAAGCGCATGATCCGCCGGGCGATCCTGAAGGCGATCGCCATTCCCGGCTATCAGGTGCCCTTTGCTTCCCGCGAAATGCCGATGCCCTACGGCTGGGGCACCGGCGGTGTGCAGGTGACGGCCGCTATCATCGGACCTGACGACGTTCTCAAGGTCATCGACCAGGGTGCGGACGACACGACGAACGCCGTCTCCATCCGCGCCTTCTTCCAGAAGGTCGCCAATGTCGCCGTCACGACCCACACCAAGGACGCGACGATCATCCAGACGCGCCACCGCATCCCGGAGGAAAAGCTCGGAGCCGGCCAGGTTCTCGTCTACCAGGTGCCGATCCCGGAACCGCTGCGCTTCCTCGAACCGCGCGAGACCGAGACACGCAAAATGCATGCGCTGGAAGAATACGGCCTCATGCATGTGAAGCTCTACGAGGATATCGCCCGCAACGGCCGTATCGCCACGACCTATGCATATCCGGTCAAGGTCAACGGCCGCTATGTCATGGATCCCTCGCCGACGCCGAAATTCGACAATCCGAAGATGCACAAGTCCGAAGCGCTGCAACTGTTCGGCGCCGGCCGCGAAAAGCGCATCTATGCCGTGCCGCCCTATACCGACGTCGTCAGCCTTGATTTCGAAGACCATCCCTTCGAAATCCAGCGCTTCGGCAAGCCCTGCGCGCTCTGCGGCGCAGAGGACGTCTATCTCGACGAGGTGATCCTCGACGACAAGGGCGGGCGCATGTTCGTCTGCTCCGATACCGACCATTGCGAAGACCGCCGCGCGCACGGACATGCCGGCGAAATGCTGGCCCGGGAGGCTGCAGAATGACCGAAACACCGCTTCTCAAAGTCAACGACCTCTCGAAGTTCTACGGCAACCGCATCGGCTGCCGGAACGTCTCCTTCGAGCTGTGGCCTGGTGAAGTGCTCGCCATTGTCGGCGAATCCGGCTCGGGCAAGACGACGCTGCTGAACTGCATTTCCACCCGGCTGATGCCGACCACTGGCAGTGTCGAGTACCACATGCGTGACGGCACCTACCGCGACCTCTACCACATGAACGAGGCCGAGCGCCGCTTCCTGATGCGTACCGACTGGGGTTTCGTGCATCAGAACCCGGCTGACGGGCTGCGCATGACGGTTTCGGCCGGCGCCAATGTCGGCGAACGCCTGATGGCGATCGGCGACCGGCACTACGGCAAGATCCGCTCCACCGCCCTCGACTGGCTGGAGCGCGTCGAGATCGACGCCGACCGCATCGACGACCAGCCTCGCGCCTTTTCCGGCGGCATGCGCCAGCGCCTGCAGATCGCCCGCAATCTCGTCACCGGCCCACGCCTCGTCTTCATGGATGAGCCGACCGGCGGTCTCGACGTATCAGTGCAGGCACGTCTGCTCGATCTGGTGCGCGGTCTCGTCAACGATCTCGGCCTGTCGGCCATCATCGTCACGCATGATCTCGCCGTCGCCCGCCTTCTCTCCCATCGCATGATGGTGATGAAGGACGGCTTCGTCATCGAGCAGGGTCTGACCGACCGCGTGCTCGATGACCCGCGCGAGCCCTACACCCAGCTCCTCGTTTCCTCGATCCTGCAGGTTTAAGAACCATGGCAACGCCCCTCGTCGTTTCAGAAGTCGCCAAGAGCTTCATCATGCACCTGCGCGACGGCATCAAGCTGCCGGTCGTCTCGGATGTCTCCTTCTCGGTGGCGTCAGGCGAATGTGTCGTGCTCGGCGGCCCGTCGGGCATCGGCAAAAGCTCGCTGCTCAAGATGATCTACGGCAATTATGCCGTCGATACCGGCCAGATCCTCGTCAACCACAAGGGTAAGATCGTCGACCTCGCCGCCGCCGACCCGCGCACCATTCTCGACGTGCGGCGCCAGACGCTCGGCTATGTCAGCCAGTTCCTGCGCACCGTGCCACGCGTTGCGGCGATCGACGTCGTCGCCGAACCGCTGCTCGCTCGTGGCGAAAATGCCGCCAGCGCCAGGGAAAAGGCCGCCGCCCTGCTGGAAAAACTCAACCTGCCGGAAGCGCTCTGGCAGCTGCCGCCCGCCACCTTCTCCGGCGGCGAGCAGCAGCGCGTCAACATTGCCCGCGGCTTCATCACCGATCACACGATCCTGCTGCTCGATGAGCCGACCGCCTCGCTCGACGCGAAGAACCGGGCCGTCGTCGTCGGCATGATCGAGGAAAAGAAGAAGGCGGGTGTCGCCCTGCTCGGCATCTTCCACGATGAGGAAGTGCGCGAGGCAGCCGCCGACCGCATTCTCGACGTTCAGCAATTCTCTCCGCGAAAGGCAATCGCAGCATGAGCCGCAAGCTGGGCATCGAGCCCTATTTCCATGAAACCGCCTCCGTCTCCAATTCGACCTTCGGCCGCTATACGGAAGTCTCCGAGCGCTGCCGCATCAGCGAGGCGGAGTTCGGCGACTATTCCTACATCATGCAGGACGGCTCTGTCTGGTGCGCGACGATCGGCAAGTTCGTCAACATCGCCGCCGCCGTGCGCATCAATGCCACCAACCATCCGACCTGGCGCGCGACGTTGCACCACTTCACCTATCGCGCCGTCGACTACTGGCCGGATGCCGACATGGAGACGGAATTCTTCGAATGGCGCCGCTCCAACCGCGTTGTGATCGGCAATGATGTCTGGATCGGCCACGGCGCCACAATCCTGCCCGGTGTGACTGTCGGGAACGGGGCCGTGATCGGCGCGGGCGCGGTCGTCTCGAAGGATGTCGCTCCCTACACGATCGTTGGCGGCGTGCCGGCCAAGCTCATCCGCGAGCGCTTTCCGAAAGAGGTTGGCGAGCGCATGGACGGGCTTGCCTGGTGGGACTGGGAACACGACCGGCTGCGCGAAGCACTGGCGGATTTCCGGGCGCTCGGGGCCGAAGACTTCCTTTCGCGCTACGGTGGTTGAGCCCAATTTTGCGGTGTGGGGAATTGTGACAGGACTTACACAAAACTGACATGCGAGGTTCATGAAGCGAGACTAATGCGATCCCTGACGCAAGGCTGTAATGCGAAGGAAGAGCATGATGTTCGAACTGAAGAATGTCACACGCCGGTTCGGAAAGAAGCTCGCCGTTGATTCCGTAACGCTGGACATTCCACAGGGCCAGATGGTCGGCATCATCGGCCGTTCGGGCGCCGGCAAGTCCACGCTCCTGCGCATGATCAACCGCCTGCAGGAGCCCTCCTCCGGCACTATCCATTTCGGTGGTGTCGAGGTTTCCGGCCTTCGCGGCCAGGCGTTGCGCAACTGGCAGCGCGACTGCGCGATGATCTTCCAGCAGTTCAATCTCGTGGCGCGTCTCGACGTACTGACCAACGTCATGCTTGGCCGCCTGAACCACCGCTCGACGATCCTTAGCCTCCTCAACGTCTTCAGCCGCGAAGAACGCATCCAGGCGATCGCCGCACTCGAGCGCCTCGGCATCGAACAGACGGCGCTGCAGGCCGCCGGCACGCTTTCGGGCGGCCAGCAGCAGCGCGTGGCGATCGCCCGCGCGCTGATGCAGAATCCGAAGATGGTTCTGGCCGACGAGCCGATCGCTTCGCTCGACCCCTTGAATGCAAAGATCGTCATGGATGCGCTGCGTGACATCAACGAGCGCGAAGGCATCACAGTGATCACCAATCTGCATACGCTCGATACGGCCCGCAACTACTGCGAACGCATCGTCGGCATGGCGGGTGGCCGCGTCGTCTTCGACGGCAAGCCCTCCGAACTGACCACCGAGGCCGTGAAGGAAATCTATGGCACGGACAAGGATGGCGCGGGCATCGACGAAACGATGACGTCGACAGCAATCAACATGGCTCCGGAAGGAGCCGAAAACCAATCCGCCGGCAACCAACCGCTGGCGCTGGCCGGTCTGTGAGAGGGACGGCCGCGATCGAATGCCCTCGTCAAGGGCACATTTCTTCTTAACAAAACGACCGAGCCCCGGTCATTCAGGAGAGAACCCATGTTGAAGAAAGCACTTTTTGCTGCGACGGCGATGCTGTCGCTCGCAGCCGGCGCTGCCAATGCCGCTGACCTCAAGGAATTCCGCATCGGCATTCTCGGCGGCGAAAACGAAACCGACCGCCTGCGCAACTACGCCTGCCTTGCAGACCACCTGAAACAGGAATTCGGCTTCGAGAAGGTTTCGCTCTTCCCGGCTGCTGACTACGACGGCGTTATCCAGGGTCTCCTCGGCGGCACGCTCGACTTCGCTGAACTCGGCGCTTCCGGCTACGCAGCTGTTTACATCAAGGACGCCAAGGCTGTTACGCCGATCCTGACGACGCAGCAGAAGGATGGCTCCACGGGTTACTACTCGATCGGTCTCGCTCTGAAGTCCTCCGGCATCAAGACGATCAAGGACGCCAAGGGCAAGAAGCTCGGCTACGCCGATCCGGACTCCACCTCGGGCTACCTCGTTCCGCTGACGCAGATCCCGAAGGACACGGGCATGCCGAACGACAAGTTCTTCTCTTCCACGCAGTTCAACGGCGGCCACGAGAACAACCTTCTCGCTGCTTATGATGGCAAGGTCGACGTTGCTGTTGACGACTCTTCGGGCATCGGCGATTTCAAGGACGGCTACACCTCCGGTACCTTCCGCAAGGAAGTCGACAAGGGCGCCGTCGACCCGAACAAGCTGGTTGAAGTATGGCGTTCGCCGCTGATCCCGAACGGCCCGCTCGTCGTTCGCAACGCTCTCGGCGAAGAATGGCAGAAGAAGCTCACCACCTTCTTCACCGCTCTGCCGGAGAAGGACCACAAGTGCTTCGCAGCTATCGAAGGCGGCGACTACAAGGGCTACTCCCCGGTCAAGCACGACTTCTACAACGCCGTTGTAGAAGTTCGTAAGGCTGCCATCGGCGGCTAATTGCGCCATTCGTATACGGGGCGGCCGGCAACGGCCGCCCTTTTTCTTGTGACCAGGCGAGGCGCTCATGACTATTGCCGATACACAACCGCATGTGCCGATGCAGAGCACGAAGGATATCGCCACCGCTTGGGACAAGATGATCGCCAGGCGGCGCTTCTACACCATCCTCGGTCTGGTCATCCTGTTCGCGGCCTTCGTAAGCTCCGTGCGTTTTGCCGACGAAAGCAATGCCGGTCACTTCTTCGACCGCCTTCCGCACCTTTTCGACTTCCTGAGCTGGCTGATCCCGAAGGACTGGGCCGACGTCTGGCGCGCGCTTTTCGACATAGCGAGCCCGAACGACAAGGGCGGCGAAGAATTCAACTTCTTCAAGGGCCGCGTCTACGTCTGGGGCGATTTCTATATTCCCGAATATTTCGAGCTGATGATCATCACGATCAATATCGCGCTCGTCTCGACCATCATCGCCTTCATCTTCGCGGTTCCGCTCAGCTTCTTTGCAGCGCGCAATCTGACGAAGAACTGGCCGCTGCGCATCTTTACCAAGCGCCTCATGGAATTTCTGCGCGCTTTTCCCGAGATCGTCATCGCCGGCCTGTTTTCGGCAATCCTGTCGATCGGTCCGGTAGCCGCCATCATCGCGATCACGCTCCATACGATCGGCGCACTCGGCAAGCTCTTCTACGAAGTCGCCGAGAATATCGACATGAAACCGGACGAAGGCATGAGGGCCGTCGGCGCGAACTGGATAGAGCGCGTGCGTTTCGCCGCGCTGCCGCAGGTCATGCCGAACTATGCGTCCTACGCGCTGCTGCGCCTTGAGATCAACGTGCGCGCATCCACCATCATCGGCGCCGTCGGCGGCGGCGGTATCGGTGAAGAGCTCAAGCTCTCCATTTCCCGCGGCTTCGGTGCCAAGACCGTGGCGCTGGTGCTGTTGCTCTTCGTGACGATCGTCGCGGTCGACCAGTTCTCCGCCTGGCTGCGCCGCCGGCTCGTCGGCGAACACGCCTTCCTCCTGCAACATTGAGGCCGCCATGACGGTAATCGACGCAAACCGCATGCATGAGATCGAAACGCGCTACCCGGAATATTTCCACCGGTCCTTTCGCCAGCGTTTCGGTGGCCTGCTGATCGTTCTCGCGACGATCCTCTACGGCAGCTACGCCGTCTGGTTCTTCGACCTGCCGAAAGTCATCGCCGAAGCCCATTGGGAACGCTTCGGCATCTATATGAGCCAGTGGATCAGCTACGATGTGCAGCCGGAATTCCGTCTCGAGGATGATGGCACGATCCAGACACGTTACCCGCGCTTTTCGCCGCTTGGCGACGATCCGCATCCGGACTGGGTGAAGGCCAATGCCGATGGCAGCATCACGGTTCTCGTCAGCGGCAGCGGCCGCACGGTGACCGTCAGCAAGAGCCAGACGGTGATCACAGCCCATGGCGTCACGGTGCCGGTCGACGTTACCAGTGGCGCGCCGAAGGTTGTAGGTCCGGTTCCGAACTGGATGACGGTCTATGACGATAACGTGCTCGCCAATCTTGGCTTTGCCGGCGATGTCAGCATCTCGGTCGATCGCGTGAAGGTGCGCAAGCGCTTCATCGGCTGGGCGAACTTTGTCTTCGACACGCAGTCGCCCTTTTTCGACAAGCCGGCAAGCGAAGTCATCAGCCTTATCGTTTCCGGCCCGCGCATCCATCCCGACCAGTCGAACCTGTCACTCGCCTTCGATAGCATCTGGAACAACAGCGAATGGCAGCATGGCGACGTCTGGACCAAGCTCTTCCAGACCATCGTGATGGCCTTCCTCGGCACGCTGCTCGGCTCGCTCGCGGCCTTCCCGCTCGCCTTCATGGCGGCGCGTAACATCACGCCGAACAGGTTCCTCAATCAGGCTCTGAAACGCTCCTTTGATTTCCTGCGCTCGGTCGACATGCTGATCTGGGCGCTCTTCCTGACGCGCGCCTTCGGTCCGGGTCCGCTTGCCGGTTCCGGCGCCATCTTCCTCACGGAGACCGGCACGCTTGGAAAGCTCTATTCGGAAGGCCTTGAGAACATCGACAACAAGCCGCGTGAAGGCGTGAAGTCGACAGGCGCCTCGACCGTACTCGTTCATCGGTACGGCATCATGCCGCAGATCGTTCCTGTTATCGTCAGCCAGACACTCTACCAGTGGGAATCGAACGTGCGCGGCGCAACGATCATTGGCGCCGTCGGCGCCGGCGGTATCGGTCTCAAGCTCTGGGAGGCCATGCGCACCAACTCCAACTGGGAAAATGTCGCCTACATGGTCATCCTGATCCTGATCGTCGTCTTCCTGTTCGACGCCGCATCGAACGCGCTGCGCCATCGCCTGATGGGCACCCAGGCCGGTCATTGAGCCCAAGTAAAAGATGATGACGGCCCTGCCGTCATCATCATTCTGTCATGGAAATCTTTTAGCCGGAGCGTGCTTGCGGTTCGCCGCCAAATCACTGCACATTGCCCTCCCCGTTCGGACGATCTCCAGGATAAAAGCCTTGCGCTACGCTCTCTATTTTTCGCCGTCCAAGGATGATCCCCTGACGGATGCGGCCTCCGTCTGGCTCGGCCGTGATGCCTTTACCGGCGAGGCCTATCCTGCACCCGAATACGAGACATTGCCGGCTGGCGAACAATTCGAATTGACAGCGGATCCGCGCCGCTATGGCTTCCATGCGACGATCAAGGCGCCCTTCGAGCTTGCCTCCACCGTGACCGAAAAGGACCTGATGGCGGTCGTCGAAGATTTCGCCGCCAACACGCCGGCCTTTGAAATCCCGGAGCTGGTGCTCGGCCAGCTCGGTCGCTTCTTTGCTCTTGTGCCAGGTTCGCTGCACCAACCGCTTCAGGATTTCGCGGCAAAGGTGGTAAAGTCTTTCGAACCATTCCGGGCGGCACTTTCCGAGGCCGATATTATCAGGCGCAAACCGGAAAGGCTCTCTGAGAGCCAGCGCAATAATCTCATGCGCTGGGGCTATCCATATGTCATGGATGACTTCGGCTTCCACATGACGTTAACCGGCCAGGTGCCGGAAGAGCGCGCGGAAGTGATGAGGGCGATCCTGACGGAGCGTTTCGCAGCTTTTACCGGCAGGCCGCTTCGCATTTCCGGCCTTGCCGTCTTTAGCGAGGAGGCGCGCGGCGCGCCTTTCAAAGTCCACACATGGCTGCCTCTTGCTGGCGCCAAAAGCTGAAAGATTTTCTGACATGAGCAAAGAAACCGTTCTTTCAAACGCCCGTATCGTTCTCGAGGACGATATTCTTTCGGGCTCTATCCTGATCCGCGACGGCAAGATCGCCGATATTTCGGAAGGCAATTCGGTAGCCGGCGAAGACTTTGAGGGCGACTACATCATTCCCGGTCTCGTCGAGCTGCACACGGACCATCTGGAAGGCCACTATTCGCCGCGTCCGGGCATCCGCTGGAACAAGACGGCGGCCATCCAGGCCCATGATGCGCAGATCGTCACCTCGGGCATCACCACGGTCTTCGACTGCCTGCGCATGGGTGCTGACGAAGACGGCGGCTTCGAGCACGGCGAAATGCGCGAGATGGCCGATGCCATTCAGTCCGCCGAAAAGGAAGGGCGCCTGCGTGCCGAGCATCTCATCCATCTGCGTTGCGAGGTTTCAGCCGACAACGTGCTGCAGCACTTCGCCGATTTTGAAAACGACCCTTATGTTCGTCTCGTCTCGCTGATGGACCATGCGCCCGGCCAGCGCCAGTTCCAGACAATGGACCAGTACATCTTTTACTATCAGAAGAAGCGCGGTCTTTCCGATGAGGAGTTCGCCCGCTTCTGCGCCAGACGCATCGCCGAGTCCGATCGCAATTCGACACCAAATCGCGACGCGATCTCCAAGGTCTGCGCCGAACGCGGCATCACAGTTGCGAGCCATGACGACGCCACATCTTCCCATGTCGACGAGGCGATTGAAAACGGCGTTCGCCTGGCCGAATTCCCGACCAGCATAGACGCAGCCCGGCTGTCGCATGAAAACGGCATGAGCGTTCTGATGGGCGCGCCGAACATCGTGCGCGGCAAATCGCACTCCGGCAATATCGCCGCGCGTGATCTGGCGCAGCTCGGTGTTCTCGACGTGCTTTCATCCGACTATGTGCCGCTCAGCCTGCTGCATGCGCCTTTCATCCTTGCCGACGAAGTTGAGGGCATTACGTTGTCGAAGGCAATTGCAATGGTGACGGCAACGCCAGCACGCACCGTCAGCCTCAACGATCGCGGCCGCATCGAAACCGGCCTGCGTGCCGATCTTGTCCGCGTCCACCGCTCGCATGGCGTGCCGGTGACCCGTTCCGTCTGGCGTGAAGGACGCCGTGTCGCATGATGATGTCACACGAACCCCATCCGGGCGCCGGTGCCGAGCGCGGCATCATGGTCGTCGTCGTCGGTCCGAGCGGGGCTGGCAAAGACACGCTGATGAACCTTGCGGCCCGGCATTTCGATCGCCGGGAAGACGTGCATTTTGCCCGCCGCATCATCACCCGTGACGGCGCTGCCGGCGGAGAAGAGCATCTCGCCGTTTCGGATGCCGGATTCGCATCGATGGAGCAGGCCGGCGCCTTTGCCGTCTGGTGGGAGGCGCATGGTCTCAAATACGCCATCCCGGGGGAGGTTTCCGTAGCACTTTCCAAGGGCCACATTGTCGTTGCGAATGGTTCACGTTCGGCGCTGCACCGTTTCCAAGCCGCCTTTCCGCGGCTGAAGGTCATCAATGTGACGGCTCGCCCGGAAGTGCTGGCCAGCCGCCTGGAAGCGCGCGGCCGCGAGACGCATGAGGACATCATGGCCCGCCTCGCCCGCGGCCCGCTGACGGTGCGTGGCGACTACGATGTCGTGGAGCTCGACAACAGTGACTCGCTGGAAGAGGCCGAGCGCAAGATGATCGACATCCTGGATGGTTTCCTGAAGGAAATCGTCTGAACGAGACAGGAAACGAGAATGGCCATTCGTGTCGTCGACTATGACCCGGAATGGCCGTCTCTCTTCCGTCAGATCGTCGGCGAGCTTGAGCCGTTTCTTGCCGATCTCTTTCCCGTCTTTCATCACGTCGGCAGCACATCCGTCCCAGGACTGGCGGCCAAGCCGAAGATCGATCTGCATGCCGCTTTTGTGCATGCGGATGCGCTTCCCGAGGCGATCGAACGTGTGCAATCGCTCGGCACCTACACCTTCCATGGCGACAAGTACCAGCAGCAGACCTGGACATTCACCAGCGGCAAGGGCTCGTACGGCGCGCGGCTTTATCTCTGCACGACGGATAATGCCGTGCTGGGAGACCGGATCGCTTTTCGGGACTATCTGCGCTCACATCCGGGAAGAGCAGAGGCCTATGCCGCCCTTAAGATGAAGCTCATGGGCGAGGCAAATGACGATTGGGATTATTATACCGGCGGCAAGCGTGACTTCGTGCTCGAGACGCTGCGGCTGGCCTCCGAGGAAGGATAACCAGCCGCGATCCGATTATTCGCCGTCGCCGCGCCCCGAGACAATTTCACGCTTGCCGACATGGTTTGCCGGGCCGACCAGCCCTTCCTTCTCCATGCGCTCGACGAGCGAGGCAGCGCGGTTATAGCCGATGCCGAGGCGGCGCTGGATATAGGAGGTCGAGCACTTCTTGTCGCGCATGACGACCTTGACGGCCTGCTGGTAGAGCTCGTCGCCATCCTCGGCGCCCATGGCGCTCTTGTCGAAGACGGCGCCGTCCTCTTCATCCTCGGCTTCTTCTTCCTCGCCGGCCGTGACCGTATCGAGATATTCCGGCCGGCCCTGCGTCTTCAGGTGTGCCACGACCTTTTCGACTTCCGCGTCGGAAACGAAGGGGCCGTGGACACGGGAGATGCGGCCGCCGCCCTGCATATGCAGCATGTCGCCCTGGCCGAGCAGCTGTTCAGCGCCCTGTTCGCCGAGGATCGTGCGGCTGTCGATCTTCGAGGTCACCTGGAAGGAAATGCGGGTCGGGAAGTTCGCCTTGATCGTGCCGGTAATGACATCGACCGATGGACGCTGGGTTGCCATGATGAGATGGATGCCGGCGGCACGCGCCATCTGCGCCAGACGCTGGATCGCCCCTTCGATCTCCTTGCCGGCGACCATCATCAGGTCGGCCATTTCGTCGACGATGACGACGATATAGGGCATCGGCGCGAGATCCAGCTCCTGCTGCTCCTCGATCGGCGCACCCGTCTGCCGGTCGAAGCCAACCTGGACCATGATATGGATGGTCTCGCCCTTTTCGCGGGCCTGGGAGACGCGGCCATTATAGCCGTCGATATTGCGCACGCCGAGGCGCGACATTTTGCGATACCGCTCTTCCATCTCGCGCACCGCCCATTTCAGCGCCATCACGGCTTTCTTGGGATCGGTAACGACGGGCGTCAGCAGGTGCGGAATGCCGTCATAGACGGAGAGTTCCAGCATCTTGGGATCGACCATGATGAGGCGGCACTGCTCCGGCGTCATGCGGTAGAGCAGCGACAGGATCATCGTGTTGATGGCAACGGATTTGCCCGAGCCGGTGGTACCTGCGACGAGCAGATGCGGCATCTTGGCAAGCTCGGCGATCACGGGTTCGCCGCCGATCGTCTTGCCGAGGCCGAGCGCCAGCTTGTAGCCGCTCTTATCGAAATCGTCGCTCTCGATCATCTCGCGGAAATAGACGGTTTCACGTGTCGCATTTGGTAGTTCGATGCCGATGACGTTGCGGCCGGGAACGACAGCAACACGGGCAGACAGCGCCGACATGGAGCGGGCGATATCATCGGCAAGGCCGATGACGCGGGATGATTTTACACCCGGCGCCGGCTCAAATTCATAGAGTGTGACGACCGGGCCGGGGCGGACATGGATGATCTCGCCCTTGATGCCGAAATCTTCCAGCACGCTTTCCAAGAGGCCGGCATTCTGCTCGAGCGTTTCCTGCGACATGATCTCGCCGAGCCGCTCCGGCGGCTCCTGCAACAGGGCGCGCGGCGGGAATTCGTAGCCCGATGCATCGACCTTCTCGACGATCATGCGGGCCGGACGAACCGGGGACAGTGCAGGTGCGGCGATTTCGACACGCGACGCGGGCCGGACATCCGCCGGTGCCTGATTCGACTGAACCACAGGCGGCTGAATTACTGGTGCTTGGACTACTGGAGCCTGAGCTGCTGGAGCCTGAGCTGCTGAGGCCTGAACTATCGGAGCCTGAGCGACCGGAGTTGGGGCGACCGGAGCCTGGGCAGCACGTACAGCCGGAGGACGTGCGGGGCGGGCTGGCGCGGGTGTGACAGGCAGCGTTGCGCGCGGTGCCACCGGCGCCGGATTATGCCGGCCCGGGCGCCATTCCATGATGCGGAAGCGCGAGGTGATCGATTCGGGTTCGGCCTGCTGCAATGCGATGACCGGGGTACGCGACGGACTGACATCTGCCTCCTCGAAGGCCATGACTTCCCAGAAGGCGAAATCCGAAATGGAGGAAAGCTCTGTTGCTGCGCGTAGCGTGGTTTCGACGGGAACTGCGACAACGGGCTGCGGCTGAGGTTCCGGCTGCGGCGCGGCGATCGGTTCGGCCACTTCGGGCAGATAGATATCGAAGGGTACGTTCACCGTGATCGGCGCGCGCATCTGCGGTGCTGCTAAGGGTTGCGGCGCTGCTACGGCCTGCGGGGGAGGCACAACGATTTCCTCACGACCTGGCTCTTCCGGCGCGCGGCGCTTGCTGATCAGCGTTTCCGGCGTGCGGGTGAAGCGGACGTTCGGGGCGAGCGAGAAATTGCTCTGCCAGAGCGGCGGCACCGGCTTTTCGCCCTCATATTCCACGGGTGCATTTTCCACGGGATGTTCAGCTTCAAGTCCGGAAGAGAAATCTCCGGCATCCGTCAAATTGGTTCTAGGAAAACGCATGCGACAGTTACTCACTCACGCTTGGTAAATTCTGACATCCTTCCGGATAGGAAATGAAGGTTAATAAGTTCCTTCCAGCCGTCTCGTTCCGGGACGACCAAAAAGACGAAACCTCATTGGTTTCAGAGATTTGACTCTTCAGGAAAAATCTTTGGGGTAATCTGACGAAGCGCCTAAAGCGCGTCGCGATCTTTCAGATTCGCTTGCCGCACTTTAGGCTTTCGTTTTCGTATGTCGTTACCGCAAAACCGTTACACACTTTTGCGCGACATGCTTTAGTGAGCTTCGTCCCAATTGGTGGCGGCGCGTGCGTCGACGCGAAGCGGCACACGCATTTCCAGCGCCGGCGAGGTGGCGTTTTCCATGACCGAGACGATGATCGGCATCGCCTGTTGGACATCCTCGTCTTCGACCTCGAAGATCAATTCATCGTGCACCTGCAAGAGCATGCGGGCCCGATCGGCAAGGCCGGCCTCGGCAAGCGCCGGCTCGATCTTGATCATGGCGCGGCGGATGACATCGGCGGCCGAGCCCTGGATCGGCGCATTGATGGCAGCACGTTCGTTGAAGGCGCGGACGGAAGGATTCGACGAGCGGATTTCCGGATAATTGATTCGGCGACCGAAGATCGTTTCGACATAGCCCTTGTCACGGGCCATCTGCTTGCGGCTTTCCATGTAATCGCGGATGCCGGGGAAGCGTTCGAAATATTTCTTGATGTAGTCGCCGGCTTCCGAACGCTCGATGGAAAGCTGGTTGGCAAGGCCGAAGGCGGAAATGCCGTAGATGATGCCGAAGTTGATGGCCTTGGCGCGGCGGCGCACTTCGCCCGGCATGCCCTCGACCGGCACGCCGAACATTTCGGAAGCGGTCATCGCATGGATGTCGATGCCGTCTTCGAAGGCGCGCACGAGCTGCGGGATTTCGGCGACATGGGCAAGCACGCGCAGCTCGATCTGGCTATAGTCGGCCGAGATCAGCTTGTGACCCGGCGACGAAATGAAGGCGGTGCGGATCTTGCGGCCTTCGGCGGTGCGCACCGGAATGTTCTGAAGGTTCGGCTCCGAGGAAGAAAGACGGCCTGTTGTCGTCGATGCCAGCGAATAGGAGGTGTGCACCCGCTTCGTTTCCGGATGGATGTAACCCGGAAGCGCATCCGTGTAGGTAGACTTCAGCTTGGTGAGCTGGCGCCAGTCGACGATCTTGCGGGGCAGCTCGAAGCCGGCTGCCGCCAGGTCTTCCAGCACGCTTGCCGAGGTCGACCACTGGCCGGTCTTGGTCTTGGTGCCACCGGCAAGACCCATCTTGCCGAACAGGATGTCGCCAAGCTGCTTGGGAGAGCCGATATTGAACCTCTCGCCGGCAAGCTGATAGATTTCATCCTCGTATCTGGCTGCACCCTGGGCCAGTTCGCCCGAGAGGCGCGAAAGGATCTGTCGGTCGACCGTGATGCCGCGCGCTTCCATCCGAGCCAGAACCGGCAGGAGCGGACGTTCGAGGCGCTCATAGACGCGCGTCAGCTGGGTGGCGGCAAGGCGCGGCTTCAGCACCATCCAGAGACGCAGCGTCACTTCGGCGTCTTCGGCGGCATAGTGTGTCGCGCGCTCGATATCGACGAGGTCGAAGGTAACGTTCGACTTGCCGGAGCCGGCGACATCCTTGTAGGCGATCGGCGTGTGGCCGAGGAACTTTTCCGACAGCGGGTCCATGCCATGCGCGCCGGTGCCGGCATCGAGCACGTAGGATATCAGCATCGTATCGTCGAAACTCTTCGTCTCGATGCCGTAACGCTTCATCAGCAGGTAGTCATACTTCAGGTTCTGCGCCACCTTGAGGATCGATTCATCCTCCAGCAGCGCCTTCAGCCGCGACAGCGCATCGCCCATCGGGATCTGGTTGTCGGCGAGACCGCCACCGAGCAGATCACCGACACCCGTCTTGTGGTTGATGGGCACATAGGCAGCACGGATCCGCGTGCCGGTCGGATCGGCGGTGTTGTCGGCAATCGCCAGCGAGAAACCGACGAGCTCGGCCTGCATGGCGTCGAGCGAGGTCGTTTCCGTATCGAAGGCGACGAGGCCGGTATCCCTGGCATCGGCGATCCATTGGTCGAGGGTCGCAAGGTCGCGGATCGTCACATAGGAGGAATGGTCGAACGGCAGGCTCGCAAAGGCCTCCGCACGTGCCTTGGCAAGATCCGCAGGCGCAAACGTGCCTTCGACCGCGGTCTTCGCTTTCGCGCGCGGCGGAACGGCGACGGCTTCCCCACCTATGTCAGGCACAGCGCCGGCGACAGGCTTCGGCTCCTCGGCGTCGAGATCCGGGCCATGCGCATCCGCACCCCATTCGATCTTCACGAAGGCTGGCTCGATCTCACTGGCATCGCAATTGCAGAATTCCGCGACACGACGCGTCAGCGTCGTGAACTCCATGGTCTTCAGGAAACCGATCAGCTTGGGGCCATTCTGTGGTTCCAGGACGAGCGCGTCGAGATCGAGTTCCAGCGGTACGTCGGTGCGAAGCCGCACCAGCTCGCGGGAGAGCTTTGCCTTGTCGATGTTTTCGAGAATGGTCAGGCGGCGCTTTTCCTGCTTGATCTCATGGGCACGCTCGAGAAGCGTATCGAGATCGCCATATTCAGCGAGAAGCTGGGCGGCCGTCTTCGGGCCTATGCCGGGGATGCCGGGAACATTGTCGACGGAATCGCCGGTCATCGCCTGCAGGTCGATCATCTTTTCCGGCGGCACACCCCATTTCTCGATGACATCGGGGATGCTGATCTGCTTGTCCTTCATGCTGTCGTACATGTGGACATTCGAGGTGACGAGCTGCATCAGATCCTTGTCGGAGGAGACGATCGTCACATCGGCGCCGACAGCTTCGGCCTCGCGGGCATAGGTCGCGATAATATCGTCGGCCTCGAAACCTTCCGTCTCGATGCAAGGCAGATTGAAAGCGCGCGTCGCTTCGCGGATCAGGCCGAACTGCGGCACCAGCTCTTCGGGCGGCGCCGAACGGTTCGCCTTATAGGCGTCATAGAGATCCTTGCGGAAGGTCTTCGACGAGTAGTCGAAAATGACGGCAAGATGGGTGGGCGTGGCAGCCACATCGGTACCGCGTGCATCTCTCAGCAGCTTCCAAAGCATGTTGCAGAAACCGGAGACGGCGCCGACCGGCAGGCCGTCGGATTTGCGTGTCAGCGGGGGCAAAGCGTGAAAGGCCCGGAAGATGAAACCCGAACCGTCGATAAGGAAGAGGTGATCGCCTTTTTTCATGGCAGCATGGATAGCGCGGCGGCCTTTCAAGGTCCATATAAACTTGGGTGCGCAAAAAGATTCCGCCTCACCAAACTGTTACCAATTTGTAATAGGCGGTTTTTTCTCTTTCCCTTGAAAAACCACATTCTCAATCACAAATCACACCTACCGGCGTTTGATCGCGCCGCGGGTCTGATAGCCGGCTTGTCCCCCGCCGCGTCAGGCTTGGACAAAGGCCTCATCCCCCTCTCCGGGCCTTTGTCCCCATTTTCAAGCCGCCATGGCCATCCTCCAGGCCATGGCGGCTTTGTTTTTCAGCCAGGCGCTTCACCTCTCGAAAATTTAAGAGCTTGCCGCATATGTTTTGATGGATCGTATGCGATTTGTTGCATTGTCTACTGCACGATTTTGAGCCTAATTTACAATCATGGGATTTAATCGAATGGATTCCGGTGCCTACCTTGCCAGCCAGCTGGCCAAGGGTTTTGCCCGCTCGCTACATCAGCGCGCGGCAGGACTCGGTTTTTCTCCCGGCCAGTTCCCCATACTTCTGGAACTTTGGGCCGAAGACGGGCTCACCCAGAAGCAGCTTCTGGAGCGCGTCGATATCGAACAAGCGACGATGGCCAACACGCTCTCCCGCATGGTGCGCGACGGGCTGATCGAGCGGCGCCCACACCCAACCGACAAACGCGCCCAACTGATCTTCCTCTCCGAGAAAGCCAAGGCGATGGAGGCTGAGGCCATCGATACGGCACGCGAGGCCGATCTTGCGCTCTTCAAGGGCTTTCGAGTCTTCGAGCGGGAGCTGATGCTCGAATATATCCGGCGCCTCATCAACAACGCCAAGGCACTCTGAATCGCTCTGGGGCGGCGCGGTTGCGCTTGAGCTTTATTACCTTGGCCTCGGCATGCCGAAAATCTGCGCCCACTCTAGCTCAGCGACCTGCAGAGCCTGGCGAAACATCATGATGGGCGAGATGCTCGCTCATCTCTTCGGCGCGCCTGTGCTGGGTGAGGTCACGAACGACGAGAACATCGCAATGGCGCCCGCGATAGACGATCCGCCGCGTGACGACCTCGACACGGATCTCCCTCTCGTCCTTGGCAATCAGCAGCATTTCCCGCTGATCACTCTCCTGCCCAACATGGATGAGAGCCAGGACGGCAGAGGGAATGTTGCCAGTGAGTTCCGCAAGCTTCCAGCCAGACAGGGTCAGGAAGCGCTCATTGGTGTCGATGATCCTGCCTTCGCGCAGGATGACGAGGCCCTCCTGCGAAACGTTGGCAAGGCCGCGAAGATCGGTCAGATGGCTTTCGAGGAAGACTGCGCCGAAGGCCATGAGGATGAGGCCGGTTGCGACAACCATGACGATCACCGCAAGAACCTCGGGCTGGAGCGCCATCGCCGGCACCTCGCGCGTTGGGTCGGGCACCAGCGTAATGCTGCTCATCGAGATGAAATGCAGCGTGCAGATCGCCAGCACAAAGGCGCCGGAGGAGGCGGCGAAGCGTTTCATGCCTTTCAACTGGAAGAAGACGAGGAAGGCTACCGTCGCCAGAACCGCGCAGGAGCAGAAAGCAACGACCGACGTGAAGGCATCATAGACGATGACGGCCGGGGCCTCGATCGCCTGCATGCCAGTCATATGCATGGCCGTGATGCCAAGCGCCATCAGCAAGCCACTAAAAGCAAGGGAATAGCCGGTCCTGCCCTCCGACGCGATCAGTATGGCCACCCAGGAGCCGAAAATCGACAGGAATACCGAGAGAAAGGTAAGGCGCAGATCGTAGCTGATCGGCATGCCGCCATCATAAGCGAGCATCGCGATGAAATGCGTTGCCCATACACCCACGCCGCAGGCAAAGGCTGACGTGCCGATCCAGAGCTTTCGCTGGCCGACATCGCATTCCTGGGCACGGAAAAGAAGGAGCATGGTCGTCAGGCTGCCAACGAGGCAGACGATCACAGCGGCAACGACCAGCCGCCAGTCATGATTATCCCTGATGCAGGCAATAACCGAGAACATTCGCCACCTCGAAAGTCGACCTCTGCACGATGTTATTTAGATTGTGCTAAATAACCGTAAATTGCATTTAATGTCACTACTTTATCTATTGTAGCATTTGGTGCCAACATAACATCTTGAAATTTGACGCTCGAAACCGCAGCCGATTGGGTCTATCGTCCGGCCGAATTTCAGAAGGAGTCGGAAATGACCGAACTAAATCCCATCCTTGCGCGTGCCGACAAGAATCTCGATTCAAGCCTCGAAAAGCTGTTCGAGCTCTTGCGCATCAAGTCGATCTCGACCGATCCGGCCTATAAGGCCGAATGCCGCAAGGCAGCCGAGTGGCTGGTAGCCTATCTCAAGACGCTTGGCTTTGATGCCTCGGTTCGCGACACGCCCGGCCACCCTATGGTGGTCGCCCATCACGAAGGTGCCTCGGCTGATGCGCCCCACGTCTTGTTCTACGGTCACTATGACGTGCAGCCGGTCGATCCGATCGAGCTCTGGGAAAACGACCCCTTCGATCCGGCCATCAAGGATGCCGGCAACGGCCGCAAGATCCTGACCGGCCGCGGCACGGCCGACGACAAGGGCCAGCTGATGACCTTCGTCGAGGCCTGCCGCGCCTATAAGGAGATCAACGGCGCGCTTCCCTGCCGCGTCACCATCCTTTTCGAAGGCGAGGAAGAGTCCGGATCGCCGTCGCTGAAGCCGTTCCTCGAAGCCAATGCCACTGAGCTCAAGGCCGATTACGCCCTCGTCTGCGACACGAGCATGTGGGATCGCGATACGCCGGCAATCGCGGCTGCTCTTCGCGGCCTTGTCGGTGAAGAAATCGTGGTGACGGCCGCCGACCGCGACCTGCATTCCGGCCTGTTCGGCGGTGCCGCCGCCAACCCGATCCATATTCTCGTGGAAGCGCTTGCCGGCCTGCATGACGAGACCGGCCGCATTACACTTAAAGGCTTCTACGACGGTGTGGAGGAAACGCCCGCCAACATCAAGGCATCCTGGGAGGCGCTCGGCAAGTCAGCGGAAAACTTCCTCGGCGAAGTCGGCCTCTCCATTCCCTCGGGCGAAAAGGGCCGCTCGGTCCTGGAACTCACCTGGGCGCGCCCGACAGCCGAGGTCAACGGCATCTGGGGCGGCTATACCGGTGAAGGCTTCAAGACTGTCATTGCCGCAAAGGCATCGGCGAAAGTCTCCTTTCGCCTCGTCGGTACGCAGGATCCGGCAGCGATCCGTGAAAGCTTCCGCAACTACGTTCGCTCGAAGATCCCGGCCGACTGCTCGGTCGAGTTCCATCCGCATGGCGCCTCGCCGGCCATTCATCTTTCCTATGACTCGCCTGTTCTGACCAAGGCGCGCAACGCGCTTTCCGATGAATGGCCAAAGCCTGCCATTGTCATCGGCATGGGTGGCTCGATCCCGATCGTCGGAGATTTTCAGAAAATGCTCGGCATGGAATCCCTGCTCGTCGGCTTCGGCCTCTCCGACGACCGTATCCATTCACCGAACGAAAAGTACGAGCTCGCCTCCTACCACAAGGGCATCCGCTCCTGGGTGCGCATCCTTGCCGCACTGAAGGCTTGAAATAAAAAAGGCGTGCCCGCGGTCTGCGCGGCACGCCATCCGAAATCTGCAAACAAAAAGGCCGGGGCAAACCGGCCTTCCGTTATCCGCCTCATCTCGGTGCCAGTACATCCGTGGTCAAAGGAGAAGCGGATAGTGCACAGCCAGAGTGATCCCGAAAGGTTTACTGCCGGTAAACGGCTAGTTCAACCAGATCGCGGAAACGATGCGACGATAACGCGCACAACATCTCCGGGCTGCGATTTCTGAAACCTTATATCGGAAGCCGCCTTTCACATTTCAAGGCCTCGTGAAAAACCTTGATCGCCGTTCAAGCTGCGCTCATCCTGAGCGCTGCCATAAGTCTTTGAAAAACAATCTAAAATCTGAACGACGCGACCGCTGGCGCCGCGGGCCGGATTATTATTATCGCGAGCGCGGGCCTTATCGCCCCTAAAGAAAAGGACCCGACGTATCTGGTGATACGCCGGGCCTGATATCGATCGGCACGTGTTGAGGGGAGACGGCCGATCTGAGCGGGACGTGAGGGGTATGTCCCGCTCTCGATAAAACTGCTGCAAAGCCTATTGGTTCCCTCACCAGCCGGAAGATGTGCGACGCTGGGTCGCCAGCAGATCACGCATCTCTGCATAAGGGCCAAGCAGCATCTTCAACCGGCTCTCCTCCACCCTGTCGAGGCGATAATGCTGCGCAAAGGCATGCACGCTCCAGACTTCGCGGAGGCGAGCTTCGTCCATCTTGTCGGGATCGATCGTCATTTTCTGCCTGATATTGCGCCCTGCTTCTTGGGAGAAGCGAAGTCGCGGCGATATATGTCAGTTTTGTGACGCCCACAATGAATGGCAGCCATGCGGGGAAATCACGGCTGGCTGACGGAGAAAATGCAGGCAGGGAGAGTACTTGGCCGTATTGGTATTGTTCTTAACAGCCCGTTAATTCGCCGCATTTACAATTCAATCGGATAAAACCGTTGCCTGGGGGCGCGGTCTTAGAGCAAGGGTTCAGCCGCTCCACGATGGTAGCCAGACGCAGATCAGACGACAGGATCGAACCGTCCTTCAACGGCCGTGGCGGCCGCGAGGAGGATGACGAATTTGCGCTCGATGCCGACGACCGCATCGACGGGCGGCACGGCTCCAAGCGTCCATCGCGATCGCCCGCTCCCCGCCGCGTACCGGCAAAACGTCGTCCCGAGCCGCGCGAGCGTGAAGGCGGTGGTCTGTTCGCGTTCCTGCGCAGGGTCGTCTACTGGTGTATCGTGCTTGGCATCTGGGCCGGCATCGGTGTTGCCGGCCTCGTATTCTATTATGGTTCGCGCATGCCGAGCGCCAGCACCTGGGCAATCCCGGAACGGCCGCCAAACGTCAAGATCACCGCCGTAAACGGCAGCGCGATCGCCAACCGCGGTGCGACCGGCGGCGAGGCGTTGTCGCTGGATAATATGTCGCCCTATATTCCAGAAGCGATCATCGCCATCGAAGACCGACGCTTCTATTCGCATTTCGGCGTCGATCCGTTCGGGCTGGCGCGTGCCTTCGTCAACAATGCGACCGGCCAGCCGATCCAGGGCGGTTCGACGCTGACGCAGCAGCTCGCCAAGAACCTGTTCCTCTCGCCCGAGCGCACGCTGGAGCGCAAGGTGCAGGAGGTGCTGCTCTCCTTCTGGCTGGAGCAGAAATACACCAAGGACCAGATCCTTGCGATGTATCTGAACCGCGTCTATTTCGGCTCGAATGCCTATGGCGTGGAAGCGGCCGCCCGCCGCTATTTCAACAAGTCGGCGCGCGATGTGAACCTCGGCGAAGCGGCACTGCTTGCGGGCCTCGTGAAAGCGCCGTCGCGCCTTTCGCCGGCCCGTGATCCGGACGCCGCAAATGCCCGCGCGCAGATCGTGCTGCAGGCGATGCGCGACCAGGGCTATATCAGCGACGGCGAGATCAAGACGGCAATGTCACAGACGCCGGCTTCTGCCCGCAGCTACTGGTCGGGCGCCGGACAATATGTCGCCGATATGGTGATGGACGAGCTGCAGGGGCTGGTCGGCGACGTGAAGGAAGACGTCATCGTCGATACGACCATCGACAAGAACCTCGAAAAGAAGGCCGAGCAGTCGCTGGTCGATGTGCTCGACAAGGAAGGCGGCAAGTTCGACGCGTCGCAGGCCGCCCTCGTCTCGATCGACGGTACGGGCGCGATCCGTGCGCTTGTCGGGGGCAGGGATTACGCGACGAGCCAGTTCAACCGCGCCGTCAAGGCCAAACGCCAGCCGGGCTCCTCCTTCAAGCCATTCGTCTATGCAGCCGCGCTCGAAAAGGGCCTGACGCCGGATTCCGTTTTCAACGACGCGCCGATCCGCATCGGCAACTGGACACCGGAGAATTACGAGAAGAAATATAATGGCGAAGTGACGCTCCGCACTGCGCTCGCAAAGTCGCTCAATACGGTGGCCGCCCAGCTTGTGATGTATGACGGCCCGGATCAGGTGATCAAACTCGCCCACCGCCTTGGTATCGAATCAGACCTGCAGCCCAATGCCTCGATCGCGCTCGGCACCTCGGAAGTGTCACTGATGGAGCTGACGGCCTCCTATGCAGCCTTCATGAACGGTGGCTACAAGGCAACCCCGCATGTGATCCGCCGGGTGACCACCACCGAAGGCAAGGTGCTGTACGAGAATACCTACGACAATCCGCCGCGCGTGCTTTCCGAGCAGATCGTCGCCGAAATGAACATGATGATGATGGGCGTCATCAACGGCGGTACAGGCTCGAGCGCCAAGCTTCCCGGCTGGCAGGCAGCAGGCAAGACCGGTACGACGCAGAATTCGCGCGATGCGCTGTTTGTCGGCTTCACCAGCAATCTGACGACGGGCGTGTGGTTCGGCAATGACGATGGCACGCCGATGAAGAAGGTGACCGGCGGCGGGCTCCCGGCCAAGGCCTGGAAGGAATTCATGGTCGCCGCGCATAAGGGGCTTTCGCCGGCACCGCTTTTCGGCATGGGCCAGACATTCTCCGACCCTGGAACCGATCCCGCCAACGGCCAGCCGATGGCGCAGGCGCAGCCGGCGCCCGAGCAGCCGTCTACGGTTGGAAGCATCATTTCCGGTGTCTTCGGCGGCAATGCCGACCTGAACCGCTATCCGCCGGCACCCGGACAGCGGCAGACGGCGATGCCGGTGAATGGCGGCCCTGTGCCGCCCGCCGATGTCGCCGGCGGCGGTTACGACGACATGGTGCCGCCCGGGGATGTCGGCGGACCGCAGGCAACATCAGGGGCGCAGCCACGTCGCACGACCCTGCTCGATCTCATCATGGGGCAATAGGAGACAGCAGACAGTATTGAGACCGGATAAGACGCCTTGCGGGAGCACGTCCCGCGCAAGGCTCGGCATGCAAGATTTGCACGGTTTGAAGGTGCAAAGCAGACCCTTTTCCGGCTACTGTAAAAATTGAAGGCAACACATTCGTTTTGCTGGATTCCAGGCCATTTCTCGCCTTGCAGTCCAGAAAACCGCTCCTTATATACGCCGCATCACCGCAATCACGATTGCGTAATCTTAGTAGACCCATCCCGTAAGGGGCTGTCAGGGAAATGCCTTACCGGGGTTCCGACAGCTTGCTTCAAGGAGAGAATGACATGGCAAAAGTAATTGGTATCGACCTTGGAACGACAAATTCCTGCGTCGCGGTCATGGACGGCAAGGACGCAAAGGTCATCGAGAACGCGGAAGGCGCGCGTACGACCCCTTCCATGGTGGCATTTTCCGATGATGGCGAACGCCTCGTCGGCCAGCCGGCAAAGCGCCAGGCGGTCACCAACCCCACGAATACCCTCTTCGCCGTAAAGCGCCTCATCGGCCGCCGTTACGAAGATCCGACCGTCGAGAAGGACAAGCACCTCGTTCCCTTCACGATCGTCAAGGGCGACAATGGCGACGCCTGGGTCGAAGCCAACGGCAAGGGCTACTCGCCCGCACAGATTTCCGCGATGATCCTTCAGAAGATGAAGGAAACCGCCGAATCCTACCTCGGTGAAAAGGTCGAAAAGGCCGTCATCACCGTTCCTGCATATTTCAACGACGCGCAGCGCCAGGCAACCAAGGATGCCGGCCGCATCGCCGGCCTTGAAGTGCTCCGCATCATCAACGAGCCGACCGCTGCAGCACTTGCCTACGGCCTCGACAAGAAGGACGGCAAGACGATCGCCGTCTACGACCTTGGCGGCGGCACCTTCGACATCTCGATCCTCGAGATCGGCGACGGCGTCTTCGAAGTGAAGTCCACCAATGGTGATACGTTCCTCGGCGGTGAAGACTTCGACATGCGTCTCGTCGAATATCTCGTTGCCGAGTTCAAGAAGGACAACGGCATCGACCTGAAGAACGACAAGCTCGCCCTGCAGCGCCTCAAGGAAGCTGCTGAAAAGGCAAAGATCGAGCTATCCTCTTCGCAGCAGACCGAAATCAACCTGCCGTTTATCACGGCTGATGCTTCCGGCCCGAAGCATCTGACGCTGAAGCTGACCCGCGCCAAGCTCGAAAGCCTGGTCGACGATCTCGTTCAGCGTACGATCGCTCCGTGCAAGGCAGCCCTCAAGGATGCCGGCGTTACCGCAGCCGAAATCGATGAAGTCGTTCTCGTCGGCGGCATGAGCCGCATGCCGAAGGTACAGGAAGTCGTCAAGCAGCTGTTCGGCAAGGAACCGCATAAGGGCGTCAACCCGGATGAAGTCGTCGCTCTCGGCGCTGCCATCCAGGCCGGCGTTCTCCAGGGCGACGTCAAGGACGTTCTGCTTCTCGACGTAACCCCGCTGTCTCTCGGCATCGAAACGCTCGGCGGCGTCTTCACCCGCCTGATCGAACGCAATACGACGATCCCGACGAAGAAGAGCCAGACCTTCTCGACCGCCGACGACAACCAGCAGGCCGTCACCATCCGCGTCTCGCAGGGCGAGCGTGAAATGGCTGCCGACAACAAGCTGCTCGGCCAGTTCGACCTCGTTGGCCTGCCGCCGGCACCGCGCGGCGTTCCGCAGATCGAAGTCACCTTCGACATCGACGCGAACGGCATCGTGCAGGTTTCGGCCAAGGACAAGGGCACCGGTAAGGAACAGCAGATCCGCATCCAGGCCTCCGGTGGTCTTTCCGACGCCGACATCGAAAAGATGGTCAAGGACGCTGAATCGCATGCTGCCGAAGACAAGAAGCGCCGCGAAGGTGTGGAAGCCAAGAACCAGGCCGAAAGCCTGATCCACTCCACGGAAAAGTCGCTCAAGGACTACGGCGACAAGGTTTCCGAAGCCGACCGCACTGCAATCTCCGATGCGATTGCCGCTCTGAAGTCTGCGACTGAAGCAACCGATGCCGACGCTGAAGACATCAAGGCCAAGACCCAGACGCTCATGGAAGTTTCCATGAAGCTCGGCCAGGCGATCTATGAAGCCCAGCAGACCGAAGGCGGCGCGACCGACGCTTCGGCTGAGGATGACAATGTCGTCGATGCCGACTACGAAGAAGTCAAGGACGACGACCGCAAGAAGTCCGCTTAATCGGCGGACTGGCGGCCTACGCTAGACGATAGACATCCGGCTGCTCACCATGGCAGCCGGAAATCCATTTCCGGGGCTTAAATTGGCAAAAGCGGACTTTTACGAAACTCTGGGTGTAGCCAAGACGGCGGATGAAAAAGAGCTGAAAAGCGCCTTCCGCAAGCTGGCGATGAAATTCCATCCGGACAAGAACCCGGATGACAAAGACGCCGAACGCAAGTTCAAGGAAATCAACGAAGCCTACGAGACGCTGAAGGACCCGCAAAAGCGCGCGGCCTACGATCGCTATGGCCATGCGGCCTTCGAACATGGCGGCATGGGCGGTCCCGGTGGCTTCGGCGGTGGCGCCGGATTTGCCGGTGGCGGCTTCTCCGACATCTTCGAAGACATTTTCGGCGAGATGATGGGCGGGGGCCGCGGACGGCAGCGCTCTTCGGGCGGTCGCGAACGCGGCGCTGATCTTCGCTACAATATGGAAATCTCGCTGGAAGAGGCCTTCTCCGGCAAGACGGCACAAATCCGCGTTCCGACGTCGATTACCTGCGACGTCTGTTCCGGTTCCGGCGCAAAACCGGGCACGCAACCGAAGACGTGCGGCACCTGTCAGGGCTCGGGCCGTGTCCGCGCCGCACAGGGCTTCTTCTCGATCGAGCGCACCTGCCCGACCTGTCATGGCCGCGGCCAGATCATTCCCGATCCGTGCCCGAAGTGCCACGGCCAGGGCCGTGTGACCGAAGAGCGTTCGCTTTCGGTCAACATCCCAGCCGGTATCGAGGATGGCACCCGCATTCGCCTGCAGGGCGAAGGTGAAGCAGGTGCTCGCGGTGGCCCGGCGGGCGATCTCTATATCTTCCTGTCGGTGAAACCGCATGAGTTCTACCAGCGCGACGGAGCCGATCTCTATTGCGCTGTGCCGATCTCCATGACTACGGCGGCACTCGGCGGCACCTTCGATGTAGCGACGCTCGACGGCACCAAGTCGCGCGTCACCGTTCCCGAAGGCACGCAGGCCGGCAAGCAATTCCGCCTGAAGGGCAAGGGCATGCCGGTGCTGCGTTCCAGCCAGACGGGCGATCTCTACATCCAGATCCAGATCGAGACGCCGCAGAAGCTTTCCAAGCGGCAACGCGAGCTTCTGCAGGAATTCGAGCAACTCTCCTCCAAGGAGAACAATCCGGAATCGACGGGCTTCTTTGCCCGGATGAAGGAATTCTTCGAGGGCTAAGCTCGATATCCTTCAAGGTTACAAAAGCCGGAGGTTCCGCCTCCGGCTTTTTTCATGCGCGCTCCAATTCGGGACAGCTGTTTCAAGTCGGGACGCAGATCGAAATGCAGATGTCTTGTGTTAACGCACAGATCCGATGACGCTTGCAAGTTACTGAAATCCATACTGTCTTTGGCCCGCAATCCGGGACTAACAGAGGGTATCTCCATGTCGGCAACGAACTTTTCAAATTGTCTGTCCGAAGATGTCGATGCGTTGGCAGGTGCGCTCTATTCGTGGTGCGCCGAACGCAACATCAAGCTTCGCAGCCAGCAGGGCCTTTCGATCGCCAGCATCGCGATCGACCTTTATCACGCCGGCCATCAGACGCAGGATGCCCTGCTCGTCGCGCTGCACGAGCGCGAGCTTCACTGAAATCCCGTCGATTTCAAGGATACATGCGACGCATCAAGCGGCGTTTTCGGTTGCCTGACCGCACATGAGGTTGAGGATCGTCTTGACCGCCTGCTTGCCCGCAATCGAGCTCAACCTGTCAAAACTGACCGCCAGTTCATAGGCCTCAGGGCTCAGCTCGACGCGGTTGGTAAACTGCGAAATTCCCGTACCTTCAAATAGCTCGGAAATATCGACCCCCAGGAAGACCGCTATCTGATGCAGCTTGCTGGCAGAGACGCGGTTCGTCCCCTTCTCGTATTTCTGTATCTGCTGGAATGTAAGGCCAAGCGCTTCGCCGAGCTCCAGCTGAGAAACACGTCGGCGGGCGCGAAGCTGTCTCACGTTGCTGCCGACAATGATATCAATCGGATCTGGCACTGCTGCACTCTCTCCCGGTAAACCCTTCATTTACCATATAGCGTCAGCTGAATATCTCAACCCGCAAGTTGCAAATTTCAACCGACTTTTTTTGGGCATTACGCTGCCCAAATAACTGTTCGCTGCACGTATTTACAACTTCTAATTATTGTTTGATGACCTGGCGGCGATGTCGCGAAAAGTTGAACACCCTGTAGTTGACTTCATTGCATGGGACGATAGTTACTCGCGCCGGAACCCCTATAGTACCAGTCAGACAAGAGGCTTCGAATACTGCATGACATCCGCTCCCACCGGGAAATCTGGTGCCGACAGTATCGTCATCGATATGCGCCGCCAGAAACTGACGATGATGATCGATTCATTGAAATCGCTGCGCGGTTCGATCGAAGACCGGCCGGATCTCCTCTATTGGATCGAAAAGGCGATTGCGGAGGCCGAGGCACAGCTCGAGCCGCCCACCCCTCGCAGGCATTGACAGCCGAAACGGCTCTCAGCCTTGATATCCCTGACGCTTCGGCTTAGAGCCTTTTCTAGTCAGATTGATTCATTCTGACTAGGAAAGGCTCTCACTGTTAGCCTTGATGTTTCCGGATATCCGATGCCGCACAAGGTTGCCCTCTCCCGTCTGAAACTGACCGACTTTCGCAATTATGCGTCGGCCTCGCTTGCGCTCGACGGGCGGCACGTGGTGCTGACCGGGGACAACGGCGCCGGCAAAACCAACCTGATGGAGGCGGTCTCCTTCTTGTCACCGGGACGCGGGCTGCGCCGCGCCGCCTATGGCGATATTACCCGCGTCGGTGCTGTGGGCGGATTTTCGATCTTTGCCGAGCTTGAAGGCATGGAAGGCGATGTCGAGATCGGCACAGGGATCGATACCAGCGACGAGGCGATGGCGCGCCGGCTGCGTATCAACGGAACGACGGCCAAGACGGTTGACGAGCTGACGGACCACCTGCGTGTGCTCTGGCTGACGCCGGCAATGGACGGGCTCTTTACCGGTGGCTCGTCCGATCGCAGGAGGTTCCTCGACAGGCTGGTGCTGTCGCTCGACCCTGAGCATGGCAAGCGGGCGAGCGATTTCGAGCGCGCCATGCGCAGCCGCAACAAGCTGCTCGATGAGGGCCGCTTCGATCCGTCCTGGCTTTCCGGCATCGAGGAGCAGATGGCAAGCCTCGGTATTGCCATGGCACTCGCCCGGCAGGAAATGCTCGGCCTGCTGACACGGCTCATCGAGGAAAGCCGCGAGACCTCCCCCTTCCCATCAGCATCGCTGCAGCTCTCGGGCTTCATGGATGGCCAATTCTCCCGACCCGCAGTTGATCTGGAAGATGAGTATGCGGCAACGCTCGCCGCCAACCGCTACCGCGATGCCGGCGCCGGACGCACGCTGGAGGGGCCGCATCGCGCCGATCTCATCGTGCATCATCGTGAGAAGCAGATGGAAGCGGCGCGCTGCTCCACCGGGGAGCAGAAAGCCCTGCTGGTGGGCCTTGTGCTTGCCCATGCGCGGCTCGTCGGCAACCTGACTGGCCATGCGCCGGTTCTGCTCCTGGACGAGATTGCCGCCCATCTCGACGAGGGACGCCGAGCCGCATTGTTCGACCTCATAGACGGGCTTGGCGGCCAGGCCTTCATGACGGGAACGGACCATCAGATGTTTGCCGCACTTGCCGAGCGGGCGCAATTTTTCACGGTTGCTGACGGAAGGGTTTTCGAATGAGCGATAGCGCTTCTCCCGACGGTTCGGGGCATGTTAGCATCACGCCTATGGAACCCCTCAGCCCTGACGAAATCGCACGCTATCATCGCCATATCCTGCTGCCGGAAATCGGCGGCGCGGGCCAGCAGAAGCTGAAGGCCGCGCGCGTGCTTGTCATCGGCGCCGGAGGGCTCGGGGCGCCGATCCTGCAATATCTGGCAGCCGCAGGCGTCGGCACGCTCGGCATTGCCGATGACGACCGTGTTTCGCTCTCCAACCTGCAGCGACAGGTGATCCACGATTCCGGCACGATCGGCGAAATGAAGACGGAAAGCGCGGCCATTGCGATCGCTCGGCTGAACCCGCATATCAAGGTCATCCGTTTCACTGAACGCCTTTCCGCCGATACGGCGCGTTTGCACCTTTCCGGCTTCGATCTCTTGATCGACGGCTCGGATAATTTCGATACGCGCTATATGGCCGCCGATGCAGCAGAAGAAGCGCGTATCCCACTTGTGACCGGTGCCGTCGGCCGTTTCGACGGGTCGCTGACGGTGCTGAAACCCTATGAGGCTGCCGAAGACGGCACGCAGAACCCTGGATATCGCGATCTCTTTCCCGAAGCACCGCCGGCCGGATTGATCCCCGCCTGCGCGGAGGCCGGTATCATTGGCGCACTGACGGGCGTGATCGGCACGATGATGGCCATGGAGGCGATTAAGCTCATTACTGGTGCCGGCGAACCGCTGATTGGCCGCTTGCTGCTTTATGACGCCCTGTCTGCCCGTTTTGATACGATCCGCTATAAGCGTCGCCGCGCGAGGCAGAGCGGGACTGCATGACGCCTTTTCGCATTGATGAGCGCTTTGCTCGCTGGAGCGAGCTGCTCGATCTCATTCTCGCATCCTTCGCCTATATGGAGGGCCGCATCGATCCGCCCTCCTCCGCAACTCGCCTGACGATGGAATCGCTGGTGGAAAAGGCAAAGGCAGAAATCGCCTATGTCGTAGAGGATGCAGGGCAGCTCGCTGGCTGCATTTTCCTGCGCCCGGAGAAAGATTGCCTCTATGTCGGAAAACTCGCGGTTCTGCCATCCGCGCAAGGCAGGGGCATCGGCCGGCAACTGCTTGATATCGCCGAAGAGACGGCGCTTAATCTCGGCCTTTCGGCATTGAGGCTCGAGACACGGATAGAGCTCGTCGGCAATCACGCGACCTTCGCTGCCTGGGGCTTTGAAAAGACCGCAGAGAAATCCCATCCGGGTTTTACGCGCGTGACGTTTATCGAGATGAAGAAAGCGCTCGCCGGCTGATCCGGCCAGCTAGAGATGGGAGCGCTCCGGCCGTCACCGGCCCGGCAGCACCCGATTCGGTGGGCGATGACCATCGATGAAGGCGCGGATGTTGATGATGACCTTGTCGCCCATCTCCGCACGTCCCTCGATCGTTGCCGAGCTCATATGCGGCAACAGCACGACCTTGCCCTCATTGGCGAGCTTTACCAGCTTCGGATTGACGACAGGTTCGTTCTCGAAAACATCGAGCCCGGCGCCAGCGATCTTTCCTTCCCGCAGGCATTTGATGAGAGCAGCCTCGTCGATCACGTCACCGCGAGAAGTGTTGACGAGATAGGCCGTCGGCTGCAGCAGCGCCAGGCGTCTTGCCGACAAGAGATGGAAGGTTGCGGGCGTCGAGGGGCAATTGACCGAGACGATGTCGACGCGGGCGAGCATCTGGTCGAGGCTTTCCCAATAGGTCGCCTCCAGCTCATCCTCGGTCGCAGGGTTGACGCGCTTGCGATTGTGATAGTGGATCGACAGGCCAAAGGCCTTGGCGCGTCGCGCAACGGCCGTGCCGATACGGCCCATGCCGACGATGCCGATTCGCTTTCCGTGGATGCGTCGCCCGAGCATCCATGTCGGAGACCAGCCGGCCCATTCGCCGGGCTTTTCGGTCAGCACGCGCGCGCCTTCGCCGATGCGCCGCGGCACGGCGAGAATCAGCGCCATGGTCATGTCGGCGGTGTCATCGGTCAGTACGTTCGGCGTGTTGGTAACGGTGATGCCTTTGCGGGCGGCGGCCTCGACGTCGATATGATCGGTGCCGTTGGAAAAGCTGGCGATCAGCTTCATCTGCGGCCCGGCCTGCTCAATGAGAGCTGCGTCGATCCGGTCGGTCACGGTCGGAACCAGCACGTCGCAGGTCCTGACGGCTTCGACGAGTTCGGGGGCGGATCGCGGCGTATCGTCGATATTCAACTCGGCATCGAAAAGCTCGCGCATGCGGGTTTCGACGACATCAGGCAGCTTGCGGGTTATGTAGACCTTCGGTTTTTTCTTCGTCGTCATAGCGGCTTGCAATGCCTTGTTTAGAGGTCTTTAACCAAGATGGGCGATCATTTTCCCGTTCCGGGCATTTTCTACCAGACCCGCACGCGAAGACAAACAAAACTCGTGTGGCGGCCGGGGAATCCCGGAAAGCGAGCAGGCGCGGCCTGCTGCGAATTCGAGCCAACGGAAGCTTCCATGCGTCGCACAGTTATGAAGTCCTGCCTCGTCCTGGCGGTTGCCTTTGCCGTATCGGCGGGCACCATCGAATTTGCGCAAGCCCAGGCGGCCAAGGGGCCGAGCGGCCTGCCGCTGCCGCGCTTCGTGACTCTGAAGTCCAAGCGCGTGAACCTGCGCATCGGACCGGGAACAGATTATGCGGTTTCCTGGATGTATCTGAAGACGGGTTTGCCGGTCGAAATCATCCAGGAATACGACAACTGGCGCCGTATCCGCGATGCCGACGGCACGGAGGGCTGGGTCAATCAGTCGCTGCTGTCAGGCCAGCGGGCCGCCATCGCGGCACCATGGATGAAGGGCAAGGGCAAGGGCGTCTATGTCAACCTGCGCCGTGAGTCACAGCCATCCGCCAGCATCGTTGCCAAGCTGGAGCCTGGCGTGATGATCTCGATCGGCGAGTGCAATGGCGAATGGTGCTTCGCCAAAACCGACGGCGCCGAAGGCTGGGTGGCGCAGTCGGAAATCTGGGGTGCCTATCCGGGCGAGGCCTTTAAATAAGGCCTGCCTCCTTTGCAGCTGCGGACAGAGACTTCATCGGCCGCGGACCGATCTGCTGAATGACGATGCCGGCGGCAAGGCAGCCGAGCTTGCCGCAATCTTCCAGCGTACGGCCCTGCGTATAGCCGTAGAGGAAGCCTGAGGCGAAGAGGTCGCCGGCACCGGTCGTATCAACCACTTCGTCGATCTTGATCGCGTCGACGTAATGGCGCTCGTTGCCTTTCAGGATCACGGCGCCGTCCTCGCTCATGGTTACGGCAGCGATCTTGCAATCCTTGGCGATCTTGTTCAGCGCTTCCTCAAAATCGTCGGTCTCGTAAAGCGACAGGATCTCCTGGCGGTTGGCGAAGACAATATCGACCTTGCCCGAGCGCATCAGGTCCAGGAATTCGCTGCGGTAACGATCGACGCAGAAGCTGTCGGAGAGCGTCATCGACATTTCGCGGCCGTTCTCGTGGGCGATGCGGGCGCAATCGAGGATCGCTTCCTTGGCACGTGGCGGATCCCAGAGATAACCTTCGAAATAGGTTACCTTGGCTTGCGCCACCACATCCGCTTCGACATCCTCAGGCCCGAGTTCGACGCAGGCGCCGAGATAGGTGTTCATCGAGCGTTCGCCGTCATCGGTGACAAAAATCATCGAGCGTGCGGTGGGCGGAAATTCGCCCTTGGCCTCGGTCCGATAGTGAACCCCCTGAGCACGGATATCATGCGCGAAGATCTCGCCAAGCTGGTCTTCTGCGACCTTGCCGAAATAGGCGGCCTTGCCGCCGAGGCTTGCCACGCCTGCAGCCGTATTGCCGGCGCTGCCGCCGGAAGCTTCGAGTGCCGGCCCCATGCGAGAGTAGAGCAGTCCGGCGCGATCGGCATCGATGAGGTTCATCGCTGCCTTGGTGATCTTGTTGTCAATAAGGAACTGGTCGTCGCAACGGGCGATAATATCGACGATTGCGTTGCCGACTGTCAGAACATCGAATTTGGTCATGAAATGGGAAGTCCCGGATTTGTGATAGCCGGTAGTCGGTCTTAGCGAAATTTGCCGGTATTGGAAGGATAAACAGCACGCAGCCTTCCAAGTCTTCGCAAAACTGCCGTTTATTCGTCATGCCGCTGTCACCGTGCCTGCCTAAAAACAGCATCAGGAAGACCGGCATGCAGGTATCTCGTATGGCCGGGTATGGGAGGGATGATCCCTTCAATCTTACCGGGACGACGCTGACCACGGATGAACTGGCAGTATCGCAACCGGCTATCCGGCAGGACCGGATGCGGAAAAGCGGGCTTAGCCCGCTTTTTTTGTTGCGCCGCGAAAGATATTGTATCCAAGGCATTTGTCATGGCTGGCGATTAGCTGCTAGACCTCGGCGATCCCCGCGCAGAGCAGCAGTCTATGTCAGCCATCATCTTCGACGTTCTACCGATCTTCCTTCTCATTCTCATCGGCTGGCTGATTGTCCGTACAGGGTTGCTGACGACTGAGGTCGGCGATGCCTTGAGCGAGTTCGTCTTCAAGATCGCCGTGCCACTGCTGCTTTTCCGCACCATCGCCGAGGCCGATTTCCATGGCGCGTCGCCGTTCCGGCTCTGGATCGTCTATTTTGCCGGTGTCGCGGTGACATGGACGGCCGGGCACATCGTTGCCACGCGTTTCTTCGGGCGCGATGAGCGGATCGGCGTGCTTGCCGGCGTGTCCTCCGCCTTCGCCAACAACATCTTCATCGGTCTGCCGCTGGTCGAGCGCACTGTGGGCAGCGAAGGGCTTGTTGCCCTTTCCATCCTGCTTGCCGTGCATCTGCCGATCATGATGGTGGCCGGCACGATCATGATGGAACATGCCGAACGCAAGATCTCCGGCAAGAGCGATCGCAGCATGACCCTGGTACTAAGGCAGATCGGCCTGAACCTGCTGCACAATCCGCTGGTCATCGGCATTGCGGCCGGCGCGGTCTTTCACGTCTCGGGCCTGACCATGCCGGCAACGGTCAGCTCCGTCGTTGGGCAGATCGCCAGCACGGCTGGTCCGGCGGCGCTGATTTCGCTCGGTATGGCGCTGCAGAAATACGGCGTCTCCGGCAACGTCGGGATCGCCAGCGTGACCTCCGCCTTCAAGCTGCTGCTGCTGCCTGGCTGTGTGTGGGCAGCAAGCCATCTTTTCGGCCTCAACAACGAGTGGGCGGCGGCTCTGGTGCTGACCTCATCGGTGCCGACGGGGGTGAATGCCTGGCTGATCGCCAACCGCTTCGGCGTCGGTCACAGTCTTGCCGCCTCGACCATCACAGTGACTACAGCGCTCGGCGCGATCACCGTTTCCTTCTGGGCCTATATTCTCGGCGCCTGAGGCAACAAAAAAAGCCCGGCTTGTGACCGGGCTTCTTCTCGAAAAAATCGTCGCTTCTTACTGCGTTGCAGTCGGAGCATTCGGATCCGGCAGCGGAGCCGGTGAATCTGCCAGCGTGTGCAGATAGAGAATGACGTTAGCGCGGTCCTGATCCTTCGGCAGACCTGCAAAGCCCATGGCGGTGCCCGGAACATCTTTCTTCGGGGCCATCAGGAACTTGTTGAGGTTTTCGAAGGTCCAGTGTTCGCTGCTGCCCTTGGAAAAGTCCTTCATGGCAGCGGAATAAGCAAAGCCTTCATGCGAGGCGATTGGGCGATCTACGACACCAAAGAGATTCGGGCCGACTTTATTCGGTCCGCCTTTGGTGCCGTCATGACAGGCCTGACACTTCTTGAATACGGTCTCGCCGGCCTTCGCGTCGGCGCTGGCAAGAAGCTGCGCGATCGGAACAGCAACGGCAGCGGGTGCGCCTTCGCCGCCAGCGGCGGGTGCCTCCTCGGCGACGATGGTAAAACCTTCCTTCTCCGGCGCCTCGGAATGGAAGATCCCCTCGGACGCGATGGAGACAGACATCAGAACGAAGATCGTTCCTAGCAGCGCCCCCACGGCCGTATTGACGTATGAATTCATCTGCAATGCTCCCCTTGCAGCCGGCAGACCAGAAACCGGACCATCTTGAAATTGCGCGGAACCTATGTCTTTTGGCTATTCGTTGCAACTGTCTAAATGGTCTTGTGCGTGAGACTTTTTGCCACTTTTCAACCCGGATTAGAAGGCCCGAACAATGACTGATTCAAAATTGGATGACGTGCTGGTGCTGATCCCCGCACGCATGGCCTCGACCCGCCTTCCGGGCAAGCCGCTGGCCGATATTTGCGGTTTGCCGATGATCGTGCAGGTGGCGAAACGAGCACAGGAAGCGGCGATCGGCCGGGTGGTTATTGCCGTCGACGACCAGCAGGTGTTCGATACTGTCGCCGCAGCGGGCTTTGACGTGGTCATGACACGCCAAGACCATCAGTCTGGCTCGGATCGTATTTTCGAGGCACTGAACAAGGTCGATCCAGACGCGAAAGCCAAAATCGTCGTGAACATCCAAGGCGACCTGCCGACGATCGAGCCGGAAACCGTGCGTGCGGCTTTGCGCCCTCTCGAGAACGAAGCCGTCGATATTGGAACTCTGACGACCGAAATCGACAACGACGACGACAAGACCGCGCCGCACATTGTGAAAGTCGTCGGTTCACCACTCTCCGACAGCCGTCTGCGTGCGCTTTACTTCACCCGCACGACCGCGCCTTACGGCAACGGGCCGCTCTATCACCATATCGGGCTCTATGCCTACCGACGCACGGCACTCGAGCGTTTTGTCTCACTTGGCCCATCGACGCTGGAAAAGCGCGAATCATTGGAGCAGTTGCGGGCACTCGAAGCCGGTATGCGCATCGATGTCGAGATCGTTGACACGGTTCCGCTTGGTGTCGATACTCCGGCCGACCTCGAAAAGGCGCGGCGCATTCTCTCCGCAAAGGCCAACTGACGGATTTTCCTCATGAACATCAAGACCAACAGAATCGCCTTCCAGGGCGAATTTGGCGCCAATTCCGACATGGCGAGCCGCGACATGTTTCCGACCATGGAGCCGTTGCCCTGCCAGACCTTTGAGGATGCCTTCACGGCGGTGGACAATGGTGACGCCGATATCGGCATGATCCCGATCGAAAACACGATTGCGGGCCGCGTCGCCGACATCCACCACCTGCTGCCGGAATCGCGCCTGCACATTATCGGCGAATATTTCATGCCGATCCGCTTTCAGCTCATGGTGCTGCCGGGCGTGACGAAGGACGAGATCCGCACTGTGCACAGCCATATCCATGCGCTCGGCCAATGCCGCAAGATCGTGCGCGCCAATGGCTGGAAGCCTGTGATCGCCGGCGACACGGCAGGGGCCGCCAAGCTCGTCAAGGAAACCGGCGACCGCTCGATGGCGGCGCTCGCGCCGCGCCTTGCCGCCGACCTTTACGGCCTCGATATCATCGCCGAGAATGTCGAGGATACGGAAAACAATGTGACGCGCTTCGTTGTACTGTCACGTGATGAGGAATGGGCAGAACGCGCTGCCAGTGACGAAAAGATCGTCACCACCTTCGTCTTCAACGTCCGCAATATTCCGGCAGCGCTCTACAAGGCGCTCGGCGGTTTTGCGACGAACAACATCAACATGACGAAGCTCGAAAGCTATCAGCTCGGCGGCAAGTTCGTGGCGACGCAGTTCTACGCTGATATCGAGGGCCACCCGAACGACGCGCATGTGCGACGGGCACTGGAGGAACTGCGTTTCTTCTCCGAGAAGGTGCGCATCCTCGGCGTCTACAAGGGCCATGCAATGCGGGGACTTCTGTAAGGATTACCCAAAGCCTCTCCGACAACTGACCGGAGAGGCCTTATGCATACCTTGATTTATTTATCCGGCTCACAAACACGCAAGCGATGCCCGTCCGGATCCAGCACGACGAAGGTCGGACCGAAGTCGAGTTCGGTCAGATCCTGAGCGAAGGGCAGGCCACGGCCGCGCCAGTCTTCGTAGTGCCTGGCGACGGCATTTTCTCCATCGACCATGAAGGCGACCTCACCGCGGTTGCCGATGGCAGAGGGCTGCGGTTCGACGCTGCTGCGGCGCCAGAGGCCGAGAGTGAAACCGCCATCGAGCGGAAAGGCGACGAAATTCGGCGCCTCCACAGCCGGTTCGCGGCTCAGAATATTGCGATAGAAGGCAGCGCTTTCAGCGGGATCCTTGACATAGAGGATAATAAGATTGGGGCTGGCCATTTCAGTTCTCCACTGGGTTGAAAGATGCCCGGCCGAAAGCTGCTGCCATTTTATGGCAGCAGCTTTCGGATTGCAGCGCTGCAGACAGCGCCGCCTCGTTGCCGGGAGGAATATCAATGAGGCCGGCGTGCGGCCTTAACGGAAGAGATCGTCGCCGACGCGCCAGTCCTGTCCGTCCATGATGCCGAGATCGCGCTTGTGCCATTGCGGCATCGTCTCGAGATCGAGGCGCGGACGGCGTGATGAGGCTCCTGTGAACCTGTCAGCGAACAGGCGCACCAGACGCGAACGAAGGTTTTTTCCGGCTCCGACTGAAGTACGACGGCCGGCATATTGAACGACTTGGGGCATTCCCATGATCAGTACTCCTTCCTGCTGGACTGGTACTGACAATAGCGCTTCCTGCTGACAGTTTATGGCAGTAGCGTTAGTGCTCGATCGGAGTATCCTGTGTTTCCCGCCATTCCTTCAGGAGAACGGTGCGACGACGCGGATACCGCGTGTCATGGATGGTCATATCGATGATACGATCGGTGCGAAAATGACGGAAATCCTGGCGCAGTTCGCACCAGGCCATGATGATCCGCACATGCTCGAAATAGCCGAGCGCGAAGGGCCAGACGCGGCGGCGGGAAATACGTCCCTGTTCGTCGCCATAATGCAGTTCAAGGATGCGCTCCAGGCGGATCGCTTTGCGGATGGCCGAAACATCCGCCTTGTCCTCATCCTGCCGTTTGCGGCCGACAAAAAGTGTGGCCGAATCGACCATATCGCGCATGTCGGGCGGCAAGACGGCGGCGATCTTTGCCAGCGCATCAGCGCCGGCATTGGCCAGGCGCGGCTCGGCGGCGCGTGCCACCCAACGCGAGCCAAGCACCAGTGCTTCCAGCTCTTCCTCGGAAAACATCATCGGCGGCAGCATGAAGCCTGGTTTCAGCACATAGCCTATGCCGGCCTCGCCCTCGATCATGGCACCTTGCGCCTGAAGGCTTGCAATATCGCGGTAGAGCGTGCGAAGGCTGACACCCGTTTCTTCTGCCAATACGGTGCCAGTAACCGGCCGCCGGTAGCGCCGCAGCGTCTGAAGCAGGGTCAGCAGCCGTTCTGAGCGGGCGACCATGATTATGCCCTCATGCAGACAGGCCGGGCCGGCTGACGATCATCCGTGTTCTCCGACCTTTGTTCAGCGTTTCCACTCGACCCAATCGCGCATCAGTCGATGGGCAATCGCACCCTTCGGCGGCGGCGCTTTGCCGTTGACGCCAGGACGCTCCAGCATTTCGATGGTTTCCTCGCGGGTGAACCAGCGGCAATCCTCGAGCTCAGCCTCATCGCGATGGATATCGCGCGACTTCGCCTCGGCATAACAGCCGATCATCAGCGAATGCGGCATCGGCCAAGGCTGGGAGGCATGATAGCGGATACGGCCGGTCTTGATGCCGGATTCTTCCAGCGTTTCACGGCGAACGGCGTTTTCAATCGTCTCGCCGGGCTCCAGGAAGCCCGCCAGACAGGAATACATGCCGGGCGCGAAATGCGGGCTGCGACCGAGCAGGCAGAGATCACGCTCCTCATCGACCGTCAGCATGATGACGACGGGATCGGTGCGCGGGAAGATCATGTGCTCGCAGGCCGTGCAGACCCGCTTGTAGCCGCCGATGCGGATTTCCATGACCGAGCCGCAGCGGCCACAAAACTGGTTGTCGCTGTTCCAGCGGATGAGGCTTGCGGCCTGCGAGAACTCGCCGAGCAGCATTTCGTCGACAAGCTCGTCGCGGAAGAGCGAGCGGCCGTCGACCGGCTTGTACTGGCTTGCCATGCTTTCGGCATCGATACCGACGGGCACGGCCAGGCGCGGCTCACCGGTCTTTCTATAGCCAAGCAATACGGTCTCGTCCCAGTTCGGCTTCAGTTCCTGCAGCTCGTAGCGTGCGAAGAGCGGATCGAGCACCTGGCCGTCGTGCTTGAGCACCAGCTTGTCCTTGGCGAAGGCGAAAATATGCGTACCTTCGCGGGCAAGCGCCTTTTCGACCGAGGCTTCATCGCGATGTTCGCTGTCGCGGCTCAGGTCGTTTGCGGCAAAGGCGGTGAGATTGCTGGGTTCCGGATGCGGCACGTCCGAATCGAAAAGCGAATGACTCATGGTGAAAGGGCTTCCCGCAGCTTTGCAATGAATTCGTCTCGTGTTGCGTCCTCGTAAGGCTCGGCCTTGCCGAAACCCCAGACGGGACCCGGCCAGTTCGCGTCACCTTCGGAACGCGCAATGACATGAACATGAAGCTGGCGGACGATATTGCCAAGGGCTCCGACATTGATTTTTGCGGCACCGGTAACCTTCTTGAGTGCTGCGGAGACGAGCTCGATCTCGAAGGTCAGCAGCACCTGATCGAGCGGCGTCAATTCGAAGATCTCAGTGATATCAGCTCGGCGCGGTGCCAGGATCAACCAGGGCCAGCGAGCGTCCTTCGACAGCCTGACGTCGCACAGGCCAGTCACCATGATACTGGTGCTGTCATTTTCGAGCCTGGGGTCGAGCACGAAATCGCTCAAAGGCATTCTCCTCATGTTTTCCAATGGACTAGCAGTTTTTTTGGAGCTTGGCTTGCTTTTGATGAGGAATTTGCCGATATGTGCATCCGGGAGGTTGGTGGTGGACGAGCCACTCGCCAACCGGGTCAGGTCCGGAAGGAAGCAGCCCTAACGAGCCCGGCACGGGTCATCGTGCCAGCCTCCCACCTTCTCTTCCAAGAAGCCCGGCCTTCCGGGCGCAAGCAGGGCGATGAGCGACACCGAGCGACAATCACAAGATGCCGCCTCGACGGGCACCGGATACCGGGTGCTGGCACGCAAATACCGCCCCAAGGATTTCACGGACCTGATGGTCGGCCAGGAGCCGATGGTCCGCACGCTTACCAACGCCTTCGAGACCGGCCGCATCGCGCAGGCCTATATGCTGACCGGCGTTCGCGGCGTGGGCAAGACGACGACGGCGCGCATTCTGGCGCGGGCACTGAACTACAAGACGGCTGAGATCGACAAGCCGACGATCGACCTTCGCGTGCCGGGCGAACATTGCCAGGCAATCATGGAAGGCCGCCATGTCGACGTGATCGAGATGGACGCCGCCTCGCATACCGGCATCGACGATATCAGAGAGATCATTGAGCAGGTTCGCTACCGGCCGGTTTCTGCCCGCTTCAAGGTCTATATCATCGACGAAGTGCACATGCTTTCGACGCAAGCCTTCAACGGGTTGTTGAAGACACTCGAAGAGCCGCCGGAACATGTGAAATTCATCTTCGCGACGACGGAAATCCGCAAGGTTCCGATCACCGTTCTCTCGCGCTGCCAGCGCTTCGACCTGCGCCGCATCAGCGCTTCCGATCTCGTCGGCCTGTTTTCGACCATCGCTGCCAAGGAAGGCATCGAGGCGGAACCCGATGCGCTGGCGATGATCGCGCGCGCCGCGGAAGGTTCTGCCCGCGACGGCCTGTCGCTGATGGACCAGGCGATCGCCCATGGCGGTGGCGTGGTGCAGGCGGAAGCCGTACGCGGCATGCTCGGCCTTGCCGATCGCGCCCGCATCGTCGATCTCTTCCAGCATATCGTGCGCGGTGATGTCGCAAGCGCCCTCAATGAATTCCAGAGCCAGTACGAAGCAGGCGCCAACCCGGTCGTGGTGCTGACGGATCTCGCCGATTTCACGCATCTGGTGACGCGGCTGAAATATGTACCCGATGCCGTAAACGACCCTTCGCTCAGTGAAGTGGAGCGCACCAAGGCTGCGGAATTTGCGCAAGGTGTCGCGGTTACCACGCTCTCGCGCATCTGGCAGATGCTGCTGAAGGGCATTCCGGAGACGGAAAACTCTTCGCGCACGGCGGGTGCAGCCGAGATGGTGCTGATCCGGCTCGCGCATGCAGCACATCTGCCGGCACCTGAGGATGCGGCGCGGCGGCTTGCGGAATTTTCCAATGAAAATGGCGCGCCACGCCCGTCTTCGCCTGTGCCCTCGGGCAATGGCGGTGGCACGCGTGTTCCCTATCAGACGAATGTGACGGCACGGGCTCCGGAGCCGGCACCGCGGCCGCAGCCCTCGGGGCCAACCGCCATGTTGCGCGCCGTGCCCAATCTGGAGCCGCAGAGTATCGGCCGTGTCGAGACGAGGCCTGCGGAAGCGCCGAAGCCGCTCGTGCCGGTCAATTCGATCAGCGATATCGTCGATCTCGCTGCCGAAAAACGCGATGTCAAACTCAAGGCATTGGTGCGCAACTTCGTGCGGCCCGTACGGATCGAGCCTGGCCGTCTGGACGTGAACCTCACCGAGGGTGCCCCTGGCACATTGCTCAACGAGCTTGCCGTCAAGCTCAAGGAATGGACAGGCATCCACTGGATCGTCAGCACCAGCCGCGAAGAAGGCGGGCCGACGATGGTGGAGGCGGAAGCCAAGGCGCAGGAGCAACGCGTCAGCGATGCGCGTCAGGACCCTGATGTCGCGGCAATTCTTGCCCAGTTTCCGGGTGCCAAGATCATCGACGTACGGGTGCGGGCGCCGACACCGGAGGAAGAGGCGGAGGAGGTCAACCCGCCTGCTGCCGCCGAATCCGAAGAGGGCGATATCCTGCCCGGCGACGACATAGAATTCTAGTTTCAAGAAGGAGAAGACGATGCGCGACATCATGGGCATGATGGGCAAAGTCAAGGAAATGCAGGCCAAGATGGAGCAGATGCAGGCGGAAATCGCCGAGCTGACCGCCGAAGGCAAGGCAGGCGGCGGGCTCGTCACCGTCATCATCTCCGGCAAAGGCGAATTGAAGAGCCTGAAGATCGACCCTTCCCTCTTCAAGGAAGACGATGTCGAGATCCTCGAAGACCTGATCGTTGCCGCCCACAAGGATGCCAAGGACAAGGCGGAAGCCATCGCTGCCGAAAAGACCAAGGCGCTGACGGCGGGCCTGCCGATCCCGCCCGGTTTCAAGCTGCCTTTCTGATTTCGTCGACTGGTCCGGTAATGACTGGCCCCGGAAGAGGAGACGGGAGATGATGACCTTGACGACGCTGCTGGTTTTCGCTGGCTCTCTTTTCATTGCAGCCGGGACACCCGGTCCGAGCGTTGCGGCGCTCGTCGCCCGCGTCATTTCGAAGGGCGCGCGCGACGTGCTGCCCTTCCTGTTCGGCATGTGGGCCGGGGATGCGATCTGGCTGACCTGCGCCATTGCCGGCCTCTCGGCGATCGCCGAAAGTTTCTACCACGTCTTCGTCGTCATTAAATGGTTGGGCGTGCTCTATCTTCTTTATCTCGCCTGGCGGATGTGGTTCGCCAAAGCCGATGTCGAGGAAGAGGACCTGCCGCAGGAGCGTTCGCGTGGCCGGATGTTTCTGACTGGCCTGGCGATTGCGCTCGGCAATCCGAAGATCATGATGTTCTATGTGGCCCTTCTGCCGTCGATCATCGACATTCCCTCGGTATCGCTTGCCGGCTGGGCCGAACTCGTCGTCACGCTGTTCGTCGTTCTGGCTGTCGTCGATTTCAGCTGGATGTTCCTCGCCGCAAAGGCGCGCGGTTTCCTGAAGAGCCGGCGTGCCGTGCGGATCGCCAACCGGGTGAGCGCGGGAACGATGGCGGGGGCTGCCGTCACCATCGCAATGCGCTGAGCTACGGCTGGGCTTCGAGCAGGTCGCGCAGCTTGTAGTGAATGGGTGCCGCCAGATAGCGATTGCGATCTGCGGCGGAAAGCTGGCGCCCGAAGGTTTCCATCATTTCCGGCATAGTCACTGTGGCGCCGGAAAAGGGGCCGTATTCGACCGGCATTCCAGCTTCCACGATTCCATTTGATATCACGCGGCAATAGATGCCGGGGCGTGCTGCCCTGGTGTAGCGCTTGACGAATTTCGGATCATTCATCCTGGCAGCGAACGTGGCGCAAGGGATGCGGCAGGATGTGACTTCGAGGATCAGTTCGCCGGCGATGAAGCGGTCGCCGACCGCGACATCGCGGTTATCAAGCCCTTCGATGACTAGATTCTCGCCGAAGGTGCCGGGCTCGACAGGGCGGCCGAGTTCGTTCGACCACCAGTCGAGGCTGACTGAACCTTCCAGATAGACAGCTTGATCGACGCCGCCGTGATGTTTCCTGTTGCAGATCGCATCGCCGAAGAGGCCTTCGGCATCAATCATGACGCCGCCGGTGACGGCATGTTTGAAGATACTGGTCTTGTAGCTTTTGCCGGGCAACCTTTCGGCAGAGCCGCGGCAGACGGCGAGGATTTTCATGGTTTCAGCGATTCTTCCGTGATTCCGTTTTCGTTCCATATCAGTTAAGAACGGCGCATGGCAAAGCGAGTCACCGGCCCCGAAATCGAAAAACTGATCCAGCTTCTGGCGAAAGTGCCGGGCCTCGGGCCGCGCTCGGCGCGGCGGGCGGCGCTGCATCTCATCAAGAAGAAGGACCAACTGCTGGGTCCTCTCTCACATGCGATGGGCGAGGCCTATGACAAGGTGAAGATCTGCTCGCGCTGCGGCAATGTCGATACGGTCGATCCCTGTACGGTCTGCACCGATGCGCAGCGCGACCAATCCGTGATCATTGTCGTCGAGGATGTCTCGGATCTCTGGGCGCTGGAGCGCGCGGGCGCACTGAACGCCGCATATCATGTGCTTGGCGGCACGCTCTCGCCGCTGGACGGAGTCGGCCCTGACGATCTCAATATCCGCGGGTTGATCAACCGCGTCGGCGAAGGCGGCATCAAGGAAATCATCATCGCTGTGAATGCGACCGTCGAGGGGCAGACGACAGCGCATTACATCACCGACCAGCTCGCAGATCTCAATGTGAAGATCACGCGGCTGGCGCATGGCGTGCCCGTGGGGGGCGAGCTCGACTATCTCGACGAAGGCACGCTGACGGCAGCCCTTCGAGCGCGGACGGCAATCTAGGGGGATCCATGAACATACGCTTCCTCAGTCGGCTTCTTCTTACAGGCGCCGTTCTGCTGACATTTTCCGTCTCGGCTCGCGCCGCCCCCTCCAAGGCCGATGTCGAAGCGCAGTTCGAAAAATGGGTGCAGGCCGATCTCTGGCCGGAAGCGAAGAAGAACGGCATATCGGAAAAGACCTTCCGCGCCGCCTTTTCCGGCGTCGAGCTGAACTGGACCCTGAGCGATCTCGCCCCTCCCGGCTTTCCGCCGCCAAAGGAGCAGCAGCAGACCCAGGCAGAGTTTTCCTCGCCCGGCCCCTATTTCAACGAGGACCGGCTGAAACGGCTCGCCATGACCGGGCGCGGCTTCGCCTCGCAATATGCCTCGACGCTCAGCCGGATCGAAAAGACTTACGGCGTGCCGGGTTCGATCGTGCTGGCAATCTGGGGGCGCGAGACGGGCTTCGGCGCGGCGAAGATCCCGAATTCAGCCGTTGAGGTGCTGGCCACTAAGGCCTTCATGTCGACACGCAAGGAGATGTTTCGCACGGAGCTGATCGCCGCGCTGCACATTCTCGACGGCGGTGACGTGACGCCTGCAGACTTCAAGGGATCTTCGGCGGGTGCGCTTGGCCAGCCGCAGTTCATGCCGACGAGCTACCTGAAATATGCCGTCGATTTCGATGGCGACGGACACCGCAACATCTGGACTTCGGTTCCCGACACACTCGCCTCGATCGCCAATTTCCTCGTGAAGAAGGGGTGGCAGCGCGACCGCGACTGGGGCTTCGAAGTGACGATCCCCGACGCCGTCTCCTGCGCGCAGGAAGGGCCTGATCTTGCCAAGCCGCTCTCCCACTGGGCGTCGCTCGGCATCAAACGTATTTCCGGCAGTGGTTTTCCGTCCGGCGAATTGAAAGCGCAGGGCATGATGCTGGTGCCGGCCGGGCGTGACGGGCCGGAATTCATCGTTACGCCGAACTTCTACATCATCAAGGAATATAACAACTCCGACCTTTATGCCCTCTATATCGGCAACCTTGCCGACCGCATCGCCTTCGGCTCCGGGGCCTTCCAGGGACAATGGGGCGATGTCGGCAAGATGCTGCGCTCGGATGTCGCCGCCATGCAGCGCGCACTGGAACGGCAGGGTTACGATGTCGGCGGTTCAGATGGATTGCCTGGCTACAAGACACGCCGCGCGATCGGCCAGTGGCAGGAAAAGAACGGCATGAAACCGACTTGCTTTCCCGAGGCATCGATGAAGGGCAAGCTCAAATGAGACGCGTGCACGCCAGGCGGATGCTTTACAGGTTGCGCTTCAGCCCCTCATGGCTCGTCACGAAACCGAGCTTTTTATAAAACCGGATCGAATCCGCGCGCGTCTTGTCGGATGTGAGCTGCACGAGACCGCAACCGCGCTCGGAGCAGCGGGCGATCGCCCATTCGATGAATTGCGAGCCGAACCCGGAGCCGCGATGGCCCTTCGCAATACGCACGCTTTCGATCTGGCCCCGCCACATGCCCGTTCGCGAAAGGCCGGGAAGAAAGCTCAGCTGCAGGCAACCCACGACCCGGTCGGTCTCGTCGATTGCAACAGCCAGCAACTGGTTGGGATCTGCCTCGATTGCGGCGAAGGCTGCGAGATAGCGTATATCGACGGGATCCGAGACGACCTCCCGCGTGCTGCCGAGATCATCATCGGCAAGCAACCGGATGATGTCGGCGAGATCGGATTGTTGTGCCTTTCGGAAAATGTGCATGCCCGACCTCAATGATGCAGATCGATCGGCGTCTTGTGGAAGACGTCATCGATAGGCGGAATGGCCTGGCGCTCGATCATGCGGTGAACATGTGGCAGGCCCTCGCCACGGTGGAGGGCGCGAAGCCGGTCGGTATTTTCGGCATCGGCCTGTGTGCGGCGCTGATTGTGCCTGATATATTCGACCCAGGTCGGCGTGTGATAGGTTTCCGTCCAGAGGCCGGGATTTTCGAGATCGCGCATCAGTGCCCAGTTGCGGGCGCCATCGCGGATGCGGATGCGGCGGCGCTCTTCCATCAGCGTCATGAATTCGGCCAAGTCGTCATCGGCAATCTGGTAATATACTTGGATGACGATAGGGCCGCTGCGTGGCGTGATATCGAGGCCGAGAGCCGGCTCGATAAAGCGGTTCAGCGGATCGAGATTGAGCGAGGCGAAAGCCGGCATGGAAAAGCGCAGGCCGATTACGACTCCAAGCAGCAGGACCGCAGCCGACATCAGCAGTGCATTCGAAAGACCGTACCGGTCGGCGGCAACACCCCAGAGCCAGCTTCCGCCGGCAATGCCGCCGAAGGTGACGGTCTGGTAAAGCGACAAAGCGCGGCCGACCACCCATCGCGGCGTCGAAAGCTGGACGATGATATTGAAGAGCGAAAGTGCCGAAACCCAGCAGGCACCGGCTACGAGCAGCCCGGCCGAGGTGAGCACGGCACTTGGGCTGAGAGCTGCGATCACGGCGCTGAGTGCAAAGCCTAAAAAGGCCAAGCGGATGATCGTCTCGCTGGAGAGCATCTCGCGCAGCCTGGTGCTCAGGATGGCACCACCGATCGCGCCGATGCCGAAAGCGCCGAGCATGAAACCATAGGTCAGCGGCCCACCAGAGACGAGATCGAGCGCGACGACCGGCAGCAGTGCCTGGATAGAACTCGCGCCGATACCGAATACCAGCCCTCTCAGGAGGATCTTTTCGAGGTTGGGCGACATGGAGACATAACGCATGCCGGCAAAAATAGCGCTGCCGAGTGTTTCGCGCGGCAGCGTCGAGGCAGGCGTGCTCGGCCGCCAGCGGAACAGCACATAGAGGAGCGCAATATAGCTCAGCGCGTTCACTGCAAAGGCAGCAGCGGCACCGGCGGCCGCCACGATGGCGCCACCGATCGCCGGGCCGACACTGCGGGTAATGTTGAAGCCCATACTGTTCAGCGTAACCGCGCCAGGCAAATCGGCGCGCGGCACCATGTCGCCGACAGAGGCCTGCCAGGAGGGATTGTTGAGCGCTGTGCCGCAGCCGATGAGAAACGTAAAGAAGAGCAGCAGTCCGGGTGTAATCCAGCCGAGAAAGGCGCAGGCCGTCAACACGATCGAAACCACGAGCATCGCGGATTGCGCCGTCAGCATGATCCGGCGCCGATCATAATTGTCGGCGAGAGCGCCCGAGATCAGCGAGAACAGCATGATCGGCAGCGCCGTCGAGGTCTGGACCAGCGCAACCATGTCCTCGGAAGAGGTGATGACCGTCATCATCCAGGCGGCACCGACGGCCTGAATCAGGCCGCCGAAGTTCGAGGCGAGGCTTGCAAACCAGATGGTGCGGTAGGTCTCATGTCGCAAAGGCGCAAATGTCGAAGACGTATAGGCCACGTTTCCCCCGCTTTTATCGTTGTGCCTCAATAGCAATATATGCGGAAGATAAGTGCTCGCCATAGGTTAGCTTGCGCTTGCAGGGGTGGAAGAGGCGGAATCGGCGCCGACCTTGCAATTTCTAAAAAACGGGACTATATGGCATTCAAATTCTTGATCGTTCGATGAAGAGTGGGCCGCAAGGACCCGCTCTTTTTTATTAGCGCGATCACCCCTAATGCCAGAAATCGCAGGGAGCGCACCGCTTGTCGGATCTGACAAACGCAGACAATCAACATGAGCCGCGGCTGATTACCGAGACCGGGCTTGACCAGCGTCTTGCCGACATTATCGAACCCGTACTCGACGACATCGGCTTCCGCCTCATTCGCGTTCGCATGCTCAACCAGAATGGCATGACGATGCAGGTCATGGCCGAGAAGAACGATGGCACGATGAGCGTCGAAGACTGCGAGCAGGTCTCCATGGCGATTTCTCCGGTGCTCGATGTGGAAGATCCGATCGATAAAGAGTATCATCTCGAAGTGTCTTCGCCGGGTATCGACCGCCCTCTGGTGCGGAAATCCGATTTCGTTCGCTGGCAGGGCCACCTCGTAAAGTGCGAAACGTCGATCATGATCGGCAATCGCAAACGCTTCCGCGGCAAGATCGTCGAAGCGGACGCCGACGGGTTTACGATCGAACGCGATCAGATTGCCTATGGCGAGGAGCAGAAGGTCGTCATCCCCTTCACTGCGCTCAGCGATGCCAAACTCATTCTGACCGACGATCTGATCCGGGATGCACTGCGCGCCGACAAGCTGGCAAAGGCGCAGGCTGCGAACCAGAACGAAGCGGACGACGAAGAATAACCGATCAACGCAAGCTCCAGGGACGGGAACCCGGGTAGTCAAGGACGGAGAAACACAACAATGGCAGTCAGTGCAAACCGGCTCGAACTTCTGCAGATCGCAGATGCAGTGGCGCGCGAAAAGGTCATCGACCGCGAGATCGTGCTTGCCGCGATGGCCGATGCCATCCAGAAGGCGGCGCGTTCCCGTTACGGTACCGAATCCAATATCCGCGCCGACATCAACCCGAAGACCGGCGAAATCCGTCTGCAGCGCCTGCTCGAAGTCGTCGAGAAGGCCGAAGATTATTCCACGCAGATCCCGCTGGAACTGGCCCGCGACCGCAACCCGGACGCCGCCATCGGCGACTTCATCGCCGATCCGCTGCCGCCGATGGATTTCGGCCGCATCGCCGCACAGTCGGCCAAGCAGGTTATCGTGCAGAAGGTGCGCGAAGCCGAGCGTGACCGCCAGTTCGACGAATTCAAGGATCGTGTCGGCGAAATCGTCAACGGAACGGTCAAGCGCGTCGAATATGGCAATGTCATCGTCGACCTCGGCCGCGGTGAAGGCATCATCCGCCGTGACGAAATGATCCCGCGCGAGAATGTTCGCTATGGCGATCGCGTCCGTGCGTACGTATATGATGTCCGTCGCGAGCAGCGCGGCCCGCAGATCTTCCTGTCGCGCACGCATCCGCAGTTCATGGTGAAGCTCTTCACCATGGAAGTGCCGGAAATTTACGACGGCATCATCCAGGTGAAGTCGGTTGCCCGCGACCCGGGTTCGCGCGCCAAGATCGCCGTGATCTCGAACGACAGTTCGATCGATCCGGTCGGCGCCTGCGTCGGTATGCGTGGTTCGCGCGTCCAGGCCGTCGTCGGCGAGCTCCAGGGCGAGAAGATCGACATCATTCCCTGGTCGCAGGACCCGGCGACCTTCGTCGTCAATGCCCTGCAGCCGGCCGAAGTCGCAAAGGTCGTTCTCGACGAAGATGCTGAACGCATCGAAGTGGTCGTTCCGGATGAGCAGCTTTCGCTCGCCATCGGCCGCCGCGGCCAGAACGTCCGTCTGGCTTCGCAGCTGACGGGCTGGGACATCGACATCATGACGGAAGCCGAAGAGTCCGAGCGCCGTCAGAAGGAATTCAACGAGCGCACCAACCTCTTCATGGACGCGCTCGATGTCGACGAGATGGTCGGCCAGGTTCTGGCTTCGGAAGGCTTCGCCGCCGTCGAGGAACTGGCTTATGTCGATCTCGACGAAATCTCCTCGATCGACGGTTTCGACGAAGACACCGCGCAGGAAATCCAGACCCGCGCCCGCGAATTCCTCGAGAAGCTCGAGGCGGAAATGGACGAGAAGCGCAAGGCTCTCGGCGTTGCCGACGAACTGCGCCAGATCGACGGCATAACCGCCCAGATGATGGTGGCGCTCGGCGAAGACGGTATCAAGACGATCGAGGACTTCGCAGGCTGCGCAGCCGACGATCTCGTCGGCTGGACCGAACGCAAGAATGGCGAAACGAAGAAGTTCGAGGGCCTGTTCTCGAAGTTCGACATTTCGCGCGTCGAAGCCGAACAGATGGTTGTGCAGGCCCGCCTGCTCGCCGGCTGGATTACTGAAGAAGACCTTGCGAAGGACGCGGAAGCTGTCGAAGCCGATGCGACCGAGCAGGACGCATAATGACACTGACGCCGGACACATCTCCTGAAGACGATGATCTTGCAGGTTACGACGTGAACGGCCGCATGTGCATCGCAACACGCGAAAGCGGATCGCCGGATGAGCTGATCCGCTTCGTGGCCGCCCCTGACGGGACGGTGGTGCCGGATCTGAAGCGCACGCTGCCGGGACGCGGCTGCTGGGTGAAGATCGACCGGTCGCTGGTCGAGAGGGCGGTGGCGAAGAAGCTCTTCGCCCGCGCCCTCAAGGCCGATGTCAAGGCAGCCGACGACCTCGCCGAGCGGGTGGAGCGGCTGTTTCTGCAGCAGCTTCTGCAGATGATGAATATGGCGCGCAAGGCGGGCCAGCTCGTCACTGGCTCGGCCAAGGTGGATGCCGCAATACGCAGCGGGGCTGCGCTTGCAGTGTTCCATTCGACGGATGCAGCCGCCGATGGCGTGAGAAAAATAGACCAGGCTCGCAAGGCCTGGCACCTCGGAATGGAAACCGAGGAAGAAATACCTTCCTTCCGTCTCTTCTCGGAGAGCGAAATGGAAGGGGTGATGGGCCAGAATGCTTTTATCCATGCCGCAGTGCTTGCAGGGCAGGCGGGTGAAGGTGTAGTGAAGCGCGCAAAGATGCTCGAACAGTACCGTAACGGCGGTCAGTCCCGGGCACCGGGCGGCGCTGGCCAGCAAAAACAATGATGCGGTCACCGGCGGAAGCCGGCCGCAATATCATTGATCGATTGTATGTGATTGACAGGGTCTGATGGCTTCATCGTTCCCTGTCCGAAGGAACGGGAACGAATGACCGACAGCAACGACGACAAGACAATCAGCGCAACGGGGAAGAAAACCCTCACCCTGAAACCATCAGGAATGAGCCAGGGTACCGTTCGCCAGGATATGGGTCGCGGTCGCACCAAGGCGGTCGTCGTCGAGACCCGCAAGCGGCGCCCGATGCGCCCTGAAGACGAAAAGCCGACGACACCTGCTCCCGTAGCTCCGGTGCGCGCGCCTGAACCGGCGCCGGCGCCTGTGCAGGCGCGCCCGCAGCAGTCGGCTCCGGCCCCGCGCATTCAACAGCCTGGTGGCCAGAACAACCAGCGCCCGCAGCAGACAAACCAGCGTCCGCAGCAATCCTACCAGCCGCAGCGTCAGCAGGATCGTCCGCGTCCCGTGGTGCTGAACCACCTTTCGCCTGAGGAAATGGATGCCCGTCGCCGCGCGCTTGCCGACGCGCAAGCCCGTGACGCGCAGGACGCCATCCGTCGTGCTGAGGAAGAAAAGCGCCGCGCGGCAGAAGAGGCCGTACGCCAGGCCGCCGAAGCGGAGGAAGCCAAGCTGCGCGCCGCAGAAGAGGCCGTACGCCAGGCGGAGGCCGCAGCAGCAGCCCTGGCCGAACCACCTGCCGCTCCTGCAGTGGAAGCACGTGTTGAAACTCCTCGTCCGCAGCAGCCGGCACCGGCAGCCGCGCCGGCCGCTCGCCGTCCGGAAACCGCTCCGTCGCCCTCAACCGCCCGGCCTGCGCCAGGCGCACCGGCAGGTGTGCGTGGTCGCCGTAATGAAGGCGAAGAGGAAGACCGCGGTGCTTCGCGCAGCGGTCCGGTCCGTGGCCGCCCGGTTCGTCCGGAGCCCGCAAAGCCGGTGACAACCCGCCCGAAGAGCGAGGAAGACCGCCGCCGCGGCAAGCTGACCGTTACCACCGCAAACGTCGATGACGACGGCAATGCACGCGGGCGTTCGCTTTCGGCCATGCGCCGCCGGCAGGAAAAGTTCCGCCGCAGCCAGATGCAGGAGACGCGCGAGAAGATCACCCGCGAGGTCGTACTGCCCGAAACCATCACGATCCAGGAACTGTCGCAGCGCATGTCTGAACGTGCCGTTGACGTCATCAAGTACCTGATGAAGGAAGGCCAGATGATGAAGCCGGGCGACGTCATCGACGCCGACCTCGCTGAGCTCATTGCCGGTGAATTCGGCCATACGGTCAGGCGCGTATCCGAATCCGACGTCGAACTCGGCATCTTCAATGTGTCCGACGAGCAGGGCGAACTGGTTTCGCGCCCGCCTGTCGTCACCATCATGGGCCACGTCGACCACGGCAAGACCTCGCTGCTCGACGCTATCCGCCATGCCAACGTGGTCTCCGGCGAAGCCGGTGGCATCACGCAGCATATCGGCGCCTATCAGGTGGAACAGAACGGCCAGAAGATCACCTTCATCGATACTCCCGGCCACGCAGCCTTTACGGCGATGCGTGCCCGCGGTGCGCAGGCTACCGATATCGCGATCCTTGTGGTCGCGGCTGACGATAGCGTGATGCCGCAGACGATCGAATCCATCAACCACGCCAAGGCGGCCGGTGTTCCGATCATCGTGGCGATCAACAAGGTCGACAAGCACGAGGCCGATCCGCAGAAGGTTCGCAACCAGCTTCTGCAGCACGAAGTCTTCGTAGAATCCATGGGCGGTGAAGTGCTCGACGTCGAAGTTTCGGCCAAGACCGGCAAGAACCTCGATAAGCTGCTCGAAGCGATCCTGCTGCAGGCCGAAATTCTCGACCTTAAGGCCAATCCGAACAGGACGGCTGAAGGTACTGTCATCGAAGCCCAGCTCGACCGCGGTCGTGGTGCGGTTGCGACAGTGCTTGTCCAGAAGGGCACACTGCGTCCGGGTCAGATCATCGTTGCCGGTGACGTCTGGGGCCGCGTGCGCGCCCTGGTCACCGATAAGGGCGACCATGTGAAGGAAGCCAGTCCCGCGACCCCGGTCGAGGTTCTCGGTCTTTCCGGCACGCCGCAGGCAGGTGACAAGTTTGCCGTCGTCGAGAATGAAAGCCGCGCCCGCGAAATCTCGGAGTATCGTCAGCGTCTCGCCCGCGACAAGGCGGCTGCCCGCCTGTCGGGACAGCGCGGTTCGCTGGAACAGATGATGACGCAGCTCCAGAGCACCGGCGTGAAGGAATTCCCGCTGGTCATCAAGGGCGACGTGCAGGGCTCGATCGAAGCGATTGCCGGCGCATTGGACAAGCTCGGTACCGACGAGGTTCGTGCCCGCATCGTTCATTCGGGCGCAGGCGGTATCACCGAGTCCGACATCTCGCTTGCCGAAGCATCGAACGCTGCCATCATCGGCTTCAACGTGCGTGCGAATGCGCAGGCACGCCAGTTCGCCGAACGTGAGGGGATCGAGATCCGCTACTACAACATCATCTACGACCTCGTGGATGACGTGAAGGCAGCGATGTCGGGTCTTCTTTCGCCGGAACGTCGCGAGACCTTCATCGGCAATGCCGAGATCCTGGAGGTGTTCAACATCACCAAGGTCGGCAAGGTCGCGGGTTGCCGCGTCGTCGAAGGCAAGGTCGAGCGTGGCGCGGGTGTCCGCCTCATCCGCGACAACGTCGTCGTGCACGAAGGCAAGCTCAAGACCCTCAAGCGCTTCAAGGACGAAGTCTCTGAAGTACCGATGGGCCAGGAGTGCGGTATGGCCTTCGAGAACTACGAAGACATGCGTGTCGGCGACGTCATCGAGTGCTTCCGCGTCGAGCACATCACGCGCACGCTCTGATCGGGCGACGATTGAAATCTTGGACGGGCGCCGGATCATCCAGTCCGGCGCCCGATCCTTTTGGGATAAAGAACAATGGCAACAAGACCTACATCCTCGGCACCGTCGCAGCGCATGCTGCGCGTCGGCGAGCAGGTTCGCGCAGCAATCACCCAGGTGCTGCAGCGCGGCGAAGTGCGCGACGACATCATCGAGGCGACCGTGATCTCGATCTCCGAGGTGCGCATGTCGCCCGACTTGAAGATCGCGACGGCCTATGTGACGCCGCTCGGCGTTTCCGACCACACGATCGTCATCGACGCGCTGAACCGTAAAGCGAAGTTCATCCGTGGCCGGCTCGGACCGCAGCTCCGGCAGATGAAATACATGCCGGAAGTGCGCTTCCGCGACGATACCAGCTTCGACAATTACAAGAAGATCGACGACCTGCTGCGCTCGCCCGAGGTGAGCCGCGATCTCGACAATGACGACGAATAACAGAAGAGACTGATGTCCAAACCACGCAAACCCAAGGGCCGCCCGATTTCCGGTTGGCTGATCCTCGACAAGCCGGTGGATTTCGGCTCGACGGAAGCCGTTTCCAAGATCAAGTGGCTCTTCAAGGCGCAGAAATGCGGCCATGCCGGGACGCTCGACCCGCTTGCTTCGGGCATGTTGCCGATCGCGCTCGGCGATGCCACCAAGACCGTCCCCTATGTGATGGATGGCCGCAAGATCTATGAATTCACAGTGAGCTGGGGTGAAGAGCGGGCGACCGACGACCTCGAGGGCGAGGTTACGCAGAACTCCGACAAGCGCCCGAGCGAGCAGCAAATCCGCGAGATCCTGACGAAATATATCGGCACGATCAGCCAGGTTCCGCCGCAGTTTTCCGCTATCAAGATCGCCGGTGAACGCGCCTACGATCTGGCGCGCGATGGCGAGGCGGTCGAGATCCCCTCGCGTGAGGTCGAGGTTCATCGTCTGACGCTTCTCGCCTGCCCGGATGACAATACCGCGCATTTCGAGGTGGAATGCGGCAAGGGCACCTATGTGCGGGCGCTTGCCCGCGATTTCGGCCGCGAACTCGGCTGCTACGGTCATGTTTCCGGCTTGCGCAGAACTTTCGTAGCGCCCTTCGCCGAAGAGACGATGGTGCCGCTTGCAAAGCTGACTGCGCTCGAAGAGATCGAGGATATGGATGAGCGCCTTGCCGCCCTCGACGCCCTGCTGATCGACACCTGCGAGGCGTTATCGACCCTGCCGCACCTTGTTGTCAGCGATGATCAGGCGCACCGGCTGAAAATGGGCAACCCTATCCTTGTGCGCGGTCGCGATGCGCCTGTTGCCGAAAGCGAGGCCTATGCGACCGCCCGCGGTCGCTTGATCGCGATCGGCGAGATTGGGCAGGGCGAATTCCGGCCGAAGCGCGTTTTCGGCTGAGGTCGTCGGGCCAGCCGCAACAAAGGCGGCAATTGTCAGACGATCGCGATGCGATATGTTTTCCGGCGGGCCATAACGGCTTGTCATAGGGGAAAATATGCGCAAAATCGCTTTGGGAATACTGACGTTCTTTTCGCTGTTTCTCACGGTTACGATCGCTCAATCTGGCGAGCGCTGGGCCGAACTTCCGGCCTTTCCTTCCATGTCGGCGCCGAAGGCGAGCGGCATGGCTGAAGTCAACGACATCAAGATGTATTACGCCGAATATGGCGAGGGCGACCCGATCCTCTTCATCCATGGCGGGCTTGGAAATGCCGATGTCTGGGGCCATCAGGTCGCCGATTTCGCTAAGGATCACCTTGTCATCGTCGCCGACAGCCGCGGGCATGGGCGCTCGACGCGCAGCCAGCAGCCCTTCGGCTATGATCTGATGACATCGGATTACGTAGCACTTCTCGACTATCTGAAAATCGACAAGGTGACGCTGGTCGGCTGGTCGGACGGCGGCATCATCGGCATCGACATGGCGATGAAACATCCGGAGAAGCTCACGCGCGTCATCGCCCAGGCGGCAAATGTCACGACCGACGGCGTTAAGTCCGACGTCATGAGCAACAAGACCTTCAACGACTACATCAATGTCGCCGGTGAATATTACAAAAAGCTGTCGCCGACGCCGAACGAATACGACGCCTTCGTCAAACAAATCTCGGAAATGTGGGCGACACAGCCTGCCTGGACGGCAGCCGACCTCGGAAAGATCACGGTGCCGGTCACGCTCGCCATCGGCGATCATGACGAGGCCGTAAAGCTCGATCATACAGAGATGATGGCGAAGGAAATTCCAGGCGCAAAACTCGTCATCCTGAAGGATGCCAGCCATTTCGCCATGCTGCAGGATCCCGAAGGATACGACGCGATGATCCGGGACGCCATGGCGGGGCGCTGAAACCGCTAATGGTGCCCCTCTTTCCAACGCTGCTTATTTGGTTTATAGGCAGCGCCAGCATCAGGGTCTCCCCGATTGCATTCGCGGCCAAGGCTGGACGACATCCCGGCTTTTGGCGACTTAAACTCCTCTCAACGAAAGGATTGTCCGATGTCGATCACTGCTGAGCGCAAGGCTGCGCTGATCAAGGAATATGCGACCACCGAAGGCGACACCGGTTCGCCGGAAGTACAGGTTGCGATCCTCACCGAGCGCATCAACAACCTGACCGAACACTTCAAGGACCACAAGAAGGATAACCATTCCCGCCGTGGTCTGCTGACGCTCGTTTCCAGCCGCCGCTCGCTTCTTGACTATCTCAAGAAGAAGGACGAAGGCCGCTACACCAAGCTGATTAACGGCCTGGGTATCCGCCGCTAATGATTTTTCGGCGGGCGAAGCACTTCGCCCGCCGAATGTTTTTCCGGGAGTGCGTCTCCCGATGACATTTTCCAGGCGCGCGCTATCTGTGTGAATGGAAAGACGGCAGTTCCGGATGGGCCGGATCTGCCAAACCAACCGTTGACCTGTCATGGGGCAGGATTGCCGGATGCTTTCGGCCAGAGTTTCACAAGAGCTTTGGCCCGATTTCCCGAGGGAAATCGTCCGCTCGAAGCTTCCCGTTGTCTTGCCCGTGATGCGTCACACTGATTGTGGTCGACGCTATGCTGCTCCTCACGGAGACGGCGCGTTGGCTGCATTGAAGGACAAGACATGTTCGATACACATAAAGTAGAAATCGAGTGGGCAGGCCGCCCGCTCAAGCTTGAGACCGGCAAGATCGCCCGTCAGGCTGACGGTGCTGTGCTCGCCACCTACGGCGAAACCGTGGTTCTTGCGACCGTCGTTTCCGCCAAGGCACCGAAGCCCGGCCAGGACTTCTTCCCGCTGACGGTCAACTATCAGGAAAAGACCTATGCAGCCGGCAAGATCCCCGGCGGCTACTTCAAGCGCGAAGGTCGCCCGAGCGAAAACGAAACCCTCGTTTCCCGCCTGATTGACCGCCCGATCCGCCCGCTCTTCCCGGAAGGCTACAAGAACGACACGCAGGTCGTCGTCACCGTCATCCAGCACGACCTCGAGAACAACCCGGACATCCTGTCCATGGTCGCGACCTCTGCGGCGCTGACGCTATCAGGCGTTCCCTTCATGGGCCCGGTCGGCGGCGCACGCGTCGGCTACATCAATGGCGAATACGTTCTCAACCCGCATCTCGACGAGATGGATGAATCGAGCCTCGACCTCGTCGTCGCCGGCACATACGATGCCGTCCTGATGGTCGAATCCGAAGCCAAGGAGCTTCCGGAAGACGTCATGCTTGGCGCCGTCATGTTCGGCCACAAGGGCTTCCAGCCGGTTCTCGACGCGATCATCAAGCTCGCCGAAGTTGCCGCCAAGGAGCCGCGTGACTTCCAGCCGGAAGACTATTCCGCTCTCGAAACCGAAATGCTCGGCCTTGCCGAAGGTGAGCTTCGCGAAGCCTACAAGATCACCCAGAAGGCCGACCGCTACACAGCTGTCGACGCCGTCAAGGCCAAGGTGAAGGCGCACTTCCTCCCCGAAGAAGGCGAAGCCAAGTACACGGCCGAAGAAGTCGGCTCGATCTTCAAGCACCTGCAGGCCAAGATCGTCCGCTGGAACATCCTCGACACCAAGAGCCGCATCGACGGCCGCGATCTCGAAACCGTTCGTCCGATCGTATCGGAAGTCGGCCTTCTGCCGCGCACGCATGGTTCGGCGCTCTTTACCCGCGGTGAAACGCAGGCGATCGTGGTTGCCACCCTCGGCACCGGCGAAGACGAGCAGTACGTCGACAGCCTGACGGGCATGTACAAGGAGCGCTTCCTGCTCCATTATAACTTCCCTCCTTACTCGGTTGGCGAAACCGGCCGTATGGGCTCCCCAGGTCGCCGTGAAATCGGTCATGGCAAGCTCGCATGGCGCGCCATCCGTCCGATGCTGCCGTCCGCCGAACAGTTCCCCTACACGCTGCGCGTCGTCTCCGAGATCACCGAGTCGAATGGCTCGTCCTCGATGGCTACCGTCTGCGGCACCTCGCTCGCTCTGATGGATGCAGGTGTACCGCTCGCAAAGCCGGTTGCCGGTATCGCCATGGGTCTGATCCTTGAAGGCGATCGCTTCGCCGTCCTCTCCGACATTCTCGGTGACGAAGACCACCTCGGCGACATGGACTTCAAGGTGGCAGGTACTGCCGACGGCATCACCTCGCTGCAGATGGACATCAAGATCGCCGGTATCACCGAAGAGATCATGAAGGTCGCTCTTGGCCAGGCCCAGGGTGGTCGCGCCCACATTCTCGGCGAAATGGCGAAGGCCATCACCGAAAGCCGTGGCCAGCTCGGCGAATTCGCTCCGCGCATCGAAGTCATGAACATTCCGGTCGACAAGATCCGCGAAGTCATCGGCTCCGGCGGCAAGGTTATCCGCGAAATCGTCGAAAAGACCGGCGCAAAGATCAACATCGAGGACGACGGTACCGTCAAGATCGCCTCCTCCTCGGGCAAGGAAATCGAAGCGGCCCGCAAGTGGATCCACTCGATCGTCGCCGAGCCGGAAATCGGCCAGATCTACGAAGGCACTGTTGTCAAGACCGCCGACTTCGGCGCCTTCGTCAACTTCTTCGGCGCCCGTGACGGCCTCGTCCACATCTCGCAGCTTGCTTCCGAGCGTGTCGCGAAGACCCAGGACGTCGTCAAGGAAGGCGACAAGGTCTGGGTCAAGCTGCTCGGCTTCGACGAGCGCGGCAAGGTTCGCCTGTCCATGAAGGTCGTCGACCAGGCCACCGGCCAGGAAATCCCGGCTGCCGAAAAGGGCGACAAGAAGAAGGATGAAGCGGCCGAATAAGCCGCGCCTTCTCCGCTGATATCCGGGCGCGGGACTGTTTCCGCGCCCTTTTTGTATTCGACCTTTGCGCAATTGCGGACGAAAACCGCTGCGCAGTTTCCTGGAATTGCTCCAGATGACGGGACCAGATCATGAGCCGCGAGACGCTGAAGACCCTTTTCCACCCCTTTGCCAGCGAAACCGTCACGCCGCCAGGCGAAGGCGAGCGTGTGCTCTTCCTCGGCGCGGAGGCGGGCTTCGCCCTGCCCGAGGGCTTTGCCGCGTCCCTGGAGGCCGTACAGGGCTTCAAGCCGCTCTACAGACAGCTTCTGGCGCAGCGCATCGAGGCGAAGCCGGAGATCGACGCTGAAGACTATGATGCAGCGCTGGTGCTCTGCACCAAGCACAAGGGCGAAAACGAAGCCAATATCGCCGCTGCCCTTTCCCGCGTGAAGGCCGGTGGGCTGATCGTCGTCGCCGGCGGCAAGGAAGACGGCATCCAGCCGCTGCGCAAGCGTGTGGAAGGTTTCGGCCTCGATACCGAGCATATGCCGAAATATCATGGCGTCGCCTTCTGGTTCGGCCGGCCGGCCGATGTCAGCGAGATCGTTGCGAAGTTCGGCAAGTCGCCGGTTCGGGTCGACGGCCGCTTCATCGCCTCGCCCGGCATGTTTTCGCATGACCGGCTCGACGCCGGTTCGCAGCTTCTCGCCTCACGCCTGCCGACCGATTTTACCGGCGATGCGGCCGATTTCGGCGCCGGCTGGGGCTATCTCTCCGCCGAACTTGCACAGAAGTCTCCTAACCTTGCCCGCCTTGACCTCTACGAGGCCAACTACGAGGCCCTGGAGGCCGCCAAGGCCAATCTGGCGGAGAACTGCCCGGACGCGCCTGTGCGCTTCTTCTGGCACGATCTGGCGGGCGAGCAGGTGCGGGACAAATACGATCTCGTCATCATGAACCCGCCCTTCCATGAGGGCCATGCGGCTGAGCCTTCACTTGGACAGGCAATGATCAAGACGGCGGCCTCTTCGCTGCGCGGCGGCGGGCGGCTGATGCTGGTGGCCAATCGCGGCCTGCCTTATGAGCCGGTGCTTGCAGAGCATTTCAAGGATAGCGGCGAAACCTGCCGCAATGCCCGCTTCAAAGTGTTGTGGGCACGTAAATAAAAAAGGCGGCCGATGGCCGCCTTTTCTTTTTAAGCCTTGTCCGGCCTTACTCGACGTCTGCCTTGCGCAGCGTCTCCAGTGCCGGCATGGAGGTGATGTTGTAACCGGCATCCACGAAGTGGATTTCGCCCGTCACGCCCATCGAGAGATCCGAAAGCAGGTACAGCGCGGAGCTGCCGACGTGATCGATGGTGACGGTCTTGCGCAGCGGCGCATTGCGCTGGTTCCACGACAGGATGGCGCGGGCATCGGAAATGCCTGCGCCGGCGAGCGTGCGGATCGGGCCTGCCGAGATAGCGTTGACGCGGATGCCGCGCGGACCGTAATCGGCCGCCAGATAGCGCACGGAAGCTTCCAGAGCAGCCTTGGCAACGCCCATGACGTTGTAGTTCGGGATCACGCGCGTGGAGCCGTTATAGGTCAGCGTCAGCATGGTGCCGCCATCTTCCATCAACGGCGCACAGCGCTTGGCGATCTCCGTGAAGGAGAAGCAGGAAATGACCATGGTGCGGCTGAAGTTCTCGCGCGTCGTATCGGCGTAGAGGCCCTTCAGCTCGTTCTTGTCGGAAAAGCCGATGGCATGGACGATGAAATCCAGCTTGCCCCAGCGCTCCTTGATCGTGTCGATGACCGTGTCGACCGAAGCGATGTCCTCAACATCGCAGGGCAGAAGAAAATCGGAATTGACTTCGGCTGCAAGTGGCTTGACGCGCTTGCCGAGCGCATCACCCTGGAAAGTGAAAGCCAGTTCCGCGCCCTGGGCAGCGAGCGCCTTCGAAATTCCCCAGGCGATAGAATGGTTGTTTGCGACGCCCATGATGAGGCCGCGCTTACCCTGCATGATTCCGGTCATTGTTATTATCCGTTGTAGCGCTGGAACACGAGCGTGGCGTTGGTGCCGCCGAAGCCGAAGGAATTGGAGAGGGCAATGTCGATCTTGGCATTGTCGATGCGCTTGCGGACGATCGGCACGCCTTCGAATTCCGGATCGAGTTCCTTGATATGCGCGCTTTCGCCGATGAAACCTTCCTGCATCATCAGCAGCGAATAGATCGATTCCTGCACACCGGCGGCACCGAGCGAATGGCCCGTCAGCGACTTGGTGGACTGGATATGCGGCAACTTCTCGCCGAAAACCGCACGGATGGCGCCGATTTCCTTGCTGTCGCCGACCGGTGTCGAGGTGCCGTGCGTGTTGATGTAATCGACATCACCCTTCACGGTCGCCAGCGCCTGACGCATGCAACGGATAGCACCCTCGCCCGAGGGAGCGACCATGTCATAGCCATCGGAGGTTGCGCCGTAGCCAATGATTTCAGCATAGATCTTGGCGCCCCGTGCCTTGGCATGTTCCAGTTCCTCGAGGACGAGCACACCAGCGCCGCCAGCGATGACGAAGCCGTCACGGCTGACGTCATAGGCTCGGGAAGCGGTATCCGGCGTATCGTTGTACTTGGAGGACATGGCGCCCATGGCGTCGAAGAGGTTCGACATGGTCCAGTCGAGATCTTCGTGGCCGCCGGCAAACATCATGTCCTGCTTGCCCCACTGGATCATTTCAACGGCATTGCCGATGCAGTGCGCGGAGGTCGAGCAGGCAGACGAGATAGAATAGTTGACGCCGTGGATCTTGAACCAGGTGGCAAGCGTTGCGGACGCTGTAGACGACATGGCCTTCGGCACGGCGAAGGGGCCGATGCGCTTCGGGCTGTTGTTCTTGACGGTGATCTCGGCTGCTTCGATGAGCGTGCGCGTAGACGGACCGCCGGAACCCATGATGATGCCGACGCGCTCGTTTTCGCTGTAGTCCTTGTCTTCCAGGCCTGAATCGGCGATCGCCTGCTTCATGGCGACATGATTCCAGGCGCCGCCTTGCGACAGGAAGCGCATGGCGCGGCGATCGACCAGTTCGGCGAGCTTGTCGGCGCCGAGCTTGGGGCTGCCCCAGACCTGGCACTTGAAGCCGTGTTCGGCGAAATCGCTGGAGAAGGAAATACCGGACTTTGCCTGGCGCAGGGATTCGGTGACTTCGGCCGCGTCGTTTCCGATCGAAGACACGACACCTAGACCCGTGACAACTACCCGTCTCATCTGATCAAACCCTTGTTGTTTTCGTGAGCCGCTCGAAATGCGGTTTTCAGGCCGTCTTGTCTTTCGAGAGACCGACGCGAAGATCGGTCGCCTGATAAATGGTTTCGCCATCCGCCTTCAGCCAGCCGTCGGCAGTGCCGAGCACCAGACGGCCGCGCATGACGCGCTTAAAGTCGATACCGTATTCAATCAGCTTCGTGTGCGGGCGGACCATGCCCTTGAACTTCACTTCGCCGGTCGAGAGCGCCATGCCGCGGCCCTGTTCACCGAGCCAACCCAGATAGAAGCCGGTCAGCTGCCACATGCCGTCAAGGCCAAGGCAGCCGGGCATGATCGGGTTGCCTTCGAAATGGCAGGGGAAATACCAGTCGTCAGGGCGAACATCGTATTCGGCCCGCAGATAGCCCTTGTCGAAGGTGCCGCCCGTTTCAGAGATATCCGTGATGCGATGAACCATCAGCATGGGCGGCAAAGGCAGCTGCGCATTGCCAGGCCCGAACAGCTCGCCATGTGCGCAGGCGATAAGTTCTTCATACGAGTAGCTGGACTGTCTGGTCGTCATAAATCTCTGTTTCCCCCCGCGTTCTTGGCGATGGATGTGTGTCTTTAGTCCAAGTTCACCAGAAAATGAAGCGCAAGCATGGCGGCTTCATTTCTTCGTTCCGGACCGGGCCTGAGCCAGTATTTGGTGGTCGCATACAGGAAGGCCAAGGCCGCGACCAGACCTAATTGCGTCAAAAGGCCGTTTTTGCGGCCTTTCGAAGGCTCTTGTCCCCATTGAACTATTGAAAGGCTTTTGCGCAAAAGTTATATCGCTTTGAACAAACATGATTGCTTTTCGCCAGAATAACCGGAGTTGGTGTTAATGACGGGTGAAACCCCGATCGCCATTGAGGTCAGGCTGCGTAGCGCAGGCCTGCGTCCCACCCGCCAGCGCGTCGCGCTTGGCGACCTCCTGTTTGCCAAGGGCGACCGGCACTTGACCGTCGAGGAACTGCACGAGGAAGCGGTTGCCGCTGGCGTGCCGGTTTCGCTCGCGACGGTCTACAATACGCTGCATCAGTTCACAGAAGCCGGCCTGATCCGCGTTCTCGCAGTCGAGAGTGCCAAAACCTATTTCGACACCAATGTCTCCGATCACCATCACTTTTTCGTCGAAGGCGAAAACGAGGTGCTCGATATTCCGATCAGCAATCTGACCATCGCCAATCTGCCGTCGCCGCCCGAGGGCATGGAAATCGCCCATGTCGACGTGGTGATCCGACTGCGGCAGAAGCAAGGCTGACTTTTACATCACATCGTCAGGATGTCGGCCAGGCATGTGCTTGTAGGTCGGGAATGTCCAGCCGAACCACAGGGCGCCGCCGCGCACTGCGAAGGCTGCTGCGACCCCGCAAGCCGATGCGATATAGAGCTCGGCGCCAAGCGCATTGACGCCGGTAAAGACGCCCGATCCCACCAGGGCCGCCGTCACGTAAATTTCCGGGCGCAGCAGCACGGATGGTTCGTTTGCCAGCAGATCGCGCAGGATGCCGCCGAAGGTTGCCGTCAGCGCACCAGTGACAATGGCGATCGTCGGCGAGCCGGTCGCGGCCAGCCCCTTGGCGGCGCCGAGCACGCAATAGGCGGCAAGACCGACCGCATCGAGCCAGATCAGCAGGCGATAGCGCGATTCCAGGAGATGGGCGGTAAAGAAGACGACGACACCCGCAATGCAGCAGATGACGATATAGAACGGGTTCAACACCCAGAAGACCGGCACGCGGCCGAGAATGATATCGCGCACCGTGCCGCCGCCCGTCCCCGTCACGATCGCGAAAAACAGGAAGCCGATCAGGTCGAGCTGCTTGCGCGAGGCGGCCAGCGCGCCGGTTGCGGCAAAGAGGGCAATGCCGGCGTAATCGAGATAGACGAGCAATGACATCGAGGCCTCCAGACCGGCGGAACGAGACATACTGAATCATTGCGGCAAGGGCGGCGCAAGGCGGCGCATACAGAATGGAAGGCCAGAGAGCCTTTATCCATAAGAGGAAAGCCGTGAAGACGCTGTTGCCCGTACTCCTGAACATCGTTCTGCTGCTGGTCATGCCGGTCGCGGCTTTCGCACAGCAATCGCTGATCTCCGACCCGGAGATCTATGAGAAGAAGCATTTCCAGGAACAATGCACGGAAGCATCCTTCGGTGACGGTTTCCTCATCCGCCAGGATATCAACAATGACGGCCTCATGGACGTGGTCGTCAACGAGGGCGAACTCACCTGCGACGGCCAGAAGGGTCCGCAGTGCAACGAAGACGGCTGCACCTATAATTTTTATCTGCAGGTGGCCGAAGGCGGCTACTTCATGATCGCGACCGCGCAGATCTTTGGCTACGACTTCGTCCAGCGTTTCGGCAATATGGTGCTCGCCATGAAAATGAACCCGCGCTTCTGCGATCGCACCGGCGGCGACCCTTGCATCGTCACCACCCGCGTGCGGGGTACGAAATTCGTCACCATCTCCAAGAAATAAGCCTCAGATCGGAAAGAACGCCGAGGTGCGGCCGGCGAAGTAGTAGCCGGCGAGGCCGTACCGTTCGCGAAGAGCGGTCCCAGGTTCTCTGCGTTCAGGCTCGGCTGGGTGGTGACGGCGGTTATCTGGCACGCGCCGAATGCGGGCCGGAGGCTCCGATCTTTTGATTGAACCGACGCTGCAGGGGGCGCGGAATAAACAGGGCGACAATCGCCAACGCCATCGCGAAGACGGAGACCAGCCACAGCGCCTGCGCGCCCACAAGACGCGTCATGAGGGCCCCGCTGATGGCACCGAGCACCATGCCGCCCCATGGCACGATCTGGATGGTCCAGTCGAGGCGCCGGTCGCCAATGATCCAGCGGCCTATGCCGCGACCGAAACGCGACAGCGCGCCGGTCACATAGGTCAGGCCGATCGGCAGCCCCTCTATATGCTCGACCGCCGCATTCACCATGCCCATTGCGAGAACGATCGTATAGAAACGTGTCATCAACAGATCCTGCAGCGTCATCATAGAGGCTAGCGCCAGCATGAGGCTGACGCAGCAGAGCACGACGAAGATGCGCCGCTCCGCGCGATGCGCAACGACAATGCCGGCGGCATTGCCGAGCACGAAGACGATGATGGCCGACACAAGCACGGCGGCATGCCTGACATCGCCGCTGCTCAGCGCCAATGCCGCCCGCGTCGTATTGCCGGTCATGAAGGATACGAAGTCCCCGGTCAGAAGCAGGCCGGTGGCATCCGTCATTCCCGCAAGGAAGGAAATCGAGCCAACCAGCGCCAGTCCGGTCGCGGTCCTGCGGGTTCTGATGATGCGGCGGCGTCTTGCTCGTGTCATGGGTTCGTGTCCGGGAAGCGCCGAATCGGCTGGCCTCGACGCACGATATAAGAACCTGATTTCAGCCGTCTGCAAAAGTGGCAACCAGACAGCTTTTGACAAATGTCAGTTATGCTGACCTGAAGTGCTTACTGAACTGCATTTGGAGAGATTTGGTGGAGCTAAGCGGGAGACAACCTCAACCCAAATATTTGCGTTTCTTTTCAAATTGTTGTTGAATTTCAAATGGAATTGGGACTAGGAATGGGTACTTTCTTGGGTACTTGGAGGCATTCTTGGCCCTTTCATCAGATCGCATGTTTTTGGAGCGCCATGGAAATCAGTGGCGAGTGGTTGTTAATGTGCCGAAGCGGCTCCATGCGAAACTTGGGACGAAACTAAAGAAGGCACTCGGTACCGACAGTTTGGCGGAAGCCAACCGCCTCAAATGGGATGCAATTGCCGAACTCAAAGGCACTATTGCCCTTGCGGAAAACCCTTTGCTTTCTCTGGAAGCTTTCCGGTCGGGTAGTCGCCAGCAGGCTGTCCAGAAAGCCCTTCATTTTGCCGAGCAGAGGAAGAGGGCTTTTGATCCAGCAAGCCTAGAGGAAATAGACGAGGAGATTGACTGGCAGGCAGAATCTCTCGCCGGTCGGCCCATAGCTGCGGATGAACGAGGTCATGAGGTATTTGATCAGGAACGCTTGCGCCTCGCCACCGACTTTTCTCAGTTAGCCCGAGGGGACAAGACCCCGTTGGATTTGCATCATGAAAAGTTTCTCGCAATGTCGCACGTGAAGGCCCGCACATCGGCTGACGACAAGCGAGCCATGAACCTTCTGAAAGAGTGGTGCAAGAAGGCTGGCGTACAGCCGTATCTTCAGGCCATCACCAAAAAGGAAGCCGTTCGGTTTTGCGACGAGCTTCCGAACCTCACCATCAATCTCACCCCCGTCACTCTCAACAAATACGTCAGCCGCCTCTCAGTGTATTGGACTTGGCTGGAGAATCGACATGAGGTCGAGTCTAATGTCTGGAAGGGACGGCGATTGCGCGAGCCTCAGCAGACAACCGATCAGAAAGAGCGCCCCTTTACCGACGGTGAAGTGAAGGCGCTGCTCACTGGCCCCGCTGAGCCCGAGATGCACGACCTAATGAGGATTGCCGCCCTCTGTGGAGCCCGCCTGGATGCCATAGTGTGCCTGAAGGTGAAGGACTGCCGGGATGATGGGGTGTTCGTGTTCAAGCCCCAAAAGAGAGAGCCGGGTCCACGTCTCTGCCCCATCCACCCCGACCTAGTCGAGATCGTTGAGCGCAGGAAAAAGGGCAAGGAGCCTGAAGACGATATTTTCCCCGAATGGCCTGGCGTGAAGAAATCCGCCTCCTTGCGTGAGCGATCCTTCAAGACCTCCAACGAGTTCACTGCATATCGTCGCAGTGTTGGCGTGGAGGATAGACGCGAGGGCAAGCGCAGGGGTCTCGTCAACTTTCACAGCTTTCGCCGCTGGTTCATCACCAAAGCTGAGCAGGCGGGACAGCCGGAAAGTACCATCGCCGTTGTGGTCGGGCACAAGCGGCAAGGGATGACTTTTGGGGTCTACTCCGGGGGACCACTCCTTGAGCAGGCACGCCGATGCGTCGAGGCTGTCAATCTTCCTGTCTTAAAAAAATGACGCGTCGGAGTTTCTCCTAGTGACTACCTGATTGTCGCGACTACCTTGAGTCCGACGAGCGGCGGTCACCGGAGGGAAGAACCGCGTCAAGTTGCGGAGTAACTCATACCTTTGGCCCAATCCCGGCAAGAAACCGTATGAATCCCATTCCGGTACTCGCTGAAAGCACTGCCAAATCTAGGGGCGCTTCGTGGATCTGTTCGAACGGGGCACCGTGACGGTAGGGATGGGCATCTTTGACCCAACTGTTGAAGACGACCAGCATCCGGTCAACCTTGTCGATGGCGTCCGGAACCTGAGTGTAGCGAGCTAAAAGGATAGGCTTTAAGTGTTTTTCGGCAGCTTGAGCATTGAGCCTATTGCCGGCGTTAGGGCCGCAAACAACGAGGAACGCACTTTCCGCCGCCTCGAAAACTCCGCGAATGAGACCCTTCCCGGATTGGGCGCTAGCTGCAAGGCTTTTGAGTGCCTCAGTCAATGCGTGCCTTGATGACGCGAACTTTTGGTCACCGAGACCGTCCAACGTCGATTGAACAACCTGTTCGAATTGTTCGTCTACGAGGAAGTGGACGCCGCCCTTGCTATCTATCCTGTAACGCAATTGCTCGTCTTGGAATATCTGCTGAGCGGACTGCAGCGCATTACTGTGGAATCTGATAGAGCGGGCCCACAGTGTAATAGCGCTTAGAAAATCTCCGATTTCGGCTGTCTTCCAGAAAACATCGACATACGACCCACCATCAACTTCAATGCCGAGAGAACTCTCTAATAATTCGGCAAAGTCTCCCCAATAGTCATGGCTGACCGAGGCCTCGAATAGCTTGTTCATCCGAATCCGTGCCCGGCTGCTATCTGAGAGCTTCGAGGCTGATCTGAGGTAATTGAGTCGAAAAAGCTCGCCCTCTTTCACGTCACTGGCGCTTGTCACGTTCCATCTCCAAATGGGGTCGATATAAATACTGGAAGCCGTTGCCGATTTTGACCGTGCTGACCCACTCCCGATGGCTTACACCCACCATGGCTCCCGCGATTGACAAAGCTGCCGTGCTCATAGGGGCCAGTTTAAGGCGTTGCGCCAGGGCGATCGGCCTTACGGAACAGTGAGCCCTAAAGCCAGCTTGCGGTGAAGCACGCGGTGACAATTCGCGCACAAGCACTTCAGGTCTTCGATGCTCGTTTTGTGACCGGGCTCCATATTCGCTAAGTGAGTTCGGTGGTGATGAACTTCGATGCACGCGGACCCTGCCTCTGGGCCATATTTCTCCATAGGGTCAAACTTACAGTCCTCGCAAAAAAGCCGCTTATGCTCTGCAATGAAAGCTTCCCGCTTTTCCTTCGCTAAACCCGGGGCCCTTTCACGCTTCAGGTGAGAGACGATTTTCGGGTTACCCTCAATCCAGCTACGCTCCTCTTCAGTCGGCACAAAATCGCCAAGCTGTGCCTCGATCACCTTAGGATCAGGCTTGGGGCGGGCAACTCCCTCTTTTTTCCGCGCGATCCAGAGGTCTGCTTGTTCGAGCAGCTCGAAGCTGATTTGACCCCATCCGGCGCTGAAGTGCCCAGGAAAAGCTTCTATTCCCAGCGCCTCCTTAAGGGCCAGACCGAAGACCTTCTTGGGCGCAAGGGGAATGCCAGTATCGGTAAATGCGTCATAGTCGCGGGACGGAGCGAAGTTTGGAGCGTCACTCCCGCCAAGAAGCTTCTGGACGGCATTGTGGATATGGGCGGTGGTAACCTTCCTCAATTCGCTCGCCGGTAGGCGTGTTATGTTGCGTTGACCTTCAACAACCTGGCGAAGCCGCACTGGTTTCGTACCAGAAGTTTCAATAAATAGCCGTCGCCAAGCGCCATGGCTGGAGCTGCCCTTATTCATCGCCCGCACAAGTTCGTCAAACCGCGTTGCAACAGGCGACAACCGATCAAAGGAAAGTTCGCGATCAGCAAGATCAATCCCCTGAACCGGCTGGCTATCAAGATAGATTCGGTAGGTAATCTGTGCGCCATCTAACCGGGACAGCAGCATTTCGAGTGCTGCGCGGTAATCGCGGTTGCGGTCGGTGCCGCTGCGACTGTGCAGAACGAGTCCTTGCTCATGCAACTCAATCTTAGCATTGAGCTGTGTGCCGTGATCAGTAACGAGAATCAATTGGTCAGACATAACGCAAGGTTGAGCAGCACCAGTGCTGTTTGTCTAGTTGCGGGTGGAGACAAATCGGCTGTCTTCAGTCCCTGATGGACGCCTGGTAGCCGTTGCAAATTGCGTACCAGCAAGCCTCCTTGTCGTCGCTCTCCTGCCATCCCGGCGCACAGAGCACGACCCGATGGAACTTCGCGTTACACAGACCATGATTGGCGAGCAGGCGAGGATCGTCCATAAACCACGGCCTGAGGTCCTTGCTTCGAGTCCACTTCGGGACAGCCTTCCAATCGGCATCGCCTCCGGTTTCGCTTAAGGGCCCCACCGCGCATGACTTCCAGTTGGAGAGCACAATGGGTTGACCGCAGGCGTTGGCATTTGGTGCGCCGACGAGGGACAGCATGGCCAATCCCAGCAGTAGTTTCCTGAAAACGCCAGACCCCATCACCTTCGCCCCGGCAGTCGCCCACGGCTCAAGGTTACATTAAACTCGCGATAAGTTCTAAAATTCTCTGAGCAACATGATCAAGGCCGGCACCAAGGGCCTCTTCAGCTTTCTTTTTTGCCGTTCTCTGGGCAACCTCTTTGGCAATGCGGGCAGTTTTCTTCAAGAGTCCGGGCTCGACCATTGGAGCCTTCAACACAGCAAGTGTGGTTTCCAAAACCGCAATGAGCTGCGCACGCTCGATGTCGGTCAATGCGGCCTGATCTTCGGGCAGATTTGTGGTCTTGGCTATAAGCACGGCTTCGTCAAGCAGCTCCGAGACAGCGGCGATAATCTCCTTGGCGCGTGATCCACGCTTCACATAGACCCACTGTTCTGTCCAAACTTGAATCGGCTGGGGTGGGTTCGCGTCCGCCCGGTCTTGAATTAGGTTATCTTGGTTTATCTCGTCGTCCGAAAATGATCCGCCACCGCCGTGCTCACTTTCCAATGTTCGAAGGTAGCTGCGAGCTCTGCTGAGCGCGGCTATCATCGCGGGGGCTCTAAGCTTCGCGTCAAAGTTCTTCAGCTTGTTTACCACTGAAGTATTGATCCCCAGGTCATGGAGAACGCCGTTCAGCTCGAAATCCATAAAGACGGATACCGCCTCTGGGATATACGTCGTAGGCATGAGCTTATTGTGGAGGTTGGCTGCTTTCAGCCTGCTAAGGCTCCGCTCAATGCCGTCTAACATCTCGTGGATTTCTTCGAGGGAGAAGCCGGGGTCGCTCAATCTGTTACCATAGCGGCGTGGGTTGTGGTACTTGGCAGCGTGACACACTGAGGTTGAGCCTGCAAGCTGACTATAGAAGCGGTGCGGTAGTTGACCCCATCACCTTTCTCTCAACGACTGCGTGCAATGTAGGCTTTGAGAAACCTGATGCCGGGCACGAAGTTTGGCTTTGTGGTCTACATTGATGATAGATCGCCTATCAACCATCTCCTCCCTAAAAGCATTTGCCAGAAGAGAGCTTTGGGCCGCCTATGTCGGTCACTTTGAGATACAGCCTCAAGGGTACCTGTATGCCGCCATTGAGCTGAAGGTGATGATGGGGTCTAAATCAGTAAGGTCTATTCCCTCTGAGCCAGTCCTAGAGCTCCATAGGGGGGAGTTATTTATCGGCGGCCCATTGATCGGCTTTTCGACCACCGGCAGCGACCGGCCCACCTTGGCGGCGCTGACATTCTGCATTGTCGCGATGGCAAATTCCCTCTGGCTGACTGCCACCATGATACCATCGTGCATTGGCAAGGCGGCGACGCCCTTTGAGCCAAGCTCAAGGAGAATGCCGACAAGGATTTCGCTTTCTACCGCCATCAACTGAAATCCCACAGCGGTATCGAAGAGGGGAGCGATTGCAGGATGGTGGGCGCACGCAGCGTGTTTGAACCTCTCCATAGTCCACCCAGGAGGGAGCGCTTCCTTGCTGCCGACAGGCAACCGCCGCGCCGCCGCGTTTCGAAAGAACAGCGAGACCATCAGAGATTTGACGGCCTTTCGGTGGTCCTCCAGTCCGGGGATTGCGTACAGATCGCCAGCGGGTGGCTCTATTCCTACGTGGCAATATGCGAGCTGAACGAACATGGAGGCGAAATCGAGGTCCACCACTCGTTCTCCGCCAATCGTGAGTAAATGGCGTTGATCCCTCGGCAAGTCTTCCCAGAAACCGCCATAGAGCCTGCCATGGCGGTCGAACGTACGAGCATCTTCGGGCTCATCTATACGGAACTTTCGCACGAGGTGGATGGGGCCGGTTTGTTGACCGCCAAGGCGGATATCGGCATCGGTGAGGACACCGTTGATTGCCGCCATCTGGGCTCGCATGTCGTCCGCCTCCGGGCAGTCCACGTAGTCAATTGGCGTCTTGTGGCCGCTCCTCCTGCTACCTGCCCAAAGCTCGATGGTCTCGCGGCCTTCCAGGTGATGGATATCGGCCAGAGATACCCCGTGAGCGGCAACGAGCTGCCGGAAGCGCGACGTAGGGGCGACAACTGTCCGAAGCTCCTTAAAGACAGCCTCTTGGACTGAAACCAGACCTGCTTTTTCGGCCTCCTCAATCACCAACCTCAGGACATCGGAGTTGAAATCTTTGCGGTCGTATCGGCTGAGCTTTTCGTTCTTCAATGGCACCGCAAGACCGACGTACTGAACGGGGCTTAGAGTGACCATCACAAGGTTTGTTACGAGCGTTGCACAGCAAAGCTTTCGGCGCTCCGCCGCGTCGGCTCTAGGTTTCCTTCCGGGCGTGATGATCGGAGCGGCAAGCATGTCAAAGATGCTTTTGGCCAATGCGATGAGGCTGCCACCGCCAGCGGACAACCATCCGTCATAATGGAGGACATAAGGCAAGGCCTTCTCGGCTGACAATTTCTGAGGAAGCAAGATCAGCTCCAACATGCGCGCCCCCGCCCCCGAGAGGAGATCAAACGGTGGCGAGGACTTTTAATTTTGATTAGGACGCCTGAGCGACAGGCGGATGAGATGGATGGGGTCCAAAGTGCTGCGTCCGCATAGCGATCACCTCGGGCACCACCGCGCGGGCAAGCTCATCACATGCCTTCTCCAGCACCTCCCCGATCTTCCTCAGGACGTGCCCGGATGAGCGAGGATAGGCGTGAAGCTCCACAGGTCGCGTTCCGCCCGTTATGGGGTCCCAAGCATTCCACCTGCGGTGAGTGCCGCTGGCGAGCCTATGGACAGCCTTCGCGGCTTGCACGATGCGAAACTCTCGGGTCCGATGGCTGCCATAATCATCCTCAATCAGGGCTGCAATGCCGAGATAGATGGCGATGAGCCGCCGAGTGGGGATTTCCGCCGCCCGCATACGCGCAAAGGCGATCCGAGCGCGATACTCCGCCGATTGGCCCCGCAAGTTCATCGCAGGGTCAACACGTCCCACGCCCGCCATAAAGTGCTCCAGCTCCCAATAGGTTCCTCGGTAAGCTGAGTCCTGCCGGTGGCCCTTTATCCAACGCTCGGCGCTATTCACGTAGGGGACCAACTCAGACGCCCTATAAGTCCCGTGCCAGTGGGAGCCGTGCCGAGCTTTATGCTGAACGTGGTGACGGCAGTGGAACCGAGCGAGACCCGTTCCACCGGACAGTTCGGCCAGTTGGCTGCACCCTGGGACCACGCACCGCTGCTTGCCGTGTTCGCACGTCGAAATGTCAGCACCGACTTTGGGCAGCTGCCTCAACGGTTCGGCTCCATGTCTTCCCGCCAAGACACTGAGATACCTGAAGCGTCACGCGGCACTTTGCCAATTGCCTCTTTTGCAAGTTTCTTGCGTTGTTCCGTAACCCGATTGAGTATTCCCCTCTCCGAAGGCGACGAGGGTTTGCGAGGGGCGGCCAACTCAAGAGTTGCCGCAAGAACTGCGAGTTTTTTCCAGCAGTCGTGCTGATCCAGACCCCGAGCGCGGTGAGGATTTGACGTTTCGGCTTCGCACGTTTGAATTACGCGCTTCCAGAAGCCCGGGCCCGGGCAAATTATCTCAATATCCGGCAGAAGCCCGAAGTCACTCGTTGGATCAATCGGGAAGAAGTCAGTCAACGCGGCCAATAGGCCTTCAGCCATAGCAGCGTTCATATCCAAAAGATGTCCTTGCCCGCAGAAGCGCGACTCGCTGTTGCCGTCCGTTCTAAAGGCGACGTACGCACATGGACGATGATCGCCAGTCAGCTCAGCGGAATCATCTGCCCCGGCGCTTATAAAGATTTTCAGATCACTCATTTCACTCTCATTGCGTGGTTAAGTGGCGTGCGCCACAAATCCGATTTGGCCCGCAATAAAGATTTAGTCAAGTTTAATTCATGTATTTCCTTCGGAAAAAGCAAATATTTTCCTGCATTATCGGAGATATATGGTGTTTCCTGGGGGTGTACTTGATATGCTGCCAAGGTGTTGCCTGGTGTGATGCTGGCACCCTGGTACTTTACTTTGGTTATTGCCTTGTTGTGTGCCTTGTGGCCCTGATGTACCTACTGCCATAGGTGTCGTTACCTATCCCGAGGGGTGGCGTGTTGGTAGGTCAGGCCCTAGGGGCGCGTTGCTCCTGGTGATGGCGTAGGGCTGGATGTCGGGGAGGATCTATTGGGGTTACCTAGGTACCTTGTCGGCTGATCCCTGCACGATGTCGTCGCGAGGTCCAGGATGCCCCGTTGGCAGCAGATGGGAGATGGGCTACACGAAGGTGAGCGCAGACGCGGCGCTCCTGGGCGTCGAAACCCGGAACTCGGCGGTATGGCACAAACCGGAATGGTGCCAATCCTTGACCTTGGCTGGTCGGGGAGCTTGTGGCGTATGTCCAGGCTTCTCGTAAGCTAAAGGCCCCAAGGCCAACCGAGTTGGTTTCGAACTCCCCGATCATGGGTCATGGAGGCAAGCTTGCGAGGGCGCTCGTGGGCACAAGCCTCAGGGGAAGCCGACATGGAAACCACCAAGACAACGCCGCCGCGAATGAACCGTCTGACGACCGGCGGGGAGCCTGAGCCTATCAGAGAGCTGTTCGAGTTACTGGCCTGCTACATAGCGACGGGAGCTGTTGCCTATGGTGTGGTCTTGGGGTCGGGCAAGATGGCTGTTAGGTTGCTACCCACGCTGTCGCAGTACCCCAAGGGCTTTATCATCGGCCTCATGGTTTCCTTTGTGGTATTGCTAGCAGTTTCGAATTCCTGGCTGAGGACGGCGAAAGGCCGGCCCGTCAGGCGAGCCATCGCCACTTGGGCATACCCCATCATTCTCGCTGCTGGTCTTTGGGGCGGCTATAGATATAGCGAATACGATTTCCCAAGAACCGAGCAAGGCCGCCAATACGGGGCCGCCCTGTCAGCATGCATGGAGCAGCCAATGTGCTTCCGCCGCATGCAACAGAAGGACTATTGAGGATGTTGGCGCAGTAGGGGCCTCAGGCAGTTGCCTCAGGAATAGAACACTCCTTCAATATCCTGAACACACTCGCACGGCTGATGCTCAATGCGGCCTGTATTTCTGCCGGGGTCTTACCCTCTGCCTTGAGGGCTAACACCTCGTCCGCCTTGCTGCGGGCCGTAGGTGCCCTTCCCTTATATTTCCCTTCTGACTTCGCCTTGGCGATGCCTTCCCGCTGCCGCTCCAACATCAGCTCTCGCTCGAACTCTGCGATAGACCCCAACAGGTTCAGCATGAGCTTTCCGGTCGGCGTAGAGGTGTCGAGGTTCATTGTAAGGACGCGTAGCTCAACACCCTTGCTCCTCAGCGCCGCCGTGATGGCCACGAGGTCCGCCACCGAGCGAGCAAGACGGTCCAGCTTCGTGACCACCAGCACGTCCCCCTCGCGGACAAACTCAAGCGCACGTTCAAGCTGGGGTCTTTCGTTCGCCACAGAGGAAAGCTGCTCTTGGAATATCTTTGTGCATCCCGCCGCTTGTAGGTCGCGGAGCTGCGCTTCTAGCCCCGCCTTTTGGTCGGTGGTGGATGTGCGGGCATAACCAATCATCACTGCTGGCATAATGGCGTCCCCATAGTCTCACATAATTCATTGACTATGAGATACCAATGGTCTCAAAATGTCAACACCACTTATGTGAGACTGCTTGAACGGCTTAGTGCGAGACTCACAAGGGCTTGCCCTATTGAGACTAAACTATAGCGTTCTTGCCGTATTTAAGTAATGTATTGGCCGCATAGGCTGGGAAGGAATGTTAATTGACGCGAGATTTATATGTCTGAGATTAAGGAGGTAGTACAAGAGGCGCGCTCAAAGATCCAAGCATACTTGGTGGCGATTGCGATCTTTGCTCTGCTCTCGATAAACACCTTGGAAAACCTTTCGTACCGCGCTGCTTGGGACGATCTGTTAGCGTGGTTGACTCTTAAGGACTTTGTTTCATCGCTCTATAAGGAAACCCCTCAGCACGAAAAGTCTTTTTACACGCCCCCGTATTGTTCTGACTCAGATCCGTTATATCGATCAAAGAAACCGGACGGAGAGCTAGGTTATACTGGTTGTCCCGTTGAGGGTGTATTGGTAGCGGGACCTGGGCTTTGGCGCGGGCATCGGTTGGACAAGTTTTTTATCGATATCGTCTACCCTGCCGAAACCCGCCTGCAGGTGTTTCTTTATCCTACTCCGCCGTCTTCCTTCTTCTTTATCAAGGACGATGATCCCCACCAAATCCACTTTTCGGGGATAAAGTTTGCTATATTTGACCCGTTAGTCGTGAAATTCGACATAGAAACCGAATTACCCGAGACGACTCCAACTGGAGGACTGCCGTTCTATAATTATCTTATTGCGCGCAGAGATAAACCTAGCGACGAATATATAATTTTACGCAAGAAGCCGGGATATCACTACCTTATTATGGATGAGAAACCGGGGCTCAGAGTAGATCCTGATGATGATAAACCTTGGTGGTGGTGGAAGTTGCGACCCCTTTTGAGGGCTGAGGGGATAGACCCGAATTCCGCAAAGATCACGCTGAGCGACCCTGTGTTGTTAGCAGCCTTGAAAGACGCCTATACAGATCCTTCCGAAGTTGACTTTGCTGGCTTGAAACTTCCAGCACGGCCCTTCTTGCAGACGTTTAACATTCTTATGGCCGCGATGTTATTTGGCGCGGTGAGCACCATTCGCGCGCTTGAAGTATTCTCTGATGAAGGCCAGTCTAGCAATTCATTGTGGTTATTTGCAACGCCCTTAGGCGATGGATGGAAAGCTGTGGCAACGGAGATAAGTATCCGCGCTATCACCTTTATCATTGTAGGAACGCCATTGTTAAGCCTCGTAACCCAAACACAGATGGGGCTATGGAGTGGGGCGTTCACTGGATGGGCTTTGGCAACCTCAAACTTCTTATGCATGGTCTTCTCGACACTGCTCCTTTGGCGGCTATTCATGGCGCTGCAAGGGCTGCGAGAAGCCAGCCACCGGTAAGTCGATCTGATGCCAGGGGGAGTGCACGAGACGCGGTAAGAATGGGTCCCATCAAGGGGTACCGGGGGGAAATCGCGCGGTCACTGTCACGTAGATCACCGCTTAGATGCGTGACCCCTAAATCCATTTCGGCTTCCGGCTTTGACGACAAAAAGGGCCTCAGGTCCCCTTCCAGTCTCCTACTTTTCCCTTGAGCCGCCTGAAGGGCATGCGGGAGGTCAAAGATGCGCTGGAACTTCACTGCGGGGCCTGCGCTTCCTCATCGGCCTCAACGCGACAGAGCGAGGAACTCCCAAGAAACCGACTCGAAGCCAGCCTCATGAAATCACAAGCCAGTCTCTCGCCGCTTTCGTTGTGAGTTTCCCGATGCCCTACCTATCGTTGCCACCAAAACTATGGGAGGGATGTCGAAGACAGCAATGAGGTTCACGATGTCGATCCTAGCGCGGTTCTTTAAGCAGAAGGACTATGAGAACGCAGAGCATTGGGGATCGGGCTGGGAAAACGCTAAGAAGCTGCAAGAGGTGGTCATCACGACTGTTGAAAGCATTGTAATCCTTGCAGCCCTCAACATTGCTGTAGCGAAGCAATTCAATTGGACTTTGGCTGTAATCAATGGCGTCGTGGCCCTAAGCCTGATGAGCTACCTGACGCTGTTCTTCAAGTATGCCTTGAATTCCGCCAACGAAAAATTCGGATGGATCAAGCCGGGAGCCTTTGCGTGGGCTGCAGGTATTCTCTCGTTGGCAATTTCGCTAGCAATCGCTCTAATGATTCCCAGAGCCGTCTCGATCTTCATCGCTGCAAACTTTATGCAGTAGCAGCCAGACTTCCTTGATGATCACTGGCCGCCCGAATACGATCCGCCCTATTTATTCACCGGAGAATATTGATGAAGTTTGTGTCATTTACGCTGGGAGCAGGCTCATCTGTCGGCTCGCAGATTGCGGTCTCATCGGCCCACATCGTAAGCTACTGTTTTGATGCTGAGCACGGCATGGTTCGGCTTGAAACCGCCACCGGGCCCATGCATGTCAAGGATCAGCTTGGGGACGTGATCCAGTGGCTTGACGAGGCTACCGCCCCTCCCGCTCAGCCAGACCAAGCTATCATCGCCCGACGCTAGAACAGCTAAAATCCCGTCATCGGCTACTGCTTAGACGGACAGGTCTGGGAGCATTATCCCAAAAACAGCCCTCAAGCGAGTAGGTCCTGCCACGATCACAGCGGCAGCCCTACCCGTGTGCGCTTCGTTCACCGCCGTAGATGGGGACACCGTGCGTTGCGATGGGCAGCTCAAGCGGCTGCTCGGCGGCGGCATCCCGTTCGTCTGGGGCATAGACACCGCGGAAATCGGCAGCCATACAAAGTGGCCCACGGAGTGCAAATTGGCGTTGATAGCTAAAAGTCGGCTCAAGGAACTCTTGGAATATCGCGGCTTGCAGATTGAGATCAAGGGGTCGAAGGGCGAGAGGTCGGCGCCGTGCTCCTCAGAGGGCTTTGCTCGTACCTGGAGGCGCGCCAAAAGAAAAATTGGTGCAGTTCCGACGTCGATTATCGGTGAATGCTTAGACCACCCTCATCCGGAATTGTTGCCAAGCAATAGGGCGTGGTCATTCGGTTTGCTGGGGCCGCGCGCGGCTAGCAGCTTTGGGAGATTCCCTTCGAGGCTGGGTTACTTTCAGAAATTCTTTTTGAGGTTCTTTGCGTGTGCGGTCGGCAAACGTTTTCACGAAACGATGCCCAACATTGTCGTACGTCACCGAGCCCATTAAGCAAGCGGCGGCCACTTCTGGATGATCACTGAGGAGGCGCGCATAATTCTTGGTCGCCCACCGAGCAGCGAGTGCTTGAAGTGGAGAATCTTCTCTTCGGTGACCTCTACGCCGATCAATTGGCGACAGCCCCAAAACCAACAGACAGAAACCGAGAGCATGTGCGCCCTTGAAATTTGGCCACTCGTCCATTCGTCGGATCTCATTGTACAGGAGACGACTGACCTTCTTGCCAATAATTCGGCTAGCTCGACCGTCGCTAAACCCAAAAATTCGTCCCCAGACCGCATTATGCTGGATTTCCCAAGCCGTCCAATCTGGAGACTTTACCGATGACGCGGCAATCACAACTTCGAAGATAACATTTGCGATGCCGTCATACACATCATGCCATCGCTCGTGTGGCTTTATGCTTTCCGGTGGGTCTGCGTGTTCATCGATCAGGCTTATTGCCTTGTGTACAAAGTCAGTCACCGCCTTGAGGCGATGATAAGAGGGATGCTCATAAAAATCGGTCTTACCATCAAGCACATGCACTCCGCCCGCAGTATGGCCGAGTGCCGCTAACAGCCTGTGGAGCGCATAGGAGTGGCTGTGTCGGCGTCCTTTGGTTGCCTCAAGATATCCCTTCAGGTATGCGAGCCCGGCCCTGCAGGCCCCCTTAGTCTGCTCTCCACCCAGTTCGCCTTGTAGATCGACCTCCAGCGGCGACGCGCCGCGCTCGGCGCACCGCTCGATGAACCTGTAATTTCCGAACACGGCCCTTGTGACGGGCTGGTCATAACCCAGAAGCCCGCTGTAGTAACCGCTGTCCTCTTGATAGTAAGATGAGGAGAGATTGAGGATAAATTGCTGGCCAATATTTCTTGCGAATTGGAATACTGGAAGATCTGCCCTGGGATGCTTTTGGAATTCCTCGAACAGCACTAAGGCAAGGCTTGGGACCTTATCGACTACTAAGCGGCAAAAGCGCCTATCTCCTATCAGCAGAAGGAAGTTGTAAGCAAATTTTGAGTCGTCGGAAACCTTGCTATCAGGCGTGTTGCCGATCTTGGATGCCGAGTTGACTATTCGGCTCGCTGACCTGCGCAATTCCTCCGCGACGATAATCAGCTTTTCAGCATTTCCCTCGTGGATGAGGCTATAATGCACGGAAAGGAAACGCTTAGCGTTCCACCTGCTGAACACGGGTGGGGAAATAAGTGCGACATGAAAGACTCTAAGAAGCAATGTCATAAAAGCAGCTCCGAGAGCCGCCTTTAAGTCCGCTTGATTCGATAACAGCTTGGGCACAGGCAGGCCATTAGCAAACCAGATGTCCACCACAAGCAAAGACGCGCCAATGAGTGCGGTTGCCCAGAAGCCCACTCTTTGAAGATTTATCCGAGTTAAGGACAATCGGTACCGATAACGGTAGTCCGATGTGGTGAGAATAACTAGGAACATCGCGAGCGCAGCTAAATACTCCGCTAGCCCGAAAATGCTGCTTGGGGTGACAGCCGCAGGGTATTCGAGCTTAAAATGAGCCCACCCCTCCCAATTTGTAACACTCGAGAAAAGTCCCTTCCAATCTGGCATCCCGAGCCCCCGCCATGAGGCCACAGTTTAGGGTGTATAGGCTGATTGTTTCAACCTAAATGCTTATCTGTCCACAGGCGGGTTGGGCTGCACCAAGCGCATGGAGTCCCCTCTCACTGAGACCAGCTTCCAGTTTTTAGAATGCCGCACTCCTGGTTGCGCTAAGGTTCACGGCGAAGCAGACCTTACGGGGTAGCGTCAAGTTGACGTCGTTATGTAGGCGTGACGCTGGAAGCTTCATAACTGCTGAGAAACTTGCGAGCAACATTAGGCAGATTTGCTCTGTAGAATCGGTGGGCTCGTATAATGCGCGGAGTCCCCGCCAAGGATTCCAGCGCGGGCAATGGAAAACTTGGGTGCTGCCCCTGGGTACTTTCTTGGGTACTCAGCCAGCACACATACCCAAGCATGATATTGATTCAAAAGGGAAATCAATTAAAAATAGGAATTTGGTGGAGCTAAGCGGGATCGAACCGCTGACCTCTTGCATGCCATGCAAGCGCTCTCCCAGCTGAGCTATAGCCCCATCAGGGTGGTCCGGCTTGCGCCGGTCCTGGGATACTCCCAAGGCGTTCCCTCTGGAGTGGCGGCTTATTACTTGCGGTTTTCGCAGATGGCAAGCCTAAAAAATCCGGCCCGGGAAATTTTTGTCATCCGGGCCGGTATTCGTTCGCTCAGACTTCGTCTTCGTCACCGGTGACGCCGATGATGTCGCTCATGTCGTCATCCTCGTCATCTTCATCAACTTCGAGGAAGGTATCGTCGTCATCGCCTTCGACTTCGACGTCGTCGTCGCCGATATCAGGGATATCGTCGCCGGAAGCGGCGTCATCGGCGTCTTCGAGCGAAACCAGTTCGACTTCGGTGTTTTCGGTATCGACTTCGGCAACCTCGTCCTCATCCTGAACTTCGGCGAGTGCCGAGGTTTCTTGGAAGAAGGACAAAGGATAGGATTTGCCGGTATAAGGGGAGACGATCGGATCCCGGTTCAGATCGTAGAACTTCTTGCCGGTTTCCGGATCAGTGCGCTTTGTACCAAGTTCCGCTTTCGCCACTATAAGCCTCGTGAGAATGGCCGAATGAGAAATTCGGCAAATGCCGTCAAACCGGCGTTCTATTCGGAATTTATAAGCCGGTCCCCATAATCGCTACGGCTTCTCATGTCAAAGCTAAACTTCACGGGGCACTTCAGGCTTTTCACCGCCATTCCGGATGACCGTTCGGCAAGTTCGTGCTAACCAGCCGCGATTGCTGCAAGGCCCGCCGGAAAAACATCCCGGCACCGAGGCGTGAGCGGCCTGAATGTATTGCCTTTGCAAGGGATTAACCCATGTCGCAGGGTTCCGCATCGAAGCCGGCCGTCGCCCGCAGATCCTCCGGGCTTTCCGGAATCATCCGTATTCCCGGCGACAAGTCGATCTCGCATCGCGCGCTGATACTCGGCGGACTGGCATCGGGGGAAACGCGCGTTGCCGGGCTCCTCGAAGGTGAGGATGTGCTCAATACCGGCAAGGCAATGCAGGCCATAGGTGCCGTGATCCGCAAGGAGGGCGACGCGTGGATCATCAACGGAACAGGCAACGGCGCATTGCTTGCACCGGAGGTTCCGCTCGATTTTGGCAATTCTGGCACCGGCGCGCGCCTCATCATGGGCCTTGCCGGCGTCTATGATTTCGACACCGTCTTTACCGGCGACGCCTCGCTTTCCCGGCGGCCGATGGGCCGCGTGCTCGATCCGTTGCGCCGCATGGGCGTGCAGGTAAAAGCCATGGAGGGCGATCGCCTGCCGGTGATGCTGCGCGGGCCGAAAACGCCGGCCCCGATCCGCTACACCCTGCCCGTCGCCTCGGCGCAGGTGAAATCGGCGGTGCTGCTAGCCGGTCTCAATGTACCGGGTGTGACGACGGTTATCGAGCCGGCGATTACGCGTGACCATACCGAAAAGATGCTGGCTGGTTTCGGCGCAGAACTTTCGATCAAGACCGACAGGGACGGCACGCGGACGATCCGGCTGCAAGGCCGCGGCAAGCTGACCGGCCAGACGATCGACGTGCCTGGCGACCCCTCCTCCGCCGCGTTCCCGCTGGTGGCGGCTTTGCTGGTGCCGGGCTCGGACGTCACCATTTCCAATGTGCTGATGAACCCGACGCGGACGGGACTGATCCTGACGCTGCAGGAGATGGGCGCCGATATCGGGATCCTCGATCCGCGGCTTGCGGGCGGCGAGGATGTCGCGGACCTGCGCGTGCGCCATTCGGAATTGACCGGCGTCACCGTTCCGACAGAGCGGGCACCGTCGATGATCGATGAATATCCGGTTCTTGCCGTTGCCGCCGCCTTTGCCAAGGGCCGAACGGTGATGAATGGCCTGCAGGAACTGCGGGTCAAAGAGTCGGACCGGCTCTCGACTGTGGCGGAAGGGCTGAAGCTCAACGGGGTCGAATGCGAAGAAGGCAAGGACTCGCTTTCCGTCACCGGCCGGCCGGATGGAATGGGGCTTGGCAATGCTGCTGGCGAGCAGGTCATCACGCATCTCGACCATCGTATCGCCATGAGCTTCCTTGTCATGGGGCTGGCTTCGGAGCATCCTGTCGGTATCGACGACAGCAGTATGATTGCAACCAGCTTTCCGCAGTTCATGGATCTGATGAAGAGCCTCGGGGCGAAGATCGAGCAGGCTTGATATGTACCAGCCACCACATTTCCGCGAAGACGATCTCAATGTGCAGCATGCGCTGATCCGTGCGCATCCGCTTGGCCTGCTGATCACGGCGGCGGCTTCCGGGCTGATCGCCAATTCCGTGCCCTTCCATCTCGACGCCGGCGCATCAGAGAAGGGAACGCTGCAGCTGCATCTGGCGCGGGCAAATGGGCAGTGGCGGGACATTGCCGCAGGTGCGCCGGTGCTTGCCGTCTTCCAGGGCGCGGATTCCTATGTCACACCGTCTTGGTACCAGACCAAGGCCGAGACCGGCAAAGTGGTGCCGACCTGGAACTATGCGATTGTGCAGGCACGCGGACTGGCACGGGTGATCGAGGATGCTGGCTGGCTGCTTGCGCAGATCAATGCAATTACCGGCGAACATGAGGGCCAGCGTGAGAAACCATGGTCGGTCGGCGATGCGCCAGAGGAATTTATCCGTGCGCAGCTCAAGGGCATTATCGGTGTCGAAATCGAAATCGCCGAGATCGAAGGCAAATGGAAGGTGAGCCAGAACCGGCCGGTCGCCGACCGCGAGGGTATTGCCAATGGCCTCGATGAGATGGCAGAGCAAGCCGAAATGCAGGAACTGGTACGCCGTTACGGCGGCCTCGGCACGGAATGACTTCATGACCGGCAGCTTCATCATCGCCATCGACGGCCCTGCCGCGGCAGGCAAGGGCACGCTTTCGCGCAGGATCGCGGAGCAGTACGGCTTTCACCATCTCGACACCGGCCTCACCTACCGGGCGACCGCCAAGGCGCTGATCGATGCCGGGCTCCCGCTCAATGACGAGACGGTCGCTGAAAAGATGGCGCTCGAGGTTGAACTCGCGGGTCTCGATCGCGATATATTGTCGAGACATGAGATTGGCGAAGCCGCCTCGAAAATTGCCGTGATGCCGGCGGTTCGCCGGGCGCTCGTTGAGGCGCAGCGGCGGTTTTCCGAGAAGCTGCCGGGAACAGTTCTCGACGGGCGCGATATTGGCACTGTCGTCTGCCCCGCGGCACCTGTGAAGCTCTATGTGACGGCGTCGCCAGAAGTGCGCGCAACACGCCGTTACGACGAGATCATCAGCAAGGGCGGCGTAGCGGATTTCGAGGCGATTTTCGAAGACGTCAAGCGACGCGACGATCGCGACATGAACAGGGCGGACAGCCCGATGAAACCGGCAGTCGATGCGCACTTGCTTGACACGTCGGAAATGAGTATAGAGGCCGCGTTTCAAGCCGCTAAGTCGTTTATCGACGCCGCCTTGAGCCGAAATGCCTAATCAAGCGGTTTTCCGCGCTTCGTGCGCGGGACGCTCGTGCGAAAGCAAGCCTGAAATTCCGTCCACGCGCCGGATTGCCTTCTTGAAAGAAGGCGGACTGGGTTCAGGCCCATTCAACTCGAACCAACCGGCGCATACGTGAGCCTTGAAGCTATCGAAGGCCACGCAGGAGATTTTATGTCAGTAGCTACTCCCTCTCGCGAGGATTTCGCGGCCCTTCTCGAAGAGTCCTTTGCCAAGAACGATCTGGCTGAAGGCTATGTTACCAAGGGTATCGTCACGGGCATCGAAAAGGATGTCGCCGTTGTTGACGTTGGCCTGAAGGTCGAAGGCCGCATCGCGCTCAAGGAATTCGGCGCACGTGCCAAGGACGGTTCGCTGAAGGTCGGCGACGAAGTCGAAGTATACGTCGAGCGCATCGAAAACGCGCTTGGCGAAGCTGTTCTGTCGCGCGAGAAGGCTCGCCGCGAAGAAAGCTGGATCAAGCTCGAAGCCAAGTTCGAAGCTGGCGAGCGCGTCGAAGGCGTTATCTTCAACCAGGTCAAGGGTGGCTTCACGGTCGACCTCGACGGTGCGATCGCCTTCCTTCCGCGTTCTCAGGTCGACATCCGTCCGATCCGCGACGTTACGCCCCTCATGCACAACCCGCAGCCCTTCGAAATCCTCAAGATGGACAAGCGCCGCGGCAACATCGTGGTTTCGCGCCGTACGGTTCTGGAAGAATCCCGTGCCGAGCAGCGTTCTGAAATCGTTCAGAACCTCGAAGAAGGCCAGGTTGTTGACGGCGTCGTCAAGAACATCACCGATTACGGTGCGTTCGTTGACCTCGGCGGCATCGACGGCCTGCTGCACGTCACCGACATGGCATGGCGCCGTGTGAACCATCCGTCGGAAATCCTGAACATCGGCCAGCAGGTCAAGGTTCAGATCATCCGCATCAACCAGGAAACCCACCGTATCTCGCTTGGCATGAAGCAGCTCGAGTCCGATCCGTGGGATGGCATCCAGGCCAAGTATCCGGAAGGCAAGAAGATTTCCGGTACCGTTACGAACATCACCGACTACGGTGCGTTCGTCGAGCTGGAGCCGGGCATTGAAGGCCTGATCCACATCTCGGAAATGTCCTGGACCAAGAAGAACGTTCACCCCGGCAAGATCCTGTCCACGAGCCAGGAAGTCGAAGTCGTCGTTCTCGAAGTCGATCCGTCCAAGCGCCGTATTTCGCTCGGCCTCAAGCAGACGCTGGAAAACCCGTGGGCAGCATTCGCCCGCAGCCATCCGGCCGGCACTGAAGTCGAAGGCGAAGTCAAGAACAAGACCGAATTCGGCCTGTTCATCGGCCTCGACGGCGATGTCGACGGCATGGTTCACCTCTCTGACCTCGACTGGAACCGTCCGGGCGAACAGGTCATCGAGGAGTTCAACAAGGGTGACGTTGTCAAGGCAGTCGTTCTCGACGTCGACGTCGAGAAGGAACGCATCTCGCTCGGCATCAAGCAGCTCGGCAAGGATGCAGTCGGCGAAGCAGCAGCTTCCGGCGACCTGCGCAAGAATGCAGTCGTTTCCTGCGAAGTCATCGCGATCAACGACGGCGGTATCGAAGTGAAGCTCGTCAACCACGAGGACATCACTTCCTTCATCCGTCGCGCCGACCTCGCCCGCGACCGCGACGAGCAGCGTCCTGAGCGCTTCTCGGTCGGCCAGACCGTCGACGCCCGCGTTACCAACTTCTCCAAGAAGGACCGCAAGATCATGCTGTCCATCAAGGCTCTGGAAATCGCGGAAGAGAAGGAAGCCGTTGCTCAGTTCGGTTCGTCCGACTCGGGCGCTTCGCTCGGCGACATCCTCGGCGCGGCTCTGAAGAACCGCGGCGGCGAATAATCCTTCGCTGATGCATTGAAATGAAGAACCCGCCGGAGCGATCCGGCGGGTTCTTTCGTTTTGGGAGGTTTCTGGAGTTCTTTGTACCCAGGCAATTCCGGACGCAAAATCGTTGAGCACTTTTGCTGGAATTGCTCCTGACTATTCCCAGCCGACCATGCGCTGGTAGAGAGCATAGACCGGGTCGGCGACCGTTGCCGGAGCAGTAGACGGATCGGGATCAAACATTTTCGGCTGGCGCCGCTCCTCCCGCGGGGCTTCCTCTCCGCCGGCCTGCTGTTCATCGCCGCCCTGACCGGATTGCGCCTGCGGCTGTTGCTGCTGATCCTGCGAGCTGCCGTTTTCGTGATGGCGACGAGGGGGGTCATCGGCCTTGGTCGCCTTATATTCATCGCGGGCGAACTGGTAAGGCGTTTGCGCGTAGGGAAGCCCTTCCGGCATGCGGGCTGTGAGCGGAACATAGGAAGGCGCCTCGACAACCGGGATGGGAACCGGCTGCGGCTGTGCGGCGATTTCCCTGATGGGACGCGCCGTCTGGGCAACTGCGGTGATTTCAGCCTGGGACGGCCGAGAAGCCTGGGCGGCCTGGGCAGATGCAGGCTCGACCACATCTTCCGGGGTTGTGCGAACCAGGCTCTCCGTCGCCTCGCTGATGACGGCCTCGTCCAGGATAGCATCGATTTCAACGGCGGCTTCGACAGGCGTGTCCGTCAACAGGACAGTTGCCTCTTGTTCGCGGATGATCGTTGCGATCATCTGTGAAACCTGTTCGGTCATGGAGCTGGCGATGCCGGTCCAGTTGCGCGGGATAACCGGATCAGCCTTGGCGGAGATTGTCTGCTGCTCGAGAGCGGGTTCGGCCTGTTCCGGCTCGATCACTTCCTGTTCTGCCGGTGCGACCTGGACTTCCTCTGTCTCTCTCGGCGTAGTTGCCTGCGATGAAGCTTCATGCGCCGCTGCCGTGGGCTGACTGCCGGTCTTCTGATCCTCAACGGTTGGATCGGTCGCCACGACAACAGTCGCTTCGGCCGGAACGATTTCTTCGGCAGCAGGCATCGCTACATTTTCAGCCGTTTTTGCTGCGGACTGACGTGCAGTGGGCAGGTTTTCTCCCTGAAGCTTGATTTCCGGCCGCGGCTCGGTACGCGGCAGCGGCGCGGCATCGTTCTGGCGATAAGAGCGGACAACGGCGCGGGCTGCGAGATCCCTGTCCTTGTAGCTGATAATCTCGAGATAGGCGATGACACGGGTGGCCTCCGGCCCGGTCGGGTCCTTGAGGGCTGCGGCAATCATTCTCAACGGCAGGCTATGTCCGTCATCGGAAAGCTGGTGCTCGACCGCATCGATCTCGGCGTCGGGCATGCGACGGATGGCATCAGCGACACGGGCGGCAAAGGCCTGATCGGATTCACCTTCACCACGCTGCAGCGCGATGGTGCGTCCCGTAGCATTGATGATGTCGAGAAGCGCTTCAATCATGCGCTGGCGCGCGGCGATGAGCAGAATATTGAGCTTGCCGGCAATCGCGGCATTGAGGTCTGCTGCTTCAACTGCATTTACCGGGGTGGGGGCGACCACCGATCGGCCGAGGCCACCGGCAACGATCGCCGCCGTCTGACCCTGAGAAGAAAGGCTTGCATTGGACGCCGAACGAATGGGAGACAACACAGGCACGCTCCTTTCGCAAAGTGGCTATGAAAGCAGGTCGTACAACGAGACCGCGCTCATCCGGCCCCTTGCATCCCGGCAGATCCTCCTGTCCGCATCGGCGTATTTCGCCGCCGTCGAATGCATAAAAATTAAGAATAATGTTACTGAAAATACCTTAACGAATAGCTAACGGCCGAAGACGCCCAGTCTACGACCTTGCCTGCATGTCCGATAACCTCAGCTATGGGCGAAGATATCCGCCTCTTCCCAGCCGAGAAGATCGAGCTTGGCGCGCGTCGGCAGGAATTCGAAACAGGCCGTCGCATGTTCCAGGCGGCCGTCGCGAATCAGGCGCTCATTTAGCTTGTCGCGCAACGCGTGCAGGTAGAGCACGTCGGAGGCGGCATATTCGAGCTGCGCCTGCGAGAGTGTTTCAGCAGCCCAGTCGGAAGATTGCTGCGTCTTGGAGATATCGACGTCGAGCATTTCCTTGAGATTATCCTTCAGGCCGTGGCGATCCGTGTAAGTACGGATGAGGCGCGAGGCGATCTTCGTGCAGAAGACCGGCGTCGCGGTGACGCCGAACGTATGGAAGAGTACGGCGATATCGAAGCGGCCGTAATGGAATATCTTCTGGCGCGACGGATCGGCGAGCAGCGCGGTAAGGTTCGGCGCTTCCTTCTGGCCGGCCGCAATGCGGATCACATCGGCAGAGCCGTCGCCCGGCGAAAGCTGCACGACGCAAAGGCGGTCCCGGCGCGGCACAAGGCCCAGCGTTTCGGTATCGATCGCGATCGCGCCGGTGTAACGGGCGGCATCCGCCGCGGAAATATCGCCCTGATGATAACGGATGGTGGCCGCCATGGGATGTCTCTCGTTCAGCTTCGTCTTTCCGGGCTATATCGCAAAGGGCGAAAGCGCGAAACCGCTTTCCTGCTGCAGGCAGCCTTCGGGCGGCGCCGCGGAGGGTTCGGCGGCATGGCCACTCAGTAGTGTGGCGGCTTGGTAATCGCCGGCGCTTCCAGCGATTGCTCCTCGATACTCAGAAAGCGCTCGGTCAATCGGTCAAGCTTGGCGCGCGTCTGCTCCATGACCTTCCATTGTTCGGCAAGCTGATCGGAAAGCTCATCGATCGTCTTAGCCTGATGGGCCAGCATTTCTTCGAGCCTTGTAATGCGGGCTGCCTCGTCGGACATCGGTTTTCTCCCCTGATATCAGGTGGCATTCCAAAGCCGAAATAGGCGGGGGCGTCAATGGTTTCGAGCCCCCATAAAAACGATTCCGAAAGTGGACCGTCTGGTTACCAAAAGCCCTTGCCGCGTCTAATGATGTGGGGTAGGCCGTTATCCATCAGGGAGGAAAACTGATGGATGTAAGCAATGGCTTTCTTCATCCGGACCGGCTCTTTCCCGCCGAGCCGGCAACGCGGACAATAGCGCGCGATCTCTATGAGACGGTGCACGCTCTTCCGATCGTCAGCCCGCACGGGCACACCGAACCGTCCTGGTTCGCTGACGACAAGGCCTTCGAAGACCCCTCTTCGCTGCTTGTCATTCCCGATCATTATCTCTTCCGCATGTTACACAGCACCGGCACCAAGCTTGACCAGCTCGGTGTACCGCGTCTCGACGGCAAGACGGTTTCGAGCGGCCGCGATATCTGGCGTGCTTTCGCCGCCCAATACCATCTTTTCCGCGGAACCCCGTCGAGCCTTTGGGTCGATCATGCCATGTCAGCCGTGCTCGGCTGCACCGAGCCACTGACGACTGATAACGCAGATGCGCTTTACGACCACATCAATGCGCAGCTCAAGCTTCCGGAGTTCCGGCCGCGGGCACTGCATAAGCGTTTCGGCATCGAAACAATTGCCACGACCGAAGGCGCGCTCGATCCGCTGCCGCATCACCAGAAGATGGCGGCGGACGGTTGGATCGGCAAAGTACGCACAACCTACCGGCCTGACGGCGTCACCGATCCCGATGCCGTTGGTTTCCGCGACAATCTGATCAAGTTCGGAGAGATCACCGGCTGCGACATCACCAAATGGGATGGCCTCATCGAGGCACATCGCAAGCGGCGCGCCTATTTCCGCCAGTTCGGAGCGACGGCGACCGACCACGGCGTGCCGACCGCCTTTACCGCCGATCTACCGCTTGCCGAGAAGCAAGCGCTGCTCGACAAGGCGCTGAAGGGACCGCTTTCAGCCGCCGATGCTGAACTTTTCCGCGGGCAGATGATGACGGAAATGGCCGGTCTTTCTGCCGAGGACGGCATGGTGATGCAGATCCATGCCGGTTCGCGCCGCAATACCGACCGCGAGCTTTTCGAGACGCGTGGCCCGAATATGGGCGCCGATATTCCGACGCGTACCGACTGGGTTGGCGGCCTCAACGCGCTGCTGTCGAAATACGGCCATGCACCAAGCCTGCGCATCCTGCTCTTCACGCTCGACGAGACGACCTATGCCCGGGAGCTCGCGCCGATGGCCGGCCATTGGGCCTGCCTGATGATCGGCCCGCCCTGGTGGTTCCACGACAGCCCGCTTGGCATCCGCCGTTACCTCGACCAAGTGGTGGAGACGGCTGGCTTTGCCAATCTCGCCGGCTTCAATGACGATACGCGTGCACTGCTGTCGATCCCCGCCCGCCATGATGTCTGGCGCCGCGAGATCTGCCGTTTCCTGGCACAGCTCGCCGTCGAGCACCGGATTTCCAGGAAAGAAGCCGAGATCGTCGCGCGCGAACTTTCCTATGACAATGCGAAGAAGGCCTACAAGCTGTGAGCGACAAACTGCAGAACGTGACCGGCCTTGCGCCGACAGCGAAGCTTCCTGCCTATGACCGGAATGCGCTGAAGGCCGGCATCCTGCATCTTGGCCCCGGCGCCTTCTTCCGTGCGCATTTCGCGCCTTTCACGGATGGCGCTCTGGCTGCTGCCGGCGGTGACTGGGGCATCGAAGTGGCGAGCCTGCGCACCCCCGATGTCGCGGATAATCTGTCCGCCCAAAACGGGCTCTATACGGTGCTGATCCGCGACACCTCGGGCACGACGGCTCATGTCATCGGCTCGATCCTTGGGGCGTATGTGGCGCCGCGCGATCCGGCGGGCCTGCTAGCACGACTCGAAGACCCTGATATCCGCATCGTCAGCATGACAGTGACGGAAAAGGCCTATGGTTTCGATCCGGCAACCGGAGGGCTCGACCTCAAGCATCCCGATATCGTCGCCGACCTTGCCAATCGGCATGCGCCGCACGGTGTCATCGGCTATCTCGTCGAGGGTCTGGCACGGCGCCGGCAGAAGGGCATAACACCCTTTACGCCGCTTAGCTGCGACAACCTGCCGAGCAACGGCGCGGTGCTGAAGCGTCTGGTGCTGGAATTCACTGCCCGCATCGATCCGGAACTGCATGGCTGGATCGAGGCGAACGTGCCCTTTCCTTCGACGATGGTCGACCGCATCACGCCGGCAAGCACCGATGCGACCTATGCCGATGCCAAGCGGCTGACGGGCCGCTGGGACATGGCGGCAATCGAGACGGAACCCTTTACCCAATGGGTGATCGAGGACCATTTCGTCAACGGTCGTCCGGCCTGGGAAAAGGTTCACGGCGCGCTAATGGTCGAGGAGGTCTCGGCCTATGAAAAGATGAAGCTGCGCATGTTGAACGGCGCGCATTCTCTGCTCGCCTATCTCGGCTATACAGCAGGCTATGAATTCATCCGCGACGTCATGGATGATGCGGGACTTTCAGCACTTGCGCGCCGGCACATGAATGCGGCGGCGGCAACGCTGGATCCGGTTCCCGGCATCGATCTCGACGCCTATGCGGACGAATTGATAGCACGCTTTGCAAACAAGGCGATCGCCCACCGCACCTATCAGATCGCCATGGACGGCACGCAGAAACTGCCGCAGCGTCTGCTGGAACCAGCAACGGAAGCGCTTGCCAAGGGCAGCAAGGCGGAGACCTATGCAATCGCCGTCGCCGCCTGGATGCGCTACGCTATCGGCATCGATCGCAATGGCGAACGCTACGAACTGCGTGACCCGCGGGCGGGAGAGATTGCAGCACTTCTCGACGGTGTGCCGCGCAATGGCGGAGCGGTTTCGGCAGCTCTGTTCGGCCTGCCAGGCTTGTTTCCGAAGGCGCTTACCGGGAATGCCGCCTGGACGGAAGATGTGGCGAACAAACTGGAGATCCTGATCCAGGACAACAGGCTGCCACTATATTGAAGGGTTAGCGAAACTTCCTCATCCCTATACCCGCACAGGGATGAGGAAACATCCGCGGAATTTGCTCACCGTCACAACCGTTCTAAGCCCTTATCCGCTGCATCTCGGGGTCATAGAGTGGTTTCAGGCTGACCTTGCAGGACACGCGCTCGCGCGCGACATCCAGTTCATAATTGCCGGAGAGGACAAAATCCTCCGTTACACCATCAGGGTTACGGACATAGCCGTAACCGATCGGCCTGCCGATGGTGTAGCCGAAGCCGCCGCTGGAGAGCCAGCCGACACGTTTGCCGTCACGATAGATGGTTTCGCGGCCGAGCAGAACGACATCGGGATCGTCAGGCACGAAGCAGGCGAGCACCTTCTTTACGCCGCCTTCGAGCTGGCGCTCGATCGCCTCGCGCCCCTTGAAGGGCGTGTTCTTCCGCATTTTCACAGCCCAGCCAAGACCGGCTTCAACTGGCGTGTGGTCGGGGCCGATATCGGAGCCCCAGGCGCGGTAGCCCTTTTCCAGGCGGCAGCTTTCAATGGCGCGGTAACCGGCATTGACGAGGCCGAACTGCCCGTCCGCCGCCATCAGCGCGTCATAGACGGTCGTCGCATATTCGATCGGCACATGCAGTTCGTAGCCGAGTTCGCCGACATAGGTAATGCGCAGAGCCCGCACGGGGCAACCGGCAATGCCGATGGTCCTGACGCGGCCGAAGGGGAAGGCAGCGTTGGAGACGTCGCTGGTCGTGACCTTTTCCAGGATGACACGGGAATTCGGCCCCATCAGCGACAGCACGGTGTAGGCCGAGGTGACATCGACGAGTTCGGCGTGAAGGCCGTCGGGGATGTTGCGCGAGATCCAGTCGAAATCATGCGTGGCAAAGCCGGTGCCGGTGACGATGTAATATTCGTTCTCGGCGATGCGGGCGCAGGTGACGTCGCATTCAATGCCGCCCTTGTCGTTCAGCATCTGCGTGTAAATCAGCGATCCCTCGGGCCTTGCCACATCGTTGGCGGCAATCCATGACAATGCTGCTTCTGCATCCCTGCCCTTCAGCACGAATTTGGCGAAGGAGGTCTGGTCGAAGATGACCGCTGCCTCGCGCACGGCCTTGTGCTCGCGGCCAACGGCATCAAACCAGTTCTGGCGGCCGTAGGTATAGATATCCTTCGGCTCTTCATTGGCGAAGAGATCGGCAAACCAGTTCGGCCGCTCCCAGCCGAGCTTTTCGCCGAAACACGCGCCCTGCGCCTTTAACCGTTCATAAAGCGGCGACTTCCGGCAAGGGCGGCCGCTCGAGTATTCCTCGAAGGGGAAAGCCAGCGTGTAGTGTTTGCCATAGGCCTCCAGCGTTCTCGTTCGAACCCAGTCCGTATCGAAATGCGGGCGGCCGAAGCGGCGGATATCGACCGGCCAGAGATCGTAGGGCGGCTCGCCCTTCGTTACCCATTCGGCAAGCGCCATGCCGGCGCCGCCGGCCGAGGCGATACCGAAAGCGTTGAAGCCGGCGCCGACGAAGAAATTCTTCAACTCCGGTGCCTCGCCGAGAATGAAGTTGCCGTCGGGCGTAAAACTCTCAGGCCCGTTCAGAAGCTGCTTGATGCCAGCATTTTCGAGCGCCGGGACGCGGCCGAGCGCGTGCTCCATGATCTGCTCGAAATGATCGAAATTGCTGTCGAGCAGCGTGTAGTGGAAACCATCAGGGATGCCGTCCAGCGCCCAGCCGATGGGGTTCGGCTCGTAACCGCCCATGACCATGCCGCCGACCTCCTCCTTGTAATAGGTGAGGCGATCAGGATCGCGCAGGGTCGGAAGATTGGAGGGCACGCCGAAGGATTCGGTGATGATATATTGATGCTCGACGGAGACGAGCGGGACATTGACGCCGAAGCGGGCGGCGAAACTGCGGGTCCATTGGCCAGCGCAGACCACGACCCGCTCGCATTCGATGCGGCCTTGTCCGGTGATGACGGCGCGGATCCTCCCCCTGTCGATTTCGAGATCGAGAACTTCAGTGTCCTCGAAGATAGAGACGCCGGCCATGCGGGCGCCTTTTGCCAGCGCCTGAGTGATGTCGGAGGGATTGGCCTGACCATCCGTCGGCAGATAGGCGGCGCCGACGAGATCGTCTGTCGTCATCAGCGGCCAGAGATCGAAAGCTTCCTGCGGGTTCAGGAGATGCATTTCGAGGCCGAAGGACTGAGCCGTGGTCGCCTGACGCTTGACCTCCGTCCAGCGCTCCTCGTTACAGGCAAGCCGCAGGCCGCCATTCATCTTCCAGCCGGTGCCGAGACCTGTCTCGGCTTCGAGCTTCTTATAGAGATCGACGGAATATCCCAGAAGCTGGGTGATGTTGGCGCTGGTGCGCAATTGACCGACGAGGCCAGCGGCGTGGAATGTCGTGCCTGACGTCAGCTTCTTGCGCTCAAGGAGCACCGTATCGGTCCAGCCGAGCTTGGCCAGATGATAGGCGGTCGAGCAGCCGATGATGCCGCCGCCGATGACCACGGCCTTTGCCGTCTTCGGTAATTGCTTCGTCATTCAATGATCCTGTTCAAATGCCCGATAGGCGCGCTCGAAGCGGGCGAGATTTTCGGCGGTATAGGCAGCGTAGTCGAAATCGATGGTGGAATGGATCTCGGAGATCATACTCCAGAGCGTCTCGCGCAGTAGCGAGGCGCATTTCATGGCCCGATAGCAGCGGCTGAGATCATCCGTCAGCGGTCGATCGAAATAAGTCTCCAGCATGAGGCGCTCCACCTCGCCCGAAAACTCGCTGTTGGAGGCAAGACCACCGAGATCGAAGAGCGGCGTGTTGAAGCCCGCATAATCCCAGTCGATCAGCCAGAGCCGCCGGCCATCGTCGAGGAAATTAGTGGCCAGAAGATCATTGTGGCCGAAGGCGATTTCGAAGGGACCTGCCGCCTGCTCGAGACGCTCCTCCTTCTGAAGCAGGCCATTCAGCAACGGCACATACGGACTGTTTGCGGACCTCAGGTTCGCTACATAATCCCTGATCACATGGAAGACCCAGAAGATCATCGCCTGACCACGGAAATGGCGGGCCATGTCGTGATGGCAGGCACGGATCAACGGAACGACACGAGCAAGCGTTTCCGGCTTGCGGATGTCTTCGGGCGACAGCGGCGCGGCATCGATGAAATCGAGAACCAGCACACCTGGCACGTGATGGATAACGGCGGGCGAGATGCCGGCCGCATGGGCGGCGCGGCTCGCCGCAAGCTCGTTCTGCCTGCTGATATGATGGACCGGAATATCATCGCCCAGACGTACGACGCGCCGCAGCGCGCCATCTCTCACAAAGTAGTTCCGGTTGGTGAGGCCGCCGGTGATCGGGGTTATGTCGATCGGGCCTTGCCAGATGCCAAGCGCATGAATCCTCTCTTCAGGCGTCACGCGTATCCCCCTCTTAGCCCTCAATGAAATGATGGGCTTGTGAGGGATCGGCTGTCAAGCCGGGCTAATTAGATCGTCTTGCCGGCGTCATCAAAGACGTGACAGCGCGCCGGATCGAAGGAGGCCTTCACATTGGTGCCGCGTTCGACCTTTTGCTGGCCATCGAGTGCGATGGTGAGCGGCTGATTGTCCGGCGTCGTGGCATATAGCATCGTGGCACCGCCGAGATTTTCGACCAGATCGACATTGACGGTCGAAAGGACGGCGCCGCCCTCCGCCAAGGAAAGATGCTCGGGGCGGATGCCGAAGGTGACGTTCTGGCCAGCCTGACCGGCAAGCCTGCGACCGAGCTGAATGGAATTGCCGCACACATTGACGGTCGAGCCAGTGTCCGTGGCGCTCTCGATCTTTGCACTCAGGAAATTCATCTTCGGGCTGCCGATGAAGCCGGCGACGAAGCGGTTGGCCGGGTTGTTATAGAGATCGAGCGGGGCGCCGACCTGTTCGATGCGGCCGGAGTTCAGCACGACGATCTTGTCGGCCATGGTCATGGCCTCCACCTGATCGTGGGTGACATAGATCATCGTGTTGCCGAGGCTGCGGTGCAGGCGGGAAATCTCCACGCGCATCTGCACGCGCAGTTCGGCATCGAGGTTAGACAGCGGCTCGTCGAAGAGGAAGATGCGCGGCTCGCGCACGATGGCGCGGCCGATCGCAACGCGTTGGCGCTGGCCGCCTGACAGTGCCTTCGGCTTGCGTTCGAGCAGCTTCTCGATCTGCAGAATCTGCGCGGCGCGGCGCACCTTCGGTTCGATCTCGGCCTTCTTGTAGCCCGCGGTTTCCAGGCCGAAAGCGAGGTTCTTATAGACCGACATATGCGGATAGAGCGCATAGGACTGGAAGACCATGGCGATCCCGCGCTTGGCGGGCGTCACTTCGTTCATGCGCTCATTGTCGAGCAGCAGCGCGCCGCCGGAGATTTCCTCGAGGCCGGCGATCATGCGCAGCAGCGTGGACTTGCCACAACCCGAAGGGCCGACGAAGACGGCGAATTCGCCGGGATCGATCGTCAGGTCGATGCCGTGAATAACGTCGAGTTGGCCATAGCGCTTCTCGACTTTCTGAAGAACGACACTCGTTGCCATGTTCCGAAATCCCCTCTTATTTGGTTCTTGCACGCCAGTCGGCGTATTTCGGGCTGTCAGGACCGATCGGCAGGGCGACATCGGCGCCGCTATCGGAGGATTGATAGATGGCCGTGACCAGTTCCAGCGCGCGTCTTGCATCCGCACTCGTCACGGGAAGCGGTCCTCTGCCCATCAGGTAATCGTGGAAGCGCAGCATCTGCGTGTTGAAGCGCAGCGGCACGGGCTGCCAGTCGGCGATGACGGTATCGATCTTCGCCTGTACTTCATCGTCGGCAGCGATGATCTGCCAGGGGTCTTGGCCGGGCGCATAGGCCTCATGATTGCTTTCGAAGGTGATATTTTCGAAGTGAAGCCTGAGCCGGCTGATTTCGTTCTGCGAACCGAGCGTGCAGGACAGCGAGACGAAGGCACCGTTCTGCATCTGCAGGCTGACTGAGGCGCAATCTTCCACTTCGATCTCGTTGACACGGGTTGCCACGCGGCCGAAGACGCGGGTTGCCGGGCCGGCAAGATAAAAAAGCATGTCGTGCAGATGGAGCGCATGGGTGACGAGGACGCCACCGAGTTCAGTTGCCCATTTGCCGCGCCAGGGCACGGCATAATATTCCGGTTTGCGGCGCCAGAAGGTCTCGACGGAGCCCATGTAGAACTTGCCGGCGAGACCCGCGTCGATGATGCGCTTGGCCTTCTCGACGCCATCGCCATAGCGATACTGGAAGATCGGCATCAGCGTACCCTTGGCAGTCTTTTCGGCCGCGATGATTTCGTCGGCACTGGCGAGCGAGCCGGTGAGCGGCTTTTCACAGACCACATGCTTGCCGGCGGCCAGAGCGGCTATGACCTGCTCCTTATGGATACCCGGCGGCGTGCAGATATCGATGATGTCGATGCTGTCATCGGCAAGCAGTTCATCGAAGGAGGTTGTGCGCCGTTCGATGCCGAATTCGTCGCCGATCGTCTTCAGGCGCTCCTCGTTCAGGTCGCAGATCGCCACGACCTTGAACTTGTCCGGATGCGGAAGGTAACCCTCGACGATGTGAGAGCGGCCGATACCGCAGCCGATGATCGCGACTGTCTTGATGCTCATGTCATTCTTCCCTGTCTGGCTTTCCTGCCCGATCCATCAACGCTTCATGCCGGTCGTGGCGATGCCTTCGATCAGCAGGCGCTGGAAGAACAGGAAGAAGAAGAACACGGGCACGAGGGTCAGCGTCGACATGGCGAACAATCCACCCCAGTCCGATGCGCTGGTGGAGTCCACGAAAGTGCGCAAGCCGAGCTGGATCGTGTAGGTGTTCATGTCGTTGAGGTAGATCAGCGGACCGAAGAAATCGTCCCAGGTCCAGATGAATGAGAAGATGGCGGCCGTCGCCAGAACCGGCAGCGACAGCGGCAGCATGATCTTCCAATAGATGCGCCAGGCGCTGCAGCCGTCCATCATCGCCGCTTCATCGAGTTCACGCGGGATGCCGCGGAAGAACTGCACCATGAGGAAGATGAAGAATGCGTCGCTTGCCAGGAACTTCGGCACGACCAGCGGCAGGATGGTGTTGACCCAGCCGAGGTCGAGGAAGAGCACATATTGCGGGATGAGCGTCACGTGATAGGGGATCATCAGCGTGCCGAGCATGATCGCGAACCAGAAATTTCGGCCGGCAAAACGCAGCCGTGCGAAGGCGAATGCCGTCAGCGAGCAGGCGATGACATTGCCCGCCACGACCAGCAGCGAGATGACGAGCGAATTCCAGAAGAACCGGCCGAAGGTGATGTCGAGTCCGGTCCAGCCGCGCACATAGGAGGAGAAATCGACCGACGACGGGATGAGCGAGGTCGACGAGAAGATTTCATTTTCCGGCCTGACCGATGCCGACACCATCCACAGGAGTGGATAGAGCATCAGCAGCGAGGCGGCGATCAGCAGCGCGTGGATGATGATCGAAGCCGGGAGGCTGCGTTTGGTGATGTCCGATGGCGGCCTGGCCGCGGTGACGGAAGCGGTCATCTCAGTCATCGTAGTGCACCCAGTAGCGCGAGGTCAGGAAGGAGAAGGCGGTGAAGATCGCGATGATCACCACGAGGATCCAGGCGAGCGCCGAGGCGTAGCCCATGCGGAAATTGCCGAAGGCCTCCTGATAGAGATAGAGCGTGTAGAAGAGCGTCGAATTGATCGGGCCGCCCGTACCGCCGGAGATGATGAAGGCGGGTGTGAAAGCCTTGAAAGCATCGATCGTCTGAACGACAGCATTGAAGAAGATCACCGGTGTGAGAAGCGGCAGGGTGATCTTGTAGAACTGGCGAAATTTCGAGGCGCCGTCGAGGCTTGCGGCCTCATACATATCCTGCGGAATCTGCCGCAGACCGGCCAGGAAAATGATCATCGGCGAGCCGAACTGCCAGACGGAGAGAGCCACCAGCGTATAGATCGAATAGCTTGGATGCGAGATCCAGCTCGGGCCGACGATGCCGAATTGTGCGAGCGCGGCGTTGACGAGGCCATCGCTGGCGAAGAGCTGGCGCCACAGCACGGCAATCGCAACGCTGCCGCCGAGAAGAGACGGAAGGTAGAAAATCGCGCGGTAGATCGGCAGCCCACTCAGACCCCTGTTCAATGCCAGAGCGACGAGCAGGGCGAAGGTCAGCTTGAACGGAACCGACAGCACGACATAGGTCAGCGTGACTGACATGGCCGATGCGAATTTCGGATCGGCCGTTGCGATGCGCACGTAATTTGCGGCCCCTACCCAACCCGGCGCCCTCAACATGTCGAAGTCGGTGAAGGAGAGGTAGAGCGAAATCAGGGCCGGGCCGAGCGTGAGGCCAAAGAAGCCTACCAGCCACGGCAGCAGAAAGAGATAGCCAGGAGCATTGGCATTCCACAGGCGCCGAAAGCGTCCGTCAGCCTTTACTCCCTGATATCTTTCCACGGTTACCGTCCCTGCGGACGTGCGCATCGCATTGGTCATATGAGATCAACCCCGCGCGAGAATTCGCGTGATTTCATCCACGAGCTGCTTGCCGGCATCGGCCGGCGTAAGCTGGCCGAAAGCTACCTGCTCCGAGATGGTGCGCAGCACGACCTGGCCTTCGCCGGCGCCGGTCGGCGGCGGGGGCGGAAGCGGACCGGCGAGATCGCCGAGACCGGCGACATATTCGAGCGGGATCTTGCCGGTTTCATCGAGCGTGCCGGCGACGACTTCGCGCATCGCCTTCGATTCCGGAATGCCGCGCTCGACATCGAGTATCTTGGCGGCATCGGGGTTCTTGACGAAGAAGTTGACGTAATCGACAGCCTGATCGATCACCTTCGACTGTGCAGAGACCGAGAAGAACATCGAAGGTTTGCGGTAATGGCCGCCCTTCGAGTCCGGCTTGATCCTGAGGTAGTTGCTGAGCATCAACTTGTCCTTGACCATCGCCTGATAGCCAACGAACTGGTTGGAGTGAGCATAATCGCAGGCAGCCTTGCCGAGGGTCAGCGGGCTGGTGTCGATCGTATCCTTATAGAGCGCCTGAATGTCAGGCGTTACGCAAGCTTTAGCTTCACGGAACTTGGCCCACATGTCGAACCATTCCGCGGCGTCGTCCGCGCCGAAAGCGATCTTCGAATCGGCCGTGTACAGCGCCTTGCCGCGCTGACGTACATAGTTTTCGAAGAGCGGTTCGCCGCCGCTGCCGTCAGCAAAGCCGAAATAGCCCTTGCGCTTGCCGGCCTTGGTGATTTCCGCACCGATCTTGCCGAATTCTTCCCAGGTCGTCTTGTTGGTCGGCACATCGATGCCGGCTTCCTGGAAGGCGACGGTGTTGATGACCGTGGCCGCCGAATTCGCGCCGAGGCTGACACCGTACAGGTGACCATCGACCTTGCCGCCTTCGATCTGTGCCGGATCGAAATCATCGATCTGCAGCTTCGACGGCATATAGGATTCCAGCGGGGCAAGAGCGCCGCGCCGGGCGTATTCGACAATATAGCGGTAGTCCATCTGGATGACGTCGGGCGCGTTGCGGCCAGCCACCTGTGTGGCCAGACGCGGCCAGTAATCAGCCCATCCGAGGAATTCGCCGGTGATCGAAACACCGCTGTTCTTCGCCTTGAAAAGGTCGGAGACCTTGTTGGTGCGGTCAGCGCGCGGCTGAGAGCCCCACCAGATGAGGCGCAGGCGGTTTTCCTGGGCAAAAGCGCTGTTTCCGAGCGCTGACAGCGAAAGGAGCGTTGCTCCGCCCGCCATGAAATTACGTCTGCTTACACGAAAAGACATATTGGTTTTCCTCCTCCCAATAGGAAGCGCCTCCACACGCTTCCTAACTAGCTATCTTGCAACAAATAACTAATTGGTTACAAGCTATGTTCAAAGCCTCCGGGCTGTCAAGCGGTGTTGGTGGCCCGATTGCGTTTGCAAAATCGGGTTTTTACATTCTTCCGCTTAAGCCTTATGAGCGCAACAGGGGAAAATAGGGGAAATCTGATGAACGACACTGGGGAGAGCGCAAAAAAGAAAATCAAGCGCCCGTCCGCCGAGCGAACCGCCCAACGCGACCCGGAGCGTACCCGTGCGGCCATTCTTGAAGCCGCGACACGGGAATTTGCCGAAAACGGCATGGGTGGTGCGCGTGTCGATTCCATCGCCGAGCGCGCCGGCACCAACAAGCGCATGCTCTATCACTATTTCGGCGACAAGGAGCAGCTTTATCTGCGTGTGCTTGAGGAGGCCTATGTTAGCATCCGCACCGCCGAACGCGCACTGAACATCGGCACCCGCAGCCCTGAGGAGGGCATTGGGGAACTTGCCCTCTTCACCTGGCGCTACTTCCTGCAGCATCCGGAGTTCCTCAGCCTGCTCGGCACGGAAAACCTGCACCGCGCCCGCTGGTTGCGCCAGTCCGTGCGGCTCAAGGAGTTGCATTCGCATCTGATCGGCGAGCTTTCACAGGTGCTGGAAGTAGGCAAGAAGGCGGGTGTCTTCATCGAGACCGCCGACCCGCTGCATGTCTATCTGACAATCGCCTCGCTCGGCTATTTCTACCTCTCCAACCAGTACACACTTTCGACGATCTTCGGCCGCGATCTCATTACGCCTGCGAATCTCGAAGCCTGGGAACGACATATCGTTCACGTCACGCTCGCCTCGATAAAGCGCTGATTTTCAAAAAACCGAATTGGCTATTGACAGCAATATTCCTCTTCTGCCATCAAGTAACTGTTTAGTTACCGGCTCGGGAGGGCCGGGCCCGGCTGCCCGCTCCCGACGCATAAAAGCTTCCAGGGAGGGAAAAATGGCACGTTTGGGGATCATTTTGCACGGCGTTACCGGCCGTATGGGCTACAACCAGCACCTCGTTCGATCGATCCTGGCCTTCCGCGATCAAGGCGGCATCACGCTGAAATCAGGCGAAAAACTGGAAATCGATCCAATCATCGTCGGCCGTAACGGCGCGAAGATGGAGGAGCTTGCCCGCAAGCATAATATCAAGCGCTGGTCGACCGATCTGGATGCCGCGCTCGCCAATCCCGATGACACCATCTTCTTCGATGCCGGCACGACGCTGATGCGCGCCGAGCTTCTCACCAAGGCGCTCGATGCCGGCAAGCATGTCTATTGCGAAAAGCCGATTTCCGACGATCTGCAGGTCGCGATCGACCTTGCGCGCAAGGCGCGTGCTTCGGGCCTCAAGCACGGCGTGGTACAGGACAAGCTGTTCCTGCCTGGCCTGCGCAAGCTGGCGCTGCTGCGCGATTCTGGCTTCTTCGGCAAGATCCTCTCAGTGCGCGGCGAATTCGGCTACTGGGTCTTCGAAGGCGACTGGGGCGTTCCGGCGCAGCGCCCGTCCTGGAATTATCGCAAGGCCGATGGCGGCGGCATCATTCTCGATATGCTCTGCCACTGGCGCTATGTGCTCGACAATCTCTTCGGTGAGGTGAAGGCCGTTTCCTGCCTGGGCGCGACCCATATTCCCAGCCGTATCGACGAACAGGGCAAGCCCTATAATTGCGACACCGATGATGCCGCCTATGCGACCTTCGAGCTGGAAGGCGGCGCGATCGCGCAGATCAATTCCTCCTGGGCCGTACGCGTTCGTCGCGACGACCTCGTGACCTTCCAGGTGGACGGCACGCATGGCTCGGCCGTTGCCGGCCTCACCAAGTGCTGGAGCCAGCACCGCGTCAATACGCCGAAGCCTGTCTGGAATCCTGACCAGCCGCAGACCATCGACTTCTACAAGACCTGGGACGAAGTGCCGGATACGCAGGTCTTCGACAACGGCTTCAAGGCGCAGTGGGAAATGTTCATTCGCCACGTCGTCGAAGATGCTCCCTGGCCCTACGGCCTGGAAGCCGGCGCCAAGGGCGTGCAGCTTGCAGAACTCGGCCTGAAATCCTGGGCCGAGCGCCGCTGGCTCGACGTTCCCACGCTGGAGTTCTGAGCCGTGACGACGATCAATCTTCCCCTCGACGGCAAGATCGCTCCTTATACACTGACCGGCACGCCGATCGAACTCAAGAAGCGGGACGCCAAGAGCTTCCCGCGTATCGCCTTTGCCGCCGCCCATGTGGTGGCCGATCCGCTCGCCGACAATGATCCGTGGCTGACACCGGCGATCGACTGGGAACGGACGCTTGCCTTCCGCCATCGGCTTTGGGACCTCGGCCTCGGCGTGGCCGAGGCGATGGATACTGCACAGCGCGGCATGGGCCTCGGCTGGCCGGAAGCCCGCGAGCTGGTCCGCCGCGCGCTTGGCGAAGCAGCCGGACGCAAGGACGCGCTGATTGCCTGCGGCGCCGGCACCGACCATCTGACGCCCGGCCCCGACGTGACCATCGATACGATCATTAGGGCTTATGAAGAGCAGATCGAAACGGTGGAAGCTGCCGGCGGTCGCATCATCCTGATGGCAAGCCGGGCACTGGCCGCCGCCGCCAAGGGGCCGGATGACTATGTCAGGGTCTATGACCGCATTCTTCGCCAGGTAAAAGAACCTGTCATCATCCATTGGCTCGGCGAAATGTTCGACCCGGCGCTTCAGGGATATTGGGGCAATGGCGACCATCTGAAGGCGATGGAAACCTGCCTGCAGGTGATCGAAGCCAATGCCGCCAAGGTCGACGGTATCAAGATCTCGCTTCTTTCCAAGGAGAAGGAAGTCACGATGCGCCGGCAGCTGCCGAAGAGCGTGCGCATGTACACTGGCGATGATTTCAACTACGCCGAACTGATTGCCGGCGACGAGCAGGGCCATTCGGATGCGCTGCTCGGCATCTTTGACGCCATCGCGCCTGCGGCTTCGGCCGCACTCGACGCGCTTGGCCGTAAGAGCAACCACGAATTCTTCGATCTGCTCGAGCCGACAGTTCCGCTGTCGCGCCACATCTTCAAAGCGCCGACCCGCTTTTACAAGACCGGCGTCGTCTTCCTCGCCTATCTCAACGGCGTGCAGGATCATTTCACAATGATCGGCGGCCAGCAGAGCACGCGCTCGCTCACGCATCTGGCGGAGCTTTTCCGCCTGGCCGACAAGGCCCGGGTTCTGGCCGATCCGGACCTTGCAACTGATCGCATGAAGCGGGTGCTTGCCGTCCACGGCGTTCACTGAACGTCAGCATGGCAATGGGAGGGGAATGACATGCAGGTCGAAGGACTTTCGATCAACCTTGCGACAATCCGCGAGCAATGTGGCTTTGCCGAAGCCGTCGATATCTGCCTGAAACACGGCATCACCTCGATCGCGCCCTGGCGCGATCAGGTCGCCAAGGCCGGCCTCGACGAGGCAGTGCGCATCGTCAAGTCGAACGGCATCAAGCTGACCGGGCTTTGCCGCGGCGGCTTCTTTCCGGCAGCGAACGAAGCCGAGTGGCAGAAGAACCTCGACGACAACAGACGCGCCATCGACGAGGCGGCAGCCTTTTCGGCCGATTGCCTCGTGCTCGTCGTCGGCGGTTTGCCTGATAGTTCGAAGGATATCGTCGCGGCCCGCCAGATGGTGTTCGACGGCATTGCCGCCGTGCTACCGCATGCGCAGGCCTCGGGCGTGAAGCTCGCGATCGAGCCATTGCATCCGATGTATGCGGCCGACCGGGCTTGTGTAAACACGCTCGGCCAGGCGCTCGATATGTGCGAGCAACTCGGCGAGGATGTCGGCGTCGCCGTCGATGTTTATCACGTCTGGTGGGATCCCGATCTGGCCAACCAGATCGCCCGCGCCGGACGGATGAAGCGCATCTTTGCCCATCACATCTGCGACTGGCTGGTGCCGACCAAGGACATGCTGCTTGACCGCGGCATGATGGGCGATGGCGTCATCGATCTCAAAGGCATAAGACGGATGGTGGAAGCCGCCGGCTTCTTGGGCGCGCAGGAGGTCGAAATCTTCTCGGCTGAGAACTGGTGGAAGCGTCCGGCCGACGAGGTGATCGCCACCTGCGTCGAGCGCTTCAGGAGCTGCTGCCAAGTCTGATTCTGGAGCATGTCCGTTTTTCTTCGAAACACGGACATGCCCTATCTCTTTGTTTTCACGCAATTCCGGACGCAAAACCGCTGCACACTTTTGCTGGAATTGCTCTAAAGTCCAATCGTTTCATCACGTATGAAGGAGGAATCATTCGATGGAGAAACGCCGTTTTGCCCTGATCGGCACCGGTAACCGCGGCACCACGATGTGGGGCAAGGAACTCTTGGCCGGCTGGCGCGAGCATGTCGACCTAACTGCGATCGTCGAGAAGAATTCTCTGCGCGGCGAGCGCGCCCGCACCATGATCGGCAGCAATGCACCGCTCTATGAAAACATCGATTCGATGCTCATAGAGCAGAAGCCGGATCTCGTTATCGTCTGTACGCCCGACCATACGCATGACGATATCGTGGTGCGGGCGTTGGAATCCGGCATCGACGTCATCACCGAAAAGCCGATGACCACCTCGGTCGAGAAGATTCGCCGGATTCTGGACGCCGAAAAGCGCACCGGCCGCCGGGTCGACGTCTCCTTCAACTATCGCTATGCGCCGACGGCAGCGAAGATCAAGGAGCTCTTGAATTCCGGCGAGATCGGCCGCGTCACCTCAGTCGACTTCCACTGGTATCTCAACACAAAGCATGGCGCCGACTATTTCCGCCGCTGGCATGCCTATACCGAAAATTCCGGCAGCCTCTTCGTTCACAAGGCGACGCATCATTTCGACCTTCTGAACTGGTATCTCGACAGCGATCCTGACGCCGTGACCTCTTTTGCCGACCTGCAGAATTACGGCCGCAAAGGGCCTTTCCGCGGCCCGCGCTGCAAGCTCTGTCCGCACACGCAGGAATGCGATTATTACCTCGACCTCGAAAAGGATCCCTTCCTCGATTCGCTCTATGAGGATCCCTCGAAGATCGACGGTTATTTCCGCGACGGTTGTGTCTTCCGCGAAGACATCGACATTCCCGATACGATGGTCACTTCGATCCGCTACCGAAACAATGTCCATGTCTCCTATTCACTGAACACGTTCCAGCCGATCGAGGGCCATCACCTCGCCTTCAACGGCACCAAGGGCCGTATCGAAATCCGCCAGTATGAAGCACAGCCGTGGGAAGAGCCGAAGGAAGATACGGTCCTGCTGATCCGCAGCTTCCCGCATAGCAAGGAGGCCGTCGAGCGCATCACGGTGCCGCATTTTTCCGGCGGCCATTACGGCGGTGACGACCGGATGCGCAACATGATCTTCAAGCCCGACATGCAGGACAAGCTCGCGCAGCGGGCCGGCACCCGCGCCGGCGCCATGTCCGTGCTCTGCGGCATTGCGGCGCTGACGAGCTCGCGCACCGGCAAGGTCGTCAATATCTCCGACCTGATGCCGGAGCTTGCCAATGACGGTTCGCCGAACTCGCTGAAGGCGTCGTAAGACGCCTCAGGCGGTATTTTCCAGGTTTTCGAGGGTGAGCCGGTAAAGCAGAGGCTCGCCCTTGGTGAAGCGTTCGGCCTCATCCGCGGCCATTTCACCGAGGCGAGTGCGCTCGAGGCCGACGGCACCGGCGATATGCGGTGTAAGGAAGACGTTGGGCAGGTCGTAAAACGCCGATTCCGATCCCGGTATTTCGGGATCGGTCACATCGATAATGGCGTCGATACGGCCGGTCTTTAACACGACAAGCAAAGCGTCCTCATCGATCAGCGCGCCGCGCGCGGTATTGATCAGCGTCGCGCCATCCTTCATCAGCGCCAGTTTTGCGGCATCGATCATATGGTAGGTGGACGGCAGTGATGGCGCGTGGAGGGAGACGATATCCGAATGACGCATGAGATCGTCGAGCTCCACCTTGTACACGCCCATTCCGCGCGCCTGACCGGCATCGATGGTCGGATCGAAGAGCAGTACCTTGTAATCGAAGGGCTTCAGCAGATCGATGACACGGCGACCGATGCGTGACGCACCGATGATGCCAACCGTGCGGCGATAATTGCCGATGGCCTCACGCTGCATCGGATGGGTGCTATCACGATGGCGGTCGCCGACATAGAGGTCGCGGAAACGGAAGACATGTTTGCCGGCAAAGATGATTGCGGCGAGCGTGAATTCGGCGACCGGCACGGCATTGGCCTCGGCCGCATGACTGACGACGACGCCGGCCTCGAAAATGCCGGGATCGACGAGGCCCTTCACCGTTCCCGCCGCATGAACGACGAGCTTCAATTTCGGCGCAAGCGCCAGAACCTCGCGACCAACATAGGGTGCACCCCAGCCTGTAATTAGGATTTCCGCCTCGGAGAGCAGTCGCTTCGCCCGCTCGTCGTCGAAGTGCTGAAGCGGTTCGGCATCGAGCAGGCGCCCGATGCCATCCAGCCGGTGAAGGACCGCCTCGGGCAACACATGCTCCGTGCGGGAAGGCTGCATGGCGAGGACGATGGCAGCACGGCTCATGGCATATGTCCTGGCGCTTCGATGGCGCTGACGGTCACGCCCTTCTCGCTGACCAGCTTCCGGAGCACAGCGATATCGGGTGCTTTCGGCGGCGCGGTCCATGCCCCCGATACGGCAGCCGGATCGTTCAACGCGAGTACAGCCGCGACCAGAACTGTTTCGCCGGCCGGAATCTCACCGCGGAGCTGGGGCACGAGCGTCTTGGAAACGATCAAGTTGGTATTCGGCAGCGCCTTCTGAGCAAGGCCGTTTCGCTTGATCGAAGAACCGAGGTCGACGATGCCGGTGAAATCCACCTCGCCGATCGCATGAGCCGAGCCTTCAGCCGCTGAAAGCGTGTCCGCATCGAGATCGCGTTTGGCAATCGCGAAGCCGCCTTCCGCGGTCTGCAGCGGGCGTGGTGTTGTGATGCGGTGGACGCGGATATGCCACGGGGCCGATGGTACGAGCCAGGTTTCGACCTTCACGTCCTTGAAGGCTGACCATCTGGAGTAAAGGATGTTGCCGGCGATCTTCGCTTCTTCATTGGTTTCGCGGACGCGGTAATGCAGGCCGTCATCGCTGAAGGCGAGTGCGGAATCGAAGGCGCCAAGTGCGAAGGCTCGCTCGTCAGCCTCGACGCTGAAACCGTAGCGGGCGGAATAGGCGAATTTTGCATATTTCTCCGTGCCGAAGCGCATCTGCAGATTTTCCTGACCAGACGAGAGCGCCACGACATCATTGCCGGCACGCATGACCACCATGCCCGGATGACGCTGCGGAACGACCTCGGGGGTTTGCTCAGGCGCCTTTTCCTCTGCGGTCCAGAAGGGATGATCCTCGGCAATGGCGAGCGGTAGGAAGGCCTTGAAGGCCCAGTAGGGTGAGCCGGCAGAATTATAACTCTCCGACATCAAGAGGTTCGGGTAGCCGAAGCCAATGGAGAGAACGCCATCGTGGCTGGCGATCGGCTTGTCCCGCCACCAGCGCAGATGCTCGAGGCAGAGATGCTTGACCTCGCCCCAAGGCAACGCCTCCAGATCGGCGAAGGCGAGCGCCGACCAGAAACCGGCACAGGCGAAACGATAGGTGAGGCTGCGGCCGAAGGGGATTGTCGCGCCATCGGGCGCAAACCAATGGCGGAAATCCTTGGCGAAGAGGACGGCACGCTCGCGGTAACGTTTGGCATAGTCGTCATCGACCAGCTTGGAATATATCAAGCCGTAGAAATGCATTGCGAAGGGAATGTAGTGGTCGATGCGGCGGATATTGCCGTCACGGTACCAGCCGTCGCCAATGTAGAAGCCTTCGAGTTCCTCAAGATATTGCTTGGTCAGGCTGCGGTCGAAATCGGCGCCGAGTCGGTCGAGAGCGATATCGACGAAGATCCGGAAGAATTTCCAGTTGTTGTCGGCATAGTCGAACTGCCGGACATGCTTGAAATAGCCGACGATATTGTCACGAGCACGCTTGTCGAGCGGCTCCCAGATCTTTTCGGGCACCAGCGCCAGGGCAAAACCGAGGGCGGCGAGCTCCACCATGCGCTGGTCGCGTGCATTGACCGTGCCCCAATATTCGGGATGGGTCGGATCACAGCCATTCGCAAGACCTTCGGCAAAGCGGTGCCAATGTGCGAAATCATTCTTGCCGGCGCCGAGCGGTGCAAGACCCCAGAGCGGACGGGCGAAGCCTTCAAGATCAGCAGCGGCCCGGTCGAAATGAGCGCCGGCGCCATCGAGGCGAACACGGGCATTGCCGTCAGAGAAGAAGGGCAGCAGCGGATTGAAGAGATCGTTGACAGCGCGGATCATGTCGGCGCGGGTATTCAGCGGATTGCCTGCAAGCGGATTGGCGCTGGCGGGATCATAGGTCATCGGCATCACTCACAGCTTGTCGGTATCAGGAACAGTGCCTCCGGCAACGGGAACGACCGCCTGGCAGATATGGCGGGCGGGAGCGGTCCTGTCGCGGTAGCGGGAAATCAGAAGGGAGACGGCCTCGCGGCCAAGCGCCGCGCGGTCGACGCGCATGGTGGAAAGCCTGGGATTGGTCATGACGGCGCAGGGCAGGTCATCGAAGCCGACGATCGCGAAATCCTCGGGAACGCGAAGGCCTGCTTCGGTGACGGCTTCGAGCACGCCGACGGCAATGAAATCATTCATGCAGAAGGCCGCCGTATATCCGGGATCTTCCGCGAGCATCGCGACCGTGCGCTCATGCGCCTCGCGGCTGGCGCTGCCCTGGAAGGTGAGCGGAACGAGCCGGCCTTCGGCACCGGGAACCGCGGCAATCGCCGCCTCGAAGCCTCGCACACGTTCGCGGATCGTGTGGCGATGCGAGCCGGTGAGATGCAGGATACGTCGATGACCGGCTTTCGTGAGCCGGCTGGTCGCCTCGTAGGCGCCGAAGAAATTGGAGGGGGAGACGCCATCGAGGCGCAGGCGCGGATCCGTACCGTTGACGAGGACGGTCGGTGTTCCCGTCTCTTCCAGCCAGGCCCGCAACGTATCGCTTGGATCGATGCCGACGAGGAAAAGCCCTTCGGCTTGCGCCGTCTGCATATACTCGCCGACGACATCAGGCGTCGTGCGGTCTTCTCGCACGAGCAGCACTTCGAAAGGCATGCCGGCATCAGCGGCACCGGCGCGAAGGCCCTCAACGATCGATTCGTAGAATACGCTGAGGCCACCGGTTGCTCCGTCGCTGGCAATCAGGGCAAGCCCGCCCGGAACGCTTTCCGAAACAGTCTTCACCGGATAGCCATGTTCGGCAGCGACCTTCAAAATGTGCCGCCGCACGCTTTCGCTGATACCGGGCTCGTTGGCGAGCACCCGTGAGACCGTGGAAACGGAAACGCCAGCCAGATTGGCAATATCGGCCTGGCGCGGCCTTTTGATCTTGGTCTCGTTCATTTTGATCTCATTCATATGGCAAAGATTATGCAAATTATGCAAATTTGCAAGAGAATCATAAATTCTTGCAAAGAGAAATTTTTTGCGTACTCTAACCTTCGGAACGCCTGGAAAGACCATTGGAGGATGGCACCGGGCATCGGACACAGGAGGAAATCAATGCAGGTCAATCGCCGTTCATTCTTGATGGGAACCGCGGGTGCCGCGGCCGGCCTTGCCTTTGGCGCCGGCAGCTCGATCCCCGCATTTGCCGAGGACGCTTCGCTTCGCGCCATGTGGTGGGGTTCCAACGACCGCGCCAAGCGCACGCTGGATGTTGCCAAGCTCTATCAGTCGAAGACACCGGGTGTCACTATTGTCGGCGAGTCGCTTTCGGGCGACGGCTACTGGACGAAGCTGGCCACGCAAATGGCGGGCCGCGCGATCGCCGACGTCTTCCAGCTCGAGCCGGGTACAATCTCCGACTATTCCAAGCGCGGTGCCTGCCTGCCGCTCGATGAATTCGTGCCTTCGACGCTCAAGGTCGACAACTTCGGCGCAGACATGCTGAAACTGACCACGGTTGACGGCAAGCTCTATGGTGTTGGCCTCGGCCTCAATTCCTTCGCGATGTTCTTCGACACCGTCGAATTCGAAAAGGCGGGTATTCCGCTACCGACGCCCGATCTCACCTGGGATGAGTATGCCAAGCTCGCCGTGGAACTCGGCAAAGCCTCCGGCAAGGGTGGCGGCCCCTATGCGGCGCGCTACAATTATGTCTTCGACGCCTGGCTGCGCCAGCGCGGCAAGAGCGTCTTCGCCAAGGAGAGCGTCGGCCTCGGTTTCACGGTCGACGATGCCAAGGAATGGTTCGACTACTGGGAAAAGCTGCGCAAGGCAGGCGGCACCGTCGCCGCCGACGTTCAGACGCTGGACCAGAACACCATCGACACCAACTGCCTCGGCCTTGGCAAATCAGTGATCGGCATGGCCTACTCCAACCAGATGGTCGGCTACCAGCTCATCATCAAGAACAAGCTCGGCATCACCATGCTGCCGCGCGAGAAGAAGGGCGGCCCGTCAGGCCATTATTATCGCCCGGCACTGATCTGGAGCGTGGGTGCCACGACCAAGCAGGGCGAAGCCGCCGCAAAGTTCATCAGTTTCTTCGTCAACGATCCGGAAGCGGGCAAGATTCTCGGTGTGGAACGTGGCGTGCCGATGTCGCCGGCGGTTCGCGAAGCTATCCTGCCACAGCTCAACCCGACGGAGCAGGAAACAGTCAAGTACGTCAATCTGCTCAAGGATCAGGTCGGCGAATATCCGCGGCCGGTACCGATGGGCGCAACCGAATTCGACCAGCGTGTTCTTCGTCCGACCTGCGACGAGCTCGCCTTCGAGCGCATCTCGGTAGCCGATGCCGCAACCAAGCTTGTCGAAATCGGCAAGGGCACCCTCAAGGGTTAATCATACTCGGTCTGAACAGGCAAAAGCCCGCCACCAGCGGGCCTTTCTCATTGGCGATATCGGCTCAGTTGCTGGCGTCGTCAATGACCCGCCAGTCGGGCCGCCCGAGATTGAACGGCCAGGCGTGCACGTCGCGGTCATTGAAGTAAACGACCTCCTGAAGCTCGGGAAAATCGCTCTGCTTCATCGTCGCAGTCTCCATCCACGGCTTGATGTAGGCATCGCTCCCCTCATAGCCGAGTTCGGCCACCCAGATGGGTTTGCCGTATTGGGCGACAAGGTCGTAACCTGGCTTCAATGCCTCGGTGAAGGTTCGCGGGCCGTTGTGAGCGATTTTATCGTAGGGTTCCAAGCCGAAAACGGACAGGCCTACGAAATCGACATAGGTGTCGCCGGGGTAGTAGGCATTAAGGCCGGGCTTTCCCTTCGGCGACCACATGAGTTTCGTGCCGGGCGCCTCCTGCCGCACGATATCCATCATGCGCCTGTAGGCGGTTATATATTCAGGAGGATTCCAGCCGGACCACGAAAAGCGGCCGGAGTCGTCTTCCATTTCCTGTCCCCAGCGGACGATGACAGGGCTTTTCAACTGGGCGATCATCCTGGCAATTGCCCGCATATTCGCATCGTAGTCGCCGTGAAACAGCTTCCAGCGAAGTTCATCTGACGTCAGCCGCCAGTCCACATCCCACGACCAGGGTTCCACCGTGATCAGCAGGTTGCGGCCTCTCGCCAGCGCATAGGCATCCGCCACACGCAGCGTTTCGAGATCGACGTCTTCCCATGGAAGAAAGAGGTGCTCTGTCGTCACGCTCTGCTGTGCGCCGAAATCGCCATGCGGGTCGTAGGCACCAAACTTGATGCCATCGGCATGAATTGCGGGCCGCTTGTCGGTGATCGTCTTGTCGGTGATCGTCTGGGCACCCGCATTCATGACGGCGGTGGTGTTCTGCGCCTCGCTTCGGTGCGACAGGTCGGCAACGCCGAGCAGAAGCATCGCGATTGTTGCCGTCGAGATTCTCTTCGCCAGGGTTTTCATAGTCTTTTCCTCCCCTTCGGCTATTTATTGGTTGCGAGAACCTGTTTCAGCTCTTTGGCTTTCAGGCTCACCGTGTCTGGCGGGACCAGCTTCCGGAACTCATCGTCGGCTTTCGTGGAAGCATGCCGGAACACGTACCAGTCCCCGCTCGGCTGACGCCGCTGATAGATCGTGTTGCCGATCCTGCGGTGGCCGAAGCAGGTACTGGCACGTGCCGCCCCCTCATTATTGGTCCAGGTTGCGCGCATGCACATCTGACCGAGATCATCGACGACCCAGCGGCCCTCTGCGAAAGATTGTTTGCCGCCATTGTCGACCCAGGCGACGAAATGCCTGCCCTCGCCAATGAAACGGCCGCCACCCGTATCCCAGGTCCAGGTCTTGTCGGCGTAGATCACGTAGAGTTCGCCGGCATTCAGTGGCGTCGGTATCGGTGCTTTCGTCTTTTCTGCTGCGAGTGCACCCGTCGGGAGGATGAGGCAGAGGCACAGAGCCAGCGCTCCTCCCGTCGATCGTATTGTCATTCTCATTTTATCCTCCTCACGCATTTCTGCTCTCCCCAACATCCCTTCGTTCACGGCCGGCTTCGGCAAAGCCGTGCCATTTGAGACGGAATTTCACGATCCTGGTCTTGCCGCCGCCGAGCCCTGCACCCGCCACAGCAAATTGCGACTGGGTAAAGGTGACGAAGGGCTGGCCGTGCGAAAGCGCCTCCATGGCAGCTAGCCCGTGGTTGCCGAGTTGCACCCCGCCGACCAGGCAGGCGACGAGACCGGCGGCGGCGGCAAACCGCAGGCCGTATACTTGCGGCAAAAGGGACTGACCGTTCTCCGCGGTGTGACGGACGACAACCAGGATTATGAGCGATACATAAATCAACAAGTTGATCGCCGCGAAGATCTGGAAGCCACGCGCACCATCGCCATCGGCAGCAAAAACCATGGCCGCAGCACAAATGCCCAATAGTGCGATGTACGGTGCCATTATCCGCGCCGGCAGTTTGCGCTGCCCCTGATCACCCTTCGGAGTGATGCGGAAATCCACGAAAGAACCGGTCACGTGATCGCGTGCGGCAGCGAGGGTGCCGGCAAGCGACCAAGGCCAGCGCAGCAGGATGAAGACTACCCCTTCCCAGCCGAAGAGCCTTGCATCGTATGGCCTGAATGTGCCTGACGCGCGCCAGAAGATGGCGAATACCGTCAGCACGATCGAAAGCGGCAGAGAATGCAGCAGGAATGCCGGATAGGTGACGTTGACGAAGACATGGCCGGTGAGCAGGGCTGCGACCGGCAGCAGGAACATCACCGCCATGAAAGTCGAAAACAGCGGATACCAGAGCTGCGAAAACAGGAACTGGAACTTCAACTTCAGCGGCAGCCGGGCGACATGCCGGCGAGAATGCTGCAAGAGGATGGTGACCAGGCTGCGCGACCACTGGAACTCCTGTACCACCAGATCGGCAAAGGTCGCCGGCCCGTCGCCATGGGCGATGGCATTGACCGCATGGACCCCGCGCCAGCCGCCGGCATTCATCATCAGCGTGGTCGAATGATCTTCCGCGAGCTCGGGACCGAGCCCGCCGATCTTCCTCAAGGCCGCTGTGCGAACGGCATAGTGCGAGCCGATGCAGAGCGGCGCCCAGCCATTATTGTATCCCGCCTGCAGCGAACCATGCAGGCTCGCTTCGGCATAGAGCCTGCCGCGGGCGGCCCAGCTTTCGGCAGCATTGGCATCGCAGATGCTGGGTGCCGAGACATAGCCGACTTCGGGATCGGAGAAGGGGCGCAGGACCTCGCGAAGATAAGTCGGCGTCGGCACATGATCGGCATCGAACTGGGCGACGAAATCATAGCGCTCATAGCCGAAGTGATCATAGAAATAGGCGAGATTGCCTTCCTTGCAGCGCGTGCGGCGCGGCCAGACGGGACGGTGATATTCGCTGACGCCCTTGCGGGTTGAGATCAAGACGCCATGCTGCCCGCACCATCTCTTGGCCTCATCGGACGGATCTTCATCGGCGAGCCATACATCGAACTCGACACCCTTCTGATCGAGCATCGCAAGAAGCGTCTTGCGCACGACGTCGAAAGGTTCGGACGGCGCCTTGGTGACCACCATGGCGACGCGGCCCTTCGGCAGGTCGGCGGATGAGCTGACCTGCCTTGCATCCAGAAAAATCAGGATGAAATAGGCCGGTATCAGGGTGACCCAGGCGAGGATGACGGTGACGAGCAGGAATGCCGGCCATGAAACGACGTGAGTGGGCTCAGCCCACCAGAGCCAGAAGTAAGCGAGTGCTGCCAGCCAGCAGGCGATGCCAAGACCATAGGCGGCTCGATTCCAGCCGGTAAAGACGGGCTCGAACATCTCGGGTTTGGCGGCAGAAGACTGATGTACGCGGTCGATTTCGACACTGGTGCTCATGCGATCACTTCCAGTCCGAAAGTCGGGCCGGCCGTGCGGATGATCGTATCGATATCGGAAAGCGCCGGCATGAAGTCCAGCTCAAGGCGAGCCCTTTTCGTATCGGCGAAAAGCGCAGGCGGATCACCCGCACGGCGGGGCTGACAGCGGATCGGCACCCTGTGACCGGTCTTTCGTTTGACGGCATTAAGGATCTCGCCGACCGACGTGCCACGGCCGGAGCCCAGATTGAGGCTCAGGGAATTGCCGCCAACCAGAAGATGGCGAACGGCGGCAAGATGCGCCTGGGCAAGATCGCTGACATGGATGTAATCCCTGACGCAGGTGCCGTCTTCCGTCGAATAGTCGGTACCGAAAATATCGAGGCTCTCGATCCGGCCGCTTGCGGCGAGAAGAGCGCGCGGGATCAGATGGGTTTCGGGATAGTGCCGCTCGGCAAGCTGGCCTTCCGGATCGGCGCCGGCCGCATTGAAGTAACGGAGCGCGGCGAAGCGGATACCATAGGCGGCCGCATAATCCTCCAGTGCCATTTCGAAGATCAGCTTGGTCCTGCCATAAGGATTGACCGGCTGTTGCGGCGTCTTCTCGCAGATCGGCAGCATCTCGGGAATGCCGTAGGTCGCGCAGCTGCTGGAGAAGACGATCCTATCGATGCCGCAATCGAGACAGGCGTCCAGCAGCGACAAGCTGCCGATGACATTGTTGCGATAATAGATGCTCGGCTTTTCGACGGATTCACCGACATAGGCGTTGGCACCGCAATGGATGACACAATCCGGCGAGTACTCGGCCATGACATGCCGCAACCTTGCGCCATCGGCGATATCCGCCTGGATCAGCGGCCCCCACCGGACGCTGTCGATATGTCCGGTGGAAAGATTATCATAGGTGACCGGAACCATGCCGGCACGCGCAAGCGCCTTGCAGATGTGGCTGCCGATGAAGCCGGCGCCACCCGTAACCAGGATGTAGCGGGGCATCTCATACGGCCTCCACCACTTCCTTGCGGGCAAGCAGCGCATCGAAATAGGCTATCGTACGCTTCAGCCCGGTCTTCAGCTCCGTCGTCGGCCACCAGTTCAGCTCTTCTCTGGCTCTGGAAATATCCGGACGGCGCTGCTGCGGATCGTCTGCCACGGCCGGCAGATAAATGATGCGCGAGCGCGAATTGGTCAGATCAATGACGATTTCCGCCAGATCCCGCACAGTGATCTCCGCCGGATTGCCGAGATTGATCGGACCGACGCAGTGTTCGCCGGCATCGGCGAAACGCAGGAAACCACCGACGAGATCGTCGACATAGCAGAAGGAGCGGGTCTGCCGGCCATCACCGTAGATCGTTATGTCGGTGTTGGAGAGCGCCTGGACGATGAAGTTGGATACGACGCGTCCATCATCAAGGCGCATACGCGGGCCATAGGTATTGAAGATCCGGCCAACCTTTATATCGACCCCATACTTGCGGTGATAATCGAAAAACAAGGTCTCGGCTGACCGCTTGCCCTCGTCGTAGCAGCCGCGCGGGCCGATCGGATTGACATTGCCGAAATAGGTTTCGCGCTGCGGATTCTCGTGCGGATCCCCATAGACTTCCGAAGTCGAGGATTGGACGACCGTTGCGCCGCTGCGGCGGGCTGCATCGAGCGTATTGACGGCTCCAAGCACATTGGTCAGCAAGGTGCCGACGGGATCACGCTGATAGTCCGGCGGCGAGGCTGGCGAAGCAAAGTTGAAGATGACGGAAGCCTCGACGTCATAAGGCTGGCGCACGTCATGTTCCAAAAGCCGAAAACGGGCATTCTGCAGCAGATGCTCGATATTGACGTGGCGGCCAGTGTAGAAATTGTCGAGACAGATGACCTGATGGCCGCGCTCGAGAAGTCGCTCGCAAAGATGGGAACCCAGGAAACCGGCGCCTCCGTTGACCAGCACGGTTTTTGACTGCTGGCGTGGCGATGCGAATGCAGATCCTGAATATCCTTCGGTGGGAATACTACGCACTACAAATTCCTTCCCATGTCGTGTGGTCTTCATAGACCCTTCTATACTTTAGGCTCCCTCTTGATCCGCCTCGATAACTTCAACGCGAAGTGGTATCTATGAAATAACCGGCTCGGTTATTCTTCAGATAATTGTACCTATGCTCAAAATGATAAGAGGATATCAGTGAAGGTCAACTTCAAAACACGGGAGCAATTCTAAATAGCTATAGTATTAAACTTCGGAATTTGCTTGATTAATCCCTCTCAATGACTATCGTGCCATGCTTTCTGTCCGGCCGCTCCAGCTTCAGTCAATGAAGCCAATATAAGGAGTGGCCAGCCACTGGTGTGCGAGGGCGCGTCGCTATTGCCCTGATGATAGAGAGGGTTTTTTAATGACGACTCATGATCGCATACATGGCAGAGCGCCATGCAGCTTCAGCTCCCTAGCTTTGGCTGCGACGATCGTTCTCTCGGCCATCGGACCGATCTCATGTGCGGTCGTCGATACCGCGATCGTGGGAAGCACGGAGAAGAATGTCGTTGTGGCAAGCGTGCCACATACCGCGAAGGACTTCGCCTATGCTGCCGAACCGAAGACCGCTTCGGCTAAAGTGAGCGCCGCGGTCTATCCCGGTTCCGCGCCTTACATCTGTTCGCCGAGCGGTTTCGGCCAGAAATCACGCTGCTTTGCCCGCTCGTCCCGGATGGATTGATGGCCTAGTGCGGCCACCTGCCAGAGAGATCGCCACTGTCCGACGTATCGTTGAAGAAACGTGAGGCCGCTTCAGTGCGATTTCTCACATTCATCTTCTTATAGATATTGCGGACGTGAACCTTCACCGTGTTTTCGGACAGGTGAAGCTTGTCGGCGATGATCTTGTTCTGCGTGCCCTTACAGATGAGGTCGAGAATCTGTACCTCGCGCGTGGTCAGAGCCGCCATGCTGTTGCGGCGAAGCTTCAGCGCATTGGCGCGCGCTGCGTCGACGGACTTCGTCTGGTACAGCGAGGGCTCGAGCTGCGCCGTTGCCCGGTTGGACAGACGACCCAGAAGCGCGGATGGAAAATGTTCGCCGCCCTTCATCAGCAGATCGATTGCCGCCATGAAGACATCCAGACGCAGATTGAGCGGCAGGACGCCATCGACGACACGCGCCTCGACAAGACGGCTGATATAGGGCTCCATCATATCGATAGCTTCGACGACAAGGCCGATGGATGCGTCCGGACGGTTTTCACGAACGACCTGCAGCGCATCGTGCAACTCGGCGCCGGCGACATGATAGAACAGGACAAGCCGCATGTCGTGAATATCCTTCTCGGATATGGACTGCGCGCTCGATACGCTTACGACATCAAAATTCGGGAATTTCTTTGCCAGTGCCTCAACCATGCACTCGGAGAACAAGTCCGCCTTGGCGATTACCAGGACTGTTTCTCCATTCGGGCTCAGTCTTCTTGCCTGATCCGAATCTCCTACTTCCGACCCAACCATGAACATATACGCCTCCCCTAGCGCTACACTATACTCAAACTCGGAGCTTCTACTCCCATTGGCGCGATGGCGGGTATTACATGCCGACGAACATTGCCCCTAGGCATGTGGCCGCCTTATCTTTTAGGCATTTCTTAATTATGGTAATATGGATTTCAAAGGAAAGAAATGGCCCAAATGGGTTAGTTGTCACAAAGTTATATTTATTTTTTGCCACTTTATGGTTGCATTTCCGACAAGAAACATACTAGTGGGCGGTATTTCAACTAGATCACGGTATAAAGCAGCATGTATTAGTTCGAGACATACAAAACCAACGTGGTAATGGGCAGACGATATTTCAAAATAAGACGGAGAACCTTTCGAACTTAACTTAGCGATATCGCAATCAGTCGAACCCTCCGAATTCCGAGGCACGGGACACGGTCCCGAATTCGCACACAGCCTTCTCCGAGCCCGCGATCCGGTATTGGCTTAACTGGAGTATTGAGCTGGACTTCAGATGCCTTAGCCCGAATTGATATCTATCGGGACCCAGTTTTTTCCATCAATCTGTAAGGGTTGCCAAAGTGGCGACATGAAAATCAAGTATCAGCATGTGTTTTTGATACTTGGTCTTCTTTCGAGGGAACTCAAAAAGAAGTTCGACTGCCTTGCTCGCGCTCATATCGAGTCCGGGACCGGATTTGTGCGTCTTTGTACTGAATAGGCACAATCCCAATACAGAATTTGGCCAACAAATCGCGATGAAGCTGCAGGTGAAAAGGTATCGAGTCCATCTGCCGATGTTAACACATTGGAGCAAGCGCGAGCAAAGATCCCATTTGAGATGAGAGGGACTTCGAAAGCTGCTCCAGTTTTTTTTCTGGAGGAAACGTAATGCCTTATGATCCGAAGCCCGGTCCACAGGGCTCAGACGACGACACCGTCAAGGTGGGCGCCCTGGCCGATGGCCTTTCCAGCGCTATCAATTCAACCGAAATCGATGATGATTCCACAGGTTACGTCGGCGGCATCGCCAATGGTGACAATCGCAACAACACCGACAACAGCACGGACGTTGACGTCAAGGCTAACGTCGATCTCGACGTGAAGACCGACAACGGCGACAACCGCGACAACGACTACGACTGGAGCTACAAGTCGGACGACGACACGAACACCAAGACGACCACCATCAACGATAATGACACAACCACCACCACGAAGTCGGACTACGACTGGAGCTATGACGCCAAGTCGTACAGCGACGACGACGTTGACATCAAGACGATCACCGATAACGACACGACCACCAAGACGGATATCGACACCGACATCAAGACGGTCACGGATACCGACACCAAGACGACCACCAACAGCCACAATACGAGCGACAGCTTCAACAAGACGGACACGGACTTCGCCGTTATTGATGATGTCAAGGACTTCGGGAACCTCGGCGTAGCCGGCCACGACCTCACCTTCGACATCGGGGATGACTTCTCCTTCACCCTCAATATCGACAATATCCTCAACGGTTCACTGTCCGGCGAAGGCGCCGACTCAGTCTTCAGCACTGTCCAGGCAAACCATCTCGCAGACCAGGATCAGGCCTGGAACATCACGATGGAGAACGGCGGCGCTCAGAACCACCTGAGTGCGAATGCCGGCACAGCGCACGGTGCTGACGGCATGGATATGGACAGCAAGGGCTGGGATCTCAAGGCAGGTGACGACGTCACAGGCACTTCCACGGCAGATGCTTCGGCAATTCTTGCCAATTCGGGCTTCCATATGGAGCTCGTTCAGGGCGCGAACATGCTCAGCAACGCTGTGGACTCCAGTGTCATCGGCGGCAACTCACATGTTTCCGATGTCGGCGAAGATACAAGTGGGCACTAACCTCCAAGACAAGAAAGGGCTGCACCGGCTTCGGCCGGTGCAGTTTGAATGCTTGCGTGCGAATTGACGAACAGCGCGGCTCCCGCAGAAGGATGTCGCATGGCCGGTCGTCTCTTCGATAAGGGAGGCCAAGGCAATGCAAATCGAGAAATTCTCAGAAATCATCGCCCATTTCATCGGCATATTCGAAACGACGACCGATGAGATGAGGCTGCGTGCGGGGCTGACGGAGGGTACAGGCCCTGCCGAAAATAATCCGGCGCTTGACGATCTGGTCGCCAATACGCCCGCCTTCGCCTCCGATCTCGCGCTCCAGGACTACGATCCTGATGTCAACTACAGAAGCGTCAGCTATGAGATCGTTTATGGAGGCGCCCGCCGCTTCGGCCGCCCCTTTGAGGAAAGCATCGAAAAGCTCTCCGAGATTGCCCACCGCGATGTGTCGTCGCTGCCCCGGTTCGGCAGTCCACAGGACATCGATATCGAAACCGAAGAAGAGCTGCAGGTTTTCGACGGCCCGGGCTCGGTGATCCGCTTCACCACACAGGTCAACATTCTCTACGACGACGATTATCTCGATATGACCGGTGGCAATCATGCCCCGCGCGATACGAGTTTCGTAGTTGAGAAACTGGCTGAATTCAGCGCCAAGGCCGAGATTTTCTCTCCCTTTTCCGACCTGCATCGGACCGACACCCTGGAGGGGGTCAAGCAGATCGCCGGGGATATGGAAACCTACATCCAGGGAGTAAGGGATTCCGGCCAGACATCGATCGGAACGGGCGAGCCGCCGGCAGACAATCCAAACGATCAGGCACATGATTTCGTGCTGGCGGGTGACGAGATCACCGGAGCCTATATGAACGGCAAGCACGTTTCCGAAATTCCGGCGCTCGACGACCTGCTGCCGGATCGGGGGATTGCCAAACTGCCTGAAGAACCCGACGAAACCCAGACATCCGTCGAACAGCATGACCCGGCTGGAAACAGCCTGGAGGTCACCGCGGGCGCAAACCTCGTCGCCAACATTGCCTCCGTCGTCAACACGGCAGTGATCTCTTCCGTGACGGCCGTCATGGGCGACTATCACCAGGTCGATGCGATCACCCAGGTCTATGTCTACAGCGACAATGACAGCATCGCCTCGGTATTCCATTCCTCTGCCGATGCAGCCGGCGTCACCGCCTACAATATTGCAAGCTTCGAACGGGACAGTTTCCAATCAACACAACCGCAGACGACGGTCGATGCACATGGCGACCCCATCTTTCCGATGGCCTGGCGTGTCAGCGTTATCGAGGGCGACGTCTCCTTCGTGAGCTGGATCGAACAGTATCATTTCGTGACCGACAACGACACCATGACCGTCATGACGAGCGGGTCGGAAGCGACGGTTCTGACGGGCGGAAATACGACGCTGAATTTCTCGTCCTTCTTCCAAATGGGCCTGCAGTACGACCTGGTGATCGTCGGCGGAAATGTCTACGATATCAATAGCATCACGCAGATTTCGCTTCTCTACGACAACGACTGGGCCCGCGCCGAAGACGGTATAGACGATGGTGCCACCATCCAATCCGGCAACAATCTCATCTGGAATCTTGCGGCGATCCACAATGTTGGAACCAACGACCGCTTCGAGACCATGCCCGACTATATGCACGAGGCAGAGAAGGGAATCCAGGAGCGTGATCCGACAATGCCCGAGGGCTTGTCCACCGATTCCAATTTCCAGGGCTATGTCGGCGTGAATGTTCTCTACATCACAGGCAATCTCTACGACATGACGATCATCAAGCAGGTCGCGGTGCTCGGAGATTCCGACGACGTGACCCAGGCCGCAGCCGAGCTTCTGAAGAACAACCAGGACGCCGTGATCACGATCGATACGGGCAGCAACACCGTCGCCAATATCGCTGAAATCGTCGATTACGACAGCTTCGGCAACACCACCTATGTTGCCGGTCAGCTCTATTCCGACGCCATTCTCATCCAGGGCGGGATCATAGAACACGATGCCACCCAGCCCGAAACGGCAGGCGAAAGGCTTGCCAATGAAGTCATCGCCTTTCTCGATGACGATAGCCCCCAAGGCGCGGACAGCGGCGATGGCATCATCAACGGCGGGCATGATCTTTCATGGTCCTCTGCTCACCCCTCGGATGTAATGCAAGCCGTGGTCGCGTGACCTGCGTATCTTGGGAGAGACCGCGATGAATCAGATTTCAAAACAGATTTTTGCAAATGGCAGCGCGATCGATCTGCGTGGCGAAAAGCCATCCTCTACGGCGGCAAATCCTCAGGATTTTCTGACGGAGGCCTGCGTTTCGGCGATCGACGATGCGGTGGACCATCTTCGCCAGCTGACGCGCAAAGTGTCTTCCTATCCCCATGAAGTCGAGGCTGTCGCTGAAGAGAAGGTGGATGACGTGCAAACCGTGATGCCGACCGAACAACCTACAAGGCAGCTTTCCGGCCATGACATACCCGTCGTCAATGTCGTGGAGCCGGAAACAAAGCCGCAGCCGGCTGAAGAACTGATGGCGGCGCCCGTCATCGAGGCCCGGCGGATGCCCGGTGAAACCGACGAGCTCAAGGCCAAGCCGGATATTCCCTTTGCCAAGACGATCGATGGCGACACCGGTCCGGTGAAGGAAAATGAGCGCCGCCTGCGCACAGGCGACGGCGGCGGGGGCGGCAAGGAACCGGATTTCGGCGGCGGGGGCGGCGGGGGCGGCGGCGGAAACAGCGGCTTCCACAAGCGCAGCGAGCCGGTGAATTTCGCTTTGAGCCTTGCGCGAGGCATCGCGGTTATCAGGCGCAATCTCGCCATCGTGATGGTCTTCACGATCGCGATCAACGTGCTCCTGCTGGCGATCCCGCTCTACCTCTTCCAGATTTCCGACCGTGTCCTGACCAGCCGCTCCATTGACACGTTGGTGATGCTTTCCATCGTGGTGGTGGGCGCTGTCCTCTTACAGGCCTTCCTGGATTCTGTCCGGCGCTTCATCCTGATGCGGACTGCCGTGGAACTGGAAGTCCAGCTGGGCGCACCGATCCTCAGTGCGGCCGCTCGCGCCTCGCTGCATGGGAGCGGCAAGGATTACCAGATCCTGCAGGACCTTCAGTCCCTCCGCAGCTTTTTGACTTCAGGAACGCTGATTGCTTTCCTTGACGCGCCGCTGATGCCGCTCTTCGTGATCGTCGTCTACCTGGTGCATCCGCATCTCGGCATCATCATTATGGTCTGCTGCGCGGTGCTGTTTGTGATCGCTTTCCTGAACCAGAAGTTCACGGCCAAACAGTTCGCCGAATCCAACAGCTATCTCAGCCGCGCGAATTTCCATCTCGATTCCATGTCGCGGAATTCGCAGATCATCAACGCGCTCGCGATGATCCCCGAAGCGGTGAAGATGTGGGGCCGGGAAACCGCCGGCTCGCTGAAATCCCACGTCCAGGCGCAGGACCGCAACATCATCTTCACCGGCATTTCCAAGGCCTGCCGCATGATCACGCAGGTCGGGCTTCTCGGCTGGGGCGCGCATCTGTCGTTGTCCGGAGAGCTGACGGGCGGTATGGTCATCGCAGCCTCGATCATTTCCGGCCGTGCGCTGGCGCCGATTGAAGGAGCAATCGAAGGCTGGCATCAGTTCAACCGATCGGCCGCAGCCTATGGCCGCATCAAGAACCTGCTGCTGACCTCGCCGCTCAACTTTCCGCGGCTGCGCCTTCCCAATCCGGAAGGCAGGCTCGATGTGGAGCGGATCCTCTTCGTTCCGCCGCCGCAGAAGAAGGTGATCCTGAACGGCATCTCCTTCTCTCTGAGGAAAGGTGAATCGCTGGCGATCATCGGCAATTCCGGTTCCGGCAAGACGACACTCGGCAAAATGCTGGTGGGCTCGATCCTGCCGACCTCCGGCAATGTGCGCCTCGACCTCATGGATCTTCGCAATTGGGACCAGCGGCAGTTCGGCGAAAGCATCGGCTATCTGCCGCAGGATGTGCAGCTCTTCCCAGGCACCATCAAGGCCAATATCTGCCGCATGCGCGATGACGTCGAAGACCGGCAGATCTATGAGGCCGCCGTCCTTGCCGACGTGCATGAGCTGATCGCCAGTTTCCCACAGGGCTATGAGACCGTCGTCGCGTCCGATGGCGCGCCGCTTTCGGGTGGCCAGAAGCAGCGCATCGCACTGGCGCGCGCCTTCTTCGGTGATCCCAAATTCGTCGTGCTCGACGAGCCCAATTCCAATCTCGACACCCAGGGCGAAGCCGCGCTCGCAAAAGCGCTGATCCATGCCAAGAAACAGGGAATCACGACAGTTACGATCACTCAACGCCCTGCGCTTCTGCAGTGCGTAGACAAGATCATGGTGCTCAAGGACGGCACGGTCGCCATGTTCGGCGAGCGAATGGAAGTCCTGCAGGCAATATCCAAGGGCAATGGCCGAGCTGGCCAACAGTCACCGCGTATCGAAGGATAAAGGCCATGGGAAAGAAGAAGCAGGAATCGACCGGCCCGGTGCAGCTCGAGTGGTATGGCGACGTGCCGCGCTCCATCCGTTTGCACAGCTTTGTCGGCCTGGCGGTCCTTTTCTGCTCGTTCGGCGGCTTCGGATATTGGGGGGCAACCGCGCCACTTGCCTCCGCCATCATCGCCCAGGGCAGCTTCGTGGCGACCGGCAACAACAAGGTCGTCCAACACCTTGAAGGCGGCATCATCAAGGAAATGCTCGTCAGCGAAGGCGAAAGCGTCAAGGAGGGCGACGTCCTGGTGACCCTCGACCAAACAGCCGCCCTGACCAACGAGCGAATGCTGACGCTGAGGCGGCTGCGTCTGGAAGCAGTTGTTGGACGCCTGAGGGCCGAAGCACAGGGATCGCGTGAGTTCAAGCTTCCTGACATCGTCATGGCAGAGGCGAGTGACCCCGATATCAACGCCATCATCCAGAGCCAGAACATCGTCTTCCGAAGCAAGCAGGTCAAACTCGAGGAGCAGCTCAACCTTATCGAAAAGAACATCAAGTCGCTGGAATACCGCTTCGAAGGTTACAAGGGCCAGCGAGAGTCCTTCGAACGGCAACTGGCGCTGCTCTCGGATGAGCGGGACTCCAAGGAACGGCTCGTCAAGGTCGGCTATATGCGCAGGACCGACCTTCTGGCCATCGAGCGCGCCATTGCCGATGCGATGGGCGATATTTCGCGCCTGAACGGAGAGCTCAACGAGAGCGAGGCGGAAATCGCCAAATTCCGTCAGGAAGCGGTCATCGCCGTCAACTCCAACAAGCAGGCAGCGCTTGACGCCCTGGAGACCGCCGAATCCGACCTCGACAGCGTGCGTCAACAGCTGCACGAAGCTGCTGGCGTTCTGGAGCGTACGGTCATCCGTTCGCCAGTGACTGGTACGGTTGTGCGCTCCTACTACCACACCGCCGGCGGCGTCATCACCACCGGAAAACCGATCATGGAAATTCTGCCGGCCCACGTGCCGCTGATCTTGGAGGCGCAGGTATTGCGTACCTCCATCGATCAGCTTCACGAAGGGCAGACGGCGGCAATCCGCCTGACTGCCCTCAACAGGCGCACCACGCCGGTTTTGGAAGGCAAGGTCTTCTATGTTTCGGCCGACTCCATTGAGGAAAATGCCGGCCTGTCCGTGAAGGACGTGTACATCGTGCGCGTACAGATCCCGGACTCGGAAATTGCCCGCGTTCACAACTTCCATCCGGTTCCCGGCATGCCTGCTGAAGTGCTGATCCAGAGTTCGGAGCGCACGTTCTTCGAATATCTGAGCAAGCCGATCGCCGACAGCATGTCACGCGCGTTCAAGGAGCGTTAAGCGCAGAAATGGTCGAAGCATTTATCGAAATAATCTGATATAGTTCATGTATTATTAGAGTTGAACCGAAGGAATTCAGCATGCCGGCCATGTCAGATGTCTTATTGAATGTTGGTCGGTTAAACTATGTCTGGACGAATACAGAAAGCCTGCTGATCTATATTATCGCCCACCTTCTCAAGGTGGAGAAGGAGGCGGCGATCGTGGTCTTCCTGACGCTTAATACGACACGCGCGCGCATAGATCTCGTCGAGCGTCTCGCAAAGCTTCCTTCGACGTCGGCTGCGGACCGCAAAGCCGTTCTTTCAGCCATGTCGCGCCTGAAGAAGGAATCGAAGATGCGCAACAAATACAATCACTGCATCTATTCCTTCGACGAGAAGGGTGAAATCTCCAGCACGCAACTCATGCGCCTGGTCGAGGACGATAAGGAAATCCGCTACGGAAAGATCGAACAGATGGATGACCGGGAATTGGAGCTTCTGGAAAAATCGATTGGCGAGATCGTCAATATCAGCAAGGCACTCTGGGCTTTCATCCATGCAAGTCCACGGATTGTCGCGCTCTAGTATTGTCGGCCGAGAACGGCTGCTTTGGGCTAATCCGATTTCGTCTCAGGGAATCACCCGGACGGTTTATTTGAAGATCGATGTTTCCCATTAGACTGGAATTTCCCGAATTAGGTATGGAGTATTGGGAGGGGGCATGCGCATCGATGTCATTGATACCATCGCCGGTTTTGACGCCGTTCGCGACAATTGGGATCAGGTCTATCGGGATGATCCAGACGCCCAACATTTCCTCTCCTGGGCATGGCTCAGAGACTTTCTTGGGCACCGCGGCCGCTGGTTCGTGCTGGCGCTGCGCGAGCGGGAGCCGAATGCTCCCTATGTCGCCTTTTTGCCGCTGAGATTGCTCACGAAACTCGATGAGCAGTGTGGGCTTTTCTACGATGAAATCGTCATGGGTGGGAATTATTCGGCTGACTATACCGGCCTCATCATCATGCCCGGTTACGAGCAAAAAGCCATCACCGGCTTTACCGCTTATCTCAAACAGCAGAACTGGACTCATCTCAGGCTGGAGCATTTCAGCGGGCCGCCGGAGCGGCGGGAGAAGATGATCCTGGCGCTGCAGGGGCCGCTCGTCATGTTTCGCGACAACGCGCCCACCAGCCATGACAATATCGACAATACGATCTGCCCGGTCGTCTCGTTGCCTGCAAGCTGGGACGACTATCTGGAGCAGAAGATGAGCAGTCAGACGCGCCAGAAGCTGCGCCGCTTTCTGCGCAAGCTCGATGGCGACGAAGGTTACCGGATCACGATGGCAACGCCTGAGACCATTGACCGCGACCTCACCATTCTCTTTGACTTCTGGCGCACGCGATGGACGGAGCGCAAAGGACCGGAGCGGACGGAGCGGCTCATCAATTCTACCCGCGAAATGCTGATGGACTGCTTCAAGAGCGGCACGCTCGACGTCCCGGTCTTCTGGTTCGGCGAGCAGCCGCTCGGCGCCCTCGCCAATATCATCGACCAACCGAAAAAGACGATCCTTTTCTATATCACCGGTCGTGACGAGAACTGGAAAACTCCGTCTCCCGGTCTGGTTCTGCATGGATACTGCATCCGCCGGGCGATCGAAGACGGCTTCCGGTTCTATGATTTCCTGCGTGGAAACGAATCTTACAAATATGTTTTCGGCGCTGACGAGCGGCGGATCAGCTACACGCTCTTCAGGACCCGCGACGGACGCAATCTCGGCGGCGTTCTGCATCCTCGCAGCATCAAATATGTCTACGAGCAGGCACTCGAAATGTATCGAAAGGGTGAGAAGGGAAAAGCCGAGATCGTCTTCGCCCAGGTTCTGCAATCCTCGCCGGGCCATGTGGGTGCCGAATTTGGCCTCGCCAACCTGCTCTTCGACCGAGGAAAGCTGACCGAAGCCCTTGCCGCCTATCAGTCGCTGCTGGAGCGCACCGCCGAGCCGCTGCCGATTGCACTTCGCCTTGGAGATACGCAATTGGCGCTGAAACTCTATGAGGATGCAGCCGTAACTTTCCGTCGCATCGGCGAGCAGGCGCCCCATGTGGTGCAGGCCCGCTACAAGGAAGGTATCGCCCTCATCGCAACACGCCGCCTTACGCAAGCCGAGACGGTCCTCGCGGCGATCCAGGATATCCATACCGACGATCCGGCTGCCATTCCCTATACCGAGCTTGCTTGCGTGGCGCTTGAGCGTCTACGCCAGCATAATGCGGCATTGGCAGCCGACGAACAGATTCCTGAAGGCATGATGGGATTGCCTGGAAGGCGCGGCGGCGAGAAACGCCGCCCCCGCATGCACTAAAGTCTTTGTTTTCCGCATGTGGTTACCGCAAAATCGCTGCACACTTTCACGCGACATGCTTGAGGCGTGACAGGGCTCAGGCACCGGTTTCGGTCTGGTGCCTGATATCATCGGCGAGCGGATGCAAGGTATCGGCCGGCAGGGCGCCGACGAGGCTGTACCCCATGCCGCCGGACGCCCAGCTCCAGCCCTCAACATTGCCCCGCGCATGCTGCGCCATGGGTTTGTTCTGATCGGCGAGCATTGGCCGCGTCAGCATGACGAGACGCGTTCCCCGATCATCATCATACATCAGCATCAATCCGGCACCATGCGACGTCGAGATCATCCTGCCGCCCATCAGACGATAGCCCGACTTGGAAAGATCCGGCAGCACCGGCTTGCGGCCCATGCGCTCCGTTGCCCAGTCGACGAGTTCGGCCATATTGTCGGCACGGAGCTCGACCGGCCTCACCCTGTCGGGCGCGTAAGTGGCGAAGCTGTTGGCAGCTTCATCAGCCAGCGCTACCATGCCCTCGTTTGGCTGCCGGTACATGCCATGCAGCATCCAGCCACCGGAACCGCCGGCGACGAGAAGAACGACTGCGGCGGCCGCGATACGCCAGAAGGGCAGCCGGCCTTGCTTGGGCACCTCCAGCAGGTGGCTCAGGTTCAGCCGGCTCGGGATTGGCTCTTCCGCGACAGAGTTGAGCGCAGCCCGCAAATCAAGCCGCTGCCTGCCATAGCTGTCGATTCGCGCAGCGATTTCGGGATGGGTTTCAAGATAGACGGAAACTTCGGCTTCACGCGCCTCGTCCAGTGCACCGTCCACAAAACCGTGAAGATCATCCTCGGTGATCGGTTTTACGCTCATTTTATTCTCCGAAGATGGGCGGCTGGCCCCTGTGTTGCCTGCCCCGAGTTCTCCAATATCTGCCGTAGCCGCTCACGCGCCCGCGACAGGCGCGACATGACGGTGCCGATCGGGATAGCCAGAACTTCCGCTGTCTGCGAATAGGACAGATCCTCGACCGATACCAGCAGCAGGACGCTGCGCTGCTCCTCAGGAAGTTTCTCCAGCGCTTGAATGATATCGCGACGCAGCAGATTATCTTCCTGCGTCGGTTGCCGGGCAAAGGCACTTTCATCCACCTTCTCGAAGGGCAGATGTTCGCCACGGCGTGCGTTCTGCTTCAACCGGTTGACCGCGAGATTGTGGAGGATAGCGAAAATCCAGGTGCGCGGATCTTCGTTTCGGCGATGATGCCAATGGGCAATAACCCGCTCCAGGCAATCCTGAACGAGATCGTCGGCTGCCGTTGCATCCTTGAGCAATCCGCGGGCGTACCGGCGAAGCGCCGGGATCATCGGTTCGACAAGCTGCAGAATGTCACTCATGAGGCTTACCTTCAGGAGCTTCCGCCCGCCACCCTATCACAGGCGGCGGGCGGAAGAGATCTACTTCGCTTCGATCTGGACGACTTCGCCGGACCCTTTATCTCCCGCCGCGGCAATGACGAGATAGCGGCGCTCGGCCTTCTCGCTGCTCTGGACGATCTGCCGGATGGGGCCAACGGCATTGACGATCGCCGAACCGGCCGGGTTTGTCATGAATGACGCCAAGGGTTGAAGATCGCCAGAACCGTCAGCCCGCGTGGAGAGTGCGAGGGTATAGGGTTTCTTGGCCTCCAGGCCGGTCACGGATGCCTGCAGCACCTGTGACAAACCTTGGTCGAAAAGAGAAATACTCGTTGGTGCAGCGCCATCCTGCTTTGTCTTCGGTGCGTGCAGGGTAAGATGCGCTACCTGGCCGGCGATGCCGAGCGGCTGGAGATTCCGCATGCCATCGCCCTCAGGGACTGCATCGGGGACATAATTGACAGCCTGCGGCGCCTGGCCGATCGGTATCGTCGCGATTACCTTGTTTGTCAGTGTGTCGATTGCTGCAAGCGCATCGGCATTTTCGAGACCCACATAGACGCGCGTGCCATCGCCTGATGGCCAGACGCCGTGTGGAAGATTGCCGACAGGAATTGCCGCGACCTGTTGGAAGTTATCCGTGCGATAGACCTTCACCTGATTGAGTCCGCCGACGGAAACATAGGCAAAGTCGCCATTGGCATTGTGAACGATGTTGACATGATTGGTGATCGGCCCGGTATCGATCGTCTTTATGAGATCAAAGGGTGCTTCGGCGTTGAAGACTTGTGTCTTGCCGGTATCCTTCAGGGTGAACCAGACCTGTTTGCCGTCAGGCGTTGCCGCAATATTGGGGCAGAAAGGGCTTTCCTGCTTGATGTGGCCGACGATCTGGTGATCGGCGACGGAAACGACTACGGTCTCAGGGTTGAACGAGGAGCAGATGTAACCGTACCTGCCGTCCGGCGAGAAGATCTGCATGCCCGGACCAGCCGGCACCTTGATCTGCATCTTCTCCTCATAGGTATGCGCATCGATGACGGAGATGTAATCCTCTCCGCGAACGGTGACCCAGACTTCGTTGCCATCGGGTGTAAAGAATGCCTCATGCGGCGAGCGGCCCACATAGGTGGTGTGCTTTACCGTATTCGTGGCCGTGTCGATGAAAGTCACCGAATTCGAGCCGATCGAAACGACGGCCAGCGTTTTGTGGTCCGGCGAAAAACCCATGCCATGGACCAGGACCTGCCCCCGATAGAGCGGGCTCAGATTGCCCGGCTGCGGATCGCCGAGACGGATGACGCCGAGCAGTTTGTTTGTGGAAGGATCAGTGACTGAAACCGTATTGGAGAACTGTTCTGCAGCATAGACGCGATCCCTGCTGCTGATCGGGATATCCGGATCGGAGGCCGCACCCGGCGCCTGGCCGGCGAAGCTCACTGAGGGCACCAGCATCGTGCCGGCAAGAAGGCTGAGGGCAAGAAGGCTAGACTTCATGACAGGGTCCTTTCAGTTGCCCATTTTCATATTCGGATCCATATCCGGCATCATCGACATGCCGGCGCCGGAGAGGACGGGGTTTTGCGGGGAAACTTGAGTTGGCGCCGGATCCGAAGGCGGAAGAGGATCGCCGAGAGCCAGCCGCATCGCAGCAATTTCCTGCTGCTGATCGACGATGATTTCCTGGGCAATGCGCTTGAGTTGCTCATTGCTACCGTAGCGCAGGTAGGTCTGCGCCATATCGATCGCCCCTTGATGATGAGGGATCATCATCTCGACGAAATCCCTGTTGACGTCGCCCGTCGGCCTGACCGCCATGTCGTTCATCATCTTCGCCATGGCGGCGTCATTTTCCGACAGAAACGGGGTCTCGTCGGTAATCGCGGAGGAGCTGCGTTCATGCGATGCTGAATCGTCCGCAAACGCGGAAACGGACAAGATCACCAAGATCGATGCCGCCAACGGAAGGGATCTTTTTCGGGGAAAGATATTCATGCGGGCTCCTTGTTTTGCAGAGCAGTTTCATGAACGTTGACAACGGCGCTGCCGATTTATTCCGGCTAGCTGTGGTTTTTCCGAGGATCAGATAAATTCCGGCGTTGTGGCGGGCTGCGGTGGCTGGAGACGATGGGCGTCGCCGCTTCTCGCAACAATAAAACAACCCGCTTTGCGGCGG